>NZ_JBITSA010000002.1:0-161078 GCF_044540385.1 Kitasatospora sp. NPDC086009
GTAGTAGGTGAGCGATGGGGTGACGCAGGAAGGTAGTCCAGCCCGGGCGGTGGTTGTCCCGGGGTAAGGGTGTAGGCCGAGTGATAGGCAAATCCGTCACTCATTAAGGCTGAGACCTGATGCCGAGCCGATTGTGGTGAAGTGGATGATCCTATGCTGTCGAGAAAAGCCTCTAGCGAGTTTCATGGCGGCCCGTACCCCAAACCGACTCAGGTGGTCAGGTAGAGAATACCGAGGCGTTCGGGTGAACTATGGTTAAGGAACTCGGCAAAATGCCCCCGTAACTTCGGGAGAAGGGGGGCCATTCCTGGTGATGAGTCTTGCACTCTGAGCTGGGGGTGGCCGCAGAGACCAGCGAGAAGCGACTGTTTACTAAAAACACAGGTCCGTGCGAAGCCGTAAGGCGATGTATACGGACTGACGCCTGCCCGGTGCTGGAACGTTAAGGGGACCGGTTAGCTTGGATTCGTCCGGGCGAAGCTGAGAACTTAAGCGCCAGTAAACGGCGGTGGTAACTATAACCATCCTAAGGTAGCGAAATTCCTTGTCGGGTAAGTTCCGACCTGCACGAATGGCGTAACGACTTCTCGACTGTCTCAACCATAGGCCCGGTGAAATTGCATTACGAGTAAAGATGCTCGTTTCGCGCAGCAGGACGGAAAGACCCCGGGACCTTTACTATAGCTTGATATTGGTGTTCGGTTCGGCTTGTGTAGGATAGGTGGGAGACTTTGAAGCAGCAACGCCAGTTGTTGTGGAGTCGTCGTTGAAATACCACTCTGGTCGTGCTGGATGTCTAACCTGGGTCCGTGATCCGGATCAGGGACAGTGTCTGGTGGGTAGTTTAACTGGGGCGGTTGCCTCCTAAAGAGTAACGGAGGCGCCCAAAGGTTCCCTCAGCCTGGTTGGCAATCAGGTGTTGAGTGTAAGTGCACAAGGGAGCTTGACTGTGAGACTGACGGGTCGAGCAGGGACGAAAGTCGGGACTAGTGATCCGGCGGTGGCTTGTGGAAGCGCCGTCGCTCAACGGATAAAAGGTACCCCGGGGATAACAGGCTGATCTTCCCCAAGAGTCCATATCGACGGGATGGTTTGGCACCTCGATGTCGGCTCGTCGCATCCTGGGGCTGGAGTAGGTCCCAAGGGTTGGGCTGTTCGCCCATTAAAGCGGTACGCGAGCTGGGTTTAGAACGTCGTGAGACAGTTCGGTCCCTATCCGCTGTGCGCGTAGGAGTGTTGAGAAGGGCTGTCCCTAGTACGAGAGGACCGGGACGGACGAACCTCTGGTGTGCCAGTTGTCCTGCCAAGGGCATGGCTGGTTGGCTACGTTCGGGAGGGATAACCGCTGAAAGCATCTAAGCGGGAAGCCTGCTTCGAGATGAGCACTCCCACCTCCTTGAGAGGGTAAGGCTCCCAGTAGACGACTGGGTTGATAGGCCGGATATGGAAGCCTCGTAAGGGGTGGAGTTGACCGGTACTAATAGGCCGAGGGCTTGTCCTCAGTTGCTCGCGTCCACTGTGTTGTTCTGAAACAACGACCCCCATGACATGGCCTGTCGTGGGTGCGGTTGACAGTTTCATAGTGTTTCGGTGGTCATAGCGTGAGGGAAACGCCCGGTTACATTCCGAACCCGGAAGCTAAGCCTCACAGCGCCGATGGTACTGCAGGGGGGACCCTGTGGGAGAGTAGGACGCCGCCGAACAATCATTCCAAAGAACCCCCCGATCCGTACGGATCGGGGGGTTCTTTGCGTTTCCGGACAAGGCGATCCCGGTCAGCCCGAAGAAATCCGGAGAGGCCCGGAGACCACCGTGCGGCCGAGGGCACCCGGGCCGTGGGGCGGCCGGCGGTGCCCCGGCCGGGCCGTTCCCGCCGTCAAAATGCCGCTAAAACTGCCTGATCAGCGGCCGGATCGCTGGAGAATCGCAGGCCACGCCGTAGTCTCCAAGGTGAGGGGAACACGTGTCCGGGGTGGTCCCCGGAACCGGCCGGATCAAGAATGGTGCACATGGGACGCGGCAGGCTGCGGATCTACCTCGGAGCGGCGCCCGGGGTCGGCAAGACGTACGCCATGCTCTCCGAGGCGCACCGGCGGCGGGAGCGCGGCACGGACGTGGTGGTCGGCTTCGTCGAGGACCACGGGCGGCGGCACACCGCGGAGCTCGTGGACGGCCTGGAGGTCGTCCCGCGCCGCGAGCTGGACCACCGGGGCGCCGCGTTCACCGAGATGGACCTGGACGCCGTACTGGCCCGCCGTCCGCAGGTGGTGCTCGTCGACGAACTCGCGCACACCAATGTGCCGGGCTCCCGCACCGCCAAGCGGTGGCAGGACGTCGAGGAGCTGCTGGCGGCCGGCATCGACGTCATATCGGCCGTGAACATCCAGCACCTGGAGTCGCTGGGCGACGTCGTCGAGGGGATCACCGGGGTCCGGCAGCGGGAGACCGTGCCGGACGAGGTGGTGCGGCGGGCCGACCAGCTCGAACTGGTCGACATGTCGCCCCAGGCCCTGCGCCGGCGGCTGGCCCACGGCAACGTCTACGCGCCGGAGAAGGTCGACGCGGCCCTCGCCAACTACTTCCGCCCCGGGAACCTGACCGCACTGCGCGAACTGGCCCTGCTCTGGACGGCCGACCGGGTCGACGAGTACCTCCAGAAGTACCGGGCCGAGCAGGGCATCAAGGGCACCTGGCAGGCGCGCGAGCGGATCGTGGTCGGCCTGACCGGTGGGCCGGAGGGGGCGACCCTGATCCGCCGGGCGGCCCGGATCGCGGCCCGCGGCTCCGGCGGCGAACTGCTCGCCGTCCACATCTCCCGCTCGGACGGACTGGCCGGCTCGGGATCCGGCTCCTCCCAGACGCTGATCGAGCAGCGGGCGCTGGTGGAGAACCTCGGCGGCAGCTTCCACGCGGTGCTCGCCGACGACCCCGCCGCCGGGCTGCTGGACTTCGCCCGCGGGGTGAACGCCACCCAGATCGTGCTGGGCACCAGCCGCCGGCCCGCCTGGCAGTACCTCTACGGCCCCGGCGTGGGCACCACGGTGACCAGGGCCTCCGGCGACATCGACGTGCACATCGTCACGCACGAGCAGGCCGCCAAGGGCCTGGGCCGGGTGCCGGTCCGCCGGGTCACCGACCTCGGCCGGTCGCGGACCGTCGCCGGCTGGCTGATCGGCCTGGGCGGCCCGCCGCTGCTGGCCCTGCTGCTGACCCACGTCGACGGCCTGGGGCTCTCCACCGACATGCTGCTGTTCCTGTCCCTGACGGTCTGCGCGGCGCTGGTCGGCGGTCTCTTCCCGGCGATCGGCGCGGCGCTGGTCGGATCCTCGGCGCTGAACTACTACTTCGCCCCGCCGATCCACACCTTCACCATCGACGAGCCGCAGAACATCATGGCGGTGGCGATCTTCACCGCCGTCGGCATCGCCGTCGCGTCCGTGGTGGACCTCGCGGCCCGGCGGACCCACCAGGCGGCCCGTAGCCAGACCGAGGCACAGACGCTCAGCGCGCTGGCCGGCACGGTGCTGCGGGGCGCGCCGAGCGGGGACGGCGTCCTGACCGCGCTGCTGGAGCAGGTCCGGGAGACGTTCCAGCAGGACGCCGCCGCGTTGCTGGAGCGCCCCGATCCGCTCGGGCCGTGGCAGTCGGTCGCCGCGGCCGGTCCGCGGCCGCCGCTGCGACCGGAGACCGCCGACGTGGACGTCCCGGTCGGCGACACGCTGGCGCTGGTGCTGCGCGGCCGGGTGCTGCCCGCCGAGGACCGCCGGCTGCTCGGCGCCTTCGCCGCCCAGGCGGCCGTGCTGCTGGAACGGCGCCGGCTGGCGGGGGAGGCCGTCGCGGCCCGGCGGGAGGCCGAGGGCAACCGGATCCGCACGGCGCTGCTCGCCGCCGTCTCGCACGACCTGCGGACCCCGCTGGCGGGCATCAAGGCCTCGGTCAGCTCGCTCCGCTCGGCGGACGTCGAGTGGGACGAGGCGGACGAGGCGGAGCTGCTGGAGGGGATCGAGGCGGGCGCCGACCGGCTCGACCACCTGATCAACAACCTGCTCGACATGAGCCGGCTGCAGACCGGCACCGTCACGCCGCTGATCCAGGAGACCGACCTGGACGAGGTGGTGCCCTTCGCCCTCGGCGGCGTGCCGCCGGAGGCCGTCCGGCTGGACGTCCCCGAGACGCTGCCGATGATCCGGGCCGACGGCGGGCTGCTGGAGCGCTCGCTGGCCAACCTGGTCGAGAACGCCGTCAAGTACAGCCCGACGGGCGTGAAGGTGCTGGTCAAGGCTGATGCCCTGCACCCGGTGGGCGGCCGGGGCCGGGTCGAGCTGCGGATCGTCGACCGGGGGCCAGGGGTGCCCGAGGACGCCAAGGAACGGATCTTCGCGCCGTTCCAGCGGTACGGGGACGCGCCGCGCGGGGCCGGGGTGGGCCTCGGGCTCGCGGTGGCGCGCGGCTTCGTCGAGGCGATGGACGGGACGGTCGCCGCCGAGGACACCCCCGGCGGCGGTCTCACCATGGTCGTCACCCTGCCGGCCGTGGACCGGCCGCCGGAGCCGGCGGAGCGGGCCGACCCGGTCGAGCGGCCCGGCCGGGACGGGCCGGCCGAGCAGGCCGGGGCGCCCGAACGAGCCGAGCGCCCCGGGCCGTCCGGGCACCCCGCGACGGCCGGGCCGGCCGACCGCCCGTCCCCCGTATGACCACCACCCTTCCGACTGCTGTGAAAGGCGGAGCCCGTATGACCCGGGTCCTCGTCGTGGACGACGAACCGCAGATCGTCCGCGCGCTGGTGATCAACCTCAAGGCCCGCAAGTACGAGGTCGACGCGGCCCACGACGGGGCGGGCGCCCTGGAGCTGGCCGCCGCCCGCCACCCCGACGTGGTGGTCCTCGACCTCGGCCTGCCCGACATGGACGGCGTCGAGGTGATCAAGGGCCTGCGCGGCTGGACCAGGGTGCCGATCATCGTGCTCTCGGCCCGGCACGCCTCCGACGAGAAGGTCGAGGCGCTCGACGCGGGCGCCGACGACTACGTCACCAAGCCCTTCGGCATGGACGAGCTGCTCGCCCGGATGCGCGCCGCCGTCCGCCGGGCCGAGCCGGTGGCCGGTGAGGACGACTCGCTGGTGGTCACCGAGAGCTTCACCGTCGACCTGGCGGCGAAGAAGGTCAACCGGGACGGCGCCGACATCCGCCTGACCCCCACCGAGTGGCACCTGCTGGAGGTGCTGGTCCGCAACGCCGGCCGGCTGGTCAGCCAGACCCAGCTGCTCCAGGAGGTCTGGGGCCCGGCGTACCGGACCGAGACCAACTACCTGCGGGTCTACCTCGCCCAGCTGCGGCGCAAGCTGGAGCGGGACCCTTCGCACCCGCGCCACTTCATCACCGAGCCGGGCATGGGCTACCGCTTCGAGGGTTGACCCCGAGGGCGCCCGGCCCCCCGGCCGCCGCCGCGGCCTGCCGCCACGGCTCGCAAAACCGGTACCCTTCCGACATGAGTGGTGACAACAGCAGCGACCAGCCGCAGGGCCGCTTCCGCCGCATGCTCAGCCGGCTGACCTCCTCCACGGAGGAGCTCCAGGCGGAGGAGCTGCGCCAGGAGATCGCGGCGGAGTCGGGCTGCACCCCGATCGCCAGTTGCGGGGACCGTCAACTGGTCACCGTCGCCGGCACCCTGCGAACGGTGACCCTCCGCCCGCGGGCTGGTGTGCCCGCGCTGGAGGCCGAGCTCTTCGACGGCACCGAGGCGCTGGACGTGGTCTGGCTCGGCCGGCGCTCCATCGCCGGCATAGAGCCCGGCCGCCGCCTGGTGGCCAGCGGCCGGATCGGCCACGCACGCGGGCGCCGCGTGCTGTTCAACCCCCGCTACGAACTGCGTCCGGTCGGACACGGGAGCGAATGAGCGTGAGCAACCACTCCGGCGGCGAGCCCGCCGCCCAGCTCGACCTGGTCGAGGCGGCTCCCGGCGAGGAGGAGGCCAGGCAGGCGGCCTCCCGCGAGGCCGCCTCCCGCGAGGCGGCCTCCCGTGAGGCCGCCGACACCGTGATGCAGGCCTTCGGCGGTGTCCGCGGCATGGTCGACATGACGCTGCCCGGCCTGGTCTTCATCGTCACGTACAACATCACCCACCAGGTCCCCGCGGCCGCCTGGGCCGCGCTCGGCCTGAGCGGGCTGTTCGTGGTGGCGCGGCTGGCCCGGCGGGAGACCGTCCAGCACGCCTTCAGCGGTGTCTTCGGGGTCGCCATCGGCGCCTGGATCTCCATGAAGACCGGCAAGGCGGAGAACTTCTACCTGCCCGGTCTGCTCTGGAGCGTCGGCTACTGCATCGGCCTGGCCGTCTCGGCACTGGTCCGCTGGCCGATGATCGGGCTGATGCTCGGCCCGATCACCGGCGAGATGTTCACCTGGCGCAAGCAGAACCCGGGCCGGCTCGCGGCCTACACCAAGGCCACCTGGGCCTGGGTGGTGATCATGGGCATCAAGCCGGTGATCCTCTTCCCGCTGTACTTCACCCACAACGTCAACCTGCTCGGCTGGCTGAAGGTCGCCCTGGGCATCCCGCCGATGCTGCTGGCGATGTACGTCACCTGGCAGATCCTGCTGAAGGCGCCGCCGCCCATCAAGGCGCAGCTGGACGAGGAGCCGGCCGGGGACGGGGCCGAGGCGCCGCCGGGCGACCGGTAGCGGCGGGGGAGCCCGCCGCCGGGACAACAGCAGCGGGGCCCGCACTCGGATCCGAGTGCGGGCCCCGCCGCCGTGTCAGCCGTGGCGTCCGTCGTCGGCCGGAGCCGCTACTGCGCGCCGGAGGTCGCGGAGAGCAGGTCCTCCAGCTCCTCCTCGCGCTCCTGGGCGGCCACGAAGAGCAGCTCGTCGCCGCCCTCCAGGGTGTCGTCCTTGCCCGGGGTGAGGACCCGGCCCTCGCGGATGATGGTGACCAGCGAGGTGTCCGGCGGCCAGGCCACGTCGCCCACACGGGTGCCGACCAGCTCGGTGTCCTCCGCCAGGGTCAGCTCGACCAGGTTGGCGTTGCCCTGGCTGAAGCGCATCAGCCGGACCAGGTCGCCGACGCTGACCGCCTCCTCGACCAGGGCGGACATCAGGCGCGGGGTGGAGACGGCGACGTCCACGCCCCAGGACTCGTTGAAGAGCCACTCGTTCTTGGGGTTGTTCACCCGGGCGACCACCCGCGGCACGCCGTACTCGGTCTTGGCGAGCAGCGAGACGACCAGGTTGACCTTGTCGTCACCGGTGGCGGCGATCACCACGTGGCAGCGCTGCAGCGCCGCCTCGTCCAGCGAGGTGATCTCGCAGGCGTCGGCCAGCAGCCACTCCGCCATGGGCACCCGCTCCACCGAGATGGAGTTCGGGTTCTTGTCGATCAGCAGGACCTCGTGGCCGTTCTCCAGCAGCTCGCTCGCGATCGAGCGGCCGACGGCACCGGCCCCGGCAATGGCGACGCGCATCAGTGACCCTCTTCCTTCGGCCCCTGGGCGAACGCGGCCTCGACGGCCGGCAGGTCGGCCCGGCGCGCCATGACGTGCACCAGGTCGCCCTCCTGCACCACCATCTGCGGCGTGGGCAGCACGCCCTCGCCGAGCCGGGTGACGAACGCCACCCGGGTGCCGGAGGCCTCCTCCAGCCCGCTGATCCGGTGGCCGACCCAGTGCGGGTCGTAGGCGACCTCGGCGAGCTGCACGGTGCCGCTCGGGTCCTGCCAGAGCGGCTCGGCGCCGCTCGGCAGCAGCCGGCGCAGCATCTGGTCGGCGGTCCAGCGGACGGTGGCCACCGTCGGGATGCCCAGGCGCTGGTAGACCTCGGCGCGCCGGGGGTCGTAGATCCGGGCCGCGACGTTCTCCACGCCGAAGTTCTCCCGGGCCACCCGGGCCGCGATGATGTTGGAGTTGTCACCGCTGGAGACGGCGGCGAACGCGCCGGCCTCCTCGATGCCCGCCTCCTTCAGGGTGTCCTGGTCGAAGCCGACGCCGGTGACCCGCCGGCCGTTGAATCCGGCGCCGAGGCGGCGGAACGCGGTCGGGTCCTGGTCGACCACGGCGACCGAGTGCCCCTGTTTCTCGAGTGCTCTGGCGAGGGCGGACCCCACGCGGCCGCAGCCCATGATGACGATGTGCACCGGCGCTACCTCACCCGTCCCGTTGGGTTCTTGACCTGCGCAAACACCGTTCGTCTTCCTTTCCCGCCCGGTCGCCCGGGGCGAGCGTGTTCGTGGGGCTGGGTACGACAACCTGAGTGTTGCCCGCCTGCTCGTATCCGACACGCTAGCCGGTCCACCGAACACAGTCGCGACGAAGGGGGGGCCATAAGTCGGACCTCGGGCCTAAGAGCCCCTACGATTCCTTAACGTGCCTATGCCGACTGACCTTCCGAAACGCATCCTGATCGGGCGTGCGCTGCGCAGCGACAAGCTCGGGGAAACGCTGCTCCCCAAGCGCATCGCGCTGCCCGTCTTCGCCTCGGACGCGCTCTCCTCGGTCGCGTACGCGCCCGAGGAAATCCTGCTGACGCTCTCCCTGGCGGGTGCCTCGGCCATTCATTTCTCCTGGCAGATCGGCGTCGTCGTCGCCGTCGTGATGCTCGCCGTGGTGGCCTCGTACCGGCAGAACGTGCACGCGTACCCGAGCGGCGGTGGCGACTACGAGGTCGCCACCGTGAACCACGGTCCCAACTCCGGCCTGGTGGTCGCCAGCGCCCTGATGGTCGACTACATCCTCACCGTGGCGGTCTCGACCACCTCCGGGGTGGCCAACGTGGTGTCCGCGGTGCCCTCGCTGCGCGGCCACGAGCTGACCCTGTCCGTGGTCGTGGTCATCGTGCTGATGGGCATGAACCTGCGCGGTGTCCGCGAGTCCGGCAGCGCCTTCGCCGTCCCGACGTACGCCTTCATGGTCGGCGTGCTCGGCATGGTGGTGTACGGCGTGGTCCGGCACTTCGGCCTGGGGCAGGACATCCCCGCCGAGAGCTCCGGGTTCCACCTGCAGGCCACGCCCGGCAACGAGTCGCTGGCCGGCTTCGCGATGGTGTTCCTGCTGCTCAAGGCGTTCTCCTCGGGCTGTGCCGCGCTGACCGGCGTCGAGGCGATCTCCAACGGTGTGCCGGCCTTCCGCAAGCCGAAGAGCAAGAACGCGGCGACCACGCTGCTGATGATGGCGTCCATCGCCGTGGTGATGTTCATGGGCATCATCTGGCTGGCCCGCCTCACCCATGTCCAGATGGCCGAGAACCCCGCCGAGCAGCTGGTCGGCGCGGGCGACGGCTACCACCAGAAGACCGCGCTGGCCCAGATCAGCGAGGCCGTCTTCTCCAACTTCACGCCCGGCTTCTACTTCGTGGCCGCCGTCACCGGCCTGATCCTGGTGCTGGCCGCCAACACCGCCTTCAACGGCTTCCCGGTGCTCGGCTCGATCCTGGCCCAGGACCGCTACCTGCCGCGCCAGCTGCACACCCGCGGCGACCGGCTGGCCTTCTCCAACGGCATCATCCTGCTGGCGCTGGCCGCGATCCTGTTCATCATCGCCTTCGACGCCGACCCCACCCGGCTGATCCAGCTGTACATCGTCGGCGTCTTCGTCTCCTTCAACATGAGCCAGTCCGGCATGATCCGGCACTGGACCAGGCACCTGCGCACCGAGACCGACCCCGCCAAGCGCCGCCACATGCAGCGCAGCCGGGCGATCAACGCCTTCGGCCTGGTGATGACCATGGCCGTGCTGATCGTCGTGCTCGCCACCAAGATCAGCCACGCCTGGATCGCGATCGCCGCGATGGTCGTGCTGTTCGTGATGATGAAGGCGATCCGCCGGCACTACGACCGGGTCTCCGAGGAGCTGGTCGCCGCCGAGGAGCCGGACGACGTGGTGCTGCCCACCCGGGTGCACGCCATCGTGCTGGTCTCCAAGCTGCACAAGCCGGCCCTGCGGGCCCTGGCGTACGCGCGGCTGGCCCGCGCCCACACGCTGGAGGCCGTCACCGTCAACGTCGACCCGGTGGACACCGCGGCGCTGCGGGCGGAGTGGGACGAGCGCGGCATCGAGGTGCCGCTGAAGGTGCTGGACTCGCCGTTCCGCGAGGTCACCGGGCCGGTCCTGGACTACGTCAAGAACCTGCGCCGCAGCAGCCCGCGCGACGTGGTCTCGGTCTACATCCCCGAGTACGTGGTCGGGCACTGGTACGAGCACCTGCTGCACAACCAGAGCGCGCTGCGCCTCAAGGGACGTCTGCTGTTCAAGCCCGGAGTGATGGTGACCTCGGTACCCTGGCAGCTGGAGTCCTCCGAACGGCGCAAGCCGCAGAAGGCCTGGTCGGCTCCCGGCGCCGTTCGTCGTGGTGAGCCGCGGGCGCCGAAGGCCGTAAAGTCGAAGGCCTCCGCACAGCCCGACGACACCGCTGACAGCAGCAAGGACTCCTCCCAGTGACCCGCAACACCCCGCCCCGCTCCAACGGCTCCAAGGGCTCGTCCTCGAAGGGGTCCTCCGCGAAGGGTGCCCGCAAGGGCGGCGCCGGCAAGCCCGGGCAGGTCGCCCGGCCGCGCTGGGGCAAGCCCGTGCGCCCGGCCGCCACCGACCGCGACGGCTTCACCGCGCAGACCGCCCCGCTCGCGCCGGGCGAGCGCGCCCCGGAGCCCGAGCCCGAGCGCCCGGCCCCCGCGCAGGCGCGCAAGGAGAAGCCGGCCGACCGGCCCAAGGGCGGGGACCGCCCGCGCAAGCAGGCCGTCCGCCCGCCGAAGGTGCTGCGCACGCCGCGCGCGCCGCGGGTCGAGGCCGCCCCCAGGGGGCCCGGCGGCGACCCGCTGGTCGGCGAGCGCTACGAGGTCGAGATCGGCGCCGTCGCGCACGGCGGCGGCCACTGCGTGGCGCGCCACGAGGGCCGGGTGCTGTTCGTCCGGCACGCGCTGCCGGGCGAGAAGGTCATCGCCCAGGTCACCGAGGGCACCACGAAGTCGCGCTTCCTGCGCGCCGACGCGGTGGAGATCCTGGAGCCCGCCAAGGACCGGATCGCCCCGCCCTGCCCGTTCTCCGGGCCGGGCAAGTGCGGCGGCTGCGACTGGCAGCACGTCACCCCGGGCGGGCAGCGCAAGCTGAAGGTGCAGGTGCTCACCGAGCAGCTGGCCAAGCTGGCGGGCCTCACCCCGGCCGAGGCGGGCTGGGACGGCACCGTCGAGCCGATCGGCGGCAAGCTGCCGGCCGGGCAGGTGCCGGCCTGGCGCACCCGGGTGCAGTACGCGGTGGACCAGGAGAGCGGCAAGGTCGGGCTGCGCAAGCACCGCTCGCACGACATCCAGCCGATCGACCGCTGCCTGATCGCCGCCGAGGGCGTCACGGAGCTGGGCGTCGAGGCCCGCGACTGGCCGGGCATCACCACCGTCGAGGTGATCGCCGCCGCGGGCTCCTCGGACCGCCAGGTCGTCCTCACCCCGGCGCCGGGCGCCCAGCTGCCGCTGGTCGAGCTGGACAAGCCGGTGTCGATCGCCCGGATCGACGAGCACGACAACATCCACAAGGTGCACGGCCGCTCCTTCGTCCGCGAGCGTGCGGCCGGCCGGACCTGGCGGGTCAGCAACGGCGGCTTCTGGCAGATCCACCCCGAGGCGCCGGACACCCTGGTCGACGCCGTGCTGGCCGGCCTGGACCCGCAGTGGGGCGAGAGCGCGCTCGACCTGTACTGCGGCGTGGGGCTGTTCGCGGGTGCGCTGGCCGACCGGGTCGGCGAGGAGGGCGCGGTGCTCGGCATCGAGTCCTCCAAGCAGGCCGTGGTCGACGCCCGGCACAACCTGGCGGTGCTGGACAACGTCCGGATCGAGTGCGACCGGGTGGAGACGCTGCTGCCGCGCACCGGCATCACCGCCACCGACCTGATCGTCCTGGACCCGCCGCGCGCGGGTGCCGGGCGGGAGACGGTGGCGCACCTGGCCGGGCTGTCGGCCCGCCGGATCGCCTACGTGGCCTGTGACCCGGCCGCGCTGGCCCGGGACCTCGGGTACTTCCGCGAGGGCGGCTACCGGCCGGTCTCGCTGCGGGCCTTCGACCTGTTCCCGATGACCCACCACTTCGAGTGCGTGGCGATCCTGGAGCCGATCGCGGCCTAGTCGGGGCTTCGCGGCCCTGGCGGTTCTCGCGCTTTCGCAGTGACGCGCAGGCGGTGTCCGGACGCTCCGGGTGCCGCCTGCCGTCGTCTGCGGGGGCGCTTCGGGGCGAGCGGGTTTGTCGGAACCGGGTGGTCGGCGCCGGTCCCCGGGTCAGCCGAAGGACACGCCCAGGCCGCCGGCCGGCCCGGTGCCGGCGGCGCTCTCGGCGGCCGCGCTCTCGTCGCCCGCGCTCTCGACGGCGGCCGGGGGCGCGGCCGGGGCCGGCATCGTCCCGGCGGGCAGGCCCTGGTCCCGCAGCCGGCAGCAGACCTCCTGGAGGAGGGCGATGCCGGGCTTCTCCAGGTCGTCCGCGGGCCAGACCACGCCGAAGTCGCAGGGCACCAGGCCCTCCACCGGGCGGTAGCGGACGTCCGGGCGGGGGAAGAGCTCGGCCGCCACGGCGGGCAGGAAGGCCGTCGCCCCGTCGAAGGAGACCGCGGAGAGCAGCGACTCCACCCGGGTGACCTGGTGGCCGGTGTAGCGGACCCGGGTGCCGTCGGGCCGCGGGTCCATCGCCCAGAAGCTCCGCTCGGAGGGGGAGACCTCCGGGGCGAGGCCGACCATCGGCCGGTCGGCGAGGTCCGCGAGCCGGAGCACCGGCTGCCGGGCCAGCGGGTCGGAGGCGGCCACGCAGACCAGCCGGGGCTCGGTGGTGAGGGGCTCGGCGTGGAAGCCCTCGGGCGCCGGCAGGTAGACGAAGGCGGCGTCGATCTTGCCGATCGCGAGGGCGGTGGTCTGCTCGACCAGGTCCAGGACGTGGAAGTCCACGTTCAGACCCGGGTGCAGGGTGGTGAGCGTGGCGATCACCCGGCGGGTGGCGGCCAGGGCGGCGGCGCAGTCGGTGAGCCCGAGCCGCAGGGTGGGCCCGTCGCCGTCGTCGGGCGAGTGCCGGGCGGCGTCGCGCAGCTCGTCCGCGGCGTCCACCACGTTCCGGACGAGCGGAAGCAGGGCATGCCCTAGAGGCGTCAACGTCACTCTTCTGCTCGTCCGGGTGAACAGCTGCACCCCCAGCCGGCGTTCGAGGGTGCGGATCTGCTGGCTGAGGGCGGGCTGGGTCAGGTAGAGCCGTGCGGCGGCGCGGCCGAAATGCAGCTCCTCGGCCAGCGTCAGCAGTGATCGCAGTTGGTGAACCGCCGGGTCGTCCACGCCGACCATCGCCGTTGCCTCCCATCGCCCCGGAGCTGGCTCCGCCATCCATCAATCATGCTAATCGATGGAGGATTGCGCGGAGCCTTGCGCGCGAGGGAAGCTGACAACGCCTCAGCGAGATCGCGGGAGAATCCGGTACGGCGTGGTCGGGGTGGCCGAAAACCGGCCGGCCGCTTCTTTCGGCGGGCCCTGATCCACCCGCGCACGCGGAGGCGCAGTCGTCGTTTCGGCGAGAACGGCCGTCGGGGGCCGGGCGTCCACTGGGCACGACCGATCCCGAGGCTCCCGCCGGGAACCACCGAGCACCATCCCAGAAGCGGTTCCGTGCCGCCCGGCGCGGACACGAATTCAGGAGCGGTGAAATGAGTGTGCAGACAGGAATTCCACCCGAGTCCGCCACGTGCGGAGTGCATGATTCCGGCTTCGCGCCCGAACGGGAATGTTGTCTGGAGGAGTGTTGAACCACAACACCACGGGGGAGCCGTCCGCCCGGACGGCATCGGCGCGAGTACTCGAACTGCTCTACCGGTACCAGCGGATCGACGAGGCGCTGGCGGCCGAACCGACCGGACCGGCCGGACCGGAGGAGCCCGGCGGGACGTCGGGGAACGCGCGCTGCGACGCGTGTTCCGAGGTCCACCGGGCCAAGATGGAGCGCTTCACCGCGCGCGACGAGCCCATCCACTTCGTCGTGCCGGCGTTTCCGGCGAAGTCCCCGAACCAGGGCAAGGTGCTCGGCGCGCTGCCGGACCTCGGTGAGCACCTGGCGGTCGGCTTCCTGCAGTCGCTCTGCGACTACGTGCGGCACTTCTACGCGCCCGGCGCCCGGGTCACGATCTGTTCGGACGGCCATGTCTTCGGCGACGTCGTCGGGGTGACCGACGGGGCGGTGACCGCCTACCGGCAGGCCCTCGCGGACATGATCGGCGCCTCGCACTGGTCGGCGCTGGACCTCTACGGCCTGGACGACGCGTTCGGCAGCCTCGACTACCCGAAGATGCGGCGCGTGCTGGAGGAGAACTACTCCGCGACGCTGGACGAGCTCAAGGAGAACGTCCGCACCGACCGGAACACGCGTGCGCTGTTCAACGGGATCCACCGCTTCATGTTCGAGGACGCGGTGGCGCGCCAGGGCGGCGGGACGACCCGGAACCAGCTCCGGAAGAACTCCAAGGACGCCGCCTACCAGACCATTCTCCGCAGCAACGCGTGGAGCCGGCTGGTCGCCGAGAAGTTCCCCGACGCGATACGCCTCTCGATACACCCGCAGCCGCCGCACTCGGAGAAGTTCGGGCTCCAGCTCATGCCGACCAGGGACGGCTGGCTGACCCCGTGGCACGGCGTGGTGCTCGACGACGGCGTCAGCCGGTACCTGGTCAAGCGGTGGGACGCGGAGAACCTCCAGGCCTCCGTCGTCTGGCGGGACGGCCGGCCGAGCCATTTCGTCGCCCCGCACCTCGCCGCCCGCCCGTAGGGAAAGCCCGTCCCAGAAAGGAGGACAACGCGCCATGACGACTTCCATTCCCTCGGCCGCGGAGCTGCGCCACATTCCGCTCCGGCCGTTCGGCCGCGTGGTCGAGGCTCCCGGCGGAAATGCCCGGATCGGCGACATTCCGGTGGACACGCTCGCCCGCTGGACCGAGGAATCGCGGGTCCTGGTGCTCCGCGGATTCTCGTTGCTCGGAAAGCAGGAATTCGCCGACTACTGCCGGCGATGGGGTGAGGTCCTGAAGTGGGAGCCGGGCGAGGTCATCGACCTGGTGGTCGAGGAAAATCCCCGGAACTACCTGTTCGCCAGCGGCGACGTGCCGTTCCACTGGGACGGTGCCTTCGTCGAGGCCGATCCGCGGTACTTCTTCTTCCAGTGCCTGGACGCGACCGCGGGGGCCGGCGGGGAGACCGTCTTCTCCGACACCACCGCCGTCTACCGGGACGCCGACCCCGAACTGCGCGACCTCTGGGCGCGGATCAGCGTCACCTACACCACCGAGAAGATGGTGCACTACGGCGGCGAGGTCACCGAGCGGCTGGTCGCCCAGCACCCCGGGACCGGGGTGCCCGTGCTGCGCTTCGCCGAGCCGCTGGACCCGGCGGTCTACAAGAACCCGGTGTCCGTCCACGTCGACGGCGTCGACGGCGCGCAGGCCGAGGAGTTCATCGCCTCGATGGCGGAGCGGCTGCACCGGCCCGCCTACTGCTACGCGCACGACTGGCGCCGGGGCGACATCGTGATCGCCGACAACATCGCGCTGGTGCACGGGCGCAACGCCTTCACCGGGCCGACCTCCCGCCATCTGCAGCGGGTCGAGGTCATCTGAGGCGTCCCGGGCCGGCTCCCGCCCGCGGGGCCGAACCCGCCGACGGCTTCCGTCACCCGTCACCCGTCATCACCCGTCATCACCCGTCAACGCCGGGAGGCCGGCACTTCCGGCACAGGTGGAGCGAGAACATGAGTATCGGCATTGTGGGAACCGGGATCTCCGGTCTTCATCTGGCGTTGAGGCTACGGCAGTTCGGCATCCACGCCACCCTGTACACGGCCCAGGGGCCCGACGACATCCGCAGCGGTCCGCCGCTGAACTTCGTCACTCGATTCGACTCCACCCGGGAACGGGAATCCGCGCTCGGCGTCACCGAATGGTCGTCGCCGGCGTACGACAACGCGTGGATGCACCTCCACCTGGAAGGCCCGGACGGGTTCTCGTTCCGCGGCCGGCTGCCGAAGCCGGCCAGCTCCGTCGACTTCCGGATGTACCTCGCCGCGCTGCTGGAGGAGTTCCAGCGGCGCGGCGGGGACCCGGTCCACCTCAGGGTGGCCGACCGGGCCGGACTGGACCGGCTGGCCGAACGCCACGAGCTGGTGGTCGTGGCGGCCGGCCGGGGCGCGCTCACCGACGTCTTCCCCCGGGACGAGGCCCGCTCGCCCTACCGCTCGGCGCCGCGCCGGCTGGCCGGCGGCCTGTTCCACGGGGTCCGTCCGCCGGAGCCGGCCGGTATGACGATGCACATGGTCCCGGGGGCCGGGGAGATCCACGCCCCCACCTACCACTCCTTCGCCGGGCAGGTGACGGCCGTGCTCGTCGAGGCCGTTCCGGACGGCCCGTTCGCGGAGCTGACCGGCCGGGACCACCGCGGTGACCCGGACGGGTTCGCCAAGGAGGTCCTCGCCCTGGTCACCGCCCACGCGCCCGCCCTGCGGGAGCGCGTGGACGAGCAGGACTTCGCGCTGGCCCGGCCGGTGGACCTGCTCCAGGGCGCCGTCGTCCCGGTGGTCCGCCGGGGCTGGGCCGCGCTGGCCGGCGGCCGGTACGCGCTGGCCGTCGGCGACGCCTGGATCGCCAACGACCCGCTCACCGCCCAGGGCGCCAACCTCGGCTCCGAGCTGGCCTTCCTCCTCGCCGACGTGCTGCGCGACCACACCGGCCGCTACGACGAGGCGTTCTGCCGCGCCGCCTCCGAGCGGATGTGGCAGCGCGCCCAACCCGTCGTCGACTTCACCAACCTCTTCATCGGCCCGCCGCCGGCGCACCTGGGCACCCTGCTCGGCGCCGCCGCGGCCGACCAGCGGGTGGCCGACGCCTTCGTCGCCCACCTCGACCGGCCGGCCGCCATGTGGCGCGGCCTCGCCAGCCCCGGAGGCACCGACGCGTTCATCGCCCGGGCCCAGACCGTGAGGAGCGCAGCATGAGTGTCGAGGTCGGCCTGGTCTGGGACGCGGTCGGGCGGGTCGAGGACGGACGGGGGCTGCTGCACCTCGCCCGGCAGGCCGGGCTGGACACCTTCCTGGTCTTCGACCACCTGATGAACGTCTTCCCCCGGCAGGCCTGGGACACCGACTTCAGCCACGTCGCGGCGGGCCTGCCGACCCCGGACCGCTGCCTGGACTTCGCGACCGTGCTGGGCAACTTCGCCCCGCAGGCCGGCCCGGTCCGGCTCGCCATCGGCGTGACCGACCCGCACCGGCGCCACCCCGCGGTGCTCGCGCAGACCGCGCTGACCCTCGCCCAGCTCACCGACCGGGCACCCGTCCTCGGCATCGGCGCGGGAGCGCTGGAGAACCTCGTGCCGTACGGCGTGCCGCACGACCACCAGGTGGACCGGGTCGAGGAGGCGCTGCGCGTGCTGCGCCTGCTCTTCTCCGGGGAGGGCCCGCACGACTTCCGCGGCCACCACTTCACCCTCGACCGGGCGCTCATCACCCCCGCCCCCGAGGGCCGCACGCCCCGGATCTGGCTCGGCGCCAACCGCCCGCGGATGCTCACCCTGGCCGGCCGCTACGCCGACGGCTGGCTCCCGTCCGAGCTGATGGCCCCCGACGAGTACGCCCGGCGGCTCGACACGGTGCGCGCCGCCGCCGTCGACGCCGACCGCGACCCCGACACCATCGTCGCCGCGGGCGGCGTCCCGATCGTGGTGGCGGAGACCGACGCTGCCGCGCAGGAACTGCTGCGGGCCACCCCGATCCGCTTCCTCGCGCTGCACGCGGGCGCTCGGGCCTGGCGGCGGCACGGCGCCGCCCACCCCTTCGGCGAGGACTACCGCGGCCTGGTCGAACTGCTGCCGCACCTGCTCACCCGCGCCGAGGTGGAGCGGGCGCTCGCGGTGGTGCCCGACGAGGTGGTGGCCGACCAGGTCATCGCCGGCAGCCGGGAGACGGTGCTCAAGCGGATCGGCGAACTGCTCGACGCCGGTATGCGCCACCCCATGCTGATCCCCGCCTCGGCGCTGGCCTCGCCGGAGGCGGCCGGCTACACGATCGAGTCGATCGGCTGGCTCGCCGCCCGGCTGCGCTCCGACGCCGGCCCGGGTGGCGGTCCCGGCTCCGGCTCCGGCCCGGCCACCGCGGCGGTGTCCTCGTGACCGGCGTGGGCATCGTCGGGTCCGGCATCTCCGGCCTGCAACTGGCGCTGCGCCTCCAGCAGTCCGGCGTCCCGGCGACGGTGTACTCGGAGCACGGCATCGAGGGGCTCAAGGGCGGACCGCCGCGCAACTTCCCCGCCCGGTTCGGGCCGACCCAGCAACGGGAGCGGGAACTCGGCGTCCACGAATGGGAGTTCGCCGACGCGCAGGTGCGGCACTGGGCGGTCACCATGCACACCGGCGAGCCGCGGCCGCTGGAGTTCCTGGCCGCCCTGCGGCCGCCGTCCAGCGTGGTCGACTTCCGGATCTACCTGCCCCGGCTGCTCGGCGCCTTCGTCGACCGCGGCGGCGAACTGGTGACCGGCGACCACCCGGTCGAGGAACTCGCCCGGCACCACGACCTGTTGGTCGTCGCCAACGGCAACCGGTCGGTGCGCCGGCTCTTCCCGGCCGACCCGGCCCGCTCGCCGTACAGCACGCCGCAGCGGGTGATCTGCGCCGGGATCTACGTCGGGATCGACGAGGAGGTGCCGCACTCGCTCGACATCCACTTCCTGCCCGGCGCCGGCGAGATCCTGCGACTGCCCTTCTACTCCCCGGCCGGCCGGGCCGACGTCCTCGCCTTCGAGGCCGTCCCCGGCGGCCCGCTGGAGTCCGCCGGCCACGTCGACGCCGACGCCGACCCGGCGGGCTTCCACCGGCACGTGCTGGACCTGGTCGCCGCGCACGCCCCGGGTCTGCGCGAGCGGATCGACACCGCCGGCTTCGCGCTGACCGCGCCGGGCGAGCTCGCCCGGGGCGCCATCACCCCGGTGGTCCGCCGGGGCTGGGCCCGGCTCGACGACGGCACCTGCGCGCTGGCGGTCGGCGACGCCTGGATCACCAACGACCCGCTCACCGCCCAGGGCGCCAACCTCGGCTCGCACACCGCCTTCGCGCTGGCCGAGCTGATCAGCCGGCACCGGGGGCGCTACGACGAGGAGTTCTGCCGCGACGCGTCCGCGCGCCTGTGGGAGCACGCGCGCCACGTCGTGGAGTGGAGCAACGCCTTCCTCGCCGGACCCCCGCCGCACGTCGGCGCGCTGTTCGGGCGGGCCGCGGTCGACCGGCGGGTCGCCGACGCCTTCGTCGGCAACTTCAACGACCCGGTCGCGATGTGGCGGGCGCTGTCCACCCCGGACGGCGTGAGCGCCTTCCTCGCCGACTGCGAACGGACCGCGCCGGCCGCCGCCGCGAGCGGTACCACGACCACCGAAGGAGCGCGATGACCTTCCCCGACATGGCCCGGGACGAGAAGGGCCGGCTGATCCCCGAGTCCGAACAGACCGCGGTGTGGCTGCTCGGCGGCCTGGCCCAGATACGGGTGCCCGGCGAGGCGACGGGCAACGCCTTCACCGTCGTGCAGCACACCGGCAACCGCGGCTACAACACGCCGCTGCACATCCACGACTACGAGGACGAGGTCTTCATGGTCCTGGACGGCACGCTGCGCATGATCTGCGACGGGCAGGAGCTCGTCGCCGAGGCCGGCAGCACGATGATCGTGCCGCGGACCGTTCCGCACGGCTTCGTGACGACCTCGCCGAACGCCCGCTTCCTCACCATCCACTCCACGCCCCAGCCGGACCGCAGGCCGCAGTTCGACCTGTTCCTGAAGGCGGAGATCCCGCACGCCCGGGCCCTGACGCTGCCCACCGAGGACGTGGGCGGCCCCGACCTCGACCACATCATCGCGCTGGGCACCACGTACGCGTACCGCTACGCGGGCCCGCCGCCCGCCCCCTGACGGCCGCTCCGGCCCCTCGGCCGGCCGGCCAACGCTCCCGTTCCGACAGAAGAGACACCATGTCGTTGAAGCTCCTTTCCCTGATGCTGTGCGTGTTCGGCATCACCACCGGCGAGTTCGTCATCGCCGGCATCCTGCCGGACGTCGCCTCCGACCTCGACGTGTCGATCCCCGCGGCCGGGCTCCTGGTCACGGCGTACGCCATCGGAATGATCATCGGCGGTCCGGTGCTCACCGCGCTGACCGCCCGGTACCCGCGCAAGCCGCTCATCGTCGGCCTGCTCGTCATCGTGATCGTCGGCAACGTCGCCTCGGCGCTGGCACCCGCGTACGCGGTGCTGTTCGTCGCGCGCGTCGTCACCGCGCTGGTGACCGCCACGTTCTTCGCGAACGCGATCGTGATCGCCGCGTCCACGGCCCCGGAGGGCAAGCAGGCCTCGACCGTGTCCAAGCTGGTCTTCGGGATGAACCTCTCGATGATGCTCGGCGCGCCCATCGGCACCTTCATCGGCGACCACTTCGGCTGGCGCGCCACCTTCGCGGTGATCGCCGCGGTCTGCCTGGTCGGCCTGGTCCTGGTGCTGCCGCTGGTGCCGGACGTGGCGGCCTCCACCACCAGCGCGGTGGCGGAGCTGCGGGTGTTCCGCAACCGCAACGTCCAGCTGGCGATCGGCATCACCGCCGTCGCCAACATGGGCCTGCTGATGGTGTTCACCTACTTCTCGCCGCTGCTCACCGACCTGACCGGCTTCGCCGACGGGGCCGTCCCGCTGCTGCTGCTGGCGTACGGGGTGGGCGCGGCGGCCGGCAACTTCGTCGGCGGCTGGCTCTCCGACCGCTCCCTGATGGCCTCCCAGGTCGGCCTGCTGGGCCTGCTCACCGGGGGCCTGCTGGTGATGTGGGCGGTCAGCGGCGGCACCGTGCTCACCGCGGTGATGGTCTTCGTGATCGGGGCGCTGGGCTTCTCCGTGATCCCCGGCATGCAGACCCGGGTGCTGACCACCGCCAGCTCGGCGCCGACCCTGGCGATCGCGGTGAACGCCTCCGGCTACCAGCTCGCGGCCGCCCTGGCCGGCTGGCTGGGCGGCCGGGTCATCGACGG
Organism: Kitasatospora sp. NPDC086009; assembly: GCF_044540385.1. Classification (NCBI taxonomy): domain Bacteria; kingdom Bacillati; phylum Actinomycetota; class Actinomycetes; order Kitasatosporales; family Streptomycetaceae; genus Kitasatospora; species Kitasatospora sp. NPDC086009. Next base: position 21,030 of record NZ_JBITSA010000002.1, read on the forward strand.
CCCGGGCCTGCGCTCGGTCTACCTCGCGGCCGCCGGGGTCACCGTCCTCGGCATCCTGCTCAGCGCCTACGCCTGGCACCGGGACCGCACCGGTGGCGGCAAGGCGGTCGGGGCCGGTGCCGAGGAGCGGACGGCCGAGACCTCGCCGGCCTGACACCTCCGCCCGGCGGGGCCGCGGCCGGTGCGCCGGCCGGCCCCGCCCGGTCCGCTTCGCCCGGCCCCGTGCGGGGGCCGGGAGTCCCGCCGGGGCCACCCGGCCGTCACTTCACGAGGGGCAACCATGGGTCGTGATTCCGTCCTGGTCACCGGCGACTGGGCCGAGCGCCGGCTCGGCACCGCCGGAGTGGTCTTCGTCGAGACCGGCAACGAGGACACCGAGTACCGCAAGGGCCATCTGCCGGGCGCCGTCTGGATCAACTGGAGCGAGTTCCAGGACCACCTGCGGCTCGGCGTCGTCGGCCGGGCCGGATTCGAGCGGCTGATGCGGGCCAAGGGCATCGGCGAGGAGGACACCGTGGTGGTGTACTCGGCCAACGCCAACCTGCTGGCCACCCAGGTCTACTGGTACCTCACCCTCTACGGCCACCGGTCCGTGCGGCTGCTGGACGGCGGCCGCCGCAAGTGGGAGCTGGACGGTCGCCCGCTGACCACCGCGTCGCCCGGCCGCCCGCCCACCGGTTACCTGGTCACCGACCCCGACCCGTCCGTCCGGGCGACCCGGGACGACGTCCTGGCCGGCATCGGGCAGCGCAACATCATCGACGTCCGGAGCCCGGAGGAGTACTCCGGACTGGTCTTCGCGCCCGGCTTCGCCGGGGAGGCCTTCGCGACCGGCCACAACCCGCACGAGGTGGCCCAGCGCTCCGGCCACGTCCCGGGCGCGGTCCACCTGCCCTGGCAGGAGGTCGTCGGCGAGGACGACACCTTCCGCTCCGACGAGGAGCTCGGCCGGCGGTTCGCCGCGCTGGAACCCGCCCGCGGCACCATCACCTACTGCTGGGTCGGGGCCCGCTCCGCGCACTCCTGGTTCGTCCTGCGCGAACTGCTGGGCTGGCCGGACGTCCGCAACTACGACGGCTCCTGGGCCGAGTACGGGTCGCTGATCGGCGCGCCGGTCGAACGCGGCACCCCCGGCGACTGAGCCACCCCCGCCCCTCTCCTCCCCGACCCACCGCACGCCCCTGCCCGATTCACCGCACGCCGATCCTCCGAGTCTGAAGGGAGCGGGGCCGGCCTCGGACGGCCCCCACCACCAGCCATGAACGAACGCAACACGACGCAGCCCCCGCTCGGCGCGCCCGCCCGGGACCGGCTGGCGGGCAAGGTCGCCCTGGTGACGGGCGCCAGCTCCGGCATCGGCGAGGCGGCCGCCAAGGCACTGGCCGCACAGGGCGCGAGCGTGGTGCTGGCGGCCCGGCGGCGGAGCGAACTGGACCGGGTCGCCGGGGAGATCACCGCCGCCGGCGGCGCCGCGATCGCCGTCACCGCCGACGTCACGGTCGACGAGGACGTCGCGGCCGCCGTCCGCACGGCCGAGCGGCACTACGGCGGTCTGGACATCGCCTTCAACAACGCCGGGACGCTGGGCACCCCGGGCCTGGTCGCCGACCAGAAGCCGGAGGCCTGGACGGACGACCTCGGCCGGGTGCTCACCAGCGTCTTCCTGTCGATGCGGCACGAGATCCCGGCCCTGCAGCGGCGCGGCGGCGGAGTGATCGTCAACAACGCCTCGCAGCTGGGCGTGGTCGGGTTCGGCGCCGGGATCAGCGCCTACGTGGCCGGGAAGCACGGCGTGGTGGGCCTGACCAAGGCCGCCGCGCTGGAGTACGCCGGGGAGAACATCCGGGTCAACGCCCTGGCGCTGGCGACCGTGGACACGCCGATGTACCGCTCCTCGGTGGGCGGCAGCCAGGAGATGGCCGACATGTTCACCGCCCTGCACCCGCTCGGCCGGATCGCCAGCGCGCAGGAGGCGGCCTCGGCGGTCGTCTACCTGGCCGGCGACGAGGCGGGCTTCTTCACCGGCTCGGTGCTGGTCATGGACGGTGGATGGACGGCCCGGTGATGCCCGCCACCGCCACCGGGCCGGAACGGGCCACCCGCGGCGTACCGGAGGTCGTCGGCGGAGACCTCAAGGTGCCGCTGGTGACCGGCTCGTGGGTGCCGTACGCCAACCTCGACTACGCGGCGAGCACTCCGAGCCTCGCGGCCGTGCAGCACGCGGTGGACCGCATGCTGCCCTGGTACAGCAGCGTGCACCGGGGCGCCGGGTTCGCCTCCGCGGTCTCCACCCGGGCGTACGAGCGGGCCCGGGAGACGGTGCGCCGCTTCGTCGGCGCGGCCCCGGACGCCCAGGTGGTGTTCACCCGCAACACCACCGACGCGCTCAACCTGCTCGGACGCGCGCTGCCCGCCGGCACGGCGGTCTTCCGGTTCTCCACCGACCACCACGCCGCCCTGCTCGCCTGGCGCGGCTCCCCGGTGTACCGGCTGGCCCGGCCGGCCACCGCGGCGGACGCCGTGACCGCGCTGGCGAAGGCGCTCGCCGGCGCCCCCAGGGGGCCGAAGCTGGTGGTGATCACCGGCGCGTCCAACGTGACCGGGGAGCTGTGGCCGGTCGCCGAGCTGGCGGAGGTGGCCGCCACCCACGGCGCGCGCACCGTCCTGGACGCCGCCCAACTGGCCGGGCACCGGCCGCTGGACCTCGCCGGCTGGGGCGTGGACTGGGCCGCGCTCTCCGGGCACAAGCTGTACGCGCCGTTCGGCGCCGGCGCCCTGGTGGGCTCCGCCGACTGGCTGGACACCGCCGACCCCTACCTGGCGGGCGGCGGGGCCACCGCCCGGGTCGCCGAGGAGGACGGCCGGGAGAACATCCGCTGGACCGGGCTGCCGCACCGGCACGAGGGCGGCTCGCCGAACGTGGTGGGCACCCACGCGATGGCGGTCGCCTGCCGGACGCTGACGGCCACCGGCTGGGACGCCGTCGCCGCGCACGAGCAGGCGCTGACCGCCCGGCTCCGCGGCGGGCTGGCGGCCGTCCCCGGAGTCCGCCTGCTGGACCTGTGGCCGGGCGGACACCCGCGGCTCGGTGTGGTCTCCTTCAGCGTCGCCCGCTGCGGCGACGCGCCCGCCGACCAGCGGCTGGTCGCCACGGCGCTCTCCGCGGAGCACGGGATCGGCGTCCGGGACGGCGCGTTCTGCGCCCACCAGGCGGTCCACGCCCTGCTGAGCGACGCACCCGGGCACCAGGGCGACCGCGCGCTGCGCGCCAGCATCGGCCTGGGCACCACCGCCGAGCACGTCGACCGGCTGGTGGCGGCGCTGGGCGAACTGGTCCGGCGCGGGCCGCGCTGGTCCTACGACCACCCGGAGGACGGCTGGCGGCCGGTGCCGGATCCGCGGCCGGTACCGGAATTCCTCCGATGAGCGGGAATTCCCCGGGTGACCCGTTTCGGGTGACCGCGGCTCAGTAGGCTCCGACACCGGAAGGAGAGTGCCCGACATGACCGGAACACGCACGACCGAACAATTGGACCATTCCCGATCGCCCGCCCACCGATTCGGCGTCATGCTCTATCCGGACCAGCCCTTTCCGGTGCTCGCGCAGCGGCTGGGGTGGCTGGAGGAACTCGGTTTCGACCAGGTGTTCGTACCCGATCACAGCGCGGACCTGCGCAATCCGAGCGGCCTCTGGTTCGACAGCTGGTCGGTGCTGGCCATGGCGGCCGTGACCACCCGGCGGATCCGGATCGGCACCATGGTGGCCAACCAGATCCTGCGCCCGCCGGCCCAGCTGGCCAAGCAGGCGATCGCCCTCGACCACCTCTCCGGCGGCCGGTTCGGCCTGGGCATCGGGGCCGGGCTGTTTCCCTGGGACCACCACAGCGTGGGGCAGGTCCCGTGGTCGCCCAAGGAGCGCGCCGAGCGCTTCGCGGACTACCTGGCGATCGTCGACGGGGTGCTGCGCGGCGGGATGTTCAGCCACCAGGGGGCCCAGCTGTGGGTCAAGGACGTGGTGACCGTACCCGGTTCGCTGCAGTCGCCGCGGCTGCCGCTGATCGTCGGCGGCCAGTCGCCGACGCTGATCCGGGTGGCCGCCGCGTGCGCCGACGCCTGGAACACCCACGGCCCGCCGGGCGCGAGCGCCCAGGAGGTGCTCGGCATCACCGCCGAGCAGAACCGCCGGCTGGACCGGCTCGCCAGCGAGGCCGGCCGCGACCCCGCGGCCGTCCGGCGCGGGTACACGATCTTCGGGCCCTGGGACCCGAGAAGGGGGCGGCACGGCTACGAGGAGATCTTCGAGCGCTTCACCGGGGCCGGTGTCGCGGATTTCGTCCTGGACTGGCCGGGGGAGGCCCATCGGGAGGAATTCGAAAGAGTCGCCCGTGAGGTGATTCCGCCGCTGCGCGACAGCTGACGGAAACATCGCACACCACGGGGGATCTCACGACGCGATCCTGTCCCGCGTATCGGCCGGGAGGGTCCGGCCGGTACGCGAATGCCGTACGGGGGATCACAGGAATTCGGCAGTTCGTCGCAGACGGGCGGTTGGCCCGGGATTCGCGTGAAGAGAAGGTGTGACAGAGATGATCGAAGACGTGGCCGGCACGGCCACCACGGGGGCTTCGGACAACGGGGGTGCTCTGGACGACGGGGGTGCTCTGGACAACGGGGGTGCTTCGGACCACGGGAATGCTCTGCGCGACGGGGGTGCGGCGGACGGCGGTGGCGGGGCCGTCGGTGGCGGGGTGGCCGACGGCGGGACGGCGGCGGACCCCTGCGGGGCCGCGGCGGGATCACCGTGACCAAGGCCGACCGCCAGTACGAGGACCTGGTCAGCGGCCTCAACCAGCGCTACGTCGCGGCGCCCGACTCGGTCCGGCTGGTGAGCACCACCGAGGAGGTCGTCGCCGTCGATCAGGAGGCGGTCGACCGGGGCAAGCGGCTCGCCGTGCGCTCCAGCGGGCACTGCTACGAGGACTTCGTCCACAACCCGGAGGTCCGGATCATCCTGGACATGTCCGGCATGCACGCGGTGGGCTACGACCCCCGGCTCAACGCGATAGCCGTCGAGTCGGGCGCCACCAACCTGCGCACCTACCAGACCCTCTACCCGGAGTGGGGCGTCGTCGTCCCCGCCGGGTTCTGCTACTCCGTCGCCATGGGCGGCCACGTCAGCGGCGGCGCGTGGGGTCCGCTCTGCCGGCTGCACGGCCTGGTCGTCGACCACCTGTACGCGGTCGAGGTGGTCGTGGTCGACGCGGCCGGCCGGGCCCGCGCGGTGATCGGCACCCGCGACCCGGACGACCCGAACCACGACCTCTGGTGGGCCCACACGGGCGGCGGAGGCGGCAACTTCGGCGTCGTCACCCGCTACTGGTTCCGTTCGCCGGGCGCCACGGGGCGGGACCCGCGCGCCCTGCTGCCGAAGCCGCCCGAGGAGCTCCTGGTCAGCGCCGTCAGCTGGCCGTGGGACGAGCTGAGCCGGGACGAGTTCGTCCGCCTGGTCCGCAACTACGCCGACTGGCACGTGGCCCACCTGGGGCCCGACGACCCGGCGCGGGCGCTGATCAGCCAGCTGGTGCTCAACCACCGCAGCGCCGGCCAGATCGGCATGCTCGTCCTGGTGGACGCCTCGGCGCGGGGCGCCGAGCGGCTGCTCGCCGGCTACCTGGAGCGGATCGGCGAGGGCGTCACCGTGGAGCGCGGCGCGCTGACCCGGCACATGGGCGAACTGCCCGCGATGCCCCAGTTCGCCGCCCCGCGCCGGCTGCCCTGGCTCCAGGCGGTCCGGATGCTCGGCACCACCAACGCGGTGCTCAACGACCCGACGCTGCGCGCCGAGTACAAGTCCTCCTTCATGCGCGCCGGCTTTCCCGAGGGCCAGCTCGACGCACTCCACGCGCACCTCACCCGCGAGGACGTGACCAACCCGAACATCAGCGTGCAGCTGACCTCCTACGGCGGCCGGATCAACGCGGTCCACCCGGCGGCGACCGCGGCGCCGCACCGGGACGCGGCCTTCAAGATGCTCTGGCAGGTGTTCTGGAACGACCCGGCCGACGACGACCGCAACATCGGCTGGGCCCGCGACTGCTACCGCGCGGTCTACGCCGAGACCGGCGGGGTGCCGGTGCCGAACGGGGTCACCGACGGCTGCTACGTGAACTACCCCGACATCGACCTCAACGACCCGGGCCTCAACACCTCGGGGGTGCCCTGGCACGACCTCTACTACAAGGGGAACTACCCGCGCCTGCAGCGGATCAAGGCGGCGTGGGACCCGCTCGACGTCTTCCGGCACGGCCAGTCCGTCGAGCTGCCCACGGCCTGAGCGGCGGCCAGGGCGGCGGCTCGAAAGGCGCCCCCGGCGGCGGCTCGGATCGCGTCCCGGACGGGTGCTCGGCGGGGGCCCGGACGGGTGCCCGGTGGGGCCCGCTCCGCGGCCGGGCCGCCCGCCGCCGTGCCCCGCCGCCGCCGTGACCCTCGAAGGAGCCTTCCGATGACCTCCCTGCTCGCGATATCCGCCAGCCCCTCGGCCGGCTCGCGCACCGCCGCGCTGACGGCCCACCTGGTCCAGCTCCTGGCCGAGGCCGGCTTCCGGACCGGGCACGTCCGGGTCCGCGACCTGCCGGCGGCCGAGCTGCTCGCCGGGCGGGCCGACAGCGCCGTGCTGCGCGACGCCCTGGCCGCGGTGGCCGCCGCGGACGGGCTCGTGGTGGCGTCGCCCGTCTACAACGCGGCCTACAGCGGTCTGCTGAAGGCCTTCCTGGACGCACTGCCCCGCTCCGGGCTGGCGGGCAAGACGGTGCTGCCGGTGATGACCGGCGGGAGCCTCGCCCACGCGCTGGCCCCCGACTACGCGCTGCGGCCGGTGCTGACGGCGCTCGGCGCGCGGTACGTCGTCCGCGGCGCGTTCGTCCTCGACGCGGCGGTCGAGCCGCGGGACGGCGGGCCGCCGCGGCTGGCGCCGGAGGCCGCTCCCCGGCTGGAGCAGGCGGTGGCGGACTTCCTGGCCGCGCTGCCGCCGGACGTGCCCGGTGGACTGCCCGCGGCCGGGCGGTCCGGGCCGGGCGCCCTGGCGCGGAGATGACGACGGCGGTCCCCGGAGCCTCCGGGGACCGCCGTCGCCGTCCTGGGGGGTGTGCGCAAAGTCCCGTCAGGTCCGCGACGTTGCGCAGACCCCCTAGCCCTGGGCCTCGTCGGCGGTGTGCGGAAGGGTGATCCCGTGCTGGGCGGCGAGCCGCAGCAGTCCGGCGATCCGGCCCTCGTAGGCCTGGACGCCGTCGGCGTCCTGGTCGGTCCGGGCTGCCGCGAGTTCCTCGCGGGCCCGGGCGAGCTGCTCGCGCAGCTCCTGGTCGAACATCGCTGTCATTGCCGGCCTCCAAAAGGTCGGTGCCGCTCCGGGGAATGCGCGGGGCAGTTCAGAGTCTACGAAGGTGAAGAACTCTTCAAGTCCCGCCCGCCGCGTCGCCCGGGGTGGCGTTTTCCTGGCGCACGTGCCGGCGGGTCGGTCCGCCGGCAGGCGGACGGCGGGCGCCGCCGGGGCGCGCGGGCCGGGCACGTGCGCCCTTGTTGTGCTAGCACTTCGGCGCTAGCTTGAATTTCATGGGTAAGAAACAGCTGAACGTCCGGGTGGACGCCACCACCGCGGAGATGGCCCGGGAGCGGGCGGAGCAGCAGGGGATCAGCATGAACCAGTACATCGAGCGCCTGGTCCAGCAGGACATGGGCGAGGCCGGGCGGGCGTTCGTCGACGCCGCCGCGCAGTTCATGAAGGAGTACGAGACGGCCTTCCTCGCCGAGTTCGGCGAGCACGGAGACCTCCAGGACGTGCGCCGTTGAACCTGGAGGTCGACCTCTCATGGCTGCTCATGACAGCCGAGCAGTACACACCCGGTGACCCGCAGGTCACCGACTACGGATCGCTGCTCGCGGCGGTCACCCGCCACCAGGCCGAGATCTTCGACATCGCCGTCTACCCCGAACCGCAGGACCGCGCCGCCGCCCTGATGCACCAGCTCATCCGGGTGCCGGCCCTGGAGAAGACCAACGAACTGTTCGCCACCGCCGTCGCCTACGCCTACCTGGTGGCCAGCGGGTGCACCGTGGCGACCACCGCCCGTGAGGTGCGCAGCCTCGCCCGGGCCATCCGGGAGGGGCGGCTCGGGGTGTCCGGCGTCGCCGAGCGGCTGGCTGCCTGGGTGGTGGACGAGGCCGAGGGCGAGGACGTCAGCGGCGAGGACAGCGAGGACGAGGAGTAGGCGCGGGCGCCCGGGTCTGGCGCCGGCCCGGCCGGGGCGCCGGTGGGTCGGGGCTCGGCCGGGTGGGCCCGCCGGTGCCGGCGGGCCCCTCGCTCGCCGTCGGCTACGCCGTGGCGGGCTCGGTCGTGGCGGGTTCGCTCGCGGCGGGCTCGGTCGCGGCGGGCTCGGCGATCAGGGCCGTCGCGAACGGGCGGAAACCCGCCCGGCGGTAGATCCGCGCGACGTCCTCGTCGGCGGCGGACAGGAAGACCGTCCGCACGCCGTTCGCCCGCGCGTGCGCGACCAGCGCCGCCGTCACCGCCAGGCCGAGGCCGCGGCGGCGGGCCGTCGGCAGGGTGCCGACGCCGGCCACCTCGGTGACCGGGCCGACCGGGTTGTGCTGGCCGGCGCAGAGCGCCGTACCGTCCTGGACGGCCGCGGCGAGCACGGTACGGCCGGCGGCGATCCGCTCGGCGATCCGCGCGACCGTGCCGTCGGAGGCCAACTGCTGGGCGGCTGCCGCCAGTTCGTCGGGGCCGGCCAGGCCGGTGGCGGTGCCCGGCTCGCCGAACGCGAGGTGCGGGACGGCCACCGCGCTCGCGAGGTCCGGGTCCTCGGCGGCCAGCACCCGCACCGACACTCCCGCGGGCGGCGCGGCCTCCGGCACGGTGGGCTCCTGGTCCTGGCCCAGCACCAGCAGCGGGTGCTCGTGCACCGTCAGCCCGGCCTCCTCGACCGCCGCGCGCAGCCGCGGATCGTGCTCGGCCACCCACTCGAAGGCCTGCGGCGCGCCCAGCTCGCGCTGGCGGGCCAGCACGCGCAGGACGTCCTCGGCGGTGACCGCCGGGCCGGTGTGGCCGAGCGCCGGGCGGGCGTAGTACGGCCAGCCCTCGCCCTCGCGGACGAACAGGCTCAGCGGCCCGAAGTCCTCGACGCGGGCTGCGCTGCGCGGTACGGCGTCGTAGTAGCGCTCGATCTCGTCGAGGAGGGGGCGGAGGGCGGGATCAAGAGCGGCGGCAGAAGTCACGCGGTGCATCCAAGCAGGCCGGTCGGGTTCCTGCCAGCGATTTGCGGTCGGCCCGCCGTGCGCGGGGTCGGCGCGCGGACGGCCGGTCCGTGTGCGGACGGCCGGGTTTCCCGGGCCGCTGCCGCCCACTCCGGGGGCCGGGCATATCGGACCGATTGTTGCCGAATGCTTACAGGCCGGGCGATCTTGTGTGCGGGCCGCGTGGCATCCTGGGGCCTTTACAGCTCCGCCGGACCGGACGGCGGGCGTCGGCACGGGGAGAGGCGAGGGGGATGACAGGCTCATGAGGCTCTGCTTTCTGGTCGAGGAGCACTACCGGCACGACGGCATGCCGCTCGACGTGGTGCGTCAACTCACCGCCTGGGGCCACCGGGTGGACGTGCTGCGGCCCGGGAACTCGCTGATGGCGATCTCCGAGGCGGTGCGGGCCGGCAGCCATGACGCCTGGGTGCTCAAGACCGTCTCCGGCGGACCCGGCCTGACCCTCCTGGAGGCGGCCGCCGCCGTCGGCCTCACCACCGTGAACGACGTCCGTTCCATCCGCGGCGTCCGGGACAAGGCGCTCGCCGCCGTGATCGCGCGCACCCGGGGCCTGCCGGTCCCGGTGACCTACGCCGCCGCCCGCTGGGAGTGGCTGGCCGAGATCCCGGCCGCCGAGTACCCGCTGGTGGTCAAGCCCGCCGACGGCAGCTCCGGTCGGGCCGTGCGGCTCGTCCCCACCCCCGACCACCTGGTCGAACTCGGTCCCGAGCTGGCCGGCGAGGGCCTGCTGATCGCCCAGCCGTACGTGCCCAACTCCGGTACCGACCTCAAGGTGTACTGCGTCGACGGCGAGCTCTACGCGACCGAGCGCTGCTCCCCGCTCCACCCCGGCCAGGGGGTGCGCGAGCGGCAGGTGCCGCTCGGCGGCGACGTCGCGCGGATCGCCGCGCAGGTCGGGGAGGTGTTCGGCCTCGACCTCTACGGCGTCGACGTGCTGCTCGGCCCGGACGGACCGGTGGTCGTCGACATCAACGACTTCCCCAGCTTCCGCCAGGTGCCGGACGCGGTCGCCCGGGTCTCCCGCGCCGTGCTGCGGCTGGCCCGCACCGGCACGGCCGTCTCCGCCCCGGCGCCCGCGCTCGCGCAGGAGCCGTCCGGGCCGATCGCCGAGCCGGTCCGGCTGCCCGTCCAGGGCGCGGCCGTGGCCGTGGGCGGCGCGGGCCCGTTCGACGGCCTCGGACGCGCCGACCTCGTCAACGGCGCGGTGGGCGGAACGCTGTGAGGATCGGCCTGCTCACCCCCGACCCCGGTCACCCGCTGCTCGCCGCCACCGCCGCGCTGCTGGCCCCCGACCACCGGGTCGAGAGCCTCGACGCCAACCGCGACGACCTCCCGCCCGCCGAACTCCTCGGCCCCGGCCCGCTCGCCGACGTGTACCTGCTCAAGGCCCGCACCCCGCAGGCCCTGGCGCTCGCCCGCCACCTGGAGGAGCGAGGCGCCCCCGTCGTCAACTCGGCCGCCGCGACGGCGTTCTGCCAGGACCGCACGGCCATGGCCGACCTCGCCCGGCGGTGCGGCCTGCCGTTCGCCGCCACCCGCACCGCCGCCGCCCTCACCGAACTGCCCGATCCCGACTACCCGTTGGTGATCAAGAGCCGGCACAGCCGCCGGGGCGACCTGGTCGCCCGGGTCGACGACGCCGCCCGGCTGCGCGCCCTCGCCGAGGAGTGGCCCGACGAGCCCGTGGTGGCCCAGCCCTACCTCGCCGGCACCGGCTGGGACCAGAAGCTCTGGGTCGTCGACGGGCAGGTGTTCTGCGCCCGCCGGCGCTCCGAACTCGCCGAACCCGCCGGCGAACCCGCCGACGGCGGGACGTTCGGCCCCCGCGAGCTGCCCGCCGACCGCGCCGGGCTGGCCCGCCGGGTCGGCGAGGTGTTCGGCCTCGACGTCTACGGCGTCGACCTGCTCGACGGCCCCGCCGAGCCGGTCATCGTCGACATCAACGCCTTCCCCGGCATCCGCGGCCAGGCCGGCGCCCCCGAGGCCCTCGCCGCCCTCGCCCTCCGGGTGGCCCGGCAGGGCGGCGGCCACCGCGTCCCGGCACCACGGGATGCGCGGCGGGACACCGCCGGTCGTTAGGCTTGAGCTCTCCGGCCGGACCGCACGACCGGACGGCGAGAGAAGACGGACGTTGCTGCAGGACATCCAGCCCTACCTGGCCTGCCCGCACTGCGCGCAGGCCCTCACCCCCGACGGACGCGCGCTGCGCTGCCCGACCGGGCACAGTTTCGACGTCGCCAAGCAGGGCTACGTCAGCCTGCTCGCCGGTGACGCGCACACCGGCACCGGTGACACCGCCGACATGGTCGCCGCCCGCAGCGACTTCCTCGCCGCCGGCCACTACCGCCCGATCGCCGACGCACTCGCCGAAGCCGCCGCCGCCGTCGCGCCGGACGGCCTGGTCGCCGACCTCGGCGCCGGCACGGGCCACTACCTCGCCCACGTCCTGGACGCCCTGCCCGACCGGCCCGGCGCCGCCCTCGACATCTCCAAGTACGCGCTGCGCCGGGCCGCCAGGGCCCACCCCCGGATCGGCGCCGTGGTCTGCGACGCCTGGCGGCCGCTGCCGCTGCTGGACGGCGCCGCCGGGCTCGTCCTCAATGTCTTCGCGCCGCGCAACGGCCCCGAGATCCGTCGTGTGCTGCGCCCCGGCGCCACCCTGCTGCTGGTCTCGCCCACGCCGCGCCACCTGCGCGAACTCGTCGGCGCGCTCGGGCTGCTCTCGGTCGACGAGGAGAAGCAGCGCCGGATCGACGAGAAGCTCGGCCCCCATCTGACACCGGCCGGGCGCCAGGAGGTCGAGTTCGGGCTGCGGCTGTCCGCCGCCGACGTCCGCACGGTCGTCGGCATGGGGCCGAGCGCCTGGCACACCGACCGGGAGCGGCTGGCCGCCCGGCTCGCCGACCTGCCGGACCCGGTCGAGGTCACCGCCTCCGTGACGGTCGCCGCCTACCGGCGCTGAGCGGGCGGGGAGCCGGGGGAGCCGGGGGTGCCGGGGGAGCCGGGGGTGCTCGGCGGTGTGGGGGCCGTAGTCCCGGGTCGGTCCACGGCATAGGCCCTGGTCGGGCTGCGGCCGCCTCGTTGGGATGAAGGTGCCTCATTGGGATGAATCTGCCGGGCAGGCACGTTTCTGCCGCCCGAGCGGGGGCTAACGTCCGACGGGTGAACCGCGACGCCACCCGGCCCGCAGCGCCGGCCCACCCCCATCAGCGGACCCCGGACCCAGGCCCGCCGCCCGTGCAGCGCCCCACCGTCGAGGAGATCCGGCTCACCTCGTTCAAGTCCTACCGGCGCGCGGTCCTGCCGCTCGCGCCCCTCACCGTGCTGTACGGGCCCGCCGGCGTCGGCAAGTCCAACGCCCTCGACGCCCTCGCCGTCCTCTCCCGGCTCGCCCTCGGCGAGGAGATCGCCGACTCCCTCGACGGCCTGCCCGGCCGCGGCGGCCCCCTCGGCACGGCCATCCGCGGCGGCCTCGACGGCTGCGTCCCGCACGGCCGCGACGCCGTCATCCTGGGCTGCACCGTCCGCTCGGACCAGGGGCCGATCCGGCTGGAGCTGGTCATCCGCACCGACGGCCCGGTCCGGATCGCCCGCGAGCAGCTCACCCTCGACGGCCGGACCCTCGTCCAGACCGGTGAGCAGGACCTCCGCCGCCGCCGCGTCAACGTCGGCTGGCACAACGACACCCGGCAGGGCGACATCCACGCCCCCTTCCCGAACACCACCCTGATCACCGCCCAGATCCCGCTGCGGGTCGCCGGGTCCTCGCCCGGCGAACGGACGGTGCTGGCCGCCACCGAACAGGTGCTCACCGCCCTGCGCGAGGTCTTCCCCGTCCACCCCGTGCCCGGGCTGATGCGCGACTGGGCCCGCCCCGACCCGCAGGCCCGCCTGCTCGGCAGCGCCGCCAACATCTCCGCCGTGATCGCCCGGCTCAGCAACGAATGCGCCCGCCGGTACGGCCAGCTGCTGCGCGTCGTCCAGTCCGCCGCCCCGCACCCGCTGCTCGGGATCGACCTCGCCCACCGCGGCGCCGGCGCCGACGAACGGGTCCTCGCCGTCTTCGACGAGGGCGTCCTCGGCCGCACCGGCGCCGACCAGGCCTCCGACGGCATGCTGCGCCACCTCGCGTTCGCCGCCGTGCTGCTCACCGGCGCCGGGGTGCTCGACCTCGACGTGGCCACCGAGGTGCCCTGGGCGCACCGGCAGCTCACCGTGCTCGCCGAGGACCTCGGGGCGGGGCTCGGCACCGAGCAGGCGGCCTCGTTGCTGCGGCTCGCCCGGGAGATGGCCGGCCGCAACCAGCTGCGGGTGCTGGCCGCGCTCCAGGAACCGGCCGCGGTGCGGGAGGCGTTCGGCGGGCCGGGTGAACTGCCGCCCGGAGTCGCCCTGGTGGAGTGCCGGCGGGACCCCGGCTCCGGGCGCACCGTGCTGCGCACGGAGACCGCGCGGGTACCGGCCCAGGCCGCGCGCGGGGAGGCGGCGGGGCCGGTTCCGGGAGCGCCAGGGGTGGTCGGGCCACCGCGGCGGGCGGCCGCGGCCCGGGATGCGGTAGACCTGGACGGGTGAGCGAACGAGAGACGGAACCCGTCGGCCCCACCCTGGAGGGCCTGCGACAGCGGCTGACGGAGTTCGCCGCGGCGCGCAGCTGGGAGCCCTTCCACACGCCGAAGAACCTGGCCGCGGCGCTGACCGTGGAGGCCGGCGAGCTGCTGGAGATCTTCCAGTGGCTCACCCCCGAGCAGGCCGCCTCGGTGATGTCCGAGCCGGACACGGCGCACCGGGTGCGGGACGAGGTCGCCGACGTCCTCGCGTACCTGCTGCAGTTCTGCACGGTGGTGGGCGTGGACCCGCTGACCGCCCTGGCGGCCAAGATCGAGCGCAATGAGCTGCGCTTCCCGGCGCCGGGGTCCGGGACGGGACCGGGGGCGGGGTCCGCGCACTGAGGGTCGGTCCGGGCCGGGGGCGGACCGCCGGGGGCGGACCGCCGGGGGCGGACCGTCGGGGCCGGGCCGGGGCCGGGTCGTGGGCGGGTCGTGAGCGGAACCGTCGGGTTCCGGCTGTGGGCGGAACCGTCGGCCGGGCCCCGGCTGCGCCCCGTGCTGCGGTCGGCGTCAACCGGGCGTGGGCGAACAACCCCTGGGAGGGACAAGAGTTGTCCACAGCCCCGGGGTTGTCCACAGGTTCCGGGCAGGTGGCTGCGCCGATCCCTTCGCCGCTGCACGCTTTCGCCGTGACCAGGTGTCCACCGGTCGTACGGGCCCTACGGGCCGTACAGCCGGGCGGGCACGGCGAGAACGGGTGGAAGGGGTGGCGGCCGATGGAGGCGCTGCGACTGATCAAGACGGCCCGGCACGCCCTGGCGGAGGCCAGGAACGTGTCCGACGTGCTGCTGGAGGCGCGGCAGGCCGCGCTGCTCACCGAGGCGGTGGGTGCCCGGCTGGCGGAGCTGGAGGATCCCGGACCGGACGACCTCGGGCTGGCGGGCCTCGGCCAGCAGCTGGCCGAGGCGGGTGCGCACGCGGCCGGCTGCCTGGACCAGTCCGCGGGCGACTCGTCCGCCCTGCTGGGCCTGGGCATCGGCGGCCGCGCCGGGCGGCTGACCGGGCTCGGTGAGATCGGCCCGGCCCTGGAGGGGCTGCTCGGGCTGCTCCAGGAGGTCGGCGAGACGCTGGTGGTGCTGGCCTGCGGGGCCGACACCGAGAGCCTCTACTGGACGTGCATCGACGGGGTCGACGCCGGCGCCGACTGCAAGGAGGTGGTGGGCCGGCTGCGGGAGGCCGTCCGACGGGCCGAGGGTGATCGGGAGACGACGGGCGACGAGGTCGATCCACCGCCGGTCCCGCTCCCGGCGGCCGGACAGGGGTCGCCGTTACTGGTGCTCCGGCTCGGCCCGCCGGGTGACGGCGAGCCGGGACAGGAGGCTCCGCGGCCGGACTACCGGGTGCCGGGCCCGGCGGGTGCGCCGGAGGTGTCCGTGCCGGTGGGGTAGCCGCTCGGGGAGGTGCGCCGGGCGCCCGACGACTGCAGGTCGGCGAGGTCCGCGGTGACCGAGGCGAGCAGCTCCTGCATCTGCTCCAGCAGGCTCTTCGGGGTGGCGGCGCCGGTCGGCCGTGCGGCGGCCGACCCGGACGGGTCGCTCGGGGACTGTGGCGCGGCAGGTGCCTCGGACCAGGGTTCGGACATGAGGGGACCTCTTCGGATCGGTGGTGCGGCGTCAGGCGGGCGGCGGCGGGCCGGCCGGTGGCGCGGGGTGGCCCGCCGCCTCGTCGACGGCTCCGACGCCCCGCCCCAGCAACCAACGAATCTCCGCGCGGCCGGGTCACCGGGCACCACCCGATGCGGTCCAACTCCCGTCGACCGTAAGCCTCCCGGGTGAGCCCGGGTTGCCGCCGGTGAGCCGCCTCGGCTAGGCACCGGGCAGGCAGGCAGGCAGGCAGGCGGGCAGGCGGGCAGGCGGGCAGGCGGGCAGGCGGGCACGCGGGCACGCGGGCAGGCGGGCAGGCGGGCACGCGGCTGGGCCGAGTGGGGCCGAGTGGGGCCAGTGCGGCCGGTGTCGGCACGGCCGTGCCCGTGCCCAGACCCGGCGACCGTCCGGCTCGTCGTCCGGGCTGTCACCGGCCCGGACGACGAGTGCCTCAGGAGGGGAGCGGTGGGAGGGGTGGGGGTGGGCCCCGAAGACGGGCAGACGCCACCCCGGGCAACCGCCCCGGAAAGCCGAAGCCCCGGCGCCGCCGAAGCGGCGCCGGGGCCCGAGACCTCGAAGGAGGCGATCAGTTGTGCGCGTGCAGCTCGGCGTTCAGACCGCCCCAGGAGCCGGCGCGGGCGATGACCTCGACCGCACCGGTCTGCGAGTTGCGACGGAAGAGGAGGTTGTCCTGGCCGGACAGCTCCACCGCCTTCGCCACCTTGCCGTCCGGGGTGGTCACCCGGGTGCCGGCGGTGACGTACAGACCGGCCTCGACCACGCAGTCGTTGCCGAGCGAGATGCCGATACCGGCGTTGGCGCCGAGCAGGCAGCGCTCGCCGACCGAGACGACCTGCTTGCCGCCGCCCGACAGGGTGCCCATGATCGAGGAGCCGCCGCCGATGTCGCTGTGGTCGCCGACCACGACGCCCGCGCTGATCCGGCCCTCGACCATGGAGGTGCCCAGGGTGCCGGCGTTGAAGTTGACGAAGCCCTCGTGCATCACGGTGGTGCCGGCGGCCAGGTGCGCGCCGAGCCGGACACGGTCCGCGTGCGCGATCCGCACCCCGGAGGGGGCGACGTAGTCGGTCATCCGCGGGAACTTGTCGATCCCGTAGACGGCGAGCTGGCCGCCCTGGGCGCGGACCGCCAGCCGGGCCTGCTCGACCTTGTCCACCTGCACCGGGCCGATGCTGGTCCAGGCCACGTTGGCGAGCAGCCCGAACAGGCCGTCCAGGCTCTGGCCGTGCGGCTTCACCAGACGGTGGCTCAGCAGGTGCAGGCGCAGGTAGGCGTCGTGCGCGTCGATCGGCTTCTCGTCGAGCGAGGCGATCGTGGTGCGCACCGCGACCACCTCGACGCCGCGGCGCGCGTCGGCGCGCAGCGCTTCGGCGGCGCCGGCGCCCAGCTCGGTCTCGGCCTGCTCGGCGGTCAGGCGGACGGTGCCGGCCGGGCCGGGCTCGGCGGCCAGGGCGGGGGCGGGGTACCAGGTGTCGAGGACGGTGCCGTCGGCGGCGATGGTGGCCAGACCGGCGGCGACGGCGCCGCTTGCGAGGGAGGTGGATTCAGCAGTCACATCGTGCACGTTAACGAATGCGGGCCGTCGGTGCCGAACACGCTCACCGTGCGGACGGGGCCGCAGGGCGCTCCGGGCCGCGGCACGGCAGGGTCCGGAGCCGTCGTGGAAGGCCCCGGAAGCGCCGTGCGCAATGTCCCCGGCGGGCCGTCGCGGGGACTCCCCGGGAGACCACGCCACGCCCGGGCGCGCGGAACCCGGTGCCCGGCGCGCAAAACCCGGTGCTCGGCGGGCGGGAGCTGGGCAATACTCGGGCCGGTGTTCATGTCGATCTCCACCACCGGTACTGCCGAGAGCCCGGCCACCGACCTCGGCTTCCTGCTGCACAAACACCCCGGCAAGGTCCAGCGGTTCGGGACGTCGCACGGCGAGGCCCACGTCTTCTACCCGGAGGCGGGCGACGAGCTCTGCACGGCCGCGCTGCTGCTCGACATCGACCCGATCGCACTGGTCCGCCGCGGCCGGGGCAAGGGGCGGGGCGGCTCGCCGGACTTCGCGCTCGCGCAGTACGTCAACGACCGCCCCTACGCCGCGTCCTCGCTGCTCGCGGTGGCCCTGCGGACGGTATTCCGTTCGGCGATGAAGGGTGTCTGCGAGGCCCGCCCCGGGCTGGCCGAGCGTCCCCGCCCGCTGCGGATCGCGCTGCCCGCCGTGCCCGCCAACGGTTCGGGCGAGGGCGGCGGCCCGGCCATGGTGGCCCGGCTCTTCGAGCCGCTGGGCTGGCAGGTCGAGGCGGTGGCGATCCCGCTGGACGAGGAGTTCCCCGAGTGGGGCGAGTCGCGCTACGTGCGGGTCGAGCTGTCCTGCGCGGCCGTCCGCCTCGCGGACGCGCTCCAGCAGCTCTACGTCCTGCTGCCGGTGCTCGACGGTGCCAAGCACTACTGGGTCGCCCCGGACGAGGTCGACAAGCTGCTCGCCGCCGGCGAGGGCTGGCTGGCCGACCACCCGGAGCGGGCCCTGATCGCCCGTCGGTACCTCTCCCGGCGCTGGTCGCTCACCCGGACCGCGATGGAACGCCTGGAGCTGGCCCGGCTCGCCGAGGCCGACGACCGCGAGGTCGAGGAGATCGACAACGCGGTGGACGACACCGACGGCTCCGAGCCCGGCGCCGCGCACCCCGTAGGCGCCGAGCCCGCCGACCCCACCGAGGCGGCGGCGCCGGAGGCCGCGCCGAAGCAGCCCCCGCTCGCCGAGCAGCGCCGGACGGCGATCCTGGCCGCCCTGCGTGAGGTCGGGGCGGCCCGGGTGGCCGACCTCGGCTGCGGGCAGGGCGAGCTGATCGGCGCCCTGCTCAAGGACGCCCGGATCACCGAGGTGCTCGGGGTCGACGTGTCCGCCCGGGCGCTGGCAGCGGCGGCCCGCAAGCTGCGGCTGGAGCGGATGCCGGAGCGTCAGGCGGCCCGGGTCAAGCTGGTCCAGGGCGCGCTGACGTACACGGACGCCCGGCTGAAGGGCTTCGACGCGGCCGTGCTCTGCGAGGTGATCGAGCACCTGGACGTGCCCCGGCTGCCCGCCCTGGAGTACGCGGTGCTCGGGGCGGCCCGCCCGTCGTCGGTCGTCGTCACCACGCCGAACGCCGAGTACAACGTCCGCTGGGAGAGTCTGCCGGCCGGCCACGTCCGGCACGCCGACCACCGCTTCGAGTGGGACCGCGCGCAGTTCCGTGCCTGGGCCGAGCGGGTGGCGCGGACGTACGGCTACACCGTCGTGATCCGCCCGGTCGGGCCGGAGGACCCCGAGGTGGGGCCGCCGACCCAGCTCGCGCTGTTCCGCGTCGGCACCCCGGCCGAGCCCACGGTCCCCACGGCCGGCTCCACCGTCTCCACCGACCCGGCGGCCGCCGGTGGCGGCACCGCCGCCGTCGGCACCACCGCACCCGTCCGCACGACGCCCGAAGGGGGCGAGCCCCGATGACGACCGACGACGACGCACAGTCGCCGAGCCCCACCGGGCCCACGCCCACCACCGCGGAGACCCCCGGCACCCCCGGGGCGCGCCGCCTCCCGGTCACCGACGTCTCCCTCGTCGTCCTGATCGGCACCAGTGGCGCGGGCAAGTCCAGCTTCGCCCGCAAGCACTTCCTGCCCACCCAGGTGATCTCCTCCGACTTCTGCCGCGGCCTGGTGGCCGACGACGAGAACGACCAGTCCGCCTCCGCCGAGGCCTTCGACGTGCTGCACTACATCGTCGGCAAGCGCCTCGCGGCCGGCCGGCTGACCGTCGTGGACGCCACCAACGTCCAGTCGGAGGCCCGCAAGCAGCTGATCCGGATCGCCCGCGACCACGACGTGCTGCCGATCGCGATCGTGCTGGACGTCCCCCCGGGCGTCTGCGCCGAGCGCAACCGCTCCCGCCCGGACCGCCAGCTGCCCGCGCACGTGGTCCCGCGCCAGCACCGCGAACTGCGCCGTTCGGTGCGGGGCCTGGAGCGCGAGGGCTTCCGCAAGGTGCACGTCCTGCGCGGCGAGGCCGAGGTCGAGGCCGCCGAGATCGTGCCCGAGAAGCGCTTCAACGACCTGCGCCACCTCACCGGTCCGTTCGACATCGTCGGGGACGTCCACGGCTGCCGCTCCGAGCTGGAGACGCTGCTCATCCGCCTCGGCTACGCCCTCGCGCGGGACGACGGCGGCCGCGCGGTGGACGCCGTCCACCCCGAGGGCCGCACCGCCGTCTTCGTCGGCGACCTCGTCGACCGCGGCCCGGACACGCCGGGCGTGCTGCGCCTGGTGATGGGCATGGTCGCGGCCGGGCACGCGGTCTGCGTCCCGGGCAACCACGAGAACAAGCTCGGCCGGGCCATGGACGGCAAGAAGGTCACCGTCTCGCACGGCCTCCAGGAGTCGCTGGACCAGCTGGCGGGGGAGTCGGAGGAGTTCCGCGCCGAGGTCCGGGCGTTCATGCGCGGCCTGGTCAGCCACTACCTGCTGGACGGCGGCGCCCTGGTGGTCTGCCACGCCGGCCTGCCGGAGAAGTACCACGGCCGGGCCTCCGGCCGGGTGCGCTCGCACGCGCTCTACGGGGACACCACCGGCGAGACCGACGAGTACGGCCTGCCGGTGCGCTACCCGTGGGCGGAGGAGTACCGGGGCAGGGCCCTGGTGGTCTACGGCCACACGCCGGTGCCGGTGGCGAGCTTCCTCAACAACACCATCTGCCTGGACACCGGCTGCGTCTTCGGCGGCAGCCTGACCGCGCTGCGCTACCCGGAGCGCGAGCTGGTGAGCGTCGAGGCGGAGCAGGAGTGGTACGCGCCGGTCCGGCCGATGATCACGGACGCGCCCGGCTCGCGCGAGGGCCGTCCGCTGGACCTCGCGGACGTGGCCGGCCGCCGGGTGGTCGAGACCGCGCTGCACGGCCGGATCGCCGTCCGGGAGGAGAACGCGGCGGCCGCGCTGGAGGTGATGAGCCGCTTCGCGATCGACCCCCGGCTGCTCGCCTACCTGCCGCCGACCATGGCCCCGAGCGCGACCTCGCGCCGCCCCGGCTACCTCGAACACCCGGAGGAGGCCTTCCTCGCCTACCGCGAGGACGGCGTCCGGCAGGTGATCTGCGAGGAGAAGCACATGGGCTCCCGCGCGGTCGTGCTGGTGGCCCGGGACGACACGGCGCTGGAGAAGCGGTTCGGGCTGGCCGGCCCGGGGGCGATCTGGACCCGGACCGGCAGGGCGTTCCTCGGCGACGACGGCCTGACCGCCGCCGTCCTGGGCCGGCTGCGGGCCGCGGCCGAGAGCTCCGGGCTCTTCGACCGGCTGGGCACCGGCTGGCTGCTGCTGGACACTGAGCTGATGCCGTGGTCCCTCAAGGCCACCGAGCTGCTGCGCCGCCAGTACGCGGCGGTCGGCGCGGCGGCGCGCGCGGCGCTGCCGCAGGTGCTCACCGCGCTGGACCAGGCGGCCGGCCGCGGGCTCGACCTCTCCGCGCTGACGGCCCGCCA
This sequence comes from Kitasatospora sp. NPDC086009, assembly GCF_044540385.1. Classification (NCBI taxonomy): domain Bacteria; kingdom Bacillati; phylum Actinomycetota; class Actinomycetes; order Kitasatosporales; family Streptomycetaceae; genus Kitasatospora; species Kitasatospora sp. NPDC086009. Next base: position 42,039 of record NZ_JBITSA010000002.1, read on the forward strand.
GCGGCAGCGCGCCGCCGACGCGCGGGCCTTCACCGAGGCGTACCGGCGGTACTGCTGGCCGACCGAGGGCCTGTCCGGCATCCGGCTGGCGCCGTTCCAGGTGCTGGCCGCCGAGGGGGCGAACCTCGCGGTGCGCCCGCACGACGACCACCTCGCCTGGATCGACGGCCTGGTCGACGCCGACCGCGCGGCCGAGCCGGACGCCCCGGTCCTGCACCGGACGGCCCGGCTGCTGGTGGACACCGGTGACGAGGCGTCCGTCGCCGCGGCCGTCGCCTGGTGGGAGGAGCTCACCGGGGCGGGCGGCGAGGGCATGGTGGTCAAGCCGCTGGTCTCGCCGGCCCGGGGCAGGGCCGGGGAGGGCCGCCCGGGCGGGCTGGTCCAGCCCGGGGTCAAGGTCCGCGGCCGCGAGTACCTGCGGATCATCTACGGGCCCGACTACACCCAGTACCTGGACCAGCTGCGGCAGCGCTTCCTCGGGCACAAGCGCTCGCTGGCGCTGCGCGAGTACGCGCTGGGCCTGGAGGCGCTGGACCGGCTGGCGGCGGGCGAGCCGCTCTGGCGGGTGCACGAGCCGGTGTTCGCCGTCCTCGCGCTGGAGTCCGAGCCGGTCGACCCCCGGCTGTAGGGCGGGACCGCGGTGGCCGGCCTGCGCCGCCCGCCGCGCCCGGTCCACCCGTCGGCGGGCCCCGTCCAGGAGCCGCGTCACCGGGGCGGGCCGGGCCCCCGCGGGCACCCCGCGGTGCCCGGCCCGCCCCGCGCCCGGTACCGTCGCCCGTCTCGGCGGGCCCGGCCGCGCCCCGGTTCGCCCGGTTCGCCCGAGCGGCCGGGGGTGCCGAAGCCCCGGCCGGCCGGACTGCCGCGAAGGCTTTGCATACAAATTCCAACCGTCGTATACAATTGCCGCTTCGCCGTTCGTCCACGTCACCCCAGGAGCCCGGCATGGCCTTCAACCTCCGGAACAGGCACTTCCTCAAGGAGCTCGACTTCACTCCCCAGGAGTTCCGTTTCCTGGTGGACCTCGCCGCTCAGCTCAAGGCGGCGAAGTACGCGGGCACCGAGCGGCCCCGACTGCGGGGCAAGAACATCGCGCTGATCTTCGAGAAGACCTCCACCCGGACGCGCTGCGCCTTCGAGGTCGCCGCCCACGACCAGGGCGCCACCACCACGTACCTGGACCCGTCCGGCTCGCAGATCGGCCACAAGGAGTCGATCAAGGACACCGCGCGGGTGCTCGGCCGGATGTTCGACGGCATCGAGTACCGGGGCCACGGCCAGGAGGTCGTCGAGGAGCTGGCCGCCCACGCGGGCGTCCCGGTCTGGAACGGTCTGACCGACGAGTGGCACCCCACCCAGCTGCTCGCCGACGTGCTGACCATCCAGGAGCACACCGCCAAGCCGCTGCCCGAGGTGACCCTCGCCTACCTCGGCGACGCCCGCTCCAACATGGGCAACTCGCTGCTGGTCACCGGCGCGCTGCTCGGCATGGACGTCCGGATCGTCGCGCCCCGGGCGCTCTGGCCCACCGAGGACGTCCGCAAGGCGGCCGAGGTGCTCGCCGGGTCGACCGGCGCCCGGATCACCCTCACCGAGGACGTCGCCGCCGGGGTGGCCGGCGCCGACTTCCTCTACACCGACGTCTGGGTCTCGATGGGCGAGCCCAAGGAGGTCTGGGCCGAGCGGATCGAGCTGCTCAGGCCCTACCAGGTGTCGATGGACACCGTCCGGGCGACCGGCAACCCGGCCGTGAAGTTCCTGCACTGCCTGCCCGCCTTCCACGACCTGGGCACCGTGGTCGCGCGGCAGCTGCACGAGCTGACCGGGATGGCCGAGCTGGAGTGCACCGACGAGCTGTTCGAGTCGGATCACTCCATCGTCTTCGACCAGGCGGAGAACCGCCTGCACACCATCAAGGCCGTCCTGGTCGCCACCCTCGGGTCATAGGGATCGCCGGACGGGCCCTGGCGGCGGTCAGAGCTTCAGCTTGACGCAGGCGGCCCGGTCGCCCGCGTCGTGCCGTCCGGCCGGGGTGCCCGCGTGCAGGACCAGCGAGCGCGCCTCGCCCGGCCGGGGGTGCCAGGCCACCGAGCCGGCCGCCGAGCCGGCGCCCCGGCCGTCGGTGCGCAGCGTCAGCCGCAGCTCGTTGCGGTCGTTGGCGTAGGCGGGGTCGGTGGACGGCTGCACCGGGTCCACCGCGTGCTGGTAGTGCGGGCCGGAGGCGGCCGGGTCGGCCCCGCAGGAACCGGTGTGCAGGTGCGCCGGGAACTCGTGGTCCGGAGCGAGCCCGGACACCGTCATGGTCAGCAGGGTCTGCCCCGGCACCGAGCGGTCCACCACCACGCGGACGTGCGAGCCGTACGGCACCAGGTCGGCGGCGTGGCTGATCGCGGTCGGCGGGACGAAGGCGGACGCCGGGTCGAAGTCCGCCTCGATCACCGAGACCACCCGGGCCCCGGCGCCATCGGTGTCAGCGGCTTCACCGGAGGTCCCGGCGCCGCCGGACCCCTCGGAGAGCGGGGACGCCGGCGCGGCCTGGGCGGCCCGGGCGGGGGGAGCGGTCGCGGCGGTGGCCGCGGGCGCCAGCAGGGCGAGCGGGAGCAGGGCGGCGGCGATCGGACTGGGCATCGGCGGGCCTTCCGGGGAGCGGGCGAGCGGTACGGCGGACGCCGTGCTCAACGGCGGTCGCCACCGAACGGACACCCCCCGGCACGCGCCCGGTCTCCCCGGGCCGCCCGCACCGGCTCGGCCGCTCCCCTGCGCCCGGTCCCCACCCCGGTCCCCGCGCCGCCGTCGCCTCGCCTGAGCCCCGGTCCCGTCCCGCGAACACCGCTGGACACCCGGCCTTGGGGGCCCCGTCACGAGGGGTTCGGGAGAGATGTGCCGGGCGCGGGCAGCGTGGAGGTGGTGCCGACGTGGCGGACGCGCCGCCATGCACTATGGTTTATCTCGACATCGAGATAACTGCCCATTACTCTATATCTCGACATCAAGATACTTGCCGAGAGGCGCTCACCGGCGGTGCGGGCAAGGTCAGCCTAAGTAAGGCTGACCTTACCACCGTGGCGGCCGGATACCGCACGAAGCACCTAGAAGGAGTCAGTCGTGTCCGCGAACAGCTTCGACGCCCGCAGCTCGCTGCAGGTGGGCGACGAGTCGTACGAGATCTTCAAGCTCTCCGCCGTCGAGGGTTCCGAGCGGCTGCCCTACAGCCTCAAGGTGCTGCTGGAGAACCTGCTCCGCACGGAGGACGGCGCGAACATCACCGCCGACCACATCCGCGCGCTCGGCAACTGGGACGCCGACGCCCAGCCGAGCCAGGAGATCCAGTTCACTCCGGCCCGAGTGATCATGCAGGACTTCACCGGCGTGCCGTGCGTGGTCGACCTCGCCACCATGCGTGAGGCCGTCAAGGAGCTGGGCGGCGACCCGGCCAAGATCAACCCGCTGGCCCCGGCCGAGCTGGTCATCGACCACTCCGTCATCGCCGACAAGTTCGGCACCCCGGACGCCTTCGTCCAGAACGTCGAGATCGAGTACGGCCGCAACAAGGAGCGCTACCAGTTCCTGCGCTGGGGCCAGACCGCGTTCGACGAGTTCAAGGTCGTCCCGCCCGGCACCGGCATCGTCCACCAGGTGAACATCGAGCACCTGGCCCGCACCATCATGGTCCGGGGCGGCCAGGCCTACCCCGACACCTGCGTCGGCACCGACTCGCACACCACCATGGTCAACGGCCTGGGCGTGCTGGGCTGGGGCGTCGGCGGCATCGAGGCCGAGGCCGCGATGCTCGGCCAGCCGGTCTCCATGCTGATCCCGCGCGTGGTCGGCTTCAAGCTCAACGGCCAGCTGCCGGCCGGCACCACCGCCACCGACCTGGTGCTCACCATCACCGAGATGCTGCGCAAGCACGGTGTGGTCGGCAAGTTCGTCGAGTTCTACGGCGAGGGCGTCACCGCGATCCCGCTGGCCAACCGCGCCACCATCGGCAACATGTCGCCGGAGTTCGGCTCGACCTGCGCGATCTTCCCGATCGACGCCGAGACCATCAACTACCTCAAGCTCACCGGCCGCAGCGAGCAGCAGCTCGCCCTGGTCGAGGCGTACGCCAAGGAGCAGGGCCTCTGGCACGACCCGTCGGTCGAGCCGGTCTACTCCGAGTACCTGGAGCTGGACGTCTCCACCGTCGTCCCGTCGATCTCCGGCCCGAAGCGCCCGCAGGACCGCGTGATCCTGGCCGAGGCCGCCGACAAGTTCGCCGAGGCGCTGCCGACCTACTCGGCCGAGGCCTCGAAGCCGACCGCGGTGACCGCCCCCGACGGTTCGACCTACGAGATCGACAACGGCGCGGTCGTGATCGCCTCGATCACCTCCTGCACCAACACCTCCAACCCCTCCGTCATGCTGGGCGCCGCCCTGCTGGCGAAGAAGGCCGTGGAGCGTGGCCTGACGGTCAAGCCGTGGGTCAAGACCACCCTGGCCCCCGGGTCCAAGGTCGTCATGGACTACTACGAGAAGGCCGGCCTGCTCCCGTACATGGAGAAGCTGGGCTTCAACCTGGTCGGCTACGGCTGCGTCACCTGCATCGGCAACTCGGGCCCGCTGCCCGAGGAGGTCTCGGCCGCGGTCAACGAGTCCGACCTGGCCGTCGTCTCGGTGCTCTCCGGCAACCGCAACTTCGAGGGCCGGATCAACCCCGACGTCAAGATGAACTACCTGGCCTCCCCGCCGCTGGTGGTCGCGTACGCCCTCGCGGGCAACATGAACGTCGACATCACCCGCGACGCGCTGGGCCAGGACGCCGACGGCAACGACGTCTTCCTCGCCGACATCTGGCCGTCGGAGCAGGAGGTCGCCGACACCGTCGCCGGCTCCATCGACGAGGCCATGTTCGACAAGGGCTACCAGGACGTCTTCGCCGGTGACCACCGCTGGCAGTCGCTCCCGGTCCCGACCGGCAACACCTTCGAGTGGGACGCCGAGTCCACCTACGTCCGCAAGCCCCCGTACTTCGAGGGCATGGCCAAGACCCCGAGCCCGGTGACCGACATCGCCGGCGCCCGCGTCCTGGCCAAGCTGGGCGACTCGGTCACCACCGACCACATCTCCCCGGCCGGCAACATCAAGCCGGGCACCCCGGCGGCGCAGTACCTGACCGCCAACGGTGTGGAGAAGCGCGACTTCAACTCGTACGGCTCGCGCCGCGGCAACCACGAGGTGATGATCCGCGGCACCTTCGCCAACATCCGCCTGCGCAACCAGATCGCGCCGGGCACCGAGGGCGGCTACACCCGCGACTTCACCCAGGCCGACGCGCCGGTGTCGTTCATCTACGACGCCTCGCAGAACTACCAGGCCGCCGGCATCCCGCTGGTCGTCCTGGCCGGCAAGGAGTACGGCTCGGGCTCGTCCCGTGACTGGGCCGCCAAGGGCACCGCGCTGCTGGGCGTGAAGGCCGTCATCGCCGAGTCCTACGAGCGCATCCACCGCTCCAACCTGATCGGCATGGGCGTCCTGCCGCTGCAGTTCCCGGAGGGCCAGAACGCCGAGTCCCTCGGTCTGACCGGCGAGGAGACCTTCTCCTTCACCGGCGTGACCGAGCTCAACGAGGGCCGCACCCCGGCCACCGTCAAGGTCAAGGCCGTCGGCGCGGACGGGAGCAGCAAGGAGTTCGACGCGGTCGTGCGCATCGACACCCCCGGCGAGGCGGACTACTACCGCAACGGCGGCATCCTGCAGTACGTGCTGCGCAGCCTGATCGGCTGAGCACCGCACGGGCGGCGGGGCTGAGCGAGGAAGAACGGCTCCGCCGGTAAAGAGGCAGTCAGGAGGCCGGATCGCGTCAACGCGGTCCGGCCTCTTGTATGTCCGGCCCGAATGGACTAAACCTCTGTTTCAGCTTGGTCCAGACCATTTGACGCTGAATCAGAGAAAGCCGCAGGTCTTCTCCCATGCGCATGATCAGTCGCACCGCCGCCCTCATCGCCGCCGCCACGGTGGCCGCCGCCCTCGCGGCCCCCACGGCCCAGGCCCACGACCGTGACCACGGCCCGAAGCTGAAGGGGCAGCGGGTCGGCTACTTCACCCAGTGGGGCGCCGACAGCTCCGCGAAGCGGGTGCAGGAGTCCGGTCAGGCCGAGAAGCTCACCGTCATCAACTACGCCTTCGGCAACGTCTCCGCCGAGGGCACCTGCTTCGAGTCCAACGAGGCCGGCCAGGGCGACGCCCTGAACGATTACCAGCGCCCCTTCTCCGCCGCCGACTCGGTGGACGGCGTCGCCGACCGCCCGGGCCAGAAGCTCAAGGGCCACTTCAACCAGCTGCGCAAGCTCAAGGCCGAGAACCCGCAGCTCAAGACGGTGATCTCGCTCGGCGGGTGGAGCTGGTCCAAGTACTTCTCGGACGCCGCCGCCACCGAGGAGTCCCGCCGGAAGTTCGTCTCCTCCTGCGTCGACCTGTACATCAAGGGCAACCTGCCCCAGCTCGGCACCGCCGAGGGCGGCAAGGGCGTCGCGGCCGGCGTCTTCGACGGCATCGACCTCGACTGGGAGTACCCGGGCGGCGGCGGTGACGCCGGCAACGTGGTGCGCCCCGAGGACGGCCGCAACTTCACCCTGCTGGTGCAGGAGTTCCGTCGCCAGCTGGACCAGCTCAGCGGCCGCAGGGGGCCGCACTACCTGCTGACCGCGGCGGTGGCCGCCAACGAGACCGTCGCCGCCCGGCTGGACCTGCCGGCGCTCTCGCGCTCGATGGACTGGCTCAACCTGATGACCTACGACCTGCACGGCCCGTGGGAGGGCACCGGCCCGGCCGCCCACCACGCCAACCTGTACTCCGACCCCAAGGACCCGTCGCCGCTGCAGCGCAGTGCGGACAAGGCGGTCGACTACTACACCCAGCACGGCCTGCCGGGCTCCCAGACCGTGCTCGGCGTGCCGTTCTACGCCCACGGCTGGACCGGGGTGGCGGCCGGCAAGCAGGGCGGCCTGTACCAGCCGGCCACCGCGGCCACCGCCGACTTCACCTACAACGAGGTCTCCCGGCTGCCCGGCAAGGTCTACACCGACCGTGACCACGGCGCGTCCTGGAAGTACGACGGCACCAACTTCTACAGCTACGACAACGCCGAGGTGCTCACCCAGAAGGCCCGCTACACCCGGTGGAACGACCTGGCCGGGGTGATGGTCTGGTCGCTGGACGGCGACGACGCCGACGGCAGCGCGCTCGCCGCCCTGGACCGCGGCCTCCAGCGCGGCTGACCGCTCCCGACGCGGAGCCCCTGCCCGCCGGCCTCCGACGCGGAACCCCCGACGCGGGAGCCCCCGACGCGGAACCCCCGTACACCGGCCCCGGACGCAGGAGCCCCCGTACACCGGCCCCCCGACGCGGGAGCCCCCGCCGCGCGTGCGCGCGGCGGGGGCTCCCGGGGGACGGACCACCGTGCCTCAGACGCCGTCGCAGGCCCGCGCCCGCAGGGCCCGGGCCAGGTCGTCCCGGCGCTCCAGCACCAGCCGGCGCAGCGCCGGCGCCGCCTCCGGGTGGCCGGCCAGCCAGGCGTCCGCCTCGGCCAGCGTCTCCTCGCCGACCTGGGCGTGCGGGAAGAAGCCGCCGACGATCCGCATCGCGATCTCGATGGTCCGCTCCGACCAGATCCGCTCCAGCAGCTTGAAGTACGGCGCCGCGTAGAGCGCGGTCAGGTCGCGGTGCGCGGGCAGCGCGAAGCCGGCGATGTTGGCCTCGACCAGCGCGTTGGGCAGCTCCTCCGAGTCGATCACGGCGGACCAGGCGGCGGCCTTGGCCTCCGGGGTCGGCCGGGCGGCCAGGCACTGGGTGTACTGGCGCTTGCCGCTCGCGGTGTTGTCGGTCGTCAGCTCCCCGGCCAGCTCCTCGTCCGAGGCCTGGCCGGCCGCGGCCAGCGCCAGCCAGAGCGCCCAGCGCAGCTCCTGGTCGACGTCCAGGCCGTCGATCCGGGCGGTGCCGGCCAGCAGGCCGCGGACCAGGCCCAGGTGCTCGGAGCCGTTCGCGGTCTGCGCCAGGAAGCGCGCCCAGGCCAGCTGGTGGTCGCTGCCGGGGGCCGCGGCGCGCAGCTCGCGCAGCGCGCCGTCGGCCAGCAGCCGGCCGCCCTCGCCGCGCCAGGCCGGGTCGGCGTAGAGGTCGACGGCGCCCTTGGCCTGGAGGTGCAGCGACTGCAGCACGCCGATGTTGGCCTCCCGCCCGGCGAAGCGCAGCACCAGGGCGATGTAGTCGCGGGCCGGCATCAGGCCGTCCCGGGTCAGGTTCCACACGGCGGACCAGGCGAGCGCCCGGGCCAGGTCGTCGTCGAGGTCGCCGAGGCCGGTGCGCAGCGTCTCCAGCGACTCGGCGTCGAAGCGGATCTTGCAGTAGGTCAGGTCGTCGTCGTTCAGCAGCACCAGGGCGGGCCGGGGCCGGCCGGCGGCCTCGGTGACGACGGTGCGGGCGCCGGTGACGTCCAGCTCGATCCGGTCGGTGCGCACCAGCGCGCCCTCGGCGTCCCGGTCGTAGAGGCCGACGGCGATCCGGTGCGGGCGCAGGGTGCTGCCGTTGCCGGCGTCCTGGAGGACGGCGAGCTCGGTGATCCGGCCCTCGGCGTCCACGGTGACCTGCGGGGTCAGCGAGTTGACGCCGGCGGTCTGCAGCCAGGCGGCGGCCCAGGACTTGAGGTCGCGGCCGCTGGTCTCCTCCAGGATGTCCAGCAGGTCGGCGAGTTCGGTGTTGCCGAAGGCGTGCCGCTTGAAGTAGCGGCGGGCGCCCTCGAAGAAGGCCTCCGAACCGACGTACGCCACCAGCTGCTTGAGCACCGAGGCGCCCTTGGCGTAGGTGATGCCGTCGAAGTTGAGCTTGGCGTCCTCCAGGTCCCGGATGTCCGCGGTGATCGGGTGCGTGGTCGGGAACTGGTCCTGGCGGTAGGCCCAGGCCTTGCGCTGGTTGGCGAAGGTGATCCAGGCGGAGGAGTACCGGGTGCGGGCGCCGATCAGCGCGTAGGAGCCCATGAAGTCGGCGAAGGACTCCTTCAGCCACAGGTCGTCCCACCAGCGCATGGTGACCAGGTCGCCGAACCACATGTGCGCCATCTCGTGCAGGATGACGTTGGCCCGGCCCTCGTAGGCGGCGTCGGTGACCTTCGAGCGGAAGATGAACTCCTCGCGGAAGGTGACGCAGCCCGGGTTCTCCATCGCGCCGATGTTGTACTCGGGGACGAAGGACTGGTCGTACTTGCCGAAGGGGTACGGGTAGTCGAACTCCTCGTGGAAGAAGTCGAGTCCGAGCTTGGTGACGCCGAGGATCTCGTCGGAGTCGAAGTAGGGCGCGAGCGACTTGCGGCACAGCGCGGCGAGCGGGATCTCCAGGGCGGTGCCGTCGGCCAGCGTGCGGCTGTAGTGGTCGGTGGCCACGTGGTACGGGCCGGCCACGACGGCGGTGAGGTAGGTGGAGATCGGCTGCGTCGGCGCGAACCGCCAGGTGCGGGCGGCGCCGTCGTCGGTCACCTGCTCGTGCACGGCGTTGGACCGGACGTCCCAGGCGGCGGGCGCGGTGACGGTGAAGGAGAACGGGGCCTTCAGGTCGGGCTGCTCGAAGGTGGCGAACACCCGGCGGGCGTCGGCCGGCTCGTAGTGGGTGTAGAGGTAGGTCTCGCCGTCCACCGGGTCGGTGAAGCGGTGCAGGCCCTCGCCGGTGCGGCTGTACGCGCAGTCGGCGTCCACCACCAGGAGGTTCTCCGCGGCGAGGCCGTCGACGTGCACCCGGGCGCCGTCGAAGGCGGTGGCCGGGTCGAGCGCGCGGCCGTTCAGGGTGACCGCGCGGACGGCGCTCGCCAGCAGGTCGAGGAAGGTCGAGGCGCCCGGCTCGTCGCACCGGAAGGCGATCGTGGTGGTGGAGCGGAAGGTGGCGGCCGCCGGGTCGGGGGCCGAGGTCACGTCCAGCCGGACCTGGTAGCTGTCCACGGCCAGGATGCTGGCCCGCTGCTGGGCTTCGTCGCGGCTCAGGTTCTTGCCCGGCACGGCGGTACTCCTTTGTCCGGCTCGCACGGTGGTGCGGTCTCAACTGGTGCGGTGGGTGCTGCGCGTCGTGGTGCTGCGGGGCATCCTTTCACGCCGCCCGCGCCGGTACCATTGCACAAACCGGGGCGCCGGTACGGAATCAGCGGCGCCGCGCGGGCGTTCGGGATCGGGTGGGCCCCGTGCCGGGGACCGCCCCGCATCTCACCGAAGGACGACAGCCGTGACGACTGCCGCTGAGCGCAAGACCGCCGACTTCTGGTTCGACCCGGCCTGCCCGTGGGCCTGGATGACGTCCCGCTGGCTGATCGAGGTCCAGCAGCTGCGCCCGGTGGACGTGAACTGGCACGTGATGAGCCTGTCCGTGCTGAACGAGCACCGTGACCTCCCGCAGGACTACCGCGAGCTGCTGGACAGCGCCTGGGGTCCGGTCCGGGTCTGCATCGCCGCCGCCCAGCAGCACGGCGACGAGGTGCTCGGCCGGCTCTACACCGAGCTGGGCACCCGCTTCCACAACCAGGGCCTGCCCCGGACCCGCGAGACCGTCGAGGCGGCGCTGGTCGCGGCGGGCCTGCCGGCCGGGCTGGCGGACGCCGCCGACACGGACGCGTACGACGAGGCCCTGCGCGCCTCGCACAAGGAGGGCATCACCCTGGTCGGCGAGGACGTCGGCACCCCGGTGATCGCGGTCGAGGGCGCGGACGGCGAGCGGGTGGCCTTCTTCGGCCCGGTGGTCACCCCGGCCCCGCGGGGCGAGGCCGCCGCCCGGCTCTGGGACGGCACCCTGCTGGTCGCGTCGACCCCGGGCTTCTACGAGATCAAGCGCACCCGCACCGCGGGTCCGTCCTTCGAGTAGCGGACGGCCCGCCCGCACCGGCGGGCGCCACGCGCGAGGGCCCGGTACCGCCGAGGAGCGGTACCGGGCCCTCGCGCGCGCGGCGGGACCTGTCGGACAATCCCTAGCGGGCCGCTGCGGCGTCCCGGCGCTGCTTGAGCAGGCCGGCCCCGATCAGCAGTGCGACGAGCACGCCGGCCGCGTACAGCTGCTGCCGGTTGCCCTCGGTGGTGGTCATCAGCGCCAGGATGCCGACCACGGCGGCCATCGCCACCCAGGTCAGGTACGGGAAGCCCCACATCCGGACGGTGAGCAGCTCGGGCGCCTCGCGCTCCAGCCGGCGGCGCATCCGCAGCTGGACGACGCAGATGAAGAACCAGACCACCAGGATGGCGACGCCGGTGGTGTTCATCAGCCAGGTGAAGACGGTGTCGGGCCAGAACTTGGAGGCCAGCACGGCGCCGAAGCCGAACAGGCAGGAGGCGACCACGGCCAGTCGCGGCACCCCGCCGCTGACCCTGGCCAGCGCCTTCGGGCCCTGGCCGCGGGAGACCAGCGAGTACGCCATCCGGGAGGAGCCGTAGATGTTGGCGTTCATCGCGGAGAGCAGGGCGATCAGCACCACGGCCTCCATGATGGTGCCGGCGCCGGGCACGCCCAGGTGCTGCAGGACGGTCACGTAGGGGCCGTTCTCGACGACCGACGGGTCCTTCCAGGAGACCAGCGTGACGACCAGGGCCATCGAGCCGATGTAGAAGATCGCGATGCGCCAGACCGCCGTGCGCACCGCGTTGGCGACGTTGCGCTTGGGGTCGTCGGACTCGGCGGCGGCGATGGTGACGGTCTCCAGGCCTCCGTAGGCGAAGACCGAGGCGAGCAGGCCGACGATCAGGCCGCTGACGCCGGTGGGCAGGAAGCCGCCCTGGCCGGTGAGGTTCGTGGCGCCGGGAGCGCCGGGGCCGAGCACCCCGGTGACGCCCAGCGTGCCGATCACCAGGAAGGCGACGATCGCGGCGACCTTGATGGTGGCGAACCAGAACTCGAACTCGCCGAAGTTCTTCACCGCGGTGAGGTTGCTGGCGCAGAAGAAGACCATGAAGAGGCCGACCCAGACCCAGGCGGAGACGCCGGGGACCCAGCCGTTGACGATCTTGCCGGCGGCGGTGGCCTCGGCCGCGACGCCGCAGCAGAGCATCACCCAGTACATCCAGCCGGCGGTGATCCCGGCCCACGGACCGATCTCCTTCTCGGCGTGCACCGAGAACGAGCCGGAGGCCGGGCGGGCCGCCGACATCTCGCCGAGCATCCGCATGATCAGCATGACCAGCAGGCCGGAGAGGGTGAACGCCAGGATGATGGCGGGTCCGGCCGCCGCGATGCCCGCCCCGGAACCGACGAAGAGGCCGGCGCCGATGACCCCGCCGAGCGCGATCATCGAGAGGTGGCGCTGCTTCAGACCGTGCGAGAGCTGCTGCCCGCCGGCCGGTGCTTCGGCGGTGGAGGTCGTCCCGGGCGCCGTGGGCGCGGAGGTACGGGCCATGAGGTGGGAATCCAGACTGTTCGGAATGCGGTGCGAATTGCCCAATATCCGGGGGCACCGCTGTCCATGCCAAGAATGACGCGCCCGGGCTCACGATACGGACCGGATCGTGACGGTATTCGGCCGGATCGCTCACGGTCCGTGGCCGCGAGGGGGACGGATCCGACAATCACGGCCGCCGGGGCTTTGTCCGGTTCCCTGACGGTGCCGGCGGCGATCACCACGTAGGTTCACAGGTGTTCACTCACCTGATCATCCGATCGCCGACCGTCCCCGTGCGGAGGAAACCCCGATGGCCACTGCCACCACCCCGACTGCCACCACGTCGATACTGAGCCGCGGCGTCCTCGCCGACCTGCTGCCCGCCGCGTCCGGCCGGTTCGGCGCCCAGGCCCGCGACCTCGTCCTGGTGACCGGCGGCGCCGCCTTCACCGGTCTGGCCGCCCAGTTCTCGGTGACCGTCCACGGCTCCCCGGTGCCGGTCACCGGCCAGACCTTCGCCGCGCTGCTGGTCGGCACCGCGCTCGGCGCCCGCCGCGGGATCGCCTCGCTCGGCCTCTACCTGCTGGCCGGCATGGCGGGCCTGCCCTGGTTCGCCGAGGGCGCCTCCGGCTGGTCGATCCCCACCCTCGGCTACATGATCGGCTTCGTCCTGGCCGCCGCCCTCACCGGCGCGCTGGCCCGCCGCGGCGCCGACCGCACCCCGCTGAACACCGCCGCCACGATGGCGCTCGGCACCCTCGCCATCTACGCCGTCGGCGTGCCGTACCTCGCCTTCTCGCTGGGTGTCCCGCTGTCCCGCGCCGCCGAGCTCGGCCTCTACCCGTACCTGGTCGGCGACGCGCTGAAGGCCGTCCTCGCGGCCGGCGTCCTGCCGCTCGCCTGGAAGCTGCTCGGCAGGCGCTGACCGGTCCGCTCCCCGGCCGGGCGCCCCGCGGGCCCGCTCGGCCGCCCCCTGCGCGGCCCGGGTGCACGCACGTGCCACACTCATGGCATGCGCGTGTACCTGGGCTCGGACCATGCCGGATACGAACTGAAGAACCACCTCGTGGAGTGGCTCAAGGAGGCCGGCCACGAGCCGGTCGACTGCGGGCCGCACATCTACGACGCGGCCGACGACTACCCCCCGTTCTGCCTGCGCGCCGCCGAGCGCACCGCGGCGGACCCGGAGGCGCTGGGCGTCGTGATCGGCGGTTCGGGCAACGGCGAGGCGATCGCCGCCAACAAGGTCAAGGGCGTCCGCGCGGCGCTGGCCTGGAGCGAGCAGACCGCCTCCCTCGGCCGCGAGCACAACAACGCCAACGTGATCTCCGTCGGCGGCCGGATGCACACCCAGGAGGAGGCGACCCGCTTCGTCGAGGTCTTCCTCAACACCCCGTACAGCGGCGACGCCCGGCACACCCGCCGGATCACGATGCTGAGCGAGTACGAGGTCACCGGCGAGCTCCCGCCGATCCCGGCCCACCACCCGCAGGGCTGATCCACCCCGTCGACCACCTCCGCCGGCCGGCCGCGCTCCCCAGCGAGGCCGGCCGGCGCGTCCGCGGGCCCGCGCGCCGTCCTGTGTGATCGGCCACAGCGCCCGCCCCGCCCGTCCGGCGCGCCGACGGCGCCGCGCCCGGCGCGCGGGTGCGGCCCGCACGGTTCGTCCGCCCAACCGGCGTACGCCTCCTGACGCAGCGGCCGACGCCCGCCGTGATCGGCCGAAACCCACTGACGCGCCCGCGCCACGGCGGCGCCGCCCGCGCCCGGGCCGTCGACGCCGACCCGTACCGGTGGATATGGTCGGTCCCCATGGCTGGCAGACCGCCGGGCGAAACGCCCCAGACGACTGCGACGAGGCCCGGCGCCGCCACGGCGCCCGACCCCGTGACGGCCCGGTTGCGCAAGAAGCTCCGCCGGGTCCGCCGAAGGCTGCGCACCGCCGGTGTCGACTACTTCCGCGGCGGCGCCGCCGACTGGCCGGTGCTCTGCGTGCTGGCCCTGCTCGTCCCGCTGCTGATCCTGCTCAACATCTGGATCCCCGCCTGGGTCCCGCCCACCTCACTGGTCCTGCCGATCCTGGCCGCCGCCCTGCTGCTGCGCCCCGGCAGCCTGGTGGTGCTCTACGCGCTGGCCGCGCTCGGCCTCTCCGCCGAGTCCGTGATCCACACCGGCCAGCGGGTCGCCAGCGCCGATCCGGACGCCTACACCTACGGCGTCACCCCCGGCGCCGCCCTGGTGGTCGGCGCGGCCGGGGTCGGCGGCCTGCTGCTGGCCCAGTTCCGCAGCCGGGTCGGCGTCCCCTGGTGGGGCGGTTCCACGATGCTCTTCGACCTGCGCGAGCGGCTGCGGGTGCAGAGCCGCGTCCCGGAGCTGCCGGACGGCTGGCACGCCGACATGGCGCTGCGCCCGGCCGGCGGGCAGTCCTTCTCCGGGGACTTCGTGGTCGCCGCCCGGACCGGCCCCGCCCAGCGGGTGCTGGAGGTGGTCCTGGCGGACGTCTCGGGCAAGGGCATGGACGCCGGTTCGCGGGCCCTGCTGCTCTCCGGCGCCTTCGGCGGCCTGGTCGGCTCGCTGCCCGCGCACGACTTCCTGCCCGCCGCCAACGGCTACCTGCTCCGCCAGTCCTGGGAGGAGGGCTTCGCCACCGCCGTCCACCTGGTCCTCGACCTGGACACGGGGGAGTACGAGCTCCTGTCGGCGGGCCACCTGCCCGGGATGCAGCGGCTCGCGGGCGCCGGGCGCTGGGAGATCAAGGAGACCACCGAGGGTCCGCTGCTCGGCATCTACGACGGTGCCAAGTTCGAGGGCGTGCGGGGCCGGCTCAACCGCGGCGACGTCCTGATGCTCTGCACCGACGGCATGGTCGAGGCGCCCGGCCGGGACCTCTCGGACGGGATGGACCGGCTGATGGGCGAGGCCGACCGGCTGGTCCCCGGCGGCGGTCCGGGCGCCGGCGCGGGCGCCGCCGCCCGGCTGATCGAGACGGTCGCCCGGGACATCAACGACGACCGCGCCGTCCTGCTGCTCTGGCGCGACTGACCGCGCGCGTCCCCGCCGGCCCGGCCCGGGAGGCCCTGACCGGGCCGGTTCCCCCCGACGGGCGGGCGGGCGGTTCCCGGGCACATGCCGCGGGCAGCTGCTGTCAAGCCTGGCAGCTGATCTTCGGCCATTTCCGACCCGCCGTCACCGGAGCGGACCAGCCCGTTCCGGTCCGGCCCGCCGGCCGTTTCCCGGCCGCTCAGCGGCGCCCCACCGACGATTCGTCAGAACGGCTCCGCTATCGTCTCGGTCGGCGGAAACTCGTCTCGCATCGCAGGATATCGGCGTTCGGCTGACAGTCAGACCTTTACGCAATCGGCACGGTCGACCACACTGAGTCCGGGCGGGACTGGTCAGGATTCGGGGGATGGGGGCGCCACATGCGGCACGACGGACACCGTCCGGCCGTACCGGACTCTCCTTCCGGCCGCGACACGTCGGACGAACTGCCGTTCCGCCTCGGGACCGTCGGACAGGCCGGGGTCCGGCTTCGCAGGGGTCAGCCGATGGCGCCCCGCTATGAAACGAGGAAGTGAGTCCGGGTGGCACTCTCCGTCTCCGCACTGGTCCTGTTCGGCGTCATCTGCTTCATCTTCATCCGCAACAAGCAACTGAAGGTCGGGCACGCGATCCTGGCCGCCCTGTTCGGCTTCATGCTCAACCAGAGCACGGCCGCCAAGCCGATCCAGGACTTCCTGAGCCAGATCGCCAAGAGCATCTCCAACATCGCCAGCTGACCCCCGGCCCCGGTCGGGGCCCCGAGAGCGGGTTCAGTGGGGGAGGAGGCCGGCCGTCCGGGTCACCGGTCGGCCCGTCTGGCCTGCCGCCAGCGGGCGAACAGCCCGCGGGCCCGGGCCGCCGCCAGGGCCCGCGGCCGAACCGTGACGGGCGCCGCCACGCCCGTCGGCGCGGTCGTCGCCACCGCCGTGTCCGGGGCGGTCAGCAGCACGAACAGCCGCGCCCAGCACAGCCGTTCGCCGCGCGGCCAGTCCAGCGCGCGCAGCGCCGCCGACGCGGCCTCCGACACCTCGCCGTTGACCCGGACCTCGGCGACGTCGTCCCCCGACTTGCCGCCGAGGAAGAGCTTCACCCCGTTCAACTGCCGCCCGGCCAGGTCCGGCAGCAGCGCGGGCGCCAGGGCGGGCAGCACCCGGTGCTCCGCCAGCCAGCCGGCCAGCCGTTCGTTGCCGAAGCCGAACACCGCCGCCGGCCCCTGTACGGCGTGCCAGCCGGGCAGTTCCGCGTGATCGGCGTGGTCGGCGTACTCGCCGCGGCGTTCCCGCAGTTCGACCAGCGCCGCCGCGGTGGTGGTCGCCCACATCCGCACCGCGTTGTCGAGCTTCTCCTCCTCGGTCTTGCCGAGGCCGGCCGAGCAGTCCCAGACCACCGGCGCGTCCGCCCGGCCCAGCCGCAGCACGAAGCCCAGGTCGACGTGGCCGGCGCCGTCGATGCCGGGGTGCTCCCGGACGGCCACCGCGGTGGTGCCCGGACCGCGCACCACCTCGCCGTCGACGGTGAATTCCTGCCCGAAGCGTGCCATTTCCCGGACCACAGAGCGCTGTATGACGGCCAGTCGGTCCTGGGGACGCACCGGACACTCCTCCACCCTCGGGTTCGCAGCGTTCTCGAACTGCTCTCGAACTACTTTCGAACGCCGCCGAGGCTATCGGCCCGGAGCCCTGCCGGGAAACCGAAGCGGACCGCCGCCCGTCGGCGTGAGCCCGGCTCTCCGGTCGCAGAAATGTCCCTTATGCACCATTTTGGGTAGCGGCAACCGTAGGCCACCGCCTGGAGAACCGCATGCCCCGCACCGACCTGACGCCCGCTCCGCCGCTGCTCACCCCGGACGGCACCGGCCTGGTCGCCGAGATCGAGGCGTACCTCGCCACGCTGCCCGCTCCGGCGCGCACTCCGGCGCCCTACCTCCGGCCGCCGTACGTCTGCCCGCTCGGCTCGACCGTGCAGCCGTGGCACGCCGGCCACCCCTCGCCCCGGGCCACGCTGCTGGACCGCGCGCTGCGCCGGCCGCCCCGTCCGGTGCCGGTGAGCGCCGCCGAGCACCTGCGGCTGGCCTCCCGCTACATCGGCGCGGCCGGCTGGCTGCAGGGCGCGATGTGGGACGGCGCCGGCCGAGTCTGCCTGCTCGGCGCCCAGGCCGCCGTCCTCGCCCACGGCTACGGGACCCCGGACACCGTCCGCACCGCCCGGACGCAGCTGATGGAGGTGCTGCACGCCACCGGCCGGCCCGCGGCCTCCCCGGACGAGTACAACGACCGGCCCACCACCCGGCAGGCCGACGTCCACCAGCTGCTCGACCGGGCGGCGGCCCGCGCCGGACGGCTCGGCCTCTGACGGACCGCCGGGCGGCGCCGGTGCCGACGGGCGGCGCCGGGTGCTGACGGGAGGCCGGGAAACGCGACGGCCCCGGAGCGACGGTGACGTCGTTCCGGGGCCGGGCGGTCGGAGCGGGTGACGAGAATCGAACTCGCGTGACTAGTTTGGAAGACTAGGGCTCTACCATTGAGCTACACCCGCGCGATCCTCCGGCCGTCGCCGGACGGAAGGTCGGGAACAGCGTACCTGGTCCGGTCGCCCGAGCGCACACCACATTCGTTCCGGGGCCCCGGATATGTCGCCGACCGGGCGGGGCCCGGCGTGTACGCTTCCTCTCGGCACCACGGGGTGTGGCGCAGTTTGGTAGCGCGTCCGCTTTGGGAGCGGAAGGCCGTCGGTTCGAATCCGGTCACCCCGACAGTGCGGCAGGGTCTCGTCCTCGGCGGGGCCCTGTTGGCGTCTCCGGGGGTCCCGAGAGGTCCGGTCGCCGGCCCGTGGGTGCGGAAGATCGGGCCTGTTGTCCTTTTCGGCCCGGTCCGGCATGGTGAATGGTTGACCTTTCACCAAATGCTGGAGCCCGGATGAGCCTGATGAGGATGAACCCCAAGATCGCGGTCGGAGTCGTCTTCGTCGCCTCGCTCTTCATGTCGATCATGGACACCACGATCGTCAACGTCGCCCTGCCGGCGATCGGCCGGGAGTTCGGCACCGATCCGGCCGGGGTCGGCGTGATCAACGTCGGCTACCTGGTCAGCCTGGCCGTCTTCGTCCCGCTCTCCGGCTGGCTGGGGGACCGCTTCGGCACCCGGCGGGTCTTCCTCGCCTCGCTCGCCCTGTTCACCGTCGCCTCGCTGCTCTGCGGCGCGGCCGGCTCGATGACCTCGCTCACCCTCTACCGGATCCTCCAGGGCGCGGCCGGCGGCCTGCTCACCCCGGTCGGGATGACCATGCTCTTCCGGGCCTTCCCGCAGGAGGAGCGGATGCGGGCGACCCGCATCCTGATGCTGCCCACCGCCGTCGCGCCGGCCGCCGGGCCGGTGCTCGGCGGCTGGCTGGTGGACGGCTGGTCCTGGCACTGGGTCTTCATCGTCAACGTGCCGGTCGGCCTCGCCGCCCTGGTCTTCGGGCTGCTCGCGCTGCCGGACTACCGCGCCGAGCGGGCCGGGCGCTTCGACGCGGCCGGCTTCCTGCTCTCCGCCGTCGGCTTCGGCGCCGCGATGTACGCGCTCTCCGAGGGCGCGTCGCAGGGCTGGGGGAGCGCGCGAATCGTGGCCTCCGCGCTCGTCGGCGGCTGCGCGCTGGCGGCCCTGGTCGTGGTCGAGCTGCGCCTGCCCGAGCCGATGCTCGACCTGCGGCTCTTCCGGGACCGCATCTTCCGCACCACCAACCTGCTCTCGCTCTTCTCCGGCGCCGCCTTCCTCGGCATGCTCTACCTCTTCCCGCTGCTGATGCAGGACGCGCTCGGCATGGACGCCCTGCACAGCGGTCTGATGGTCTTCCCCGAGGCGCTCGGGGTGATGCTCGCCTCCCAGATCGCGAGCCGCCTGTACCCGAGGATCGGCCCGCGCCGGATCCTGGCCACCGGCTCCGCCGTGGTGGCCTGCTGCCTGGCCCTGATGGCCACGATCGGGCCCGACAGCAACCTCTGGGCGGTCCGCGCGCTGATGTTCGTCACCGGGTACGCGATGTCGCACGTCTTCATGCCCTCGCAGACCGCCGCCTTCGCCACGATCAGCGCCCGCGACACCGGCGCCGCCTCCACCCTCTACAACGCGCAGCGCCAGCTCGGCTCCGCGCTCGGGGTCGCGGTGCTCGGCACCGTGCTGACGGCCGTGGGGGCCGTCACCGTGAACGCCTCGGGTACGCCCGTGGCGAACCTCGCCGCCTACCGGGCGGCCTTCCTCACCGCCGCCGGCCTGGCGCTGGCGGCGGCCGCGATCGCCTTGCTGGTACGGGATTCCGACGCCGCCGCCACCATGCGCGCGGTACCGGCCGGGGGTACCGGCGTGGGGGCGGCCGAATCCGTCGCGGAGCCCGTCGGGAAGGGCTGAGCGACCCCCGGCGGCGACGTCCTGGCGTCCGCCTTTCGTGGTACCGGTAGGATGGGGCGCTGGCGGTAGTCCCTGTGGCGTCAACCCAGGTCAACCGCACGAGGGCGAGGAGTCACGCTCACCGTCCACCCCCCACGGGAGATGCAGCTCCAACCGCCCATCGCCCGTCTCGCCCGACCCGCCCGCACCGGCCCAGGCCGGCGTCGATGGGGAGGGCGGAGGCAACCTGACCGCAAGCCCATAGGAGACCAAACCGTGAAGAGCGCCGTCGAGACTCTGAACCCGACCCGGGTTCGACTCACCGTCGAGGTGCCCTTCGAGGAGCTCAAGCCCAGCCTCGACGCGGCGTACAAGAAGATCAACCAGCAGGTCTCGGTCCCGGGCTTCCGCAAGGGCAAGATCCCGAACCGTGTCATCGACCAGCGTTTCGGTCGTGGCGCCGTGCTGGAGGAGGCCGTCAACGACGCCCTCCCGCGCTTCTACACGCAGGCCGTCGACGAGGGCAAGATCGAGGTCCTCGGCCAGCCCGACATCACCAACATCGAGGGTGTCGAGACGATCGCCGACGGCGGTGACCTGAAGTTCACCGCCGAGGTCGACATTCGTCCCGAGATCACCCTTCCGGACTTCTCGACCATCGAGGTCACCGTCGACCCGATCGTGGTCACCGACGAGGACGTCGACAAGTCGCTGGAGCAGCTGCGCGAGCGCTTCTCCTCGGTCAAGGACGTCGAGCGCGCCGCGGCCGCCGGCGACATCGTGGTCGTCGACCTGGAGGCCAAGGTCGACGGCGAGGTGCCGGAGGACGGCATCGCCAAGGCCGTCAGCTACGAGATCGGCTCCGGCCGTCTGATCGACGGCATCGACGACGCCGTCGTCGGCCTGGAGGCCGGTGGCACCGCCACCTTCTCCACCGAGCTCAAGGGCGGCACCCAGGCGGGCAAGACCTCCGAGGTCACCGTCACCGTCACCGCCGTCCAGGAGAAGGAGCTCCCCGAGCTGGACGACGAGTTCGCCCAGCTGGCCAGCGAGTTCGACTCGCTGGAGGAGCTGCGCGGCGACTCCCGCAAGCGCCTGGAGCGCATGAAGGAGTACGACCAGGCCACCCAGGCCCAGGAGAAGGTGCTCGACGCGCTGCTGGCGCTGGTCGAGATCGAGTTCCCGGAGAAGCTCCTCAAGGACGAGATCGAGACCCGCAAGCACAACCTGGAGCACCACCAGCTGGAGCCGATGGGCCTCAACCTCGCGACCTACCTGGAGACCCAGGGCAAGACCGAGGAGGAGTTCCTCGCGGAGACCGAGGAGCAGGCGAAGAAGGGCATCAAGACCCAGTTCGTCCTGGACCAGATCGTCGCCGACGAGGAGCTGGGCGTCGACCAGCAGGAGCTCACCGAGCACCTCATCCGCCGCGCCGCCGGCTCGGGCCTGACCCCGGACCAGTTCGCGCAGCAGGTCGTCCAGGGTGGCCAGGTGCCGCTGCTGGTCGGCGAGGTCGCCCGCGGCAAGGCGCTGGCCACCGTGGTCGAGGCCGCCAAGGTCGTCGACACCGAGGGCAACGAGATCAACTTCGACGACGACGAGACCGACGAGTCGGCCGAGACCGTCGCCGCCGAGGCGCCGGCCGCCGAGGCCGACGCCGAGGAGAAGACCGAGGCCTGACCGCCCCGGTCCGACTGACGCAGTAGCGGGCCCGGACGCCGTACGCGGCGTCCGGGCCCGTCGCGTTCCCCGGCTGACCGCGTTCCCCGCCGGTCGCGGCGGCCGGCCGCCCCGGCCGCGCCGTGAACCCTGCGCTCACAGCGAACAGTTCGGCGTGAGGGATTCTGCGGCCCGGCCTGCGCGTTAGGGTCCTTGGACAGCAACAATCACACCGTGATACCCGGAAGCTGTGCGACACCGTGAGGGCCGTGGCACGGCCCTCCAAATCGACTGAGCAGGTGGCTAAGTGACGTTCCCGCAGATGCAGATGCCTGGCCCGATGGCGCCGCACGCCGCCTCTGGTGACGTGCTCGGCGGCCTGGGCGACCAGGTCTACAACCGGCTGCTCAACGAGCGGATCATCTTCCTCGGCCAGCAGGTCGACGACGACATCGCCAACAAGATCACCGCCCAGCTGCTCCTGCTGGCCGCGGACCCGGACAAGGACATCTTCCTCTACATCAACTCCCCGGGCGGCTCGATCTCGGCCGGCATGGCGATCTACGACACCATGCAGTACATCAAGAACGACGTCGTCACCATCGCGATGGGCATGGCCGCCTCGATGGGCCAGTTCCTGCTGACCGCCGGCGCCAAGGGCAAGCGCTTCTCGCTGCCGAACGCCAACATCCTGATGCACCAGCCGTCCGCCGGTCTCGGCGGCTCGGCCACGGACATCCGCATCCAGGCGGAGCAGCTGCTCCGCACCAAGAAGCGGATGTCCGAGCTGATCGCCTTCCACAGCGGCCAGTCCTTCGAGCAGATCACCGCGGACTCCGACCGCGACCGCTGGTTCACGCCCGAGGAGGCCCTGGAGTACGGCCTGATCGACGCGATCATGCACAGCGCCGCGGACGTCCCCGGCGGCGGCGGCACGGGCGCCTGAGCCTCGGCCCGGCTCCCACGAGACCACAGCCACAACGCTCCGGAGGACTAGAACCCCCATGAACATCCCCAGCCTGTCCAGCGCCAAGGCACGCGTCGAGGACATGCGCGCCGAGGGCCGCTACATCGTCCCGCGCTTCGTCGAGCGCACCTCGCAGGGCATCCGTGAGTACGACCCGTACGCCAAGCTGTTCGAGGAGCGCATCATCTTCCTCGGCTCGCAGGTCGACGACGTCTCCGCGAACGACATCATGGCCCAGCTGCTCTGCCTGGAGTCGATGGACCCGGACCGCGAGATCCAGATGTACATCAACTCGCCCGGTGGCTCGTTCACGGCGCTGACGGCCATCTACGACACCATGCAGTACGTGAAGCCGGACATCACCACCGTCTGCATGGGCCAGGCCGCCTCCGCCGCCGCCGTGCTGCTCGCGGCCGGCACCCCCGGCAAGCGGATGGCGCTGCCGAACGCCCGCATCCTGATCCACCAGCCGTACACCGAGACCGGCCGCGGCCAGGTCTCGGACCTGGAGATCCAGGCCCGCGAGATCTTCCGGATGCGCGAGCAGCTGGAGGAGATGCTCTCCAAGCACTCCAACAAGTCGGTGGAGCAGGTCCGCGACGACATCGAGCGCGACAAGATCCTCACGGCCGAGGAGGCCGTCGAGTACGGTCTGGTCGACCTCGTCATCTCCACCCGCAAGGCCTCGCTGACCTCCTGAGGCCGGCACTCTCCCGCCCTGCCCCCGTCGGGGCGGGGCGAAGCTCCCGGGCGGGGCGCGCAAGGAGTCGCGCGCCCCGCCCCCGGCGCATCGGCGGCGCGGCCGCCGGCATCTGTTCGGTATCAATTCGCCCAGGGCGTAGGGCAGACCTGGCGAAGAGGACGGAATCAGGGGCCCGGCAGAGTACCGTCGGATAGCGAGACCGGGCGCCGTCGGCGTGTACGGTCCACAGCACCAGGCCCCGGAACCCCCGCGGGGCCCCTGGCGAAGGGGAAGCACCTCGTGGCACGCATCGGAGACGGTGGCGACCTGCTCAAGTGCTCGTTCTGCGGCAAGTCGCAGAAGCAGGTGAAGAAGCTGATCGCCGGCCCAGGCGTGTACATCTGCGACGAGTGCATCGACCTGTGCAACGAGATCATCGAGGAGGAGCTCGCCGAGACCTCCGAGGTGCGTTTCGAGGAGCTCCCGAAGCCGCGCGAGATCTACGAGTTCCTGGACCAGTACGTGGTCGGCCAGGACCTCGCCAAGAAGGCGCTGTCGGTGGCGGTGTACAACCACTACAAGCGCGTGCAGGCGGGCGAGGCCGGCCGCAGCGGCGGCAACGGCCGTGAGGACGCCATCGAGCTGGCGAAGTCCAACATCCTGCTGCTCGGCCCGACCGGCTCCGGCAAGACGCTGCTCGCGCAGACGCTCGCCCGGATGCTGAACGTGCCGTTCGCGATCGCCGACGCCACCGCGCTGACCGAGGCCGGGTACGTCGGCGAGGACGTCGAGAACATCCTGCTGAAGCTGATCCAGGCGGCCGACTACGACGTCAAGAAGGCCGAGACCGGGATCATCTACATCGACGAGATCGACAAGGTCGCCCGCAAGAGCGAGAACCCGTCGATCACCCGGGACGTCTCCGGCGAGGGCGTGCAGCAGGCCCTGCTGAAGATCCTGGAGGGCACCACCGCCTCGGTGCCGCCGCAGGGCGGGCGCAAGCACCCGCACCAGGAGTTCATCCAGATCGACACCACCAACGTGCTGTTCATCGTGGGTGGCGCGTTCGCCGGCCTGGAGCGGATCATCGAGGGCCGCGCGGGCGCCAAGGGCATCGGCTTCGGCGCGAACATCCGCTCCAAGCGGGAGCAGGACGCCAGCGACCAGTTCCGTCAGGTGATGCCGGAGGACCTGGTCAAGTTCGGCATGATCCCGGAGTTCATCGGCCGCCTGCCGGTGATCACCAGCGTGCACAACCTCGACCGCGAGGCGCTGCTGCAGATCCTCACCGAGCCGAAGAACGCGCTGGTCAAGCAGTACCGCAAGCTCTTCGAACTGGACGGCGTCGAGCTGGAGTTCTCCCGCGACGCGCTGGAGGCGATCGCCGACCAGGCGATCCTGCGCGGCACCGGCGCGCGCGGCCTGCGGGCCATCATGGAGGAGGTGCTGATGTCCGTGATGTACGAGGTGCCCTCGCGTCAGGACGTCGCCCGCGTGGTGGTCACCGGGGACGTCGTCTCCAAGCACGCCATCCCCACGCTCGTCCCGCGTGACATGATCAAGCGGGAGCGGCGCGACAAGAGCGCCTGACCTTCCGCGTGAAAGGGCCCCCGGAGACCGTCGGTCGGTCTCCGGGGGCCCTCGCGTTCCACGCCGCGGGCGGAGGAGGTTACTTCGCCACCTCGGCGACCGCGCGCAGGTCGCGGGCGTCGGCCGCGAGCTTCTCCAGGTCCGGCGCCTTGCCGTCCTCGGGCGCCTGCATCAGCAGCACCAGGGTGCTGTTGTCGGCCCAGGCGCAGATGCCCAGGTCGGTGCCGGACTGGGTGGCCTTGGCGCACTCCATGGTGCCGCCCTTGGAGCCGGCGTCGACCGAGTGCCGGTCGGTGACGGCGGGGCCGCCGGACGAGAAGCCCTTGAACATGGCGTCCAGCTCCTGCTTCGGGAGCAGCACCTTGCCGTAGCCGCCGACCACGATGAGCTGGGGCTCCTCCGAGGAGTCCTGGTAGACGGCGCTGACGCCGGTCGGGTTCCAGGCGCCGTCGCCCTTGCCGAACTCGGAGGTGATCTCCTTCTCCATCGCGTCGGCGATCTCGTTGTCGGTGTCCTTCGTGAGGTCCTTGAAGGTGGCCGGCAGGACGATCTTCTGGGTGCCCGCGTTGGACGTCACGTCGAAGACGAAGTAGGCGAGACCGCCGCCGATCAGCGCCAGCACGCCGACGAACACGCCGAGCAGGATCCAGAGCGTCTTGCGGGACTTGCGCGGCGGAACCGGGGCGTACGCGCCGTAGCCCGGGTAGCCGGGCTGGCCCTCCGCCGGCGGGAAGCCGGGCGGCGTGCCCTGCGGCGGGACGGCGCCCCAGGCCTGGTCGGCCGGGGGAGGCGGGGGCGTCGCGCCGTAGCCGGGCTGGGGCGGCACGGGAGCGCCGCCCTGGGGCTGTCCGGCGGGCGGCGGCGGGGCTCCGTACGGGGTCTGATCGGTCACGATGGCCTTTCTGGGGACGGGAGGGGACGGGAGGGGACGGGACGGCGGACGTGACGCACTCCCACCCGGAGCCGGGTGGCAGGTGTGAGGGTGAGCGGCGCCGGGGCTACTTGGCGACGACCATGGCGGAGCGGATCGCCCGGGTCTTCTCGGCGGCCTGGGCCGGGGTGAGCGCGGTCTGGGCGGCGCCGGTGAGGCTGGCCTTCAGGAAGGAGACCCGGGCCGTGGTCGACTTGTCGGCCCAGATGCAGACGGTGGACTGCGACTTGCCGCCGAGCACGCCGTAGACGCCGCAGGAGAGCTTGGCCGAGGAGTTGTGGCTGTCCTGGGCCGGGAACTCCGCCAGCGGGGTGGTCCAGCTGCCGCCCTCACCGGGCTTCTCGGAGTCCTTCATGATCTTGTCCGGGTCGTCGAGGTTCCCGTAGACGCCGATCACGCTGATGGTGTCCAGCGGGTCCGCGCCCTTGGCGTAGCTGGCGACCAGCACGTGCAGGTCGGTGCCGAGCTTGGAGGTCTCGGCCTTGCTCGGGTCGGCGGCCTGCTCCTTGGCGGACTTCTGGGTGTAGCCGTCCGGCAGCGACTGGGCGGCGGTGATCTTGTACTTCCCGCCGGTGTCCCCGCCGAGGACCTTGTAGAGGCCGAAGCCGCCGCCGCCCAGCACCAGGGCCCCGATCACCAGGCCGACCACCAGCCCGGCCCTGCTCTTCTTCGGCGGCGGCGCGACCGGGTAGCCGGGCGCGCCGTACGGGGCCTGCGGCGCCGCCGCGCCGTAGGGCGGCTGCGGGGCGCCGTACGGGGGCTGGGGCGCGCCGTACTGCGGGGCCGGGGCCCCCTGCTGCGGATAGCCGTACTGCTGCGGCGGCTGGCCGTAGGGCGGCTGCGGCTGCGGTGCGCCGTAGGGCTGCGGTGCCCCGTACGGCTGCGGCTGACCCTGCGGATACTGCTGACCCTGGCCGTACATCTGCCTGTGCTCCCCCGCCGCACCCGCGGCCTGTCGTGATGAAGTCCTCCGTGTCCCTACCAAGGACCGGACGATTGTGCGGGCACGTTATCGCACAGGGCCGACGGCCCGCCCGGGCCGGGCGCGAGGGGCCCGGACCGAAAGCGGTTCGTAACCCACGTCCCCAGGTACGTAAACTGTGCGTCGTGACCGACACCACGAACCAGCGCCCCGTGAGCACTCACGCCGGGGACGACGCAGCCACCCTCCCGACGACCTACGCTCCGGCGGACGTAGAGGGCGAGCTGTACGAGCGCTGGGTAGAGCGCGGTTACTTCACGGCCGACGCCAAGAGCGACAAGCCCCCGTACACCATCGTCATCCCGCCGCCGAACGTCACGGGCAGCCTCCACCTGGGCCACGCCTTCGAGCACACGCTGATCGACGCCCTCGTCCGCCGCAAGCGGATGCAGGGCTACGAGGCCCTCTGGCAGCCCGGCATGGACCACGCCGGCATCGCCACCCAGAACGTCGTCGAGCGCGAGCTGGCCAAGGAGGGCAAGTCCCGCCACGACCTCGGCCGGGAGGCCTTCGTCGACCGGGTCTGGCAGTGGAAGGCGGAGTCCGGCGGCCAGATCTCCGGTCAGATGCGCCGCCTCGGCGACGGCGTGGACTGGTCCCGCGAGCGCTTCACCATGGACGAGGGGCTCTCCCAGGCCGTCCAGACCATCTTCAAGAAGCTCTTCGACGACGAGCTGATCTACCGCGCCGAGCGCATCATCAACTGGTGCCCGCGCTGCCTCACCGCGATCTCGGACATCGAGGTGGAGTACCAGGACGACGACGGCGAGCTCGTCTCCATCCGCTACGGCGAGGGCGACGCCTCGATCGTCGTCGCCACCACCCGGGCCGAGACGATGCTCGGCGACACCGCCGTCGCGGTCCACCCGGAGGACGAGCGCTACCGCCACCTGGTCGGCACCGAGATCGAGCTGCCGCTGACCGGCCGCCGCATCCCGGTCGTCGCCGACGCCCACGTCGACCCGGAGTTCGGCACCGGCGCCGTCAAGGTGACGCCGGCCCACGACCCGAACGACTTCGAGATCGGCCAGCGCCACGGCCTGCCGTCGATCGCCGTCATGGACGAGCACGCGGTCATCACCGTGCACGGCCCGTTCCAGGGCCTGGACCGGCTGGAGGCCCGCTCGGCCATCGTCGGCGCGCTGCGCGCCGAGGGCCGGATCGTGGCGGAGAAGCGGCCGTACGTCCACTCGGTCGGCCACTGCTCGCGCTGCAAGACCACCATCGAGCCGCGGCTGTCCATGCAGTGGTGGGTCAAGGTCGGCCCGCTCGCCCAGGCCGCGGGCGACGCGGTCCGCGACGGCAAGGTCAAGATCCACCCGCAGGAGATGGAGAAGCGCTACTTCGACTGGGTCGACAACCTCCACGACTGGTGCATCTCGCGCCAGCTCTGGTGGGGCCACCGGATCCCGGTCTGGTACGGCCCGGCCGGCGAGATCGTCTGCGTCGGCCCGGACGAGCAGCCGCCGACCGGTGAGGGCTGGCACCAGGACACCGACGTCCTGGACACCTGGTTCTCCTCCGGCCTGTGGCCCTTCTCCACCCTCGGCTGGCCCGAGCAGACCGACAGCCTGGCGAAGTTCTACCCGAACGCCGTCCTGGTGACCGGCTACGACATCCTCTTCTTCTGGGTCGCCCGGATGATGATGTTCGGCCTCTACGCGATGGACGGCACCCCGCCGTTCCACACCATCGCGCTGCACGGCATGGTCCGTGACCAGAACGGCAAGAAGATGTCGAAGTCCTTCGGCAACGTGGTGAACCCGCTGGACTGGATGGACAAGTACGGCTCCGACGCGCTGCGCTTCACGCTGGCCCGCGGCGCCAACCCGGGCGTCGACGTCCCGATCGGCGAGGACTGGGTCCAGGCGGCCCGCAACTTCGCCAACAAGATCTGGAACGCCACCCGCTTCGCGCTGATGAACGGCGCCACCGTCGAGGGCCCGCTGCCCGCGCCGGAGGAGCTGACCGCGGCCGACCGCTGGATCCTGTCCCGGCTGAACAGCACGGTCGCCGAGGTGGACGCGCTCTACGAGGACTACCAGTTCTCCAAGCTGTCCGAGGCGCTCTACCACTTCGCCTGGGACGAGGTCTTCGACTGGTACGTCGAGCTCTCCAAGACCACCCTCGCCAAGGGCGGCCCGCAGGCCGACGCCGCGCGCCGGGTGCTCGGCGAGGTCCTGGACGTCACGCTGCGGCTGCTCCACCCGATCGTCCCGTTCGTCACCGAGACCCTGTGGACGACGCTCACCGGCGCCGAGTCGGTGGTCATCGCCGACTGGCCGGCGGACAGCGGCTACCGTGACGCGGCGGCCGAGGCCGAGATCGCCACGCTCCAGCAGGTGGTCACCGAGGTCCGGCGCTTCCGCACCGACCAGGGCCTGAAGCCGGGTCAGCGGGTCCCGGCCCGGCTGGAGGTGGCCGGTACCGTGCTGGCCGTCCACGAGGACGCGATCCGCTCGCTGCTGCGGCTGACCGCTCCCGAGGAGGGCTTCTCGGCCACCGCCTCGCTCCCGGTCGCGGGCGCGACCGTGCTGCTGGACCTCTCCGGCACCATCGACGTCGCGGCGGAGCGCAAGCGCCTCGCCAAGGACCTCGCGGCCGCCGAGAAGGAGAAGGCCCAGACGGCCGGCAAGCTCGGCAACGAGGCGTTCCTCGCCAAGGCGCCGGACGACGTGGTCGCCAAGATCCGGACCCGTCAGGAGGCCGCCGAGACCGACATCGTCCGGATCACCGCTCAGCTCGCGGCGCTGCCGCAGGCCTGACCGGCCGGCTCACCAGGGGCCGCACTCCGCCGACGCGGGGTGCGGCCCCTCGGCGTTCGCGCGGGCTTTCGGCCGGGCGCCGGCCGGGGCGGCGGGAGCGCTCCGGCCGGCCGCTCCGGCCGAACGGTGAAATGGACCCTCTAATAGCCCAGTGCCATTGCTCTGTTCCGGCGAATATTCATCATGGACCGGGTGAAGTCCTATTCCGCCCGAATTCATTCCGGTCTTGCCCGCGCGGGTTCGCGGAAGTTTGCAGGTCGGCTGTGTACGGTGTGACGAAGTTTCGCCAGCCGACGACCGACGGGAGGGCATGGCGTGATGGTGACCGAGAAGTTGGCCGACGAACTGCCGGTGGAAGCGGTCCAGGAGGCCAAGGGCAGGGCGGCGACGCTGCTGCTCGCGTTCCGGCACGGGAACCAGCTCGCCTTCGACCACGCGCTGGACCGGCTCTTCGAGGAGCACGCGGAGCGCGAGGTGACCACCCTGCTGGCCTGGATCGCCGCCGAGGCGGTCCGCAAGGCGTACGCGCCCGAGGTGGGCGACCGGGTGCTGCACGCGATGGCCCGCCGGGCCCCGGCCGACTGCGGTGCGGTGGCGGTGGACGAGGACACCGCCGACGCGGCCCGCCTGATCGAGGCGGTGGCGGCGGGCGAGGTGACCGAGGTGCGCGGCCTGGTGGCCGCCACCGCCGACACCACCTTCCTGCTCGGCGGCCTGCTCCAGGGCGTCGCCATGATGCTGCCGCTGCTGCCCGAGGGCGAGCTGGCCGAGATCACCGCCGAACTGCGGCGCCGGCACTGCGGCCCGTGCCCCGAGATCCCGGAGGCCCGGGCCGGGGTCTGAGACCCGGCCCGGGCCACGGGGCCGCGCCTACGGCATCGCGTGCAGGTGCGAGCCGACGGTGCCGGCGATGCCGCCGCCGGCCTTGGCGTCCCAGTTGGTCGACCAGGTCATCGCCCCGCCGATGCCGGGCCACTTGGTGTCGGGCTTGAAGCTCCCGCAGTTGGTGCCGGCGGCCAGGCAGTCCAGGGCGTTGTTCACCACGGACGGGCTGACGTACCCGCCGCCCGCCGCGCTGGTGGAGGCGGGCACCCCGAGCCCGACCTGGTCGGGCCGCAGTCCGCCCTTGAGCTGGATGCAGGCGAGCGCGGTCAGGAAGTTGACGCTGCCCTGGGAGTACACCTGCCCGTCGCAGCCGAGCATCGCGCCGGAGTTGTAGTACTGCATGTTGACGATGGTGAGGATGTCCTTCACGTTCAGCGCCAGCTTGAAGTACTCCATCCCGGTCGACTGCATGTCGATGGTCTGCGGCGCCATGGTGAGGACGAACCCGCTGCCCGCCTTCGCCGCCAGCGCGTGCAGGGCCTGGCCCATGTAGGTGGCGCTGACGCCGTTCTCCAGGTCGATGTCGATCCCGTCGAAGCCGTAGCTCTGCATCAGGGCCCAGGCGGTGTTGGCGAAGGTGGTGGCCGAGGCGGAGCTGTTCACCGAGACGGTGCCGTTCTGGCCGCCGATCGAGAGCACCACCTTCTTGCCGGCCGCCTTCTTGGCCGCGATGTCGGCCTTGAACTGCGCGTCGGTGTAGCCGCCGAGCTTGGCCGACAGGGCCGGGTCCAGGGTGAAGCTCAGGCCCCCGGGCGTGCCGGTGGCGTCCGCGAAGGAGACCGCGATGATGTCGTACGCGGCCGGGACGTCGCTGATCCGCTGCACCGTGGCGGTGTTGTCGAAGTTCTGCCAGTAGCCGGTGAGCAGGTGCTTGGGCAACCCCGGCCGGGTCGGCGTGACGGTCGGCGTGACCGTCGGCGTCCCGGTGGGCGTCGGGGTCGGGGTCGTGGTCGGCGTCGCGGTGGGGGTCGCGGTCCCGGTCGGGGTGGGCTTCGGGTCGCCCGGCCCGATCAGTGAGACGTCGTCGGCCAGGTAGGAGGGCTGGCCGTACCAGCCGTGCAGGTAGACCGTGACGCTGGTGGTGGCGGCCCCGGTGGTGAAGGTGGTGGAGAGCTTGGACCAGCCCGCCGAGTTGGTCCAGGTGCCGGGGTCCGTGCCGCCGGTGCCGCGGGCGCCGAGGTAGACGTAGGAGCCCTGCACCCAGGCGCTCAGGGCGTACGTGGACGAGGGCTTCACGGTGACGGTCTGGGTGCACTCGCCGGTGTCGCCCGAGCCCGGGGTGGCGCGCAGCGCGTACGAGCCGGAGTGGACGGTGGCGGTGTCCGCGGCGGCGCCGGACGGACAGGTCCAGTGGCCGAGGTGGTCGGCGGCCTCGAAGCCGCCGTTGTCGATCACGTCGACGTCGGCGGTCGCCGCGCCGGAGGCGCTGGTGGCGACGACCAGGCCGCTCAGGCCCAGGGCGATCGCCGAGGCGCCGGCGAGCAGGGTGTGGACGACGCGGGCGCGCCGGTGTCGGGCAGGTGGCATGACTCCATCTCCTGTGGGGGGAGACCGTCGGCTCACGTGGGGGAGAGCCGTCCGGCTGTCGCTGGTGCGGGAGCTACCGACAACTCAAGTCCCTGTCGGGGGAGGAGACTTGCCCTCACAAGGTGGAGTAGACCAATCCGGCTGTCAAGAGTGCCTGTCCGGGCGTCAGGCGGCGGCGGCCTCCGACCGCGCGGCGAGCCCTGCCGTGAGCCGGGCGATTCGGGCGGAGGCCAGGCCGTCCCCGTACGGGCTCGGGATGGCCGCCAGCCGGGCGAGCCGCTCGGGGGTGTCGGCCAGCCAGGTCCGGGCCAGCCCGCCGAGCTCCTCGCCGGGGGCGACCAGGGCGGCGAACCCCGCGTCGACGGCCTCCGGGCGTTCGGTGGAGCGGCGCACCACCAGCAGCGGGCGGCCGAGTACGGTGCACTCCTCCTGGACCCCGCCGGAGTCGGAGACCAGCAGTGCCGCGTGCCGGGCCAGGCCCAGGAACTCCGCGTACCCGACCGGCGCGGTCACGGCGATCCGCCCCAGCAGGCCGTCCAGCGCGAACCGCTCGACGGCGGCCGCGGTCCGCGGGTGCATCGGGAACAGGACGGGAGTGCCGGCCCGGGCGATCCGGTCCAGTTCGGCGAGGACGGCGCCCAGGGCCTCGGCGCTGTCGGTGTTCTCCGGCCGGTGCACGGTGGCCAGGACGTAGCCGTCCGGCTCCAGCCCGTGCGCGGCCAGCAGCGCGGCCCGGGCGGCCCGGTCGGGCAGCCGGCGGTGGACCACCTCGACGACGGTGTTGCCGGTGACGGTGATCCGTTCCTCGTCCAGCGACTCGGCGCGCAGGTTGGCCGCGTTCTCCGCGGTGGCGGCGCAGAGCAGGTCGGAGACGTGGTCGACCATCACCCGGTTGTGCTCCTCGGGCATCGCCCGGTCGAAGCTGCGCAGCCCGGCCTCGACGTGCACCAGCGGGATCTCCCGGGCGTTGGCGGCCAGCGCGCCGGCCAGGGTGGCGTTGGTGTCGCCCTGGACGACGACGGCGGCGGGCCGGTCCTCGGCGAAGGCGGCGTCCAGCTGGCCGAGCGACTGGGCGATCTGGCCGGCCCGCGGGCGGCCGCCGACCCCGGTCAGCAGCTCCGGCCGGGGCAGGTCGAGGTCGCGCAGGAAGCGGCCGGACAGCGCCTCGTCCCAGTGCTGGCCGGTGTGCACCAGCCGGGTCGCGGCGCCGAGCTCGTGGATCAGCGGGGCGAGCTTGACCAGCTCGGGGCGGGTGCCGAGGACGACGGCGACACTGGCGGGCGGCAGCGGGGGAAGGCACGGGGACACGGTGGAACTCCGGACGGGTCTGGGCGGGACGGCGGGATCGCCTGCGGGCATCGAGGGTGTCGAGGACGCCGAGGCGCAAGCGGGTGGAGGGCGGAGCGGGCGCGGCTCAGGTTTCGAGGGCGGTGGGGGCGCCCACCGCGACCTTCTCGGCGTTGCGCCTGGTCTTGGCCCAGCCGTTGCGGCCGAGCAGCAGGCGGACGGCGGCCCGGGTGGCGACCAGGAACAGGTGGTAGGCGTAGAGCCAGACCAGGACGCCCCAGAGCAGGCCGGTGAGCCGGCTCCGGTCGGGGTGCACGCGCCGGCGGTAGGCGAAGCCCCAGAGCACCATCGGGAGCGTCGCGATCACGAAGGCGGCGGCCATCAGCGGCCCGAACCGGGCCTGGAAGTCGACGGTTTCCTCGGGGAACAGCGCCAGTCCGGCGGCCGTGATCCCGAGCGACAGCGGGGTGAGCACCGCCAGCAGCACGCAGACCACCGGCTGCAGGAAGGTGTACAGCACCTCGGCCTTGCCGGCCCAGCGGTAGTGGGGCGAGCGCAGCACCCGCCCGGTGTAGCGCAGGCACTGCATGTTGCCCTGGGCCCACCGGGTGCGCTGGGTGAGGAAGCGGCGGAGCGAGACCAGCCCCTCCTGGGACACCCGGGCCTCCGTCACGTGTGTCAGCCGCCACCCGGCCAGCCGCAGTTCGAGACCGGACTCGTAGTCCTCCAGGAGGGCCCGCTCCGGCCAGGGGCGGCCCTCGCGGCCTTCGTCGGCGGTGAGCGAGTCCAGCGCGGTGAGCCGGACGAACTGGCCGTTTCCGCCGAGACCGACGCTGCCGGTGCGCCGGCGCAGCAGCTGCATGCCGGCGTTGTTGGCCTGGAACTCGACGTCCTGCATCCGGACCAGCGCGCGGGCCAGCGCGTTGGCGGTCCGGCCGCGGCCGGGCAGCGGCCGTTCGTCGTCCGCGTTGCGCATCCGGACGCCGATCTGCACGGCGCCGGTGTCGGGGCGGGCCAGCGCGTGGTCGGAGCAGACCAGGCCCAGGGTGCCCGGCTCCAGCTCGCCGTCGGCGTCGACGACGCCGATGATCACCCGGGCGCGGTCGGCGTCCTCGGGCAGCCAGGCGTCGACGCTCCGGTAGGCGGCGTTGAGCGCGGCGCCCTTGCCGATCCGCGCGTGCGGACGGCGGCGCTGGACGAGGTGGATCCGGTCGTCCCGCTCCGCGGCGGCCAGGACCAGCTCGCGGGTGCGGTCCTCGCTGTCGTCGTCGATCACCCACAGGTGCGCCTCGGGGGCGGCGGCGCGCAGCCCGGCGAGGGTCTGGGTGACGACGGCCTCCTCGTCCCGGCAGGGGATCAGCAGGTGCCACTGGAAGGCGGCCGGATCGCCCGGCTCGGCGGGCCGGTCGTGCCGGAAGGCGTGCCGGGAGCCGGCCCAGTAGAGGAGGAAGCGGCCGAACACCAGGACCATGTAGGCGAGGAGCACCAGCGACAGCAGCTCGGCGAGCTGGACGACACCGCTCCGATGGACCAGGAACGACTCGCGCAGGGCGTCGGGCATGGGACTGTCCTCCTGGTGATCAAAGGTGATGCGTCTCCCTGGGGTGCGAATCGATGCTTCATTGCCGTCTGAACTCGCTGAATCAATAGTAAATCGGGTGAATCGGAAAGTCAGGGCAAAGTGGTGGTTCTCACCCCGTCGGGAGCGCGCGACGCCGCTCCGTAGACTGTGCTCGTGAGCGACAAGGCCGACCCGAACCCGTACACCCTCCGCCCCGCCGACGACGGCTCCGGCGACGCCCTGCGCGACGTCGAGGTGGAACTCTCCAAGCGCTGGCCGGAGAACAAGCTGGAGCCCTCGCTCGACCGGATCGAGGCGCTGATGGACATCCTGGGCCAGCCCCAGCGGTCCTTCCCCTCGATCCACATCACCGGCACCAACGGCAAGACCTCCACCGCGCGGATGGTCGAGCAGCTGCTCAACACCTTCGAGCTGCGCACCGGCCGCTACACCAGCCCGCACGTGGAGTCCGTCACCGAGCGGATCAGCCTGGACGGCGCCCCGATCACCCCCGAGCGGTTCGTCGAGGTCTACCGGGACATCGAGCCCTACGTCCGGATGGTCGACGAGCGCGAGCCGGTCGCGATGTCCTTCTTCGAGGTGCTGACCGGCATGGCCTACGCGGCCTTCGCCGACGCCCCGGTGGACGTCGGCGTGATCGAGGTCGGCATGGGCGGCTCCTGGGACGCCACCAACGTGATCGACGCCGCCGTCGCGGTGATCGCCCCGATCTCGCTGGACCACACCGACAAGCTGGGCGAGACCACCGGCGAGATCGCGGTCGAGAAGTCCGGGATCATCAAGCCGGGCTCCATCGCGGTCGTCGCCCAGCAGCAGCTGGACGCCGCCCAGAACATCCTGCGGCGCGCCGTCGAGGTGGACGCGACGGTGGCCCGCGAGGGCATGGAGTTCGGGGTGATCCGCCGTGAGGTCGCCATCGGGGGCCAGCTGGTGACGCTGCGCGGGCTCGGCGGCGAGGAGTACACGGACGTCTTCCTCCCGCTGCACGGCGCCCACCAGGCGCAGAACGCGGCGCTCGCGCTCGCGGCGGTCGAGGCCTTCTTCGGTGTCGGCGGCGCGCGCGGCGGGCAGCTGGACGCGGACAAGGTGCGGCAGGCGTTCTCCGGCGTCGCCTCGCCGGGCCGCCTGGAGGTCGTCCGCCGCAGCCCGACCATCGTCCTGGACGCCGCGCACAACCCGGACGGCGCGCACGCCACGGTGGCCGCGATCGGCGAGTCCTTCGGCTTCACCCGGCTCGTCGGCGTGATCGGCACCAGCGGCGACAAGGACGTGGCCGGCCTGCTGGAGGCCTTCGAGCCGATCCTGGCCGAGGTCGTCATCACCCAGAACTCCACCCACCGCGCGATGGACGCGGACGCGCTGGCCGCGCTCGCCGTCGAGGTCTTCGGCGAGGACCGCGTCCAGGTCGAGCCCCGGCTCGACGACGCCATCGCCGCCGCCGTCACCCTCGCCGAGGAGGACGGGGACCTCGGCGGCGCCGGGGTGCTGGTCACCGGTTCGGTCATCACGGTGGGCGAGGCCCGCCTGCTGCTCGGGAGGAAGTGACGATGAGGACGCTCTGTTCCTCGACGCTGATCGGCGAGGCGCTGCTGGCGCTCTTCGCCGGGCTGGTGGCCATGCAGCTGTCCGACGTGCCGACCGCCACCGTCTGGACCGTGACGGGCATCGCGATGGCGCTGTGCGTGCTGCTCTGCGGCATGATCACCCGCCCCGGCGCGGTCGCGATCGGCTGGGTGCTCCAGCTCGGCCTGATCGCCAGCGGCTTCATCCTGCCGACCATGTTCGGCCTGGGCGTGGTCTTCGCCGGACTCTGGTGGTGCTCGGTGCACTACGGCCGGAAGATCGACGAGTTCAAGGCCGCCCGCGCGGCCGGCGCGGTCCCGGCGGCATAGGGCCCGGGCTCGCCCAAGGCCCGCTGCTCACGCAAGGTAACCTCTGCGGTAGTCGCACTCCGCACCGCGAACCGGGTGCGCGCCGAACCGAATTCCCAGGAGACGCACCGTGTCCCAGCGCACTCTCGTCCTGCTCAAGCCCGACGCCGTCAAGCGCGGCCTGGCCGGCGAGATCATCAGCCGCATCGAGCGCAAGGCCGGCTGGCGGCTCGCCGCCGTCGAGCTGCGGACCTTCGACCGGGCGACGCTGGAGCAGCACTACGCGGAGCACGTCGGCCGCCCGTTCTACGAGCCGCTGCTGGAGTTCATGACCTCCGGTCCGTCGATCGCGCTGATCGTCGAGGGCGAGGAGGTCGTCCCCGGCATCCGGATGCTGGCCGGTGCGACCAACCCGCTGGAGGCCGGTGCCGGCACCATCCGCGGCGACTACGCGACGATCACCCGGGAGAACCTGATCCACGCCTCCGACTCCACGGAGTCCGCCGAGCGCGAGATCAAGATCTTCTTCCCGACGCACGCCTGAGAACCACCCAGGACCTTCGGGTGCCCCGGTCGGGACCATTGGCCCGGCCGGGGCATTCTTATCGTGAAATAGGGAACTGGGGACGCCGACACGGCGTCCCAATGCTCGGAGAAGCGATCACGCTCCGGACAATGGACGGTATGCCCCACGTCGACGTCCGTACTGGCGGGCGTGACTACGATGGACGCGACTCATGGGCCCGGTACGGCTGGTCAGCTCGTCTTCGCCCAAGCCGTGGGCGTGCTCCCTCGTCCACCCCCCGCAATGACTCCGAGCCCGGGAAGGCACCTACACCCCATGGCAACCAACCTGTCGTTCATCGGCCGCGATCTGGCGATCGACCTCGGAACCGCCAACACGCTGGTGTACGTCAGGGGCAAGGGGATCGTGCTCAACGAGCCGTCCGTGGTCGCGGTCAACACCAACACCGGCGGCATCCTGGCGGTCGGCGCCGAGGCCAAGAAGATGATCGGCCGCACGCCCGGCAACATCGTCGCCATCCGCCCGCTCAAGGACGGCGTGATCGCCGACTTCGAGATCACCGAGCGGATGCTCCGCTACTTCATCCTCAAGATCCACCGCCGCCGCTACCTGGCCCGCCCCCGCGTCGTGGTCTGCGTTCCCTCGGGCATCACCGGGGTCGAGCGCCGCGCCGTGATCGAGGCCTCCTCGCAGGCCGGCGCGCGCCAGGTGCACATCATCGAGGAGCCGATGGCGGCCGCGATCGGCGCCGGCCTGCCGGTCCACGAGGCCACCGGCAACATGGTGGTCGACATCGGCGGCGGCACCACCGAGGTGGCCGTGATCTCGCTCGGCGGCATCGTCACCGCGCAGTCGATCCGGGTGGCCGGCGACGAGCTGGACAACGCGATCGTCCAGCACATCAAGAAGGAGTACTCGCTCCTCCTGGGCGAGCGCAGCGCCGAGCAGATCAAGATGAGCATCGGCTCCGCCTTCGCGCTGGAGGGCGAGAAGGACGAGCACGCCGAGATCCGCGGCCGCGACCTGGTCAGCGGCCTGCCCAAGACCGTCGTCATCTCGGCGGCCGAGGTCCGCGAGGCCATCGACGAGCCGGTCAACTCGATCATCGACGCGGTCAAGACCACCCTCGACCAGTGCCCGCCCGAGCTCGCCGGCGACGTCATGGACCGCGGCATCGTGCTCACCGGCGGCGGCGCCCTGCTGCGCGGCCTGGACGAGCGGCTGCGCCGCGAGACCGGCATGCCGATCCACATCGCCGAGAACCCGCTGGACTCCGTGGCGCTCGGCTCCGGCAAGTGCGTCGAGGAGTTCGAGGCCCTCCAGCAGGTACTCGACGCCCAGCCGCGCCGTTAGCAGAGACGTCAGACCTTGTAGTCAACTGAACGGCCCCCGCCCGGGCCCACAGCCCGGGTGGGCGGCCAGGTACGAAGGGGCAGTACCAGCACCGTGAGGGACACACGAGAGAGCCGGCTGCTGCTCATCCTGCTGGTGGCCGTCGCCTTCGCGCTGATCACCGTGGACATCAAGGGCGGCGAGAGTTCGCCGCTCGGCGGCGCCCGGCGCGCCGCCGCAGGCGTCCTCGGCCCGGTCGAGCGCGGCGCCGCCACGGTGGTCGACCCGGTGGCCGACACCGTCCGCGCCTTCCGCGACGCCACCGGCCACAGCGGCCGCACCGACCAGCTGGCCCGCGAGAACACCGAGCTGCGCCAGAAGCTGGCCTCCTCCGACATGGCCGGCGGACGCACCAAGCAACTCGACGACCTGCTGCGCACCGCCGGCTCCGGCGGGTACACCGTCAAGGCCGCCCAGGTGATCGCGATCGGGCCGGCGCAGGGCTTCTCCTGGACCATCACCATCGACGCCGGCGGTGACGACGGCCTCACCCGGGACATGACGGTGATCAACGGCCAGGGCCTGGTCGGCCGGATCACCACCGTCGCCCCGACCACCTCCACCGTCCTGCTCGCCTCCGACCCGGGCTTCAGCGCCGGGGCCCGGCTGGAGGGCAGCGGGGAGATCGGCTTCGCCTCCGGCGGCGGCACCAGCGCGATGAAGGTCTCCCTGCTGAACGGCAAGGCCCAGGTGAAGGAGGGCGACCGGCTGGTCACCTTCGGCTCGCAGAGCGGCCGCCCGTTCGTGCCCGGAGTCCCGGTCGGCAAGGTGGTCCAGGTCGAGGCGACCCCGGGCCAGCTGACCAAGACGATCCTGGTCGAGCCCTTCGTCCAGTTCACCCGGCTCGACCTGGTCGGCGTGGTGGTCGTGCCGCCGCGCACCGACCCGCGCGACGCCGTCCTGCCGCCGGCCCCGGCCGCCCAGGGCCAGGCGGCGGCCCCGGCCCCGGCCGCGCCCGCCGTCCCGGCCGCCGCCGCCCCGCCCGCCAAGACCACTGGGGGGAACTGAACCATGCGCCTCGCCCGCGTCCCCGTCACCGCCGTCCTCGTCCTGCTCGGCCTGATCCTTCAGGTCAGCGTCTTCGGCAGGCTCCAACTCCCGGGCGCCACACCGGACATACTGCTCCTCGTGGTGGTCGGCCTGGCGATGGTCTACGGGCCGACCGGCGGCTGCCTGGTGGGCTTCGCCGCCGGCCTGCTGGCCGACCTCGCGCCGCCGTCCGACCACGCGATCGGCCGCTACGCGCTGGTGCTCTGCCTGATGGGCTACGCCGCCGGACTGCTGCGCCCCGACCACGGCCGGCAGCGCTCGGTCTCCAGCGCGCTGCTGGTGGTGGCCGCCGCGGCGGTCGCCTCCACCCTGCTGTACGCGATGGTCGGCGCCCTGGTCGGCGACACCGCCGCCCGCCACGTCGGCCTCGGCAGCCTGGTGCTCACCGCCCTGCTGTACGACCTGCTGCTGGCGCCGTTCGTCGTCCCGGCGGTGATGCTGATCGGCCGCCGCTTCGGGCGCGACCCGGTGGCCGCCGCGGCCGGTGACGACGAGGGCGGCCCCGGGCTGGGCACGCTCGCCCGCTACCGGACGACCCGTGAGACCTCGTCCGGGCCGGGCTACAAGAAGCGGCGCTCGCTCGGCTTCGCCAAGCGGCCGTAGCCCCCGCCCCCGCCCATGAACCCCGGAACACCGCACTCTGGAGCGCACGAGACGTGAGCAACATCCCCGAGACCGGCCGTACCCGGCGGGTGACGATCCGTCTGGTGGTACTGCAGATCCTGGTGCTGTCGCTGCTCGCCACCCTCGGTGGCCGGCTCTGGTACCTGCAGATCCGCAACGCCAGCGTCTACACCGCCAAGGCGACCGGCAACCACATCCGCGAGGTCGTCGAACCCGCCGTGCGCGGCGAGATCCTCGACGCCTCGGGCCGCATCCTGGCCGGCAACGAGACCCGGCTGGTGGTCTCGGTCAGCCGCACCTCGCTGCTCCAGCAGAAGGACGGCGGCAAGGCGGTGCTGGGCCGGCTCGCCGAGGTGCTCGGCATGCCGGCCAAGGACGTCCAGGAGAAGGTCCGGCTCTGCGACGCCAAGACGCCGCAGCCGTGCTGGAACGGCTCGCCGTACCAGCCGATCCCGGTCACCAAGGAGGCGACCACCCAGCAGGCGCTGCAGATGATGGAGCGCCGCGAGGACTTCCCCGGGGTGACCGCGCAGCCCACCGCCGTGCGCCACTACACCGGCGTCGAGGGCGCCAACATGGCCCAGGTGCTCGGCTACCTCTCGCCGGTGACGGACGAGGAGGTCAGCAAGACCGCCGACAAGACCGGCCTGGACCGCTACCTGCCGGCCGACCAGATCGGCCGCGCCGGCCTGGAGTCGGTGTACGACCGCGACCTGCGCGGGACGGCCGGGATCACCAAGCTGGAGGTGGACAACCTCGGCCGGGTGATCGGCAACGCCGGCATCGTCGAGCCGCAGACCGGCAACAACCTGGTGACCAGCATCGACGCCCGGGTGCAGAAGGTCGTCGAGGACAACCTGGCGCAGGCGATGAACGACGCCAGGAAGACCTTCGACAAGGTGACCAACCGCAACTACGAGGCCGACTCCGGCGCCGCGGTCGTCATGGACGTGCACACCGGGCGGATCGTGGCGATGGCCAGCGCGCCGACGTACGACCCCAACCTCTGGCAGGGCGGTATCTCCGGCAAGGACTACCAGGCACTGACCAGCAAGGACTCCAACTTCCCGCTGCTGAACCGGGCCATACAGGGTCAGTCCGCGCCCGGCTCGACCTTCAAGGTCATCTCCACCACCGCCGCCGTGCAGGCCGGCTACTCGCTGGACGGGACGTACCCGTGCCCGAAGAGCATGACCATCGGCGGCCGTGAGTTCAAGAACTTCGAGAGCGAGAGCTTCGGCTCGATCACGCTGGAGAAGGCGCTCGAAGTCTCCTGCGACACCGTCTTCTACGGGCTGGCCTACGACCAGTGGATGAAGGACGGCGGCATCAAGCCGAAGAAGGAGACCGCCGACTGGTTCTTCAAGACCGCCCACCAGTTCGGCCTCGGCGCCAAGACCGGCATCGACCTGCCCAGCGAGGTCACCGGCCGGGTGCCGGACCGGCAGTGGAAGCAGTCCTTCTACGACAACAACAAGGACGCCTGGTGCCGGCAGGCGGAGAAGGGCGGCAACACCTTCTCCGACCAGATCGCCCGGGAGAACTGCGTCGACGGCTACCAGATGCGCGCCGGTGACTCGGTCAACTTCGCGATCGGCCAGGGCGACACCCTCGTCACCCCGATCCAGATGGCCCGGATCTACTCGGCGCTCGCCAACGGCGGCACCTTCTACCGGCCGACCGTCGCCAAGGCGGTGATAAGCCCGGGCGGGGAGCTCGTCCGCGAGATCGCCCCGCACGAGGACGCCAAGTTCCCCGGCGACCAGAAGCTGCTGAGCTACATCGACCAGGCCACCGCGGGCGTCGTCACCAGCGGTACCGCCGCCTGGAAGTTCACCGGCGCCGGCTGGCCGCAGGGCAAGATCGAGCTGCACGCCAAGACCGGCACCGCCGAGGTCGAGGGCAAGCAGACCACCTCGTGGCTGACCACCTACAGCGGCGACTACGCGGTCGTGATGACGATAAGCCAGGGCGGCACCGGCTCCGGTGGCTCCGGCGACGCGATCCGACGGATCTACCAGTCGCTCTACGGCGTCGACGACAAGGGCAACATCGACAACGGCAAGGCACTGCTGCCCAAGCCGCAGGCCG
Organism: Kitasatospora sp. NPDC086009; assembly: GCF_044540385.1. Lineage (NCBI taxonomy): Bacteria > Bacillati > Actinomycetota > Actinomycetes > Kitasatosporales > Streptomycetaceae > Kitasatospora > Kitasatospora sp. NPDC086009. Next base: position 84,226 of record NZ_JBITSA010000002.1, read on the forward strand.
AGCTGCCGAAGTTCAACGCGGACGGCACCGCCATCATCAAGCCGGCCGGCTTCACCGCCGCCGCCGGGGACCCGGGCGTGACCGGCGGCTCGCCGCGGGTCTTCCTGGACCCGGCACCGCCGGCCGGCCCGCCGATCGCGCTCGCCGCGGTGGACGCCGCCGCCGTCGAGCCCAACCGGAGCACCGGAAGGAGCCGGACATGACCTCCTACGGCTCGTACCGCCAGCTGCGGCTCGCCCCGCAGCGCAGCGGGGTCTCGAAGGCCCTCGCCAAGGACTCCCCGCTCTGGCGGATCGACTGGATACTGCTGCTGGCCGCGATGGTGCTGTCGCTGGGCAGCTCGCTGCTGGTCTGGTCCGCCACCCGGGGGCGGGACTCGCTCACCCACGGCGATCCGCAGTACTTCCTGTTCCGGCACCTCACCAACGTGGTGATCGGACTGGTGCTGTGCGCGGTGGTGATAGGGATAGGGAGCCGGCGGTTCCGCACGGTGGTGCCGTTCCTGTACGTCGCGGTGATCCTGCTGCTGGTGGCCACGCTGAGCCCGCTCGGCTCGACCATCAACGGCCAGCACTCCTGGATCCAGCTCGGCGGTGGCTTCTCCGTCCAGCCGGCCGAGTTCGCCAAGCTGGCGATCGTGCTGGCGATGGCCGTGGTGCTGTCCGACCAGGTGGACGCGGGGGAGCGGGAGTTCCCCTCGCACCGGGCGGTCTTCCGCGGACTGGTCTGGGCCACCGTGCCGATGGCGATCGTGATGCTGATGCCGGACGCCGGGTCGGTGATGGTCATGGCCGTCATCGTGCTGGGCATCCTGCTCGCCTCCGGCGCGGCCAACCGCTGGGTGTTCGGGCTGATCCTGGCCGGCGTCGGCGGCTGCGTGGCGATCTGGAAGCTCGGGGTGCTGAGCAAATACCAGATCGACCGCTTCGCGGCCTTCGCCAACCCGGCGCTGGACCCGTCCGGAGTGGGCTACAACACCGCCCAGGCCCGGATCGCGATCGGCTCGGGCGGGCTCACCGGCAAGGGCCTGTTCCACGGGACGCAGACCACCGGGCAGTTCGTGCCGGAGCAGCAGACCGACTTCGTCTTCACGGTGGCCGGCGAGGAGCTGGGCTTCCTCGGGGCGATGGCCATCATCGTGCTGCTCGGCGTGGTGCTCTGGCGGGCCTGCCGGATCGCCCGGCACGCCACCGACCTGTACGGCACCATCGTGGCCGCCGGAGTGGTCGCCTGGTTCGCCTTCCAGGGCTTCGAGAACATAGGGATGTGCCTGGGCATCATGCCGGTGGCCGGCATCCCGCTGCCGTTCGTCTCCTACGGAGGGTCGTCGATGTTCTCGACCTGGGTGGCGATCGGACTGCTGCAGGCGGTGCAGAGCCAGCGGCCGATAGCGGCCTGAGCGCACGGACGCACCGGCGGGGCCGGTCCGGGGTCACCCCCCCGGACCGGCCCCGCCGCCGTGCGGGCGGCCCGCCGCTACCGGCTCCGGCCGCGCAGGCAGGCGGCCGCGGCGAGCACCGCGCGGGTCTGGTGGGCGGTCTGGACCTCCACCGGCACCCAGCGGGCGCCGAAGCGGTGGCGCAACTGGTCCAGGCTCTCGGTGACGATCCCCAGCGCCCGCTCGCGGGCGGCGTCCACGGCCGGACCCCCGGTGTCCGCCAGCAGGCGCAGCAGCACCGAGGCCACCCGCAGCGGGATCCGCGCGGCGGCGAGCCCGGCGGTGGTCACCCGGGAGACGGTGAGCGGCTGGGCGCACCACTGCTCCAGCCACTCGTCGGCGACCGGCGAGCAGACCGCCAGCGTGAACTCCACGGCGCGCACCATCGGGCCGTAGGCCCGGCGGGCGTGCGGCGGGACGTGTACGAGCAGGCCGGACAGCTCCTCGGCGCGGTCCCGCAGCACCCGGGCGGCGGTCCCGACCGCCTGCCGGACGGCCGGGTGCCGGCGGCCGTCCCCCACCGCGTCGACGGCCCACATCGGCACCTCCAGGACGGCCGTCACCCCGCCGTGGCGGCCGGCGTACGACCAGGTGGACAGCTCGGGCTCGTCCGGGAGCGCCCGGGACAGGCCGGAGCCGCCGGGCGCGGGCATCAGGTACGTCCCGGGGGCGGGGCTGGCCCAGCCGACCGCGTCGTACGAGTCGACGTCCAGCGGGACGGCGCCGCGCGCCGCCGAGCGGCCGAAGCGCTCGGACAGGCCCGGGACGGGCCCGGTGAGCTGCACGAAGGCGCCGCCGAAGTCCACGCCGTGCAGGGAGCACTGCAGGAACGGCCGCAGCTCGTCGATCAGACCGGTCAGCGCCAGGCTCTCCGGCATCGGCGCGCGGTCGGCGCCGGCGGGCGGCAGCAGCTCGGGCTGCTCCTCGAAGGAGGGCCGGAAGAAGTGCTCGTAGTGGCGGCGCATGGTGAGCGGGCCGTCCAGCCAGCCGGCGTTGAACGCGGCGCCGTCCGGGTCCAGGCAGGGCAGGATGTGCCAGGAGACGCCCGGCCGGGGCGGGTGGTCCAGCAGCCGCTCGGCCAGCCGCAGGGCGCTGCTGACGCCGACCGGCTCGTTGGGGTGCGGGCCGCCGACCACCAGGACGGCGTCCGGGCCCGCGTCCACGGAGAGCAGCAGCAGCGGGTGCCCGGCCCGGGAGCGGCCCACCTCCCGCAGCCGGCAGCGGCCCGGATGGCGGCGGGCGAGCCGGCGGGCCGCCGCCTCGGCGCGGGCCACCGTGAGGTAGCGGTCGGCCTGCTCGGGCGCGGGGTGGCACTGGGGCACCCGCCGGCCGGTGTCGGTCATGTCAGGAGGCCGGTGTCGGTGCCGTCGTGCATGGTCAACTTCCTTGTCCCGATGGCGTGCAGGGCCTCCCGGCGGAGCCCTGCCAGTACCGCATGGGCCGTCCGGGGCTGTCAACAGCCGATTCGACCCCCGCTCGGGGGCCGGCCCAGGCCCGCGGCCGGCCGGAGCGTCCCGGGATTCGGCTACCCTTGAGGGTCACCCCTCCCAGCCGTCGCGCACCACCCCACCGGGTCCGATGCCAGCGACACCATTCAACGTCGTAAGGGTTCCTAGTACATGACTGTCGAATCGGTCTTCCCACGCCTGGAGGCCCTCCTCCCGCACGTCCAGAAGCCGATCCAGTACGTCGGCGGCGAGCTCAACTCGACCGTCAAGGACTGGGACGCCTGCGACGTCCGCTGGGCGCTGATGTACCCCGACGCCTACGAGGTCGGCCTGCCCAACCAGGGCGTCATGATCCTCTACGAGGTGCTCAACGAGCGCGAGGGCGTGCTCGCCGAGCGCACCTACAGCGTCTGGCCGGACCTCGAAGCGCTCATGCGCGAGCACGACGTCCCGCAGTTCACCGTGGACGCGCACCGGCCGGTCAAGGCCTTCGACGTGTTCGGGCTCTCGTTCTCCACCGAGCTCGGCTACACCAACATGCTGACCGCGCTCGACCTGGCCGGCATCCCGCTGGAGGCCCGCGACCGGACGGTGGACGACCCGATCGTGCTGGCCGGCGGCCACGCCGCGTTCAACCCCGAGCCGATCGCCGACTTCATCGACTGCGCGGTGGTGGGCGACGGCGAGCAGGCCGTCCTGGACATCACCGAGCTGGTCCGCGGCTGGAAGGCCGAGGGCCGCCCGGGCGGGCGCGACGAGCTGCTGCTGCGCCTGGCGCGCACCGGCGGCGTGTACGTCCCCCGGTTCTACGACGTGGAGTACCTGGCCGACGGCCGGATCGCCCGAGTGGTGCCGAACGCGCCGGGCGTGCCGTGGCGGGTCTCCAAGCACACCGTGATGGACCTCGACGAGTGGCCCTACCCCAAGCAGCCGCTCGTCCCGCTCGCCGAGACGGTGCACGAGCGGATGTCCGTCGAGATCTTCCGCGGCTGCACCCGCGGCTGCCGCTTCTGCCAGGCCGGCATGATCACGCGCCCCGTGCGGGAGCGAAGCATCACCGGCATCGGCGAGATGGTGGAGCGCGGGCTGAAGGCCACCGGCTTCGAGGAGGTCGGCCTGCTGTCGCTGTCCAGCGCCGACCACACCGAGATCGGTGACATCGCCAAGGGCCTGGCCGACCGCTACACCGAGGACAAGATCGGTCTGTCGCTGCCGTCCACCCGGGTCGACGCCTTCAACATCGACCTCGCCAACGAGCTCAGCCGCAACGGCCGCCGCTCGGGCCTCACCTTCGCCCCCGAGGGCGGCAGTGAGCGCATGCGCAAGGTGATCAACAAGATGGTGTCGGAGGAGGACCTCATCCGCACCGTCTCCACCGCGTACGGCAACGGCTGGCGCCAGGTGAAGCTGTACTTCATGTGCGGCCTGCCCACCGAGACCGACGAGGACGTCCTCCAGATCGGTGAGATGGCGAAGAACGTCATCCAGAAGGGGCGCGAGGTCACCGGCCAGAACGACATCCGCTGCACCGTCTCGATCGGCGGATTCGTGCCCAAGCCGCACACCCCGTTCCAGTGGGCCCCGCAGCTGTCCGCCGAGGACACCGACGCCCGGCTGGCCAAGCTGCGCGACTCGATCCGCGGCGACCGCAAGTACGGCAAGAACATCGGCTACCGCTACCACGACGGCAAGCCCGGCATCGTCGAGGGCCTGCTCTCCCGGGGTGACCGCCGGATCGGCGCCGTCATCCGGGCGGTCTACGAGGACGGCGGCCGTTTCGACGGCTGGCGCGAGCACTTCTCCTACGACCGCTGGATGGCCTCGGCCGCGAAGGGCCTGGCCGGCACCGGCGTCGACGTCGACTGGTACACCACCCGCGAGCGCACCTACGAGGAGGTGCTGCCCTGGGACCACCTGGACAGCGGCCTCGACAAGGACTGGCTCTGGGAGGACTGGCAGGACGCCCTCGAAGAGGTCGAGGTCGACGACTGCCGCTGGACCCCGTGCTTCGACTGCGGTGTCTGTCCTCAGATGGACACGGCCATCCAGATCGGCCCGACGGGCAAGAAGCTCCTGCCGCTGACGGTCGTCAAGTAGGGCGGCGCACGCCATCGCGGGACCCCGGCCGGGCGCTCCGGCCGGGGTTTCGCGCATCCGGGCTGACCAGGGGCGGAGCGAAGGTGGCGCGCGGGCGCGTACCCTTTGGGTGACAGAGTCCGGAGAGTGGCGCGATCGTGTCACGCCGGACGGGGACATCTGACTAAGGACTGAGCGACTCTGGCACGCCGTACGCCCGACGGTCCGCCGCCCGCGCCGACGGTGCAGCGGATCCGTCTCCGCTACACCAAGCGCGGCCGGCTCCGCTTCACCAGCCACCGCGACTTCCAGCGCGCCTTCGAGCGCGCCCTGCGCCGGTCGGCCGTGCCGATGGCCTACTCGGCCGGCTTCACACCGCACCCGAAGGTGTCCTACGCCAACGCGGCCCCCACCGGGGTGGCCAGCGAGGCGGAGTACCTGGAGATCGGCCTGGCGGCCCACCGCGACCCCGAGGAGCTGCGCGCGCAGCTGGACGAGTCGCTGCCGAAGGGCCTCGACATCATCGACGCGGTCGAAGTCCGGACGCCGAACTTCGTCGAGCGTCTGGAAGCCTCCGAATGGCAGGTCCGGCTGGACGGTGTCACCGGGCCGGAGGCGTCCCGCGCGGCCGCCGCCTTCCTCGCCGAGGAGCGGGTCGAGGTCGAACGCCGCACCAAGAACGGCGTGCGCGTCTTCGACGCGCGCGGCGCGGTCGCGGCGCTGGAAATCCTCTCGCCGCAGGTCGACGACGGTGCGGACACGGAGGGCGAAGGGGCCCGCGATGTTCGGACCGGCCGTGCCTGTGCGATACTGCGCCTGGTAGTACGACACGCCACACCAGCCGTACGACCCGACGACGTATTGTCCGGTCTCCGTGCGACGGCTGACCTGGCGCCGCCGGTCCCCGCAGAGGTGACCAGGCTGGCGCAGGGGCCGCTCGACGAGGAGACCGGCACGGTGACCGACCCGCTGGCGCTCGACCGCGCCGCGGCTCCGGTCGGCCCTGTGGCCGCCGACGAGCCGCGCGCAACCGCGTCCGCCTAGCGGGCGGAGGCCTGGTCCAGTGCCTCACTGGACCCGTTGGTCCTCCAGGCCCCCGCGGCTCCCCAGGGGAGCGAGCGTCGTCGAAGCACAGGCCGGCCTCTTGCGGCCCGCCGACCCGGATGGTCGGTGGGCCCGAGGTCCCCGTCCGGGAGCCACCCGGGGTTGGGGAACGGCGCAGCTTGGGAAAACCTCAGAAGACTGGGCAGACCAGAAGACTTTCGACACCCCGCCGCGTGCGGGGCGCCGAGCGAGACTACGAGCCCCTGTGCGGCCTCGCGTCCGCACGGCGGCACCAGGAAAGGGTCCGGCCCGAGCATCCTCGTGATGCCGGCCGGCCACCGGTGCCCTGCCGTGCCCGGATACGGAGCCCGGGGGCCTGACGGGAGATCCACCCGCATGCTCGATAACACCGATCCGCAGCAGAACGCGGCGACGGAACCGAACGAGAACACCGCCGCCACCGGCGACGGCACGACCGGCGCACCGCCGCGCCGCCGCCGCCGTGCGGTGTCCCGCCCCGCGGGCACCCCGCAGGGCGCGGCCGCCGACGGCGCCGAGACGGTCATCGCGACCGAGGCGCCCGCCGCCGAGGCCCCCGCCGTGGAGGCGCCGGCCGCCGAACCGGCCGCCGAGAAGCCGGTCCGGGCCCGCCGGACCCGCAAGCGGGCCGAGGCGCCCGCCGGGGCGCCGGAGGCCACCCCGATCGTCGTGACGCCGGCCGAGGCCGAGGCGCCCGCCGCCGAGGCCCCCGCCGCGAAGGCGCCGGCCGCCGAGCCGGCCGCCGAGCCCGTGGCCGAGAAGCCCGCCAGGGCCCGCCGGACCCGCAAGCGGGCCGAGGCGCCGGTGAGCGCGCCCGCCGCGGCCGACGCACCCGTCGAGACCCCGGTCGAGGCCGCACCCGCCGAGGCGCCCGTCGCCGAGGCCACGCCGGTCGAGGAGGCCCCCGCGGCCCCCGCCCGCCGCCCCCGTCGCCGCCGCGTGGCCGAGGCCGCGCCGGTCGTCGAGGAGGCCCCGGTCGAGGAGCCCGCCGCGGAGGAGGAGCCCGCCGAGGAGGCCGAGGCCGTCGCGCCCGCCGCCGAGCCGGAGCCCGCCCCGGCCCCCGCGCCGGTCGCCGAGGCCGAGCCGACCCACCGGGTGCGCCGCCGTGCGGTCCGCCCGTCCACCGCGATCTTCCAGGCCCCCGTCTTCCAGGAGCCGGCCCCCTACACCGCGCCGTCGGCCCAGGCCGCCGCCGCCCCCGTCGCGGCCGCGGCCGCCCCGGCCGAGACCCCGGCTCCGGCCGAAGCCCCCGCCGTGAAGAGCACGGAGGAGGACGAGTACGAGTACAGCGGCGTCGGCCGCCGTCGCCGTACCCGCACCCAGGTGCGGGTGCAGACCCCGAACCGCCGCAGGTCGGCCGCCGCCGCTCCGGTGGCGCCCGCCGCCCCCGTGGTCGAGGCCCCGGTCGCGCCGCCCGCCCCGGTCGCGGCCCCGGCCGCCGTCGAGGCGCCCGCCGCCGGTCCCGAGGCCGAGGACGAGTGGGAGGACGGTCGTCCGTCCCGCCGTCGCCGCCGGGGCGGCCGCCGCCGCCGTCGTGGCGAGGCCGAGGACTTCGAGGCCGAGACGGCCGAGACCGAGCAGCCCGTCCAGGAGCCGGCCGCCGAGGCCGAGGCCGAGGACGAGGACGGCGAGGACGACGACGACCTGTCGGTCGGCCTGGCCTCGTCCCGTCGTCGCCGTCGTCGCCGCCGTCGCAGTGGCGAGGCCGGTGCCGGCGAGGCCGCCGAGACCACCGAGGACGGCGTCCGCACGGTGGTGAAGGTGCGCGAGCCGCGCCGCCGCTCCACCGAGCCGTCGTTCGACCCGGACGAGGTGCAGTCCATCAAGGGCTCCACCCGACTGGAGGCCAAGAAGCAGCGCCGCCGTGAGGGCCGCGAGCTGGGCCGCCGCCGGGTGCCGATCATCACCGAGGCCGAGTTCCTGGCCCGTCGCGAGTCGGTCGAGCGCGTCATGGTGGTGCGCCAGAACGGCCAGCGCACCCAGATCGGCGTCCTCGAGGACGGCGTGCTGGTCGAGCACTACGTCAACAAGGAGCAGGCCACCTCGTACGTCGGCAACGTCTACCTGGGCAAGGTCCAGAACGTGCTGCCGTCGATGGAGGCCGCCTTCGTCGACATCGGCAAGGGCCGCAACGCGGTGCTGTACGCCGGTGAGGTGAACTTCGGCTCGCTGGGCGGCCACGGTGGCCCGCGCCGGATCGAGTCGGTGCTGAAGTCCGGCCAGTCCGTCCTGGTGCAGGTCTCCAAGGACCCGATCGGCCACAAGGGCGCCCGCCTGACCAGCCAGATCTCGCTGCCCGGCCGCTACCTGGTCTACGTGCCCGAGGGCTCGATGACCGGCATCTCGCGCAAGCTGCCCGAGAACGAGCGGGCCCGTCTGAAGCAGATCCTCAAGAAGATCGTCCCGGACGACGCGGGCGTCATCGTGCGCACCGCCGCCGAGGGCGCCTCCGAGGACGAGCTGACCCGTGACGTCCAGCGCCTCCAGCAGCAGTGGGAGGAGATCCAGAAGAAGGCCGCGACCGGCAACGCCCCCGCGCTGCTCTACGGCGAGCCGGACATGACCGTCCGGGTCGTCCGCGACATCTTCAACGAGGACTTCACCAAGGTCATCGTCTCCGGCACCGAGGCGTGGAACACCATCCACGACTACGTCTCCAACGTGGCCCCCGACCTGGCCGAGCGCCTGCAGCGGTGGACCTCCGAGGTCGACGTGTTCGCGACCTACCGGATCGACGAGCAGCTGATGAAGGCGCTGGACCGCAAGGTCTGGCTGCCCAGCGGCGGTTCGCTGGTGATCGACCGCACCGAGGCGATGGTCGTCATCGACGTCAACACCGGCAAGTTCGTCGGTCAGGGCGGCAACCTCGAAGAGACCGTCACCCGCAACAACATCGAGGCGGCCGAGGAGATCGTGCGCCAGCTGCGGCTGCGCGACCTCGGCGGCATCATCGTGATCGACTTCATCGACATGGTGCTGGAGTCCAACCGGGACCTGGTGCTGCGCCGTCTGCTGGAGTGCCTGGGCCGGGACCGGACCAAGCACCAGGTGGCCGAGGTCACCTCGCTGGGCCTGGTCCAGATGACCCGCAAGCGGGTCGGCCAGGGCCTGCTGGAGTCCTTCTCCGAGCCGTGCGTCCACTGCAACGGGCGCGGCGTGATCGTCCACATGGAGCAGCCGAGCAGCCACGTCCACACCGGCGGCGGCCACGCCGTCGCGGCGGGCGAGCCGGCCTCGGGCGGCGGCAAGCGCCGACGCCGGGGCAAGGGCGGCGGCGCCCAGGACGAGGCGCAGACCGTGGTCGAGGCCGACATCGAGGCCGACATCGAGGCTCCGGAGCACGAGGAGGTCGAGGGGCAGCTCGCGATCGACGTGCCGGTGGCCGAGGTCGAGGCCGAGGCCGTCGTCGAGCCGGTGGCCCAGCCGGTGACCGAGCCGGTGACCGAGCCGGTGGTCGTCGAGGAGACGGCCCAGCCGAGCCTGGTCGAGATCCCCGCCGCCACGGCGGCGCCGGCCGGCCGCACCCGCCGCCGGGCGGTGCGCAAGGCGACGGCTCCGGCCGGGGCGCCCGCCGAGGCCGAGATCGTGGTGCTGCAGGCCCGTGCCGACGCGGCGCTGCAGGCGGCCTTCGCGGCCGTCGAGACGCCCGCCGAGGCCCCGGCCGAGCCGGTGGCGGAGGCCGTCGAGGCACCCGTCGAGGCGCCGGCCGCGGCCGAGCCGGTCGCGACGGAGCCCGAGGCGGCCGCGGAGACCGGCACGCCGGAGCCCGCCGCCGAGGCCGCCCCGGCCGAGGAGCCCGCCGAGGAGGCGCCGGCCCCGAAGAAGCGGGCCGCCCGCAAGACCACCGCGAAGAAGACGGCCGCCAAGAAGACCACCACCACGGCGGCCGCCGCGAAGAAGACCACCGCCCGCAAGACCGCCACCAAGCGGACGAGCGCGGCGGCCAAGAAGGCCGCGGCCGCCGAGGGTGATTCGGCAGCCGAGTAGTGCGTCGGTCCGGGGCGGGCTCGCGCCCGCCCCGGACCGGGACGGCCCGGTTTGCCCCCGAGGGGGCCGGTCCGTATTCTTGACCCTCGGCGTGTCTACGCCGTCGCTCCCGAACACATCACCTTCCGGGCCCCTCGTCAGAGGAGTCGGGGAGAGGCCCCTGTGTCCGTACCCAGGTGGCTGGCATCTGGAGCTCCGACCGAGTTAGGAAAGTGGGTACCGCATGTACGCGATCGTTCGCGCAGGCGGCCGCCAGCACAAGGTCGCCGTCGGCGACGTGCTGGAGATCGACCGTATCGAGGCCAAGCCGGGTGACTCGGTGGAGCTCTCCACCATCCTGGTCGTCGATGGTGAAGCTGTCACCTCCGACCCGTGGGTGCTGGCCGGCGTGAAGGCTCACGCCGAGGTGGTCGACCAGACCAAGGGCGACAAGATCGTCATCCTGCGCTACAAGAACAAGACCGGTTACCGTCGCCGCCAGGGTCACCGCCAGCAGCACACTGCTGTGCGGATCACGAGCATCGACTCCGTCAGCAAGTAAGGGGATAGCGAGATGGCACACAAGAAGGGCGCAAGCTCTACCCGGAACGGCCGTGACTCGAACGCCCAGCGCCTCGGCGTGAAGCGCTTCGGCGGCCAGGTCGTCTCCGCCGGCGAGATCATCGTCCGCCAGCGTGGCACCCACTTCCACCCGGGCGCCAACGTCGGCCGTGGTGGCGACGACACCCTGTTCGCGCTGTCCGCCGGTGCGGTGCAGTTCGGCACCCGTCGCGGCCGCAAGGTCGTCAACATCGTGGCCGTCGAGGCCTGAGTCCGACAAGACTCACAATGAAGGGTGGGCCGGAATGATCCGGTCCACCCTTCATGCTTGAGAAGCAGGCAACACTTTCTTCGCACTGGAGGCACAACCATGACCACCTTCGTGGACCGCGTCGAGCTGTACGTCGCCGCGGGTAACGGGGGCCACGGCTGCGCCTCCGTTCACCGGGAGAAGTTCAAGCCGCTGGGAGGCCCCGACGGCGGCAACGGCGGTCAGGGCGGCAGCGTCATCCTCACCGTGGACGCGCAGATCACCACCCTGCTGGAGTACCACCACTCGCCCAAGCGCAAGGCGACCAACGGCAAGCCCGGCGCGGGCGGCAACCGGACCGGCGCCGAGGGCCATGACCTCGTCCTGCCGGTGCCGGACGGCACCGTCGTGATGGACCGGCAGGGCAACGTCCTCGCCGACCTGGTCGGCCACGGCACCAGCTTCGTTGTCGCGGCCGGCGGCCGGGGCGGCCTGGGCAACGCGGCGCTGGCCTCGTCCCGCCGCAAGGCGCCCGGCTTCGCGCTGCTCGGCGAGCCGGGTGAGGCCCGTGACATCGTCATGGAGCTCAAGTCCGTCGCCGACGTGGCCCTGGTGGGCTACCCGAGCGCCGGCAAGTCCTCGCTGATCTCGGTGATCTCCGCCGCCAAGCCGAAGATCGCGGACTACCCGTTCACCACCCTGGTCCCCAACCTCGGTGTGGTGACCGCCGGCGACTTCGTCTACACCGTCGCCGACGTCCCCGGCCTGATCCCGGGCGCCAGCCAGGGCCGCGGCCTCGGCCTGGAGTTCCTGCGGCACGTCGAGCGCTGCTCGGCGCTGGTCCACGTGCTGGACTGCGCGACCCTGGAGCCCGGCCGCGACCCGCTGACCGACCTGGAGACCATCGAGGCCGAGCTGGCGCAGTACGGCGGCCTGGAGGACCGGCCGCGACTGGTCGCGCTCAACAAGGTCGACGTCCCGGACGGCCAGGACATCGCCGACCTCACCCGGGCCTCGCTGGAGGAGCGCGGCTACCGCGTGTTCGAGGTGTCCGCCGCCTCCCGCAAGGGCCTGCGCGAGCTGAACTTCGCGATGGCGCAGATCGTCGCCGAGGCCCGCGCCGCCAAGCCGCTGGAGGAGTCCACCCGGATCGTGCTGCGGCCCACCGCCGTGGACGACGCGGGCTTCACCATCACCGAGGAGGACGGCGCCTTCCGCATCCGCGGTATCAAGCCGGAGCGCTGGGTCCGCCAGACGGACTTCTCCAACGACGAGGCCGTCGGCTACCTCGCCGACCGGCTGGCCCGCCTCGGCGTGGAGGACAAGCTCTGGAAGGTCGGCGCCCACGAGGGCGACACCGTCATCATCGGCGCGGAGGACAACGCGGTCGTCTTCGACTGGGAGCCGACCATGGCCGCCGGCGCCGAGATGCTCGGCCGCCGCGGTGAGGACCACCGCTTGGAGAGCCCGCGTCCGGCGGTCGACCGCCGCCGCGACAAGCTGAAGAACCGCGACGCGGCCGAGTCCGAGTTCCTCGCCTTCGAGGCGCTCTCCAGTGGCCGCCAGGCCGCCGTCGAGGGCGACGACGACGAGGAGTAGGGCCGGCCGGTCCGACCCGCGTAGCGCCGCGGCCCCGCCTCCTCCCGGAGGCGGGGCCGCGGTGCGTCGGGGGTGCTGATGAAACGTCACTTCGCTTGGCGGGGGCCGGACTTGGTGGGACCGCCCCCGGCCCGGGGGCGGGACGGGGGCCGCCCGGCGGGTGCGGTCCGCCCGGCGTCCCGCGACCGGTCCGGGGCGGCCGGTGACCGGGGAGGGGCGCGGTCCAGCCGGTGAAATGCCCTGCGGACGGGCTGCGCCGATCGCGTAGATTGCGGGGGTGACGGCCGGGCCCGGGCCCGCCGTACCCGCACCACACCGGAAGGGCGTACAGCGAGATGAGCGAGGACTCACTGCGGCAGGAGGTCCTGACCGCACGACGGATCGTCGTCAAGGTCGGTTCCTCCTCTCTCACCACGGCGGCCGGCGGCCTGGACGCCGACCGGGTCGACGCCCTGGTGGACGCGCTCGCCAAGGTGCGCAGCGGCCCGGACGCCCCCGAGGTGGTCCTGGTCTCCTCCGGTGCCATCGCGGCCGGCCTGGCCCCGCTGGGCCTGGACCGCCGGCCCAAGGACCTCGCCCGCCAGCAGGCCGCCGCGAGCGTCGGCCAGGGCCTGCTGGTCGCCCGCTACACCGCCTCCTTCGCCCGGTACGGCATCCGGGTCGGCCAGGTGCTGCTGACCGCCGAGGACGCCAGCCGGCGCGCCCACTACCGCAACGCCTACCGGACGTTGGACCAGTTGCTGGCGATGGGCGCGATGCCGATCGTCAACGAGAACGACACCGTCGCCACCGCCGAAATCAAGTTCGGTGACAACGACCGGCTGGCCGCGCTGGTCGCCCACCTGGTCCGGGCCGACCTGCTGGTGCTGCTCTCCGACGTGGACGGGCTCTACGACGGCGACCCGAGCCGCCCCGGCACCAGCCGGATCGCCCAGGTGGCCGGGCCGCACGACCTGGACGGCGTCTCGATCGGCAGCGCGGGCAAGGCCGGGGTCGGTACCGGCGGCATGGTCACCAAGGTGGAGGCGGCCCGGATCGCCACCGGCGCGGGCATCCCCGTGGTGCTCACCGCCGCCAGCCGGGCCGCCGACGCGCTGGCCGGCCGGCCCACCGGCACGCTCTTCCTGCGCACCGGCAGCCGCTCCTCCGACCGGCTGCTCTGGCTGGCGCACGCGAGCAGCCCGCGCGGCGCCCTCCACCTGGACGAGGGGGCCGTCGCGGCGGTCGTCTCGGGGGGCGCCTCGCTGCTGCCCGCCGGGGTCACCAAGGTCGACGGGGAGTTCGCCGCGGGTGATCCGGTGGACCTTCTTGGCGAAAACGGCCACATCGTGGCGCGCGGACTGGTCAACTTTGATGCGAGGGAGTTGCCCCGGCTGCTCGGCCGGTCCACCCGAGACCTGGCCCAGGAGTTCGGTGCCGCGTACGAGCGCGAGGTCGTCCACCGCGACGACCTGGTCGTCCTGCGGGGCTGACCGGTCCGCGGGCGCGGCGGCGGTGCGGGCCTTGCCGCGGGCGAGGGGGCGCAGCCGTACGCGCCGGACCGGGGCCGGCGGGTACGACGACACGAGATCGCCGAACAGGAGGCCGCCGGTGGAACGCAGGCGCGAGGCAGCGCTGACCGGAGGAACGGCGGGCCGGCGGCTGACCAGCATCGACGGCGGGCGCGGGGCGGACACCCCGGCCGGGCCGGCCGGTCCGCCGCCGCAGGAGCCCGGCGCGCTACGCGGGGTCCGGCCGGACCGCCGGGACGAGGGGGAGCCGCCCACGGTGCCCGAACAGGCCCGGCTCTGGCACGTGGTGCTGAGCGTGGCGGGGCAGACCACCCCGCTGTCCGCGTTGCGGGCGGGCCTGGAGCGGCTGGCGCACGACCACTCGTTCTTCCTGACCGCCCGCTACGCGGCCGACCACGCGGAGATCCGCTACTGGGAGCAGGCCCGGGACCTGCACGACGCGGCGGCGATCGCGCTGCGGCTCTGGGGCGAGCACAAGGTGACCGCGAACCTGCCGCCGTGGGAGATCGTCGGGCTGGAGGTGGTCGACCGGGCGACGTACCACAAGCGCGTCGCCGAGGGCTTCGGCGGCCCGCCACCCCATCCGGGCGGGGTGCACCCGTACTGACGCACGTGCCGTGCCCGGGGCACGGCACGTGCGGGCCTTGCTGGGCGCCCATGTCTCACCGGGCGAAATGCCCGGTGGGCGGGGGCGGCGCACTCGCTACCCTTGGCGCATGACCAGCGACCTCGCCACCGCCGACAGCCCCGTCCTCGCCGTAGCGCGCCGAGCCCGGGAGGCCGCCGCCGTGCTCGCCCCGCTCCCGCGCCGGGCGAAGGACGCCGCGCTGTCGGCGATCGCGGACGCCCTGGTGGCCCGGAGCGCCGAGATCACCGCCGCCAACGCCGAGGACGTCGCCCGGGCCCGTGAGGCGGGTACCGCCGAGTCGGTGATCGACCGCCTGACCCTCACCGACGAGCGGATCGCCGCGATCGCCTCGGACGTCCGCGACGTGGCCAGCCTGCCCGACCCGGTCGGCGAGGTGGTGCGCGGCTACACCCTGCCCAACGGCCTGGACGTGCGGCAGGTCCGCGTCCCGCTCGGCGTGGTCGGCATCATCTACGAGGCCCGTCCGAACGTCACCGTGGACGCCGCCGCACTCTGCCTGAAGTCCGGCAACGCGGTACTGCTGCGCGGTTCGGCCTCGGCCTACCGCTCCAACACCGCGCTGATCGCGGTGCTGCGCGACGCCGTCGTCTCGGCGGGCCTGCCCGCCGACGTGATCCAGCTCGTCCCGGGCGAGAGCCGGGACTCCGTCCAGGAGCTGATGCGCGCCCGGGGCCTGGTGGACGTGCTGATCCCGCGCGGAGGGGCCTCGCTGATCCGTACCGTGGTCGAGGGCTCGACCGTGCCGGTGATCGAGACGGGGACGGGCAACTGCCACGTCTACGTGGACGCCGAGACGGACCTGGCGATGGCCGTCGGCATCCTGCTGAACTCGAAGGCGCAGCGGGTCAGCGTCTGCAACTCGGCCGAGACCCTGCTCGTCCACCAGGACGTCGCGGGGGCCTTCCTGCCGCTCGCGCTGGCGGCCCTGGCCCAGGCCGGGGTGACGGTGCACGGCGACGACGCGGTCCTCAAGGCCGCCGAGGGCTCGGCGGCGACCGTGGTGCCGGCCACCGAGGCGGACTGGGAGGCCGAGTACCTCTCCTACGACCTGGCGGCGGCGGTGGTGCCCTCGCTGGAGGCCGCCGTCGCGCACATCCGCCGCTGGTCCTCCGGCCACACCGAGGCGATCGTGACCACCTCGCAGGCCGCGGCCCGCCGTTTCACCCAGTTGGTCGACGCGACGACGGTGGCCGTCAACGCCTCGACGCGGTTCACCGACGGCGGTGAGTTCGGCTTCGGCGCCGAGATCGGCATCTCGACCCAGAAGCTGCACGCCCGCGGCCCGATGGGCCTGCCGGAACTGACCAGCACCAAGTACATCGTCACTGGTGACGGGCATGTCCGGGGCGAGGCGACGCAGACCGTGGGCGGGGCGGCCGACGCCGGCTGAGCCGGCCGGGAGCCCCCGGCGGGCGGTCCGCGTCACACGGGTGACGGACCAAGTGCGAGGAGCCACAGACAAAACGCCCGACCGGTAATACGCTGAATCCGTGGCTGACGATGTGGGGGGCTTGCCGTACCCCGACGGCGCCGACCACGGTGGTGCGGACGACGAGTTCGCCACCGTGGTCTTCGATGAGGCCTTCGTCCGGTCCGCCGCCGTGCACGAGCCGACAGCCAAGGAGCGGCAGCTCGCCGCCGCCGAGGCCCGGTTCGAGCCGGACGCGGTGGTACCGGGCTGGGGCTATGACGTTCCCGTGGGGGACGGGGTGCCGCTGGAGCTGCGCCCCTACCCGAGCGGACTGGACGACGACCGCCTCTACCCCGATCCGTGGTCGGGCCCCGGCCGGGTGGTCGGGCGCCGGGCCGGGCGCTGGGGGCGGGACAGTGTCTACGACCCGGTCCGGTCGCGGCGCGGGCGCTATGTCGCCCAGCAGCGCTGGCACCGGCCGGTGGCCTGGGTGCTCGCCGTGATCATGGGCGTGAGCCTGGTCGCGGTGGCGGTCGCGGCGGTCTACCAGGGTGTGGGCGGCTCCGGTGGCGGTACGCCCCGGCGGCCCGACTCGGGGAGCAGCAGCGCGGGTGTCGATCCGGCGCCCACGCCGGCCGAACCGTCGCTCGTGGTCACCGCGCCGGCGGGCTGAGGCACTGGTTCGCGGACGCTGCGCCGGAGTGCGCCGGAGCGCGTTCGCGCGCCGGGCCTCCGGTCACGGAGCGCTCCCGGGAATCTGGGTGAACACCCTCGTGGCGGGGCGCGGATGCGGCTTACCCTGGTGTCATGGGTGACCCGCGAGAGCCTCCGGAGGGTGCGCCCGACGGTGGTTCCGGAAGCGATGACGAGTACCGGTCCGTCGTCTTCGACGAATCCTTCGTCCGTGCTGCCCGGATCCAGGAGCTCTCCGCCCGGGAGCGGCTGGCGGGCTCGTTCGGCCGGGCCACCCGCCCGCGGGTGCGGCTCGGTCCGCTGGGCACCGTGCCGCGGCAGGCGCTCGCGCTGCTGCTGTTGATCCTGCTGGCCTTCGCGGCCGCCGTGTACTTCGGCATCAGTACGCCGAACCGGCAGACCTCCCGCCCCGAGGGCAGCCAACTGACCGTCAGCCTGGTGGCGTTGAGCCCGGCGTCGGCCGTGCGGCCGGTCGCCGACCCGGCCGCCCCGTTCGCCGCGCTGCCGCCCGGCTACGGGGACGGTGCCATCGGTCTGGGGACGCCCGCCGGGGCGGCCACCGCGCACTTCAGCAAGATCGAGGTCACCAAGGCGCTCGACACCGTCCAGCGCTATCTGGTGGCGTCCTCGCTGGCGCCGACGGCCCTGGTCCAGGGGTCGACCGCCGATGTGCGGGCCTTCGTGACGCCCGGCGAGCAGGCCCAGTTCGACGCCAGTGCGGCGCACCCCGTCGACGACCGCCACCACGCGCTGACCGGGTGGGTGGTCCGGTTCGACCCGGCGCAGGTCGCGCTGGCCGCCGACAGCGTGAAGGTGGCCGGAGCGATGCGGATCGACGAGGCGGACAGCACCACCCTGCAGATCACCACCGACCACACCTTCGTCTACGCGCTCAAGCCCGCCGGGGCCCCGAGCGGCGCACCGGTGACGCTGGAGACCGTCCGGCGGCAGCTGACCTTCCAGTTCGACCGGATCGACCTGGCCTCCGCCCAGCTGCGGCTGGTGGACTCGGTGCTCCAGGCCGGGCCGGCGCCCTGCGCCGGCTCGCTGGCCGGGTACGTCCGGCCGCTGCTGGCGGGGGCGGACGGCGCCGTGACCGGTGCGCAGCCGACGGAAGGTGCGCAGCCGACGGAGGGCGCGCAGCCGATCGATCCGGGCAACCACGCCCGTCCGGCCTGGCAGGTCTGCGGGGTCCTGGCGGGCAGCTGACGTCCGGCGGCGGGCCCCGTCGCGGCCGGCCGCTCGGGCACACCGGGGCCGCTGCCGGGGCACGGCGGGTGCCGGGGCCGGGGACGCCGACGGCCCCCGGCGGGAAGCCGGGAGCCGTCGGGAGCCGTCGCGGGATCAGTCCTCGTCGCGCGGCGTCGAGGAGCCGTTGGCGCGGGTGGCGCCGGTGAAGGTGTCGCGGAGCTTGCCGCCGACGGTGGCGGCGCCGCCGGCGACGTCGCGGATCAGGCCCATCAGCGGGTCCTTGCTCTCCTTCACCGAGGTCGTGTAGTGGTCGGCCGCGGCCTTCCACTGCTCGCCGACCGAGGTGTCGCCGTCGTCGGAGCGGCGCGGGTAGGCACCGGCCAGGATCGAGCGGTACTCCTCGCTCTCCGCCCACTTCTTCAGCTTGGCGACCCGCACCACCGCGAACGGGTGGCTCTGCGGCAGCACCTGCAGCAGCTTGAGCACGCCGTCGCGCAGGTCCCCGGCCTTGTCGTACTCCTCGGCCTGCTCCAGGAAGGCGTCGACGTTCATCTCGGCCAGGTTGTGGCCGCCGGCCAGCTTCATCAGGGCCCGCATGGAGGCCTGGAGGTCCTGCCCGGCGAGCAGGCCGGCCCGGTCGCTGGAGAGCTCGGCCTTGCGGAACCACTCCTTGAGCGCCGTCACGATCGCCATGATCGCGAGGTTGCCGAGCGGCACCCAGGCGATCCGGGCGGCGATGTTGGTGAGGATCAGCAGCATCGTCCGGTAGACCGCGTGGCCGGACATCGCGTGGCCGACCTCGTGGCCGATGACGGAGCGCAGCTCCTCCTCGTCCAGGAGCTCGACCAGGCCGCTGGTCACCACGATGATCGGGGTGTCGATGCCGATGCAGTAGGCGTTGACCGTCGGGTCCTGGGAGACGTAGAGGTCCGGGACCTTCTCCAGGTCCAGCACGTACGCGGCGTCGCGCACCATCCCGTGCAGCTCGGGGAACTGCCGCTCGGACGTCTTCACCGCGGTGGCCAGGAACATCAGCCGGATCGAGCGCTCGGAGACCAGCCCGGCGAGCTTCTTCAGGATGTCGTCGAAGCCGGTCAGCTTGCGCAGCGCGACGAGCGCGGAGCGGTCCGCCGGGTGCTCCCAGGCGCGGGTGGAGATCTCCGGGAAGCGCTGGCGGCGCCGGCTCGGGGTCTTCGAGGTCGTATCGGTCATGGTGTGAGTACCCTCCTGGTCGACGGCGGCCCCGGCAGCTGGCCGGCCCCCGCTGGTCTTCGCCTGCAACGACTGTCTGTGCAACGTCCGTGGTTGCGTACTCGTCCCCGGGCTCACCCTACGCGGCGCGAACGGCGCCGCAGGGGGCGGTGGCCGTCGCGGGTGTGAGGCCGGTTTACCCTGAATGCCCTGGAGAGCCGAGACCAGACCTGGCCGCGGTACCGAGCAGTCCGAGGAGCCCGCAGATGTCCACCTCCGCCCTTGTCAGCCTGGCCGGCCCGATCTCCACGGAGAACGGCCCGGGGCTCTTCCTGCGCATCATCGTGGTGGCCTCCTTCGTCGGCGTCGGCCTGCTGGCGTGGGTCCTGCTGCGGGCCGGCCGCAACAACTGAGCACCCTCCCGCCGGGCCCCGCCGGGCGCCCGGCTCACGCCGGATCAGACGCGGTGGGCCGCCGAGCGGTTGCCGTGGCGGCACCCGTACGATGACAGGTGGGCCCTCACCGGCCCGCACACCCCTGGTCCGTCATCCGAGCCGAGAAGGTCCGCCGACCATGAGCACTGCCGCCGCACTCCCCGTCCTGAACCTGCTCGCCTCCGAGGGCGAGGGGGGCAATCACGACAGCCTCAACCCGTACCTGACGGGTGGCGCCGCGCTGTTCATCCTGCTGCTGCTGCTCTACGTCACCACGCGCTTCAACCGGGACCGCTGAGCGGGGCACCGAGCCCCCGCCGGGGCGGCCCGGGGAGCGTCCGGCGGGAGCGCCGGCCGCTCCCTCACGCGTCCTCCCGGCGGCCGCCACCCGGTCGTTCCCGCCCCGTCACGGGCGTCGCGTAAGGTGTGGCGCCATGGGAGAGCAGGCCGGGAATCCCGGCGGACCGGAACCGGTGAAGAAGCGGCTCGGTGTGATGGGCGGCACCTTCGACCCGATCCACCACGGGCACCTGGTCGCCGCCAGCGAGGTGGCGAGCGCGTTCCACCTCGATGAGGTGATCTTCGTGCCGACCGGACAGCCGTGGCAGAAGACCGACCGCCTGGTGACGCCGGCCGAGGACCGCTACCTGATGACGGTCATCGCCACGGCGGAGAACCCGCAGTTCTCGGTCAGCCGGATCGACATCGACCGCGAGGGCCCGACCTACACCGTCGACACCCTGCGCGACCTGCGCGCGCTCCACCCGGACGCCGACCTCTTCTTCATCACCGGCGCCGACGCGCTCGCGCAGATCCTCTCCTGGCGGGACTCCGAGGAGCTCTTCTCGCTCGCCCACTTCATCGGCTGCACCCGGCCGGGGCACACTCTGTCGGACGCCGGACTTCCGGTGGGCGGGGTCTCCCTGGTGGAGGTCCCGGCGCTGGCCATCTCCTCCACGGACTGCCGCAACCGGGTCGCCAAGGGCGAACCGGTCTGGTACCTCGTCCCGGACGGCGTGGTCCGCTACATCGACAAGCGGGCGCTCTACGCGCCGCACCGGACCTGATCCCCGGAGGGGCCGACGGATGACCGATCGCAGGGGACAGCAGGACGACTGGTCCACCGGGCAGTACCAGCAGCAGTACCCGCCCCAGCAACAGGGCGGCTACGAGCAGCAGTACGACCAGTACGGGCAGCCGGTCCCGCCGGCGCAGCCCTACGGGCAGGACCAGTACACCGCCTACCAGGGGCAGGGCCAGGACCAGTACCAGCAGGCGTACCAGCCGTACGAGCAGCAGCAGCCGCAGCAGGGCGGCGGGTACGACCAGCAGCAGTACGACCAGTACGACCAGTACGACCCGTACGGGCAGCCGCAGCAGGGCGGCGGCCAGGCGTACCAGCAGCCCGGGGTCTACCAGGGGCAGTACCAGCAGGGGTACCAGCCGTACGAGCAGCAGCAGCCGCAGCAGGGTGGCGGGTACGACCAGCAGGGCGGCTACGAGCAGCACTACGCGACCGCGCCGCAGCCGGTCGTCACCGAGCCGGTGGCCGAGCAGGCCGCCCCGGCGCCGCCGCGACCCCGGACGCCCCGGACGCCCCGGCCGGCCCCCGCCGAGGCGGCGCCGGCCCGGCCCGCGGCGCCGTCCGAGCAGGTCGGCGGAAGCCGCGCGGCCAAGGCCGCCGGCGGCGCCGGCAAGACGCCCACGGGCGACTACCCCACCGGTGAGTTCACCTTCGTCGACGAGGAGGCGGAGGAGACCGAGGACGTCATCGACTGGCTGAAGTTCGCCGAGTCGCGCAGCGAGGTGCGCGCCGAGCGCCGCCGCAAGCTCCGCAACCGGCTGGTCGGCGTCGGCGTGGTGCTGGCCCTCGCCGCGGCCGGCGCCGGCGGCTACCTCTGGTTCACCGGCGACAAGCAGAGCGCGGCGACCGCCGCGGGCCCGCGCCAGGTCAACGTGGTGCACCTGCGGGACCTCCAGGGCAAGGTCTCCAGCGCGCTGCTGGTCAACGACGCCTCGGGGCACAAGGGCACCGTGCTGCTGCTCCCGGACACGCTGCGCCTGCCCGGCCCGGGCGACCCGCCGGTCACCACGGTCGGCCAGGCGATGGACAGCGTCGGTCCGTCCGCCACCCGGGACGCCCTGGCCACCGTGCTGGGCGCCCCGGTGGCCGGCACCTGGCGGCTCGACACGCCGTACCTGGAACTGCTGGTCGCCCAGCTCGGCGGGGTCCGGGTGGACACCAACGCCGAGACCCACGAGGGCGGCAAGCCGGACGGCAAGCTGCTCGCCGCCGCGGGCAAGAACACCCTGCTGAGCGGGAAGGCCGCGGTCGCCTACGCCACCCTGCAGGGGGCCGGCGAGGGCCGTGACGCCCAACTGGCCCGGTTCGGGCAGGTGATGGACGCGGTGGTGCGGACCATGCCGACCGAGTTCAAGGACGCCAAGGACGACGTGCACCGGATGAACGCGGTGCTCGACCCGTCGCTGCCCGAGGACGCCCTGGCCGGCGTGCTGGTCCAGCTCGCCCAGCAGGCGAAGGACGGCCACCTCGGGACCACGGTGCTGACCGTGAAGCCGGACGGCTCGCTGGACGAGGCCGCCGCCGGCCAGCAGGTCAAGGACGTGCTGGGCGGCACGGTGAAGTCCGCCACCTCGGCCGACACCCCGGCCCGGGTCTCGATCCAGGACGCCACCGGCAACGACCAGGCGGCCGCCGCCGCGCAGGTCCAGGTGGTGAACGCGGGCCTCACCTTCATCCCCGGCGGGACGAAGACCGCGGCGCAGGCCGCCAGTGAGATCCGCTACACCGACGACGCCCGGCAGGCCGCGGCGAAGTCCCTGGCGCTGAGCCTCAACCTGCCGGAGACGGCGGCGAAGAAGGTCACCGACGCGCAGAACGCCGACCTGGTGGTCGTCCTCGGCAAGGACTACCAGCCGCCGAAGACCCCGTAGGGCGGCGGCGGCCCCGCGTCCTCCACGCAGGGTCGTGGGGGCTCGGGGCGGGGCCGCGGCGGGCGCGGGCCGGTAAACGGTTCCTGGGCCACCTGGGCGGCGTGAGATCCTGGAAGGCGATGCCCGGCCGCGTGCCGGGCATCGCCCCCAAGCCGCCGAGCCGGAAGAACATCGTGACCGCCACCGAGCACAGCCAGGAAATCATCAACGTCGCCGCCCAGGCGGCGGCCGACAAGCTGGCGCACAACATCATCGCGTTCGACGTCAGCGACGTGCTGTCGATCACCGACGCGTTCCTGATCGCCTCCGCGAACAACGACCGCCAGGTCAAGTCCATCGCCGAGGAGATCGAGGACAAGCTGCGCGAGCAGCTGGACATCAAGCCGGTGCGCCGGGAGGGCGAGCGCGACGGCCGCTGGATCCTGCTCGACTACCTGGACATCGTGGTGCACGTCCAGCACTCCGAGGAGCGCTCCTTCTACTCCCTGGACCGGCTCTGGAAGGACTGCCCCGAGCTGCCGCTGCCGGCCGACGCGCTGGCCTCGCGCAACCGCCCCGACGCGCACACCGACGAGGCCGGCAACGCCCTCGCCCCGGCCGAGGCCGCCCCGGCCGACAACTTCGGCGCCGAGGACTACAGCTGAGCCGGGAGGCGCGGGGCCCGCGCATCGTCTTCTGGCGGCACGGCCAGACCTCCTGGAACCTCGAATCGCGGTTCCAGGGCAGCACGGACATCGAGCTGACCGGCCAGGGCGTCCTGCAGGCCCAGCGGGCGGCCCGGCTGCTCTCCGGCCTGCTCCCCGACCTGCTGATCTCCTCGGACCTCCAGCGCGCCCGGCGGACCGCCGACGAGCTGGCCGTGATCACCGGCCTGGACGTGCAGCACCACGAGGGGCTGCGCGAGACCTACGCCGGCTCCTGGCAGGGGCTGACCAACGCGGAGATCCGGGCCCGGTTCCCGGAGGAGTACGAGGCCTGGGCGCAGGGCGAGCCCGTCCGGCGCGGCGGCGGAGAACTCTCCACCGAGGTCGCCGACCGTTCGGTGCCGGTGGTGCTGGACGCGGTCGGCAAGCTGCCGGAGGACGGCACGCTGGTGGTCGTCAGCCACGGCGGCACCATCCGCACCATGCTCGGGCGGCTGCTCGGACTGGAGCCGGAGCTCTGGGAGTGCTTCGGCGGCCTGTCCAACTGCTGCTGGTCCGTGCTGGGCCGCGGCGCGCGCGGCTGGCGCCTGCTGGAGCACAACGCGGGCACCCTCCCGCAGCCGGTGATCGGCGACGACACCTGACCGGCGACGGCACCTGACCGGTGGCGACGGCCGATCGGCGACGGTCGAGCCGCGCCCCCGCCGTTCGCCGGCACCGCGCGGGGACGGATTTCGCAGTTCCGGGCCTGACCGGTTAGAGTCTTCCTCGTTCGCACGGAAGAAACGCGGCCCGGAAGGGAAGCGGGAAATCCGGTGAGTGCGGGGCTGTAGCTCAGTTGGTAGAGCGCTTGCATGGCATGCAAGAGGTCCGGGGTTCAATTCCCCGTAGCTCCACTCCGCACCTGCGGTCCGCGAGGGCCGTGCGTGTCGCGGGGCTGTAGCTCAGTTGGTAGAGCGCTTGCATGGCATGCAAGAGGTCCGGGGTTCAATTCCCCGTAGCTCCACAGACCGCGAGAAGGCCGTCACCCACCGGGTGGCGGCCTTCGGCGTTCCCCGGGCCCCGGACGCAGGCGCGCCGGGCCCCGGCCGTTCAGGAGTGGCAGCTGTTCAGCCAGCCGCCGGGCGGCAGCGCGGCGAGCTCCTCGATCCGCTCACGGTCCCCGTCCCCGTCCGGGAGGTAGACCACCACGTAGGTCTCGGGCACCCCGGGCAGCGTCAGGTACGAGGCGTTCAGCCGCAGCACCCCGACCTGCGGGTGCCGGAACACCCGCAGCGAGGTCTCCGGCGGCGCCACCTCCTGCCGGGCCCAGAGGTCCCGGAACAGCTCGCTCTTCGCCGACAGCCCCTGCACGTGCTGCTCCCAGACCGGCTCGCCGACGTGCTTGCCGTACGCGGCCCGCAGCACCGCCACCATCCGCGGCAGCGCCTCCGCGCGGTTCAGGAACGGGTTGCAGCACGGCGGCATGAGCAGCGTGCACCAGATGCTGTTGAACCGCCCGCTGGGCGTCACGTTCCGGTTCGTCCCGAACAGCGACTCGTACGACCGGTTGTACATCAGCACGTCGAACCGGGTGTTCGAGACCGCGGCCGGCAGCGGCGCGAGGGCGTCCAGGATGGCCTGGGTGGACGGGTCGAGGACGGGGGGCTCGGGCCGGCTGCTCGGGCTCGCGGACACCCCGGCGAGCCGGAACAGGTGCTCCCGCTCGGTGTCGTCCAGCCGCAGCGTCCGGGCCACCGCCGCCAGCACCTGCTCGCTGGCGTTGATCGGCCGCCCCTGCTCCAGCCAGGTGTACCAGGTGACGCCGACCCCGGAGAGCTGCGCCACCTCCTCCCGGCGCAGCCCCGGCGTGCGGCGGCGCAGCCCCGGCGGCAGGCCGACCTCCTCGGGGGTGACCCGGGCGCGGCAAGCCTTGAGGTAGCCGGCCAGCTCGGTGCGGCGGCGGTCCTGCCGGCGCGGTCCGACGGGGGTGGCGGTGCGGTCGTCCAGGACGGTCATACCCGCCATCGTGCCGCAGACCGGGCGGCCGAGACAGGTGCTGCCAGTACCAGGATCGGCAGGCTCTAACCACCAGTACCGGACGCGCCGCAGGCTGGGCCCATGACGGACCTTCAGATCCGGCCCGGTGCGGCCGGCGCCACCACCACCGGCGGCCCGGCCACCAGGCCCGGGCTGCTCCTCACCCTCCTGCTCTGCGGCCAGTTCATGGCCATCCTGGACGTCTCCATCGTCAACGTCGCGGTGCCGACCATCCGTACCGACCTGCACGCCTCGGGCGCGGCCCTCCAACTCGTGATCGCCGGCTACACCATCGCCTACGCGGTGCTGCTCATCACCGGGGCCCGGCTGGGCGCCCGCTACGGCTACAGCCGGCTGTTCCAGCTGGGCCTGGCCGCCTTCACCCTCGCCTCGCTGGCCTGCGGGCTGGCACCGGCCACCGGCTGGCTGATCGCCTTCCGGCTGCTCCAGGGCGCCGGTTCGGCGCTGATGGTGCCGCAGGTCATGAGCCTGCTGCAGCGCACCTTCACCGGCGCCGCCCGGACCAGGGCGCTCGGCCTCTACTCGGCCGTGCTGGCCGGCGGTCTGGCGGTCGGCCAGGTGCTCGGCGGAGTCCTGGTCAGCGCCGACCTGTTCGGGACGGGCTGGCGCCCGGTCTTCCTGGTCAACGTGCCGATCGGGCTGGCCCTGCTGGCGGCCGGCGCCCGGCTGCTGCCGAGCCTGCCGGGCGACCGCGGGCGCGGGTTCGACCTCCCCGGCCTGGTGGTGCTCGGCGCGGCCCTCGGGCTGCTGGTGGTGCCGCTGGTGCTCGGCCACGAACTGGGCTGGCCCGTCTGGGGCTGGGCGATGCTCGCCGCCAGCGCCGTCCTGTTCGCCCTGTTCGCGGTGGTCGAGCGGCGGATCGCCCGGCGCGGCGGACAGCCGCTGATCAGCGGCCGGGTGCTGCGGACGGCCACGCTGCGACCGGCGGCGGGCGCGATCTTCATGATCATGGCCGCCTTCGCGGGCTTCCTGTTCGCCTTCGCGCTGCACCAGCAGTCCGGCCTCGGGCACAGCGCGCTGCGGGCCGGCCTCTGCTCGGCGCCGATGGCGCTCGGCTTCGGGTTCTCCAGCCTGCACTGGCACCGGCTGCCCGCCCGGCTGCACGGCGTCCTGCCGCTGCTCGGCGCCGGGCTGCTCGTCCCCGGCTATCTGCTGCTCGGGCTGCTGCTCGGCGGCGGCGCGGAGATCGGCCCGGTGGCGCTGCTGCTGATGACCGGGCTGGGCCTCGTGGCCGGCTGCACGTACTCGCCGCTGTTCGCCCGGGCGCTGGGCGGCGTCGCCCCGGCCGACGCGGCGGACGCCAGCGGGGTGATGGTGACGGTCGTACAGCTCGGCCAGGTGGTCGGGGTCGCGGTGCTGGGCTCGGTCTTCCTCGGCGGGGTCTCGCTGCCGGCGGCGGCCCGGGACTCCGGACACGCCCTGCTGGTGACCACCGCCGCGATCGCGGGCCTGGTCGGCGTCGGCGCGGCCTTCGCCGCCCGCGCCCGCCCGACGGCCGGGTAGTACCTCCGGTAACGGATTCGTGGAGCACCCCTTCGACCGTGTAAAGTAGTCGATGTCGCCGAGGGAAACCGAAGGAAACCTCCGGTGACGCAGCAGGTCAAGGGGCTGTAGCTCAGTTGGTAGAGCGCTTGCATGGCATGCAAGAGGTCCGGGGTTCAATTCCCCGTAGCTCCACAGCAGTCGAGGGCCGCCTCCCGTTCCGGGAGGCGGCCCTCGGTGTTTTCCGGGGCGCGCTGGCCGCGTTTCCGGGGCGCCCGGGGGTGCTTTCCGCGGCGTCCGGGGTGCGTTCTCGCGGCCCGGGATCCCTCCGTCGGGTTCGGGGGCGCTCGCGGCCCCGGCGGTCCGGGGTTTTCCGAACGGCTCGGCAGCCGGCCCCGCCGGACCGCTACCGTCGTCCCATGGCCGATCTGGAGCGCAGGCGCAACGAGGAGCTGGCCCGGATACTGCACCAGCTCGGCTGGAACCCGGAGCGCCTGGCCCGCGAGGTGAACCTCACCCTGCCGCCCGGCCTGGCGATCAGCTCCACCGCCCCGTACAAGTGGCGCGACCGGGGCATGGTCCCGCGAAGCCCGCACGACCAGACGGTCTGCGAGGTGCTCGGCCGCGCCCTCGGCATCGCCGTCACCTACGAGCAGCTCTGGGGCCGGATGGGCGGCAACCGGGGGGCCAAGATCCTCTCGCCGCGGCTGCTCACCGACCCCTGGACGGCCGACACCGCCCAGACCGCGTTGCGCGAGGCGGCCACCGACGCCGGCCCGGTCCGTCTCACCGACCTGTTCCGCGGCGCCGACCTCGACCAGGCCGCCGACCGGCTGGCCACCGCCCCGCCCCCGGTCGGCGGCGGGGAGGGCGCGCTGCGGATCGACCCCGCGCTGGTCGGAGAGCTCCGGCTCTCCTACCGGAGCAAGCTGCGGCTGGAGCGGGCCTGCGGCGGCGGCCTGGTGCTCGGGCCGACCCGGGCCGAGCTGGCCATGGTCGCGAAGCTGCTGGAACTCGGCGGTTACGACGAGGAGTTGGGTCGCGTGCTGTACGGCACGGCCAGTCGGCTGGCCCGGCTGGCGGGCTGGGCCGCGTACGACCTGGGGCACGAGGCGGCCGCCCAGCGGGCGTTCGTGGCCGCGCTGCGCGCCGCCCACCTCAGCGGGGACCTGCGGCTCGGGGTGGGCGTGGTGGGCTGCCTGGTGGTGCTGGCCACCCAGGGCGGGGGAGGGCGCGGGCTGGACGCGGTCACCGTGCTCGCCGGGGTGCTGGAGACGGCGGGTGACGCGCTCGGGCCGGTCGACCGGGCCCTGCAGCTCGGCCGGATGGCCCGGGCGTACGGGCGGCGCGGCGAGCCGGAGGAGCTGGCGGCGGTGGCCGGGCGGGCGTTCGCGGAGCTGGACGCCGCGGCGGGTGCGGGTGCTTCTGCCGGTGCGGGTGCGGGTGCGGGTGCGGGTGCGGGTGCGGGTGCGGGTGCCGGTGCCAGTGCGGGTGCCGGTGCGGGTGCCGGTGCTGGTGCCGGTGCGTCTGCTTGTGCTTGTGCTTGTGCGGGGCAAGGTGCGGCTTCCGGCGCGGGTGCCGGGCCGGATGTGGCGCAGGCCCGGGCGGACCTCGCGGGGATGGTGGGGGAGGGCCACCTGTTCCTCGGCGACCACCGCGGCGCCCAGGCCCTGCTCACCGAGGCGGTGGCCGGGCTCGGCCCCGGCCGCGCGCGGGCCAGGGCCCTGCTTATGGTCCGGCTGGCGGACTCCCAGCGCCGCACCGGCTCCCTCCGGGAGGCCGCCGACACGGCCGAGCGGGCACGCGCCCTGGCCGCGGGCATGCAGTCCGAACGGGTGGCCCGCGCGCTGCGCGACTTCGACGCGGCCTCGCGGTCGATATCTCCGGAGGAGGCCTGAGCCCCTTGCGGTACCCTGAGCCCATGCGAACCGTGCGCCTGCTCCTTAGCCGGCCGCGCTGACCAGGACCGGCCGCGCCCCAGGGCGGGTGCCGGAGTCGGCGTGGCACCCCCTCCTGCGAGGGGCTTTTTTGTTTTCCGCCGCCTTTCGTGCCGCGCCCGGCCCTGTGCCCGGTTCGCCCACTGACATCGATGGAGCCTGAAGGACCATGAGCGAGACGACCCCTGCTTCCGGCGCGGCCGAGGCCGCGACCGAGCCGTTCCGGTACAGCGCCACCCTGGCAGCGGAGATCGAGTCCCGCTGGCAGGACATCTGGGAGAAGGAGGGCACGTTCAGCGCCCCCAACCCGGCCGGTGACCTGGCCGACCCGAGCGCCGGGGACGTCTCCGCGAAGCCGCACAGCTTCATCATGGACATGTTCCCGTACCCCTCCGGCGCGGGCCTGCACGTCGGCCACCCGCTGGGCTACATCGCCACCGACGTCTTCGCCCGCTACCAGCGGATGACCGGCCACAACGTGCTGCACACGCTGGGCTACGACGCGTTCGGCCTGCCCGCCGAGCAGTACGCGGTGCAGACCGGTACCCACCCGCGGGTCTCCACCGAGGCCAACATCGCCAACATGCGCCAGCAGCTGCGCCGGCTGGGCCTGGGCCACGACCCGCGTCGCTCGATCTCCACGATCGACCCGGAGTACTACCGCTGGACCCAGTGGATCTTCCTGCAGATCTTCAACTCCTGGTACGACGAGGAGGCCGGCCGGGCCCGCCCGATCGCCGAGCTGATCGCCGGCTTCGCGGACGGCTCGCGCGAGGTCCCCGGCGGCCGCGCGTGGTCGGAGCTGTCCGCCGCCGAGCGCGACGAACTGCTGGGCGACTACCGGCTGGCGTACTCCAAGGAGGTGCCGGTCAACTGGTGCCCCGGGCTGGGCACCGTGCTGGCCAACGAGGAGGTCACCGCGGACGGCCGCTCCGAGCGCGGCAACTTCCCGGTGTTCAAGTCGAACCTGCGCCAGTGGATGATGCGGATCACCGCCTACTCGGACCGGCTGATCTCCGACCTGGACCTGCTGGACTGGCCCGAGGCCATCAAGCTGCAGCAGCGCAACTGGATCGGCCGCTCGGAAGGCGCCCGGGTCGACTTCGCGGCCCCCGGCGACCGGAAGATCACCGTCTTCACCACCCGCCCCGACACCCTGTTCGGCGCCACCTACATGGTGCTGGCCCCCGAGCACGACCTGGTCGACTCGATCGTGCCGGCCGCCTGGCCCGCCGGCACCCGTGACGAGTGGACCGGCGGCGCCGCCACCCCGGCCGAGGCCGTCGCCGCCTACCGCGCGAGTGCCGCTGCCAAGTCCGACGTGGAGCGCCAGGTCGAGGCCAAGGTCAAGACCGGTGTCTTCACCGGCGCCTACGCGGTCAACCCGGTCAGCGGCGAGCCCGTCCCGGTCTTCGTCGCCGACTACGTGCTGATGGGCTACGGCACCGGCGCGATCATGGCCGTCCCGGCCCACGACCACCGCGACTTCGCGTTCGCCCGGGCCTTCGAGCTGCCGATGCGCTGCGTCGTCAAGCCGACCGACGGCCGCGACGAGGACCCGCACACCTGGGACGACGCCTTCAGCACGTACGACTCCGTCATCGTCAACTCGGCCCACGCCGAGGGCACCGAGAACGGCATCTCGCTGGACGGTCTGAGCGTCGCCGACGGCAAGGCCGCCGTCACCGCCTGGCTGGCCGAGCGCGGCATCGGCGAGGGCACCGTCAACTACCGCCTGCGCGACTGGCTGTTCAGCCGCCAGCGGTACTGGGGCGAGCCCTTCCCGATCGTCTACGACGAGGACGGCGTGATGCACGCGCTGCCCGAGTCGATGCTGCCGGTCGAGGTCCCCGAGGTGGACGACTACTCGCCGCACACCTACGACCCGTTCGACTCGACCTCCTCCCCGAAGACGCCGCTGTCGCGCAACGAGGACTGGGTCAACGTCGAGCTGGACCTGGGCGACGGGCCGAAGAAGTACCGCCGCGAGACCAACACCATGCCCAACTGGGCCGGTTCCTGCTGGTACGAGCTGCGCTACATCGACCCGTCGAACGGCGCGCGGGTCGTCGACCCGGCCAACGAGCAGTACTGGCTGGGCCCGACCGCCGAGAAGCCCGGCGGCGGCGCCGACCTGTACGTCGGCGGTGCCGAGCACGCCGTGCTGCACCTGCTGTACGCGCGGTTCTGGCACAAGGTCCTGCACGACCTGGGCCACGTCTCCTCGGTCGAGCCGTTCCACAAGCTGTTCAACCAGGGCATGATCACCGCCGACGTCTACCGCGACGAGCGCGGCTTCCCGGTGCCCGCCACCGAGGTCGAGGAGCGCGACGGCGGCTACTTCTGGCAGGGCGAGCCGGTCAAGCGCGAGGCCGGCAAGATGGGCAAGTCCCTGAAGAACGCCGTCGCCCCGGACGAGATCGCCGACGAGTACGGCGCCGACACGCTGCGCCTGTACGAGATGTCGATGGGCCCGCTGGACGTCTCCCGCCCGTGGGACACCCGCGCGGTGGTCGGCTCGTACCGCTTCCTGCAGCGGCTGTGGCGCAACATCGTCTCCGAGGCCACCGGCGAGCTGGTCGTCACCGACGAGGAGCCGGACGAGGCGACGCTGCGCGCGCTGCACAAGGCCATCGACGGCATCCGCGGCGACATGGCCGCGCTGCGCTTCAACACGGCCGTGGCCAAGGCGATCGAGCTGAACAACTTCCTGGTGAAGCGCGGCTCCACGCCGCGACCGGTCGCCGAGCGGCTGGTCCTGCTGGTCGCCCCGCTGGCCCCGCACATCGCGGAGGAGCTGTGGCGCCGACTGGGCCACGGCGACTCGCTGGCCCACACCGACTACCCCGTCGCCGACCCGGCGTACGTGGTGGACGAGGCGGTCACCTGCGTCGTGCAGATCAAGGGCAAGGTCAAGGCCCGGCTGGAGGTCGCGCCGTCGATCTCCGACGCCGAGCTGGAGGCGCTGGCGCTGGCCGATCCGGCCGTCGTCGCGGCGATCGGGGACGCGCCGGTGCGCAAGGTGATCGCGCGGGCGCCGAAGCTGGTGAACATCGTCACCGGCTGACTGCCGGTGGTCGCCGTGGGTCGTTGACGGCCGGGGCGGGTGTCCTTCGGGGCGCCCGCCCTCGGCGTTCCCGGGGCGGTGGTTCGCCGGGTGTGGGTGGAGGCAGGTGGGGGCGGGATGCGTTGCCCGAGGCCGGGCCCGCCTCGGGGAGATCCCCCATCTGTCCCTGATCTCCGGAGCCCGGGCCCGTTCGACCTGCCCCCGGCACGGGTCGGGCGGCTACCGTGGAACCCACGGTGGGCCGGCCCGCGTTGGGCCCGGTGGGGGCCGGTTCGGCGGACGGAAGGTGGCTCGTGATGGACGCGCTCGGCGTGATGGTCGGTCTGGCCCTGCTCTTCGGCCTCGCGATGCTGGTGCTGGTGGTGGTCGGGACCGTCAAGGCGGCGAGGGCGGTCGCCACGAAGGTGGAGCGGCACGAGGCCAACGCCCGGCGCGCGGTCGAGAACGTGACCCTCAAGGCGAAGACCTACGCCAAGCCCGGCCCGCAGGGCCAGATCTCCGCCGTCCGGCTGGGGCTGCGGACCTCCCTGGACGGCACGCGCCAGGTCCTGGAGAGCGGTCTGGTGCAGGACGGCCAGCTCGGTGAGGCACTCGCCCTGCTGCGGCGGCTGGACACCCACGCGGCCGAGCTGGACGCTGAGCTGCGGATCCTGGAGCGTGAGCCGGACCCGGGCCGGATCGCGGCCAAGCTG
Source organism: Kitasatospora sp. NPDC086009 (assembly GCF_044540385.1). Lineage (NCBI taxonomy): Bacteria > Bacillati > Actinomycetota > Actinomycetes > Kitasatosporales > Streptomycetaceae > Kitasatospora > Kitasatospora sp. NPDC086009. The sequence continues at coordinate 116,544 of NZ_JBITSA010000002.1, forward strand.
CCCGAGCTGCGGGAGCGCGCCGAACGGATCACCCACTCCGCCGAGACCATGCGCTGGGCGGCCCAGGACCGGATGCACCGCTTCGCCGACGACGAGCTCCGGCGGCTCAGCCAGGAGTGCGAGAGCGAGGCGGGGGCGTTGCGGCACTGGGACCACTCGGGGGCGGGGTCGGATTCCGGGTCGGGTACGGGGGCGGGCTTCGGCACGGGAGTCGGTTCCGGTGGGTCGGCTGGTGCTGGTGCTGGCGGGGCGGCGGCGGGTCGGGCCGGGCTGACGGACGGGAAGGGGCGCCCGAGCGCCGAGGAACTGCTGGGGCTGAACGACCCGCTGTCGCGGCTGGCGGACCGGCTGCGGAAGCCGTCGGCCGGGCCGACGGCGGGCTGACCGGACGTCCCGCTCCTCCGGCCCCGCCACATCCCGGAAGACTCGACCTCTCCCGGACGGCTCGGGTGGGGTCGCCGTGCCCGGCGCACCGACCGGCTGTCCCTGGCGCCCGCCCGGTGCCGGTGCCGGGGCCGCCCGGCGCTTCGCCCGGTTCCGGCGCCGGGGCCGGGGCCGGACGGCGGGCGGGCGGGCCGGGGCAGGCCCGGTTCGGGCGCTGTCCTCCTGGCCGGACGCGGAGTAACCTCCGCCTCATGCCCGCCGACCTCGCACTTGTCACCGATTCCACGGCTTATCTGCCCCAGCAGGCCGTCGACCGTCACGAGATCGCGGTGGTGCCGCTGAGCGTCGCGGTCGGTGACACCGTCCTCGCCGAGGGCGTGGAGATCTCGCCCAAGGACGTCGCCGAGGCGCTGCGCGGCAAGCAGCGGGTGACGACCTCCCGGCCGAGCCCCGAGGCCTTCGCCGCCGCCTACCGGGCCGCCGCCGAGGCCGGCGCGAAGGGCATCGTCTCGGTGCACATCTCCGCCGAGCTGTCCGGGACGGCGGAGGCGGCCCGGCTGGCGGCCGCCGAGGCGCCCGTCCCGGTGCGTGTGGTGGACAGCCGGCTGGTCGGCATGGCCCTCGGATACGGCGTACTGGCGGCGGCCGAGGCGATCGAGGCGGGGCGGGAACTGGACGAGGTGGTCGCCGCTGTGACCGCGCGGACGGCGGTGACCAGCGGATTCTTCTACGTGGACACCCTGGAGCACCTGCGTCGGGGCGGCCGGATCGGGGCGGCCCGGGCGCTGCTCGGGTCGGCGCTGGCGGTGAAGCCGCTGCTGCACCTGGACGGCGGGCGGATCGAGCCGCTGGAGAAGGTCCGGACGGCGTCGCGGGCGATCGCGCGGCTGGAGGAGATCGCGGTCGAGCAGGCGGGGGAGCGGGTGGTCGACATCGCCGTCCACCACCTGGCGGCGGAGGAGCGGGTCGAGCCGCTCGCGGAGCGGCTGCGGGGGCGGATCCCCGGGCTGCGCGACCTGTACGTGGGCGAGGTGGGCGCGGTGATCGGTGCGCATGTCGGACCGGGGCTGCTGGCAGTGGTGGTCTCGCCGCGCTGAGGCCCGTGAAGCCGGGGTGCGTGAAGCCGGGGTGGTGAACCCTGAGGGGCGTGAAGCCGGGGTGGTGAACCCTGAGGGGCGTGAAGCCGGGGTGGTGAACCCTGAGGGGCGTGAAGCCGCGGTGCGTTGAAGCCGCGGTGCGTGAAGGCGCCTCCGGACGGGGGCTGAGACGGGCCTCGTGAGGACCTCTGCCAGGCGGGAAGTCAACTCCGACGACTGCTGATCACTCGTGCGAGCGACACGAGTTGTCCACAACCCCGGAGTTTTCCACAGGGTTTCGCCGATTCTCCCATCGACGGCGGACGGCTCCTAGCGTGCTCCGCATGACGAGCATGAACATCGGCGCGGTGAAGCGCCAGCGGGTCGGGGAGACGGCGCGGCGTCGGCTGGCAGCGCTGCTGCCGGCGGCCGGGGGAGGCGCTGAAGGGGCCGCCGAGGCATCGGCCGCGAGGGTGGCCGGGGGAGCCGCCGGTGCGGCGGAGCCGTCGGCCACCGGGCCGCCCGGGGGCTCGCCCCTCGGGGGCGGGTCGGGCGGCGGGTCGGGTGACGTGCCGAGTGCGGCGGTCGATGGACCCGCTGGTGGCGCGGGGTTTGACGGTGTGCCGCCCTACGGTGTGCCGTCCGACGATGACGGGTCTGCCGACCCGGGTCGCGCGCGATTTCGCTTCGGTCCTGCGGTGATGCTCGACCGGCGGGCCGTGTCGGGGCTGGTCGTCCTGCTACTGCTCGCCGTGGGCTACGGCGTCCAGCACTTCTGGCTGGCGCGGCCCCAGCCGGTCGCGGTGCCGGCGGTGGCGGTGCCAGCGCCGGCGGTCGCGCCGGCCGAGCCGGGGGCATCGCCCCCGAGCACACCGGAGGCCTCCGCCGGCCCCGTCCCAGCAGCTCCGGGAGACGCCGAGGCGCGCACTGTCGTCGTGGTCGACATCGGGGGGCGGGTGCACGCACCCGGTGTCCACACGCTGCCCGGCGGCTCCCGGGTGGCGGACGCGTTGCGCGTGGCCGGCGGGCCGCTGCCCGAGACGGAGACCAAGGGCCTCAACCTGGCCCGGGTGCTGACGGACGGTGAGCAGATCCTCGTCGGCGAACCGGATGGCGCGGCGCAGGCCGTGGGCGGGCCGGCCACGGGCGCCGTGCCGAAACAGCCGGTCAGTCTGAACCACGCCACCCTCGAACAGCTCGACACGCTCCCGGGAGTCGGTCCGACGCTGGCACAGCGCATCATCGCCTTCCGCGCGTCGCACGGATCGTTCCGCTCGCTCGACCAGCTCCGGCAGGTCAGCGGCATCGGCGAACGCACCTACGCGGAGCTCAGACCGATGCTCACGCTCTGACCCGCCCGTACGCGCCCGCACCCGCCCGGTGACGGTTCCGGTCGGTGCTCCTGCTTCCGGCTCGCCCGACGCACGGAGCCGTGCGACCCGTCTGCCCATCGACCTGTCCTCCCGTCGACCCGGCTGCCCATCGACCCGTCGGTCACTCCCCGGAAGGAGGTGCCGTCATCGCCGCCACTGCCACCACAGACGCCGTCGGGCCGCACCGGCCTCCCGGCGATCTTCGCCTACTCCTCCCCGCCGTCGCGGCCTGGGTGGTCACGGCGGGTGTTCTCGGGCTGGGCCCCGGACACGGCCTCTTGCTGTCCTCGGCCGCCGGCACGGCCGTCCTGTTCGCCGTCCTCCTGCTCGCCCGCCCGGGAGTGCGGCGGCGTCGCGGCGCCGCCATGACGCTGGCCGCCGTGCTGCTCACCGGTGCGGCGGCCGCCGCCGCGACCCTGCTGCACACCGCCGACCTCCATCGGGGGCCGCTGCCCGGGCTGGCCCGGGCCGGCGCCGCCGCGCCGGAGGTGGGCGTCGAACTGACCATCACCGCCGACCCGAGAGCCCACACCTCCCGCACCAGGGGAACGGCTGCCGGGCAGACCGTCCTCACCGTGGACGCGGTGGTGGAGCGGGTCACCGTCCCGGCGGGCTTCGAGCCGGCGGCTCCGGCCCCGGGCGACGGCGCGGGCGGCCCGCCGGTCGGCACCGAGACGGTGACCAGGACGCGGACGCCGGTGACGGTGATGGCGCGAGGGCCGGAGATCGGCGCGTGGCAACGGCTGCTCCCGTCGGCCCGTGTCGCCGTGGAAGCGGACGTCCGCCCGGCGGGGGAGGGCTACGACGACGAGTCGGCCGCGCTGTTGATCGCCCACGGGCCGCCACGGGAGCTCGCGCCGCCCAGCCTGCCGCAACGGGTCGCCGGCCGGTTGCGGGCGGGGCTGCGGGCGGCAAGTGACGATCTGCCGCCGGACGCACGGGGGTTGCTCCCGGCCTTGGTGGTCGGTGACACCTCACGCCTGCCCGGGGACCTCCTGGACGCCTTCCGGGCCACCGACATGGCGCATCTGGTCGCGGTCAGCGGGGCCAACCTCGCGATCCTGCTGGGTGTCCTGCTCGGTGCCCCCAGTCGTGCCGGTACAGCCGAACGACGTGGCCTGGCCGCCGCGTTCGGTATCCCGCTGCGCACCACCGCGCTGCTCGGCACAGTCGTCACGCTGGCGTTCGTGACCGTCTGCCGACCGGAACCCAGCGTGTTGCGGGCCGCCGGTACGGGGCTGATCGGACTGCTCGCGCTCGCCACCGGCCGACCCCGGCAGGCGGTGCCCGCCCTAGCCGGTACGGCGTTGCTCCTGGTGCTCCTCGACCCCTACCTCGCCCGGTCGTTCGGCTTCCTGCTCTCCGTGCTCGCCACCACCGGTCTGCTGGTGGTCGGCCCGCACTGGGCGCAGCGCCTGAGGGCGCGGGGCTGGCCGCACCACCTGGCGGGCGCCGTCGCCGCGACGGCAGCGGCCCAGGCGCTCTGCGCGCCCGTGACGGTCGTGCTGTCCGGACACATCAGCCTGGTCGCGGTGCCGTGCAACCTGCTGGCCGAGCTGGCGGTGGCTCCGGCGACTCTGCTCGGCTTCGCGGTGCTCGTCCTGGAGCCGCTCTCGCCGGCCCTGGCCCGGCTGCTCGCGGAGCCGGCCGGGCTCCCGGTGGGCTGGCTCGCGGCGGTGGCCCGGCATGGGGCGGAGCTGCCGGGCGCTCAGATCTCCTGGCCCGGCGGGCTGCTCGGCACGGTGACGCTGGCCCTGGCGACGGTGGCGGTGTGCTGGACGGTCCCTCTCCTGGCACCCGGACGCGCCGCAGCGGTCGGTCTGCGCGTCAGGGGCGGCTGGGCCCGGCCGCTGGTGGCGGGCCTGCTCCTCCTGGTCCTGCTGGCCGTGCTGGTGCGGCCACCCCTGCTCACCCGGCTCGCGACCGGCTGGCCGCCACCGGGCTGGCGGCTGGTCATGTGCGACGTGGGTCAGGGGGACATGGTGGTGCTGCCGGTCACCGCTGGCGGCGGGGCGCCGGGGAGCGCGGTGGTGGTGGACGCCGGGCCGGATCCGCGTGCGGCGGACCGCTGTCTGCGCGACCTCGGGATCACCCGGGTGCCGTTGCTGGTGGTGACGCACTTCCACGCGGACCACGTGGAGGGTGTGCCCGGGGTGTTGCGGGGGCGTTCGGTGGGCGCGATCGAGGGGACGGTCCTGGGTGAGCCGCCGGGCGAGGCCGCCCGGGTGTCGGGGTGGGCGGCTGCGGCCGGAGTGCCACTGGTGCGCGCGCGGACAGGCGAGCGCCGGTCGGCCGGACCGGGGCTGTCATGGGAGGTGGTGTGGCCCGATGCCGTGCTTCCGGCGGAGGCCGCCGGGGCCAACAACGCGAGTGTGGTGCTGCTGGTGACGGTGGCGGACGGTGTGCGGCTGGCTCTGTTGGGCGATCTCGAACCGCCCGCGCAGGCCGCGCTGTCGGCGCGGTGGGGCCGTGGTGTCCGGGTGGATGTGCTGAAGGTGGCCCACCACGGGTCGGCGCACCAGGACTGGGAGCTCGCGGCCGCGTTGAGGCCCAGGCTGGCGTTGATCTCGTGTGGCGAGGGGAATCCGTACGGGCATCCGTCCGTGCGGACGGTGGAGCGGCTGCGTGCCCTCGGTGCCACGGTATTGCGCACCGATACCGCTGGGGACATCGCGGTGACGGGCGACACCCCGGCTCGTCTGGGGGCGTCCGTGCACCCGCACGGCGGGCAGACCCGCCACGGTGCGGCCGCGTCGCGCGGTCGGCACCCGGCCGGCGGGCCGCGCGGCCCGCCGGGGTGAGCCCTCTCGCTCAACCCGCCCTCTCCACAGGGAGGAGGTGGAGAGGGCGGGGAGGGGGAGCGGGGGTGGGGGTGGGGGGTGGGGGGTGGGGCGGGCCCCGGAGGACATGGCGGGGCCGACGGATCAGCCCTCCTCGCGCCACCCCTCGTGCTCGGCGGCGACGGCGTCCAGGGCGCGGAGCAACTCCGCGGTCCAGCCGTCCTCGGGGGGTTCCACGACCACCAGCCACTGGGCGTCCTCGGCGTCGTCCTCGCCGGCGAGGGCGTCCCGGACGATTTCGAGTTCGCCGAGGTCGGGGTGGTTGGCGCTGAGTTCCTCCGTGGCGTCCTCGGCGGCATCGCGGTCGGGCAGGACGAGGAGCTGCCGGGCGCTCGGGTCGAAGTCGTCCGGCTGGTCGGTGGTGAGGTGTTCGGTCACCGGCCCATTCTCCCGGGAGCGCCTCCCGCCTCGGAGTACACCCCCCACTGGTCGGGCCCACCCCGGCCCACCCCCGGCGGCCCCGCCCCTCCGGCCGTCGGACCCGGCCCGCCCGCCCCCGCCCACCCCCGCCCGCCGGTCGTTCCTCCGGGTGGGAGTGTCCCCGCCCCATGGGATGCTGGTAGGCGATGGCCAGGAAGAGTGCACCCGACGACCTGCTCGCCCCGCTGACCCTCGCGGTCGGCCAGGAGGAGCTGCTGCTCGACCGCGCGGTCGCCCAGGTGGTGGCGGCGGCGAGGGCTGCGGACCCGGACACCGATGTGCGGGACCTCCCACCCGGCACCCTGCAGCCCGGCAGCCTCGCCGAGCTGACCACGCCCTCGCTGTTCGCCGAGCGCAAGGTGATCGTCGTCCGGGCCGCCCAGGACCTTTCCGCCGACTCCGTCAAGGAGCTCAAGGCGTACATCGAGGCCCCGGCCGACGAGGTGATCGTGGTGCTGGTGCACGCGGGCGGCGCCAAGGGCAAGGGCCTGCTGGACGCCGGGCGGAAGGCGGGCGGCCGTGAGGTCGCCTGCGCGAAGCTGGCGAAGGCGTCGGACCGGCTGGCCTTCGTCCGGGGAGAGTTCCGCACGCTCGGCAGGTCGGCCACCCCGGAGGCGTGCCAGGCCCTGCTGGACGCGCTCGGCAGTGACCTCCGCGAGCTGGCGGCCGCGTGCAGCCAGCTCACCTCGGACGTCGAGGGCACCATCGACGAGACGGTGGTGGCCCGCTACTACAGCGGCCGGGCCGAGGCCACCGGCTTCGAGGTGGCGGACTTCGCGGTCACCGGCCGGGCCGCCGAGGCGCTGGAGCGGTTGCGCTGGGCGCTGGCCGTCGGGCAGCCGCCGACCGGTATCACCTACGCGCTGGCGTCCGGGGTCCGCAGCATCGGCCGGCTGGCGACCACCGGGCGGAACATGCGCCCGGCCGATCTGGCCCGCGAGCTGGGGATGCCCCCGTGGAAGGTCGAGCGGGTCCGCCAGCAGATGCGCGGCTGGACGGGCGACGGCGTGGCCACGGCCCTGACGGCGATCGCCCAGGCGGACGCGGCCGTCAAGGGAGGCTCCGACGACCCCGCCTTCGCGCTGGAGCGGGCCGTGGTGGCCGTCGCCCGGGCCGCGCGCGCCGGCTCCGGGGGCCGTTCCTACTGATCCCGGCACGGGCGCCCCGGCAACCCGGGCCCGCCCGCCGGGACGGCCGGCCGCCACGAGCAGCCCCTGCGACCGACCCGGCCGGCCCGACCGACCCGACCGGCCCCACGGGAAACCCTCCCGACCCGGCCGCCACGACCGGCCCTTACGAGCCCCCGATCGCCTTCAGGATGTCCCGGGTGTCGTCGAGCATCGCCCGGCGGACGGTCTCGCGGTCCAGCGTGGTGTTCTTCCCGACCTGGTAGTTGTCCGTCCAGGACAGGGAGTACGTCATCCCGCCGTCCCGGACCTGTAGGTAGTGGTTGATGTCGTGGAAGGTCTGGTCCGAGCTGGTCGGCTCGTCGCCGTAGGCGAAGTAGGCCTCCTGGCCGAGGTTCGGCACATCGGTGATCTCGTACTTCTGCTGCTCGAAGTAGCTTCGGGTGGCGGCGAATTCGGGCGCGGAGTCGACCGCCCGGTGCAGTTCGGCGCGGATGTCGAGGGTGGCGTAGTCGGCGACGTCGCTCCCGCTGACCGCCCGTTTGACCAGCGCGTAGCACCGCATGATGTCCATGGAGTCGGACCGGCCGGTGTGCTGCAGCGGGTAGTCGTCGACCATGCGGTACTGCTTCTTGAACGCGGTGAGCGTGCCCGACTCGCAGAGCCTGTCGACCGCGTGGTAGCCGTGGAGGCTCTGCGCCGGGGAGCCGCTGTCGACGATCCGCGGTACCAGGGCCACGGCGCCGGACCAGGCGGCCGAGGCCAGGACGGCGCCGACGAACGCCCAGACGGCGTTGCGGCGCAGGTTTCCGCCCCTCCTGACCGTCCCCTCGCGCGGCCCGGGGTCCCCGGCGGGGGCCGTACCGGGTGAGGGGGCCGGCCCCGGGGCGGCGGGAAGTCCGGGCGACGCGGGCAGTCCGGGCGGAGGTCCGAAGCCCGGGGCCGTCCCCGGCGGCGGTGGCTGCTGCGGGAAGCCGCCGAACCCCGGTCCGCCCTGGGCCGGTGGTGGCGGCGGTGGCGTCGTCATAGGTGCCCCCCTGAGCGTCGACGAAGATGCCTGCCACGAAGGTGCCGCCCCGGAACCGTGACTCGCAACGATGGCCCGAAACGGTGACCCGGAACGCGGTGGCCCCCCGGGAGGGGGACGCGACCGCCGCCCGCCCGGTTTCCGTGAGCGCGGCCCCCCCGAGCTGCCGTCACCGACCATAGTGGCAGGACCACAGAACGCGACAGAAGCCGCAGGATCCGCAGCCGCAGCCGCAGCGACAGAAGCCGCAGCCGCAGCCGCAGCGACAGTAGCCGCAGCCGCAGGACCCGCAGCCGGTCCGCCGGGCGACGGGGATCCGCGCGAGAACGTCCGCAGCGGAAGCCCCGGCCCGAAACGACGACTGCCCGCCCGGTGGGGACCGGGCGGGCAGTCGGGGGAAGCGCCTACCAACGGGCACTTCCGGTGGATCTTCGTGCACCGCACCCGCGTGGCGAACGCAGGCCGCGTGCGGTGCGAGTCTTGAGCTCGTGCCTCAGGGGACCGGGTAGAGGGCCGGTCCGTCCTGGGACGGTCGGGGCCGTGGGCCCCGGCGGAGTCAGGCCTGGACGGCGTTGACGCGCTTGGTGATGGCCGACTTCTTGTTGGCGGCCTGGTTGGCGTGGATGACGCCCTTGCTGACGGCCTTGTCCAGCGCCTTGGAGGCGGCGCGGGCCAGCACGGTGGCCTTCTCGGTCTCGCCGGCGGCAGCGGCCTCACGGGCCTTGCGCAGGGCGGTCTTCAGCGAGGACTTGACGGCCTTGTTGCGCAGGCGCGCCTTCTCGTTGGTCTTGTTGCGCTTGATCTGGGACTTGATGTTCGCCACGAAGGAGCCTCAGTCTTGTCAGTAAACGGTTCTGGGGTCCCCCCGGCCGAAGGCTGGGGGAGAGTTGCACCGCGCGGCCGCCGGACTGCTGAGAGGGCATGCCTGGGCCAGGTGCAGCGCCCCACGCTACCAGGGGGGTACCGCCCGACCCAAACCGGCCGGATCCGGATCAGGCCCGGAGCACCGGCTCGCCGTAGTGCTCGACCTCGGGAAACGGCCGGTAGAAGCGGTGCAGCAGCTCGCGCCACCGCTGGTACTCGGCGGAACGGCGGAACCCCTCCGTGTGGTCCTCCAGCGCCTCCCATTCCACCTGGAGCAGGAACCTGGCGCCGCGGCCCTCGTCGAGGCAGCGGCGCAGCGCGAGGGAGCGGAAGCCGGACTGGACCGCGATCAGCGGCTTCGCCTCCGCGAAGGCGGCGAGGAACGCGTCCTCCTGGCCGGGGACGACGTCGAGGAGGGCGCTTTCCAGGATCATGGACGACCATCCTGCCCCGACTGGTCGGGCCGCGGGAAGGGGCGGCCGTTCAAGGGCCCCGCGGCGGCACTTGAACGGGCCCGCGGACCAGCCCCGGACGGACTCCCGGACGGACCCGCGCACCGACCCCGGACGGACCCGCGCACCGACCCCCGGAGCACCCCCGGCGCGGCCCCGGTGGAACCGAACGGCGGCGGACGTCGCGGTCGTGGGAGGATGGGAAGAACTATTTCGATCGGACGACTGTCCGGTCCCCGGGAAACCGGTCAGCGATGACCCGGACGCCCCCGGCCCCCGGACCAACGGAGAATCGGACCAAGGTGCCCGCGACCCCCAGCAATGTGCCAGAGCCCAGCCGTACCGACCCGGCGCTGATCCGCAACTTCTGCATCATCGCCCACATCGACCACGGCAAGTCGACGCTCGCAGACCGGATGCTCCAGATCACCGGTGTGGTCGACCCGCGGCAGATGCGCGCCCAGTACCTCGACCGCATGGACATCGAGCGTGAGCGCGGCATCACCATCAAGTCGCAGGCCGTCCGCCTCCCATGGGCGCCGAAGACGGGGCCGAACGCCGGCTCGACGCACATCCTCAACATGATCGACACCCCGGGCCACGTGGACTTCACGTACGAGGTGTCCCGCTCCCTCGCCGCCTGCGAGGGCACCGTCCTCGTGGTGGACGCCGCCCAGGGCATCGAGGCGCAGACCCTCGCCAACCTGTACCTGGCGCTGGAGAACGACCTCACGATCGTCCCGGTGCTCAACAAGATCGACCTGCCGGCCGCCCAGCCGGAGAAGTACGCCGCCGAGATCGCGCACATCATCGGCTGCGACCCGGACGACGTGCTCAAGGTCAGCGCCAAGACCGGTCTCGGCGTCGAGGAACTGCTCGACCACCTGGTCGACAAGATCCCGGCCCCGGTCGGCGTCAAGGACGCCCCGGCCCGCGCGATGATCTTCGACTCGGTCTACGACTCCTACCGCGGCGTGGTCACCTACGTCCGGGTCGTCGACGGCCAGCTCACCAAGCGCGAGCGCATCGCCATGATGTCCACCGGCGCGACCCACGAGCTGCTGGAGATCGGCGTCATCTCGCCGGAGCCGAAGGTCGCCGACGGCCTGGGCGTCGGCGAGGTCGGCTACATCATCACCGGGGTGAAGGACGTCCGGCAGTCCAAGGTCGGTGACACCATCACCTCGATGCACAAGGGTGCGACCGAGGCGCTGGGCGGCTACAAGGACCCGCGTCCGATGGTCTTCTCCGGCCTGTACCCGCTGGACGGCTCGGACTACCCGCTGCTGCGCGACGCCCTCGACAAGCTGCGCCTGAACGACGCCGCGCTGGTCTACGAGCCGGAGACCTCGGTCGCCCTCGGCTTCGGCTACCGCTGCGGCTTCCTCGGCCTGCTGCACCTGGAGATCATCCGGGAGCGCCTGGAGCGCGAGTTCAACCTCGACCTGATCTCCACCGCCCCGAACGTGGTCTACCGCGTCGTGATGGAGGACGGCACCGAGCACACCGTCACCAACCCCAGCGAGTTCCCGACCGGGAAGCTCGCCGAGGTCTACGAGCCGGTCGTGCGCGGCACCATCCTGGCGCCGAACGAGTTCGTCGGCGCCATCATGGAGCTCTGCCAGGCCCGTCGCGGCAACCTCCAGGGCATGGACTACCTCTCCGAGGACCGCGTCGAGCTGCGCTACACCCTGCCGCTCGCCGAGATCGTCTTCGACTTCTTCGACCAGTTGAAGTCCAAGACCCGCGGCTACGGCTCCTTCGACTACGAGCCCATCGGCGAGCAGAGCGCCCAGCTGGTCAAGGTCGACATCCTGCTGCACGGCGACGCGGTGGACGCGTTCTCCGCGATCGTGCACAAGGACAAGGCCTACAACTACGGCGTGATGATGGCCGGCAAGCTGCAGAAGCTGATCCCGCGCCAGCAGTTCGAGGTGCCGATCCAGGCCGCCATCGGCTCCCGGGTGATCGCCCGTGAGACGGTCCGCGCGATCCGCAAGGACGTTCTCGCCAAGTGCTACGGCGGTGACATCTCGCGCAAGCGCAAGCTGCTGGAGAAGCAGAAGGAAGGCAAGAAGCGGATGAAGATGGTCGGCCGCGTGGAGGTCCCGCAGGAGGCCTTCATCGCCGCGCTGTCCACCGACGCCGAGGCGCCGAAGGAGAAGAAGTAGCCGGCGCGAGCCGGGTGTTTCCGGCCGGCCCGACGGGGCCGGCCGCAGCGGTGCCCGACGGGCCCGGGGCGTCTCGCCCCGGGCCCGTCGGCCTGTCCGCACGGTCGGCCTGTCCGCACGGTCGGCCTGTCCGCACGGCGGCCGGTCGGTGCGGCGGCCCGGCTCAGGCTCTCAACGCAGCGCCCAGACCACGCCGTTGACGATGGCGGCCTTGGTCAGCCGCCCGGCCCGGCCGGTCAGCACCGAGGGCCGCATCGAGTCGTCGCCGTGGATCAGCTGGACCAGGCCGTCCCGGCGGCCGAGGCTCAGGCACTGCACGGCGTAGCGGAACGCGAAGGGTTTGTCGGTGCGCCCGGTGAGCAGCTTGCCGAGGTAGCGGCCCATCGGCTGGGCGGTGGCGCAGCCCATCCGCAGGGTGCCGGTGCCGGGGACGGTCACCGCGGCGGCGTCGCCGATGACGTGGACCTCCGGGTGCGAGACGGAGCGCAGGTGGCCGTCCACCACCGCCCGGCCGGCCGGGTCGACGGTCAGGCCCGCCTCGGCCGCCAGCGGGTGCGGCTCCATGGCGGCGGCCCAGGCGACCAGGTCGGCATCGATCCGGCCGCCGGTGGTGTCGAGGCCCCCGGCGTCGACCCCGGTGACGGTGTGCCGCTCGTGCACCTCGATCCCGAGCCGGGCCATGACGGTGCGGACGTGGGCCCGGCCGCGGGTCGAGAACCAGCCGCCGACCTGTCCGGCGGCGACGATCCGCACCCGCCAGGCGGGGTGGGCCTCGGCGATCTCGGTGGCCAGTTCGATGCCGGTGGCGCCGCCGCCGACCACGGCGACGGTGCCGGGCCGCCCGGCGGTGCGCAGCCGCTCGCCCAGTTCGGCGGCCCGCTCGGCGGAGTAGGCGTGCTCGGCGGCGCCGGGGACGGCGTGCCAGGCGGTGCGGCTGCCGAGGGCGTAGACCAGGGTGTCGTAGGGGAGGGCCTCACCGGTGTCCAGGAAGACCTTGCGGGCGGCGAGGTCCAGGCCGGTGGCCCGGGCCGGGACGTGCCGCACGCCGCGGCCGCGGACCACCTCGGCTAGGGCGGGCCGGTGCTCGGGGAGGCCGGCGGCGGTCTCGTGCTGGCGGACGCGGTGCAGGAAGCGGGTCTCCGGGGCGATCAGGGTCACCCGGTGGTGCCGGCCCGCCCGGGTCGCCGCGGTCAGCCCCGCGTAGCCGGCCCCCAGTACGACGATCTGCTTCTCGGTCATGTCGTCCGCCTCCTCCGAAACGCCCCCGCGGAGCGTTCTGTCGACACGTTCTCGGTGTCCGTTCGGGAAGGGGACGACGCGGCCGGTCAGGGTGTGACGGTGATCCGGGTCACAGGTCCGTCGGCGTGCCGGCGGCGTCGGCCACCCGGGTCAGCTTCTCGGGGTTGACCACCACGAAGGCCTCGGTGATCCGGCCGTCGGCGACGGTGAACGCCAGCACGCCGCCGGGCCGGCCGTCCGCGTCCTGGACGAGCAGCCCCGGCTCGTCGTTGACCAGGGCGGGCACCAGGCTCATGCCCGGCAGGAACCACTTCGCGACCAGGCCGGCCACCAGGCGGGAGACCTTGTCCGCGCCGAGGACCGGGCGGGCGCCGGCGCTGACGACGCCGCCGCCGTCGGAGTGCCAGACCACGTCCGGGTCGAGCACGGCCAGCAGGCCCTCGATGTCGCCGCGGGTACTGGCCGCCGCGAAGGCGGCCACGGCCTGCCGGTGCTCGGCCGGGTCGGCGGTGGCGCGGCGCCCGCCGTCCTTGACCCGGCGCCGGGCCCGGGAGGCGAGCTGGCGGGCGGCGTCGGGGGAGCGGTCGAGGGAGGCGGCGATCTCGTCGAAGCCGACCGCGAACACGTCGTGCAGCACGAAGGCGGCGCGTTCGGCCGGGGTGAGCTGCTCCAGGACGGCGAGCACCGCGAGCGAGACGGACTCGCCGAGTTCGGCGAGCTCGGCCGGGGAGGCGGGGGAGTCCTGGTAGGAGACGGCCGGTTCGGGCAGCCATTCGCCGAAGTAGGCCTCCCGGCGGGCCCGGGCGGAGCCCAGCTGGTCGTAGCAGAGCCGGGTGACGACGGTGGTCAGGAAGGCGCGCGGGTCGGCGACGGCGGACCGGTCGGTGCCGCGCCAGCGCAGCCAGGCCTCCTGCAGCACGTCCTCGGCGTCGCTGAACGAGCCGAGCAGCCGGTAGGCGACCGAGCCCAGGTAGCGCCGGTGGGCCTCGAAGGCGTCGGGTTGTGCGGCGGCAGCGGCCGACAGGTCGTCACTCACAGGCCCACCGTAGCGGCCCGGGCGGCGGCCGGAGCGTTCGAGGGGGCGCCCACCGGACGGGGCCACGCTGCCCCCTGGCCTCCCCGTGGGCGGAACACCGGAGGGGGAGGCCGGGTGACCCCGACCTCCCCCTCCGGTGCGGCCCGCCGGTCAGTCCACCTCGGCGACGGCCTCGGCGAACTGCGCCTGGTACAGGCGGGCGTACGCGCCCTCGGCGGCGATCAGCTCGTCGTGCGTGCCCTGTTCGACGATCGAGCCGCTCTCCATCACCAGGATCACGTCGGCGTCCCGGATGGTGGAGAGCCGGTGGGCGATCACGAAGCTGGTGCGGCCGGTGCGCAGCCGGGCCATGGCGCGCTGGATCAGCACCTCGGTCCGGGTGTCGACCGAGCTGGTCGCCTCGTCCAGGACCAGGATCGACGGCTGCGCCAGGAACGCCCGGGCGATGGTGATCAGCTGCTTCTCGCCGGTGCTGACGCCGGTGCCCTCGTCGTCGATGACGGTGTCGTAGCCGTTCGGCAGGGTCCGGACGAAGCGGTCCACGTGGGCGGCCCTGGCCGCCTCGACGACCTGCTCGTGGGTGGCGCCCTGGGCGCCGTAGGCGATGTTCTCGGCGATGGTGCCGCCGAACAGCCAGGTGTCCTGGAGGACCATGCCGATGCCGGAGCGGAGGTCCTCGCGGGACATCGCCGCGATGTCGACCCCGTCCAGGGTGATCCGCCCGCCGCTGACCTCGTAGAACCGCATCAGCAGGTTGACCAGGGTGGTCTTGCCGGCGCCGGTCGGGCCGACGATGGCGACGGTCTGGCCCGGTTCGACCTTCAGCGAGAGGTCGTCGATGAGCGGCTTGTCGGGGTCGTAGCGGAAGGAGACGTCCTGGAAGGCGACCCGGCCGCGGATCGCGTCGGGGCGTTCCGGCATGGCCGGCTCAGGGGTCTGCTCGGGCGCGTCCAGCAGCTCGAAGACGCGCTCGGCGGAGGCGACGCCGGACTGCACCAGGTTGGCCATGCTGGCGACCTGGGTGAGCGGCTGGCTGAACTGCCGCGAGTACTGGATGAACGCCTGCACGTCGCCGATCGACAGCGCGCCGCCGGCGACCCGCAGGCCGCCGACGACGGCCACCAGCACGTACTGCAGGTTGCCGATCAGCATCATCGCGGGCTGGATGATGCCGGAGATGAACTGGGCCCGGAAGCTGGCCGTGTACAGCGCCTCGTTGTGCTCCCGGAAGGTCTCGGCGGACTCCTTCTGCCGGCCGAAGACCTTCACCAGGGCGTGGCCGGTGTACATCTCCTCGATGTGCGCGTTCAGCTGCCCGGTGGACTTCCACTGCTGGACGAACTGCGGCTGCGCCCGCTTGCCGACCCTGGTCGCCACCACGACCGACAGCGGGACGGAGATCAGGGCGATCAGGGCGAGCAGCGGGGAGATCCAGAACATCATGGCGAGCACGCCGACCACGGTGAGCAGTGAGTTCACCACCTGGCCCATGGTCTGCTGCATGGACTGGCCGATGTTGTCGATGTCGTTGGTGACCCGGCTGAGCACCTCGCCGCGGGGCTGCTTGTCGAAGTAGCTGAGCGGCAGCCGGGCGAGCTTGGACTCGACGTCCTGGCGCAGCCGGTAGCTGGCCCGCTGGATCGCCTTGGTGGCGAGCCGGCCCTGGACGATGCCGAAGGCGGCGGAGGCGACGTAGATCGCCAGCACCCAGAGCAGCACGGTGCCGATCGCGCCGAAGTCCATGTGCTGGCCGGGGGTGAAGTCGACCGCGGAGAGCAGGTCGGCGGCGCCGCCGTCGTGCGCCCGCACGTCCGCGACGGCCTGCGCCTTGGAGATGCCGGCCGGGAACTGCTGGCCGACCACGCCGGCGAAGATCAGGTCGGTGGCCCTGCCGAGCACCTTGGGCCCGGTCACGGCGCAGCCGATGCTGAGCACGCCGAGGGCCAGCACGCCGCTGAGCAGGGCGCGTTCGGGGCGGAGCAGGGCGAGCAGCCGCTTGCCCGAGCCCTTGAAGTCCATCGACTTCTCGGAGCCCTGGCCGCCCATGAACCGGCCGGGGCCGGCTGGGCCGCGGCGGGCGGCGGCGGCCTGCGAGTCGCTGGGCACCTCGCCGGAGCCGGGGCCCTTCGTCATGGGCGCCTTCTTCTGCGGGGTGGTCACGCCGCCTCCTGCTCGGTGAGCTGGGAGAGCACGATCTCCCGGTACGTCGGGTTGTCGGCCATCAGTTCGCCGTGGGTGCCGCTGCCGACGACCGCGCCCTCGTCCAGGACGACGATCCGGTCGGCGTCGCGGATGGTGGAGACGCGCTGGGCGACGATCAGCACGGTGGCGTCGGCGGTCTCCCGGGAGAGGGCCCTGCGCAGCCTGGCGTCGGTGGCGTAGTCCAGCGCCGAGAACGAGTCGTCGAACAGGTAGACGCCGGGCTTGCGGACGAGCGCGCGGGCGATCGCCAGGCGCTGGCGCTGGCCGCCGGAGACGTTGCTGCCGCCCTGGGCGATGGGCGCGTCGAGGCCCTCGGGGAAGCGCTCGACGAACTCCTTGGCCTGGGCGACCTCCAGGGCGTGCCAGAGCTCCTCGTCGGTGGCGTCGGGCCGGCCGTAGCGCAGGTTGCTGGCGACGGTGCCGGTGAACAGGTAGGGCTTCTGCGGGACGAGGCCGACGGTCTCGGCGATCGTCTCGGGGGCGAGTTCACGGACGTCCACGCCGTCCAGCAGGACCTGTCCGGCGGTGGCGTCGAAGAGCCGGGGGACGAGGCCGAGCAGGGTGGACTTGCCGCTGCCGGTGGAGCCGATGACGGCGGTGGTCTCGCCGGGGCGGGCGGTGATGTCGACGCCGCGCAGGACGGAGGCCTCGGCGCCGGGGTAGCGGAACTCGACGGCGCGCAGTTCGAGCTTGCCCCGGGCCAGGAGTTCGGTGACGGGGGTGGCCGGCGGGACGACGCTGGAGCTGGTGTCCAGGACCTCCTGGATGCGCTCGGCGCAGACCTCGGCGCGCGGCACCATCATGAACATGAAGGTCGCCATCATGACGCTCATCAGGATCTGCATCAGGTAGGAGAGGAAGGCGGTCAGTCCGCCGATCTCCATGCCGCCGCTGTCGATGCGCATGGCGCCGAACCAGAGCACGGCGACGCTGGAGGCGTTCACCACCAGCATCACGGCCGGGAACATGAACGACATCAGCTGGCCGACCTGGAGGGCGACGCCGGTCAGGTCCCGGTTGGCGCCGGCGAACCGGGCCTGCTCGTGGTCGTCCTTGACGAAGGCGCGGATGACCCGGATGCCGGTGATCTGCTCGCGCAGGACCCGGTTCACCGTGTCGATCTTCTTCTGCATGCTGCGGAACTTCGGGCGCAGCGCGCGGACGAGCAGGGCGACCACGACGCCCAGCAGGGGGACGACGGCCAGCAGCAGCGCGGAGAGCGGCACGTCCTGGTTGAGCGCCATGACGATGCCGCCGACGCACATGATCGGCGCGGCGACCATCAGGGTGAAGGTCATCAGGGCCAGCATCTGGACCTGCTGGACGTCGTTGGTCGTCCGGGTGATCAGGGAGGGGGCGCCGAAGGAGCCGACCTCGCGGGCGGAGAAGGTCTGCACCCGGTCGAAGACGGCGGCCCGGACGTCCCGGCCGAACGCCATGGCGGTGCGCGCGCCGTAGAAGACGGCACCGATCGAGCAGAGCGCCTGGGCGACGGTGACGGCGATCATCACACCGCCGATGCGCAGGATGTAACCGGTGTCGCCCTTGACCACGCCCTGGTCGATGATGTCGGCGTTCAGCGTCGGCAGGTAGAGCAGGGCGAGCGTGGACACCAGCTGGAGGAGCACCAGCAGGGAGATCGGTCGGGAGTACGGGCGCAGGTACGCCCTCAGCAGTCTGATCAGCACTGGCACACTCTTGTCTTCGGCAGTGGGGTTCGCATCCCAATTCTCATGCTTCTGTGGACTCGCACAGTTGATTCCGGCCCCGCGCCCCGAGGTTTGTCCAGTCCTTTGCTGAACGCACCGGCGGGCCCGGTTGCGCCGTGCACCGGCGGCTCGACAGTGTGCCAGCTGTCCTCACCCTCTTACGGAATGACCGGTTTCCCCCTAGGCTGCTGATTGCCCCCTTGTTACTCACCGGTATCGGATCGATTGCCCGGGGGCCCGGCGACCGCCCCCACGGGCGCCGCGACATCCCTCAGACGGCCACCCGCCCCCGGAGGTCCTCGTTGAGTTCCGCGCAGTCCCTGATCGACTCCGGCCGTGCCGACATCGTCGCCGGGCGGCCCGCCTCCGTCGCCCACCTGTTCCTGGAGCGGGTCGCCGCCACGCCGGCGGGTGAGGCCTACCGCTTCCCCGTCCCGGTGGACGAGCACGCGGCGGACGGCGCCCCCGGCGCCGAGCAGTGGCGTTCGCTGACCTGGGCGCAGACCGCCACCCGGGTGTACGCGGTGGCCGCCGGCCTGCTGTCGCTGGGCATCAGCCCGGAGGACCGGGTCGCGCTGATGTCCTCCACCCGGCTGGAGTGGGTCATCGCCGACCTCGGCAACATGTGCGCGGGGGCGGCCACCACGGCCGTCTACCCGAGCACCAACGCCGACGAGACGGCCTACATCCTCTCCGACTCGGGCTCCAGGGCGATCTTCGTCGAGAACGAGAAGCAGCTCGCCAAGGTCGTCGGCGAGCTCGGCCAGCTGCCCGAGCTGCGCACCGCCGTCCTCTTCGACGGCACCGGCCCGGTCGCCGGGGCGCCCGGGCTGAACGTGCTCACCCTGGCCGACCTGGAGCAGCTCGGCACCGAGTACCTGGAGCAGCACCCGGACGCCGTGCGGCAGGCCGTCGACGCGCTCGACAAGGAGCAGCTGGCCACCCTGATCTACACCTCCGGCACCACCGGCCGCCCCAAGGGCGTGCGGCTGGTCCACGACTGCTGGGCGTACCAGGGGCGGGCGCAGGAGGAGAGCGGGCTGCTGCGCGCGGACGACGTGCAGTTCATGTGGCTGCCGCTGTCGCACGTGTTCGGCAAGAGCCTGATCTGCGGCCAGATCGCCACCGGTCACGTGATGGCGCTGGACGGCCGGGTGGACCGGATCATCCACAACCTGCCGGTGATCCGCCCGACCATGATGGCCTCGGCGCCGCGCATCTTCGAGAAGGTCTACAACGGCATCGCCGGCAAGGCCCGGGCCGAGGGCGGCGCCAAGTACAAGATCTTCATGTGGGCGGCGAAGACCGCCCGCGACTACGCCCGGGTCACCCAGGCCAACCGGATCGCCACCGGGCACGACAGCGCCCCGCTGGGGCTGCGGGTGCGGCACGCGCTGGCCGACAAGCTGGTGTACGCCAAGATCCGGGCCGCGTTCGGCGGGCGGATGCGCGGCTCGGTCTCCGGCAGTGCCGCGCTGGCACCCGAGATCGGCTACTTCTTCGCCGGCGTCGGCGTGCCCGTCCTGGAGGGCTACGGCCTGACCGAGAGCTCGGCCGGGATCTGCGTCAACCCCGCCGAGGACCTCCGGGTCGGCACCATCGGCACCGTGCTGCCCGGCAGCGAGATCCGGATCGCCGAGGACGGCGAGATCCTGCTGCGCGGCCCCGGCGTCATGCGCGGCTACCACAACCTGCCGGAGAAGACCGCCGAGGTGCTGGAGCCGGACGGCTGGTTCCACACCGAGGACATCGGCGAGATCGGCCAGGACGGCTTCCTGCGGATCACCGACCGCAAGAAGGACATGTTCAAGACCTCCGGCGGCAAGTACGTCGCCCCGAGCGAGGTGGAGGGCAAGTTCAAGGCGGTCTGCCCGTTCGTCAGCAACATCCTGGTGATCGGCAACGGCCGCAACTACTGCACCGCGCTGATCGGCCTGGACGAGTCGGTGATCATGCCGTGGGCGGCCGAGCACGGCCTGGCCGGCAAGTCCTACGCCGAGGTGGTCGGCGACCCGAAGGTGCACCAGCTGGTCGACGGCTTCGTGCAGCGCCTCAACGGCGACCTCCAGCGCTGGCAGACGATCAAGAAGTTCACCCTCCTCCCGCGCGACCTGGACATCGAGCACGGCGAGCTGACGCCGAGCCTGAAGATCAAGCGCCCGGTGGTCGAGCGGACGTACGCGGACGCCGTCACCGAGATGTACGCGGGCGCGAACGAGGCCTGATCCGTCCGTCGTCCCGTACGGCCTCGATGATCACCGTGGCCGTACGGGACAATGGGGTCATGCCCTCCGCACTCCCCGACGGCGAACCCGTGCCGTCCGACGGTTCCCTGCCCGCGCACGCCCTCGCCGGGCTCGGGTCGCGGCCGTTCGGCTTCTACCTGCACGTGCCGTACTGCGCGAGCCGCTGCGGCTACTGCGACTTCAACACCTACACCGCCACCGAGCTGCGCTCCTCCGGCGCCGTCGCCTCCCAGGAGACCTACGCCGACAACGTGGTCGCCGAGATCCGACTGGCCCGCGAGGTCCTCGGCGACACCGACCTGCCCGTGCGGACCGTCTTCCTCGGCGGCGGCACGCCCACCCTGCTGCCCGCCCGGGACCTGGTGAAGATGCTGGCGGCGATCCGGGCGGAGTTCGGGCTCGCCGACGACGCCGAGGTGACCACCGAGGCCAACCCCGAGTCGGTCGACCCGGCCTACCTCGCCGAACTGCGCGAGGGCGGCTACAACCGGGTCTCCTTCGGCATGCAGAGCGCCCGGCCGCACGTCCTGCGGCTGCTCGACCGCCACCACACCCCGGGCCGCCCGGAGGCCTGCGTGGCCGAGGCCCGCGCGGCCGGCTTCGAGCACGTCAACCTGGACCTCATCTACGGCACCCCCGGCGAGTCCGACGACGACTGGCGGGCCTCCCTGGACGCCGCGATCGGCGCCGGGCCGGACCACGTCTCGGCCTACTCGCTGATCGTCGAGGACGGCACCAAGCTGGCCGCCCGGGTCAAGCGCGGCGAGCTGCCGATGATCGACGACGACGTGCACGCCGACCGCTACCTGATCGCCGAGCAGGCGCTCGCCGCCGCCGGCTACTCCTGGTACGAGGTCTCCAACTGGGCCACCACCCCGCAGGGCCGCTGCCGCCACAACGAGCTCTACTGGACCGGCGGCGACTGGTGGGGCGCCGGCCCCGGCGCGCACAGCCACGTCGGCGGCGTCCGCTGGTGGAACGCCAAGCACCCGGCCGGCTACGCCCGCGCCCTCGCCGAGCGCCGCACCCCGGCCCAGGGCCGCGAGCGGCTCACCGACGAGGACCGCCGGGTCGAGCGCATCCTGCTCGAACTGCGCCTCGCCGAGGGCATCCCGCTGGACCTGCTCACGGCGACCGGCCGCGCGGCCGCCGACCGGCACCTCGCCGACGGCCTGCTCGACCGCACCACCCATGAGCGCGGCCGGGCCACCCTGACCCTCCAGGGCCGCCTCCTGGCCGACGCCGTGGTCCGCGACCTGGTGGACTGAGAGTCGTTGCCGTGGTGTCAGCCGCCGGCTCGCGGTCGCGGGCCCACGGCTGACCGGTCAGTCCTCCAGGGTGACGAAGTCGATCAGTTCCTCGACCTTCGCCAGGAGGGCGGGCTCCAGGTCCTTGAAGGAGTCGACCGAGGCGAGGATCCGCTTCCACGCGGCGGGGGTGTCGGCCGGCCAGCCGAGGCGGCGGCAGACGCCCCCCTTCCAGTCCTCGCCGTACGGGACGTCCGGCCAGCCGGGGATGCCGACGGAGGAGGGCTTCACGGCCTGCCAGACGTCGATGTACGGGTGGCCGACGACCAGCACGGCGTCGCCGGTGACCCGGGCGGCGATCCGGTGCTCCTTGGTGCCGGGGAGCAGGTGGTCGACCAGGACGCCGAGCCGGCGGCCGGGGCCGGGGGCGAAGTCGGCGACGATCGCGGGCAGGTCGTCGATGCCCTCCAGGTACTCGACGACGACGCCCTCGATCCGCAGGTCGTCCCCCCAGACCCGCTCGACCAGTTCGGCGTCGTGCCGCCCCTCGACGTAGATCCGCGACTCCCGGGCCACCCGGGCCCGCGCTCCGGGGACGGCGACCGAGCCGGAGGCCGTCCGGCCCGGCGCGCGCGGGGGAGCCGGCGCCGCGGCGGCGGGGCGGACCAGGGTGACGGTCCGGCCCTCCAGCAGGAAGCCGCGCGGCACCAGCGGGAACACCCGCCGCTTGCCGAACCGGTCCTCCAGGGTGACGGTGAACCCCTCGGCGGTCTTCTCGCAGCGCACCACCGCGCCGCAGAAGCCGGTCGCGGCCTCCTCGACCACGAGGTCCCGGTCGGCGGGCACCTCGGGGGCGGGCTGCTGCCGCTTCCACGGCGGGGTGAGGTCGGGTCCGTACTGGCGGCTGCGCATGCAGGTGACTATAGGCAGGCCCGACGGGGCGTCACAGGCCCGGCGCGCCCCAGACCGGGAACCAGCGGGTGAGGTCCTTCTCCAGCCGCAGGTCGTTCCCCAGCATGGCGTTGACCTGCAGTTCCAGCGGGCTGTCGCGCTTCTCCCCGCCGCCCGGCACCGGCGCGAACGGGTAGAAGGTGCCGCGCTTGTACAGGTAGACCAGCGCCAGCGGCTGCCCCTCGGCGCCGCGGAAGGCCACCAGCGAGCAGAGCAGCTGCGGGCCGAAGCCGTTCCCCTCCAGCTCGCTGTTGACCGCGTGCAGGTCGTTGACCAGCTCCGGCAACTCCTCGGGGGTGTGCCGGGCGAGCAGCCAGGAGTAGCCGTAGGCGTCCTTGGAGGCCTCCACCGGGACGCCGCCGCGCTCGGTGTCGGCGTCCAGCAGGGCCCGGACCTGCCGCTCGACCTCGACGAAGGCGCCGCCCTCGACCGAGGAAAAGCAGACCGACCCGACGCCGGTCGGCCGGAAGCCGGCCGCCGCCTCCAGGGTCAGCGCGGCCGAGGGCACGCCGAACAGCTGGTCGAGGTCGGGCCGGACGGGCTTGGTGCGGCCGAACAGTGCGTCCAGGATTCCCACGGCGGTCCCCTCCGGGGCGTGTCGTCGGCTCAGCGGCCGAGCTGGGTGGAGATCTTCGCCAGCTGCTCCAGCCGCTTCTCCAGCGAGGGGTGGGTGGAGAACAGCTGCGAGGCGGCCTCCCGGGCGCTCAGCGCGGGGGCGAAGTAGAAGGCGTTGTACGGCTGGGCCTGGCGCAGGTCCTTGGTCGGGATCGCGGCGATCTGGCCGGTCACCTTGGTGAGCGCCGAGGCCAGTGCGCTGGGCCGGCCGGTGAGCTGGGCGGCGGCCCGGTCGGCGGCCAGCTCCCGGTAGCGGGAGAGCAGCCGGGTCAGCAGGAAGCTGATCGCGTACACCACCACCGACACCAGCGGGATGACCAGCGCGGCGATCGCGGCGTTGGAGTCGTTGCTGTTGCGGCCGCCGCCCATGAAGCCGCCGTACATCGCGATCCGGGTCATCGCCCCGGCCAGTACGCCGAGGAAGCCGGCGATGGTCATCACCGCGACGTCCCGGTGGGCGACGTGCGACAGCTCGTGCGCCAGGACGCCCTCCAGTTCCTCCGGTTCCAGCCGCCGCAGCAGCCCGGTGGTGACGCAGACCACCGCGTTCTGCGGGTTGCGGCCGGTCGCGAAGGCGTTCGGCATGTCGTTGTCGGCGACCGCCACCCGGGGTTTGGGCATGTCGGCGAGGGCGCAGAGCCGGTCGACGGTGCCGTGCAGCTGGGGGTACTGCTCCGGGGTCACCCGGTGGGCGCCCATCGCCCGTTCGGTGATCTTGTCGCTGAACCAGAACTGGGCCACGAACAGCCCGCCGGAGATCAGCACGATCAGTGGCCAGGCGCCGCGCAGCAGCGCGATCAGCAGGCCGGTGAAACCCACGTACAGGAGCCCGATCACGAACATGGTCCCGACCATCCGGCCGGTCAGGCCGCGGTCCGGGGCGAAGCGGGTGGGCTGGCCCGAGGTCGACATCGCTGGTCCTCCGTTCGCCGTTCGCTATCGATGCTGCCACCCGGCCGGTCCCGCGGCATCACCCGCGCGCCGCGCGATGCGGGCAGGATCACCCCGGCGGTGCCGTTCCTGCCGTCGGACCCGGGCCTTACACTGGCAGGTACGGTTCTGGCACTCCTCTGTTCAGAGTGCCAAAGGCCGCGGTCCGCCCGGCGGACCGCACCATGCCGGAACGACACACGTCACCACGGACAACGTGCGAAGAGGGAGGTGCGTGCCCCATGGCCGGTGAGGTCCGCCAGCTCGACGAACGCAAGCTCGCCGTGCTCCGCGCCATCGTCCAGGACTACGTGGGCACCGAGGAGCCGGTCGGCTCCAAGGCTCTCGTCGAACGCCACAACCTCGGGGTCTCCCCGGCCACCGTCCGCAACGACATGGCCGCGCTGGAGGAGGACGGCTTCATCCACCAGCCGCACACCAGCGCCGGGCGGATCCCCACCGACAAGGGGTACCGCCTCTTCGTCGACCGGCTCGCCGAGGTCAAGCCGATGAGCGCGCCCGAGCGGCGGGCGATCCGGCACTTCCTGGACGGCGCGGTGGACCTGGACGACGTGGTCGCCCGCACGGTCCGGCTGCTCGCCCAGCTCACCCGGCAGGTGGCGGTGGTCCAGTACCCCTCGCTCTCCCGGTCCACGGTGCGCCACATCGAGCTGGTCGCACTCGCTCCGGCCAAGGTCATGCTGGTCCTGATCACCAACACCGGCCGGGTCGAGCAGCGGATGGTCGACTGCCCGGGTCCGGTCGGCGAGGTGGTCCTCGCGGACCTCCGTGCCAAGATCAACACGAGGGCCGTCGGCGTGCGGCTGCCCGACGTGCCGGGGCTGCTGGACGAGCTCCCGGCGATGTTCGAGGCGGTGGACCGGCCGGCCGTCACCGTCGTCCTGGCGACGCTCTTCGAGGCGCTCGCCGAGCAGAACGAGGAGCGGATCATGCTGGCCGGCACGGCCAACCTGACCCGCTTCGGCCACGACTTCCCGCTCACCATCCAGCCGGTGCTGGAGGCGCTGGAGGAGCAGGTCGTCCTGCTGCGCCTCCTGGGTGAGACGGCGGACGCCGGGATGACGGTCCGGATCGGCCGGGAGAACGCGTACGAAGGGCTCAATTCCACCTCGGTCGTCTCGGTCGGTTACGGTTCGGGCGACGAGAGCGTGGCCAAACTGGGTGTGATCGGTCCGACCCGGATGGACTATCCGGGCACAATGGGGGCGGTGCGAGCGGTGGCACGGTACGTGGGCCAGATCCTGGCCGAGTCGTAGGGAACGACCGGTGTCACACAGGTGACACCGGTACCAGTCGCAAGCACTTCTACAGGCGGAACAAGCGGAGCATTTGGTGGCCACGGACTACTACGCGGTACTCGGCGTCCGACGGGATGCGGGGCAGGACGAGATCAAGAAGGCGTTCCGGCGCCTGGCGCGCGAACTGCACCCGGACGTCAACCCCGACCCGAAGACGCAGGAGCGGTTCAAGGAGATCAACGCCGCCTACGAGGTCCTCTCCGACCCGCAGAAGCGGCAGGTCTACGACCTCGGCGGGGATCCCCTCTCGCCCAACGGCGGAGGCGCGGGCGGCTTCGGCGCGGGCGCGGCCGGGTTCGGCTTCTCCGACATCATGGACGCGTTCTTCGGCGCGGCCGCCGGTCAGCGCGGCCCGCGCTCGCGCACCCGGCGCGGCCAGGACGCCATGATCCGGCTGGAGATCACCCTGGAGGAGGCCGCGTTCGGCACCACCAAGGAACTCCAGGTCGACACCGCCGTCACCTGCACCACGTGCAGCGGCGAGGGCGCCGCCCCCGGCACCTCCGCGCAGACCTGTGACATGTGTCGCGGCAAGGGCGAGGTCTCCCAGGTCACCCGGTCCTTCCTGGGCCAGGTCATGACCTCCCGGCCCTGCCCGCAGTGCCAGGGCTTCGGCACCGTCGTGCCGACCCCGTGCCCGGAGTGCGCCGGCGACGGCCGCGTGCGGGCCCGCCGCACCCTGACCGTGAAGATCCCGGCCGGTGTCGACAACGGCACCCGGATCCAGCTGGCCGGCGAGGGCGAGGTCGGCCCCGGTGGCGGCCCGGCCGGCGACCTCTACGTCGAGATCGCCGAGAGCACCCACCCGACCTTCCAGCGCCGCGGCGACGACCTGCACTGCACGGTCACCATCCCGATGACGGCCGCCTCGCTCGGCACCCAGGTGCCGCTGCAGACCCTGGACGGGCTGGAGGAGGTCGACATCCGGCCCGGCACCCAGTCCGGCCAGTCGATCCCGCTGCACGCCCGCGGCATCACCCATCTGCGCGGCGGCGGCCGGGGCGACTTGATAGTGCACGTCGAGGTGCAGACGCCCACCAAGCTCGACCCCGAGCAGGAGGACCTGCTGCGCCGGCTCGCGGTGCTGCGCGGCGAGGAGCGGCCCTCCGGGCAGTTCGCGCCGGGCCAGCAGGGGCTGTTCTCCCGGCTGAAGGACGCCTTCAACGGCCGCTGACCGTACCGGCGCCCGGTGCCCCGCTCCCGGCGGGTCACCGGGCGCCGTCGTTCCCCCGTCCGTCCCCCCACCCCCACTCCAGGAACCGCCATGACCGCGCCCGTGTTCGTCGTCGAGACCGCGCAGCTCGCCTCCGCCGCCCCCGGCGCGGTGGTCCGGCTGGACGGCCCGGAGGGGCGGCACGCCGCCGCCGTGAAGCGGCTGGAGCCGGGCGAGGCGGTGACCCTGGCCGACGGGCTCGGCCTGGGCGCCGACGGCACCGTCACGGCCGTGCACGGCAAGGACGCCGTCGAGGTGACGGTCGCCGCGGTCCGCCGGGAGGCCGAGCCGGCGCCGCGGATCGTCGTCGTCCAGGCGCTGCCCAAGGGCGACCGCGGCGAGCTGGCGGTGGAGACCATGACCGAGGTCGGCGTGGACGTGGTGATCCCCTGGGCCGCCTCCCGCTGCATCACCCAGTGGAAGGGCGAGCGCGGTGCCAAGGCGCTCGCGAAGTGGCGCTCCACCGCCCGCGAGGCGGGCAAGCAGTCCCGCCGGCTGCGCTTCCCCGAGGTCCGCGAACTCGCCACCACCCGCCAGCTGGCGCCCGTCCTGGCCGGGGCCGCGCTCGCCGCGGTGCTGCACGAGGACGGCGCCGAGCCGCTGGCCGGTGCCGCGCTGCCCGGCGGCGGGGACATCGTGCTGGTGGTCGGCCCCGAGGGCGGGGTCTCCCCGGAGGAGCTGGCCGCCTTCGCCGAGGCCGGTGCCAGGCCGTACCGGCTCGGGTCCTCGGTGCTGCGCACCTCGACCGCGGGAGTGGCCGCCGGCGCCCTGCTGCTGGGCCGCACCGGCCGCTGGGGCTGAGCGGGCCGGTCGCCGCACGGACCGTTCGTCCCCCGGCGGTTCGCTCCCCGGCGGTTCGTCCCCCGTAGGGGGCGGCCTGCGCGAAACCGGAGGCGCGCCGCCCCGGCGGGTGCGTAGGGTGCGGCTGTGAGCGAATCCCCGAGCACCCCTGGCGGCGCCTACCTGCGCCATCCGCACCTGCACGGTGACCTGATCACCTTCGTCGCGGAGAACGACGTCTGGCTCGCCCCGCTGGACGGCGGCCGGCCCTGGCGGCTGACGGCCGATCACGTCCCGGTCCGCCGCCCGCGCTTCTCGCCGGACGGCCGGCACATCGCCTTCGTCTCCACCCGGGACGGCGCGCCCGAGGTGCACGTCGCGCCGGTGGACGGCGGGCCGTCCCGGCGGCTGACGTACTGGGGCAGCGACCAGACGCAGCTGCAGGGCTGGACGGCCGACGGCAGCCCGGTCGCCACCACCTCCGCCGGACAGGCCACCCTGCGCCGCACCTGGGCCCACGCCGTACCGCTGGACGGCGGCGAGCCGCGGCGGCTGCCGTACGGGCCGGTCGGCGGCGTGGCGTACGAGCCGGGCGGTGACCGGGTGCTGCTGCTCTCGGCGGCCGGTGCGGAGCCCGCGCGGTGGAAGCGCTACCGGGGCGGCCGGGTCGGCAAGCTCTGGATCGGCGCCGAGCGGTTCGCCCGCGTCCACGAGGAGCTGGACGGGCACATCGAGGCGCCGCTCTGGGTCGACGCGCCCGGCGGCGCCCGGATCGCCTTCCTGGCCGACCACGAGGGCGTCGGCGAGCTCTACTCCAGCCTCCCCGACGGCAGCGGCCTGCGCCGCCACACCACCTCCCCGGAGGGCTTCTACGCCCGCGGCGCGACCAGCGACGGCACCCGGGTGATCTGGCACCGGGCCGGTGACCTCTGGCTGCTGGACGACCTCGACGGCGCCGAGCCGCGCCGGCTGGACGTCCGGCCGGCTGGCCCCCGGGCCGGCCGGCGGCCCCGCCCGGTGCCGGCCGCGCACTGGCTGGAGAGCGTCGCCCCCGACCGCACCGGCCGGGCCGGCGCCGTGGTGGTGCGCGGCAGCGTGCACTGGCTGCCACACCGGGAGGGCCCCGCCCGGGTGCTGGACGAGACGCCCGGCGTCCGGGCCCGGCGGGCCCACGTGGTGCCCGGCGAGGACGGTGCGCAGGGCGTGCTCTGGGTGACCGACGCCGACGGCGAGGACGCCGTGGAGTACGCCCCCGCCGTGCTCGGCGAGGAGCGCCGCCGGCTGGCCGGCGGACAGCTGGGCCGGGTCCGCGCGCTGGCGGTCTCGCCGGACGGCAAGCAGGCGGCGGTCGGCGCGCACGACGGCCGGGTCCTCCTGGTGTCGCTCGCCGACGGGACGGTGCACGAGCTGGACCGCAGCACGGACGGCGAGGTCAGCGGGCTGGCGTTCAGTCCGGACTCCGCCTGGCTCGCCTGGTCGCGGCCGAGCCCGGGCTTCGGGGCCTGGTCGCTGCGCCAGATCGTGCTGGCCAACCTGGCCACCCGCACGGTCGGCGAGGTCACCCCGGCGCGCTTCATCGACACCTCGCCGGCCTTCACCGCCGACGGCCGCCACCTGGCCTTCCTCTCGGTGCGCAACTTCGACCCGGTCTACGACTCGCACGTCTTCGACCTGTCGTTCCCCAACGGCTGCCGCCCGTACCTGGTCACCCTGGCCGCCGACACCCCCTCCCCGTTCGGCCCGCGCCGGGCCGGGCGGCCGGCCGGCGGGGAGGACGACGAGCCCAAGGGCAAGAAGGCGGACACCGAGGAGGGGGCGGCCGACGCCCCGCCCGCCACCCGGGTCGACCTGGACGGGATCGCCGACCGGATCATCCCCTTCCCGGTCGAGGGCGGCCGGTTCGGCGAGCTGGCGGCCGCCAAGGACGGCGTGCTCTGGACGCGGATCCCGCTCACCGGCGAGCTCGGCGACGACGCGGCCACGCCGGAGGACGAGCAGCCGCGCCCCACCCTGGAGCGGTTCGACCTGCGCAAGCGCCGGGTCGAGCAACTGGTCGACGGGCTCGACGAGTTCGCGGTCAGCGGCGACGGCACCCGGGTCGCCGTGCTGGACGAGGGCGAGCTGCGGATCGTCCCGGCCGACCACAAGGCGGTGGGCGACGACGACGAGATCGACGTCGACCTGCACCGGCTGCGGGTGACCGTCGACCCGGCCGCCGAGTGGCGGCAGATGTACGACGAGAACGGCCGCCTGATGCGCGACAACTTCTGGCGCCCGGACCTCGGCGGCCTGCCCTGGGCCGAGATCCTCGACCGCTACCGGCCGCTGGTGGAGCGGCTCGGCTCGCACGACGACCTGGTCGACCTGCTCTGGGAGGTGCACGGCGAGCTGGGCACCTCGCACGCCTACGTGCAGCCCTACGGCATCCACACCGAGGCCGCCCGCCGGCAGGGCAAGCTCGGCGCCGACCTGGTCAAGGACGGCGAGGTCTGGCGGATCGCCCGGATCCTGCCCGGCGAGTCCTCGGACCCGCGGGCCCGCTCGCCGCTGGCCGCGCCGGGCGCCGCCGTCCGCCCGGGCGACGCGGTGCTGGCCGTCAACGGCCGCCCGGTGGACGCGACCGCCGGCCCGGCCCCGCTGCTGGCCGGCACCGCCGGACAACCGGTCGAGCTGACCGTGGCCGGCAAGGACGGCACCGACCGCCGGTACCCGGTGGTCGTCCCGCTCGACGACGACGAGCCGCTGCGCTACCACGACTGGGTGGCCGGGCGGCGGGCCGCCGTCCGGGAGCTGTCCGGCGGGCGGCTCGGCTACCTGCACATCCCCGACATGCAGAGCACCGGCTGGGCCCAGATCCACCGCGACCTGCGGTCGGAGATGGCCCGGGAGGGCGTGATCGTCGACATCCGGGAGAACCGCGGCGGCCACACCTCGCAGCTGGTGATCGAGAAGCTGGCCCGGCGGATCGTCGGCTGGACGGTCGCCCGGGACCTCGCCAACCCGGTGCCCTACCCCGGCGACGCGCCGCGCGGGCCGATCGTGGCGCTGGCCGACGAGTTCTCCGGCTCGGACGGCGACATCGTCAACGCCGCCATCCAGGCGCTGAAGCTCGGCCCGGTGGTCGGGACGAGGACCTGGGGCGGCGTGATCGGCATCGACAGCAAGTACAGCCTGGTGGACGGCACCCTGGTCACCCAGCCGAAGTACGCGTTCTGGCTGGAGGGCTACGGCTGGGGCGTGGAGAACCACGGCGTCGACCCGGACGTCGAGGTGCCGGTCGCGCCGCACCAGTGGGCCGCGGGGGAGGACCCGCAGCTCGCCGAGGGCGTCCGGATCGCCCTGGCGGCGCTGACCGAGACCCCGGGCAGCACGCCGCCGCCGCTGCCCTGGGAGCAGGGCCCGGCGCCGGACGCCCCGCGGGGCGCGGGGCAGGAGGGCGGGCACGGCGCCGGGCAGGACGCCGGGTAGGACGGGCGCGGGCCCCGCGGGGGTGCCCGGGCAGCTGACCGGGCACCCCCCACGGGCCGTACGCCCCCCGCGGACGGCGGGTCCGCGGGGGGCGGACGCGACTGCCAGCAGGCGACCGGGCCGCTCGGCTAGCATGCGGCCGTACGCCCCGACCGACACCGTGCGACACCGCGAGGAGACCCCGATGGCCGGCGAGCCGCAGTCCGACTGCCTGTTCTGCAAGATCGTGGCGGGCGAGATCCCGGCCACCGTGGTGCGCAAGACCGAGCGCGTCCTCGCCTTCCGGGACATCGCCCCGAAGGCTCCGACCCACGTCCTGGTCATCCCGCACGCCCACTACCCGAACGCCGCCGCGCTGGCCGCCGCCGAGCCGCGGATCGCCGGTGAGCTGCTCGCCGAGGCCGGCGAGGTCGCCCGGGACGAGGGCCTCGACGACTACCGGCTGATCTTCAACACCGGCGCGGGCGCGGGCCAGACCGTCTTCCACGCCCACGTCCACGTGCTCGGCGGCATGCCGATGAACGAGCGCATGGTCTGAACGACGTGTCACAGCGCGAACTCGTCGTCCTCGGCACGGCCAGCCAGGTCCCGACCCGGCACCGCAACCACAACGGCTACCTGCTGCGCTGGGACGGCGAGGGCCTGCTGTTGGACCCCGGCGAGGGCACCCAGCGCCAGATGCTGCACGCCGGGGTCTCCGCCACCCAGATCACCCGGATCGCGGTCACCCACTTCCACGGCGACCACAGCCTGGGCCTCGCCGGGGTGATCCAGCGGATCAACCTGGACCGCGTCCCGCACCCGGTGGACATCTACTTCCCGGCCTCCGGGGAGGTCTACTTCGAGCGGCTGCGGCACGCCACCGCGTTCCACGAGACCGCCGTGCTGCGCCCCCGCCCGATCGACGGGCCGGGGCCGCTGCCGGCGCCCGGCGCCCGCTTCGCGCTGGACGCCGTCCGGCTCTCGCACCCCGTCGAGTCCTTCGGCTACCGGCTCACCGAGCCGGACGGCCGCCGGCTGGTGCCCGAGCGGCTGGCCGCGCTCGGCATCGCCGGCCCGGACGTCGGCCGGCTCCAGCACCGGGGAGCGATCGAGTCGGGCGGCCGGCGGGTCACCCTGGACGAGGTCAGCGAGTTCCGCCGGGGCCAGCGGTTCGCCTTCGTGATGGACACCCGGCTCTGCGAGGGCGTCCACGAACTCGCCGAGGGCGCCGACCTGCTGGTCATCGAGTCCACCTTCACCGACGCCGACACCCGGCTCGCCGAGGAGCACGGCCACCTCACCGCCGGCCAGGCCGGCAAGGTCGCCGCCGAGGCCGGCGCGGGCACCCTGGTGCTGACCCACTTCTCGCAGCGCTACCCGGACCTCGGCCAGCACCTCGCCGACGCCCGCAAGCACTTCGACGGCACCGTCGTGCTCGCCGAGGACCTCGCCCGGGTGCCCGTGCCGCCCCGCCGGCGGCCGTGAGCGGCCGGGCGCGCGGAGCCGCGGGCCGGTGGCCGTGCGCCCGGGCGGGGCACCGGTCCCGGGCGGAAAACCGTTCGCGCCGCTCCGCGATCTGCCCCAGCATCGTCGGGAGCGGCCCCGCCGCCCGCCGCAGCGATCACGCTCGCGGCGTACCCTGGTGCCCCGGAAGGACCGCGCGGCACCACGAGACCACGGATTGGGATGAGGCAGGCCCCAGCGCCGACCTATGAGTGACACATCGCAGACCCGTACGAACGGACAGCCGCGCCCCGAACCGGCCGACGAGGGCCGTACCAGCGCCCGGATCGTCATCCCCGAGAAGCACCCGATGGTCACCCTGCTCGGCACCGCGGACTCGCTGCTGAGGGTGATCGAGCGAGGCTTCCCCGCCGCGGACATCCACGTCCGCGGCAACGAGGTGACCGCCACCGGAGAGCGCGCCGAGGTCGCCCTCGTCAAGCAGCTCTTCGACGAGATGATGCTGGTGCTGCGCACCGGCCAACCCCTCACGGAGGACGCCGTGGAGCGCTCCATCGCCATGCTCCGGAGCGCCGTCGACGACCCGGACAGCCCGGCGCCGTCGCAGGTGTTCACCGCGAACATCCTGTCCAACCGGGGCCGCACCATCCGCCCCAAGACGCTCAACCAGCAGCGCTACGTCGACGCGATCGACAAGCACACCATCGTCTTCGGGCTCGGCCCGGCCGGTACCGGCAAGACCTACCTCGCGATGGCCAAGGCCGTCCAGGCCCTCCAGGCCAAGGAGGTCAACCGGATCATCCTGACCCGTCCGGCGGTCGAGGCGGGGGAGCGGCTGGGCTTCCTGCCCGGCACCCTCTTCGACAAGATCGACCCGTACCTGCGCCCGCTCTACGACGCGCTGCACGACATGATGGACCCGGACTCCATCCCGCGCCTGATGGCGGCCGGCACCATCGAGGTCGCCCCGCTCGCCTACATGCGCGGCCGGACCCTCAACGACGCCTTCATCATCCTCGACGAGGCCCAGAACACCTCGCCCGAGCAGATGAAGATGTTCCTCACCCGCCTCGGGTTCAACTCCCGGGTGGTCGTCACCGGCGACACCAGCCAGATCGACCTCCCGGGCGGCACCCGCAGCGGCCTCAAGGTCGTCCAGGAGATCCTGGTCGACGTGCCCGACATCCACTTCTCCGTGCTCACCAGCACCGACGTGGTCCGTCACAAGCTGGTCGGCCGGATCGTGGACGCCTACGAGCGCTGGGACGCCCGGCAGGAGGCCGAGGAGAACGCTCCGTCGGCCCGCAAGCCCGGCCAGCGGCGCCCCGGCAAGACGACCGCACCGCGCGCACCCCGACAGTCCCATCGCACCGAAAGCTGAGTAACCAGCCCGTCATGTCGATCGACATCGCCAATGAGTCCGGTTGGGACGCCGACGAGGAGTCCATCCTCGACGTCGCCCGCTACGCGCTGGACAAGATGCGGATCCACCCGCAGTCAGAACTGTCCGTGATCCTGGTGGACGGTGCGGCGATGGAGGAGCTGCACATCCAGTGGATGGACCTCCCCGGCCCGACCGACGTGATGTCCTTCCCGATGGACGAGCTGCGTCCCGGCAAGGAGGGCGAGGAGCTGCCGCAGGGCCTGCTCGGCGACATCGTGCTCTGCCCCGAGGTGGCCGAGCAGCAGGGCAAGGCGGCTCCGTCCAAGCACTCGATGGACGAGGAGCTGCAGCTGCTCACCGTCCACGGGGTGCTCCACGTGCTCGGGTACGACCACGAGGAGCCGGACGAGGAGGAGGAGATGTTCGGCCTCCAGAAGGCCATCCTCGACGGCTGGCGGGCCGGCCGCGGCCTGGGCGGGATCTCCCCGGCCCCCACCACCCACTGAGCGCGGAGCCCGAACCCCTGTGAGTGGTGAGAGTACGAGTTTCATCCTCGGCGCCGTGCTGCTGGTCGTCCTCGGCTGGCTGGCGGCCTGCGCCGAGGCGGGTATCTCCCGGGTCTCCCGGTTCCGCGCGGAGGAGGCCGTCCGGGCCGGCCGGCGGGGCTCGGCCCGGCTGCTGGCGCTGGCCTCCGACCCGATCCGCTACCTCAACCTGGCCACCCTGATCCGGGTGGCCAGCGAGATGGCGGCGGCGGTCCTGGTCACCGTGGTCTGCGTGCGGAGCCTGGACTCCACCTGGCAGGCCGTGCTGCTGGCGTTCGGCGTGATGGTGCTGGTCTCCTTCGTGGCGGTCGGCGTCTCGCCCCGCACGATCGGGCGCCAGCACCCGCTGACCACCTCCACAGCGGCCTCCTTCGTGCTGCTGCCGCTGGCGGGCGTGCTCGGCCCGATCCCGCGGCTGCTGATCCTGCTCGGCAACGCGCTGACCCCGGGCAAGGGCTACCGCGAGGGGCCGTTCGCCTCCGAGGCGGAGCTGCGCGCCCTGGTGGACCTCGCCGAGAAGGACGACCTGATCGAGGACGAGGAGCGCCGGATGGTGCACTCGGTCTTCGAGCTGGGCGACACCATCGTCCGCGAGGTGATGGTGCCGCGCACCGACCTGGTGATGATCGAGCGTCACAAGACCGTCCGTCAGGCGCTGACCCTGGCGCTGCGCTCGGGCTTCTCGCGGATCCCGGTGGTCGGCGACAACGAGGACGACGTGGTCGGCATCGTCTACCTCAAGGACCTCGTGCGGCGCACCCACATCAACCGGGAGGCCGAGTCCGAGGAGGTCGGCGCGGTGATGCGGCCGGCCGTCTTCGTCCCGGACTCCAAGCCGGCCGGCGACCTGCTGCGCGAGATGCAGCAGCGCCGCTCGCACGTGGCGATCGTGATCGACGAGTACGGCGGCACGGCCGGACTGGTCACCATCGAGGACATCCTGGAGGAGATCGTCGGCGAGATCACCGACGAGTACGACCGGGAGATCGCGCCGGTCGAGGACCTCGGTGACGGCTCGTACCGGATCACCGCCCGGCTGCTGGTCGAGGACCTCGGCGAGCTGTTCGGGATCGAGCTGGAGGACGAGGACGTCGAGACCGTCGGCGGCCTGCTCGCCAAGCACCTCGGCCGGGTGCCGATCCCGGGCTCGTCCTGCGAGATCCCGCTGCCCGAGGACGCGGCCACCGACCTGACCGCGATCCGGCTGACCGCGGAGAGCTCGGCCGGCCGCCGCAACCGGATCGGTTCGATGGTCGCGATCCCGGTCCGGGTCTCGGCCGAGGCCCTCCAGGAGTCCGGCGAGTAGCGTTCGGGCGGCCGCGGGGCGACGATGGCGTCATGACTCATCTACTGCGTGCGGAGTACGGCCCGCAGGGTCGGTCGGCCGGGGCGAAGACCTGGCACGTCGTCCGGGCCGCCGAACCCGCGGCGGCCCTCTGCGGCCGCACGATGGACACCGACGCCGAGACCCGGCCGGACCAGGAGTGGGGCACCGGGCTGCGCTGCTGTCAGCAGTGCGGCTCGCTGTACATGCACGAGGTGCCGCACATGCAGGGGAGCCACCCCTACAGCTAGGCACATGCGGGGGTACCGCCCCCTGGAAGCCAGGCCGTGCGCCCGCTCCGCGGTCGGAGTAGCGTGAACGAAGGCCGTTTCGACGTCGCCATGGTGGAGGTCACCATGAAGGTGCAAGACGAACTGCCGGTCGACCACCGGCTGCTCCTGGTCTGGCGGACCGGGGCGGGACTCGGCGGGATCTTCCTGATCGTGTTCGGCATCCTCGGGCTGGCGGACCATCCCGGCTTCCTGTCCACCGAGGGCGACGACATCGCCGGGATG
Source organism: Kitasatospora sp. NPDC086009 (assembly GCF_044540385.1). Lineage (NCBI taxonomy): Bacteria > Bacillati > Actinomycetota > Actinomycetes > Kitasatosporales > Streptomycetaceae > Kitasatospora > Kitasatospora sp. NPDC086009. Next base: position 152,447 of record NZ_JBITSA010000002.1, read on the forward strand.
TCGACCAACGGAGCGCTGAGCATCCTCTCCATCGTGATGGGCGCGGTCCTGGTGGCCGGCGCGGTGATCGGCGGGAACTTCGCCGCCAACCTCAACATGGTGGTCGGCATCCTCTTCGTGCTCTCCGGTTTCTACGGGCTGACGGTGCTCGGCCGGCCGGACGCCAACATCCTCAACTTCCGGATGTCCAACGTGCTGTTCGCGTTCATCTTCGGACTGGTCGTGGTGACCTTCGGGATGTACGGCAGGGTCAGCAGCCATCTGCCGCACGACAACCCGTACTGGCGCAAGCGGTCTGCCGAGGAGGAGCCGCTGCCGAACGGTCCGAAGACCTTCGTCAAGGTCATGCGGCCCGGGCCGCCCAATCCGATCGGCCACTGAGGCCGCTGAGGCCGCTGAGGCGACCGACCGGCCGTCCGCGTCGCAGGGCGCGGACGGCCGGTCGGCGGGGCGCCCTATGCTCGGCGCCATGAGTGACATCGTCGAGCTGGATCCCGAAGACAAGAAGATCATCACCCTGGCCCGCTCCGCGCGCGCCCGCAACGGCGTCGCGGAGGGGGCCGCGGTGCGTGACGAGACCGGGCGCACCTACGTGGCGGGCACGGTCGCGCTGGAGTCGCTGCGGCTCAGCGCGCTGCAGACGGCGGTGGCGATGGCGGTGGCCAGCGGCGCCAGGTCGCTGGAGGCGGCCGCCGTGGTGAGCGAGGCCGGGGAGCCGGCCGAGGCCGATCTGGCCGCGGTGCGGGACCTCGGCGGGGCCGGGACGCCGGTGCTGCTCGCCGGACCGGACGGGGCGCTGAAGGTGGCGGCCGAGGCGCGCTGAGGCGCGTCGACGGCGTACCGGGGCCCGCCGAGGCCGCCGGGGGACGGCTCGGGGCGCCCGGGGCAGCCCGGGCGCCCGGCCCTCCAGGATCCGCAGATAATCTCACCGGTACAGATGGTGAGCAGGTCGCGGTGAGGGGGCTGGGGGCATGGGACCGTTCGCGTTCTTCGCGGGCCTGCTGCTGGGCGTCATGGGGATGGGCAAGTGGCAGGAGACCGGGTCGCCGTTCTGGCTCTGGGGCTCCGTCGCCTTCCTCCTCATCGTCCTGATCAGCGGGATCTCCGCCGTTCTGGGCGGCAAAAAGGGCTGACGGGGGCGGGCTGTCCGCCGGGCGCCCGGTGATCAGGGAGAATGGGGCCCATGAGTGCCCCTTCCTCCTCGTACCGCTCCGGCTTCGCGTGCTTCGTCGGCCGGCCCAACGCGGGCAAGTCGACCCTGACCAACGCCCTGGTGGGGACGAAGGTCGCGATCACCTCCGACCGTCCGCAGACCACCCGGCACACCGTGCGCGGCATCGTGCACCGCCCGGACGCCCAGCTCGTGCTGGTCGACACCCCCGGTCTGCACAAGCCGCGCACCCTGCTCGGCGAGCGGCTGAACGACCTCGTCCGCTCCACCTGGGCCGAGGTCGACGTGATCGGCTTCTGCCTGCCCGCCGACCAGAAGCTCGGCCCCGGCGACAAGTTCATCGCCAAGGAACTCGCCGACATCAAGAAGACCCCCAAGGTGGCCATCGTCACCAAGACCGACCTGGTCGACTCCAAGCGGCTGGCCGAGCAGCTGATCGCCGTCCACCAGCTCGGTGCCGAGCTGGGCATCGAGTGGGCCGAGATCATCCCGGTCTCGGCGGTCGGTGACAAGCAGGTCGAGCTGGTCGCCGAGCTGATCACCAAGCTGCTCCCGGAGGGCATGCCGCTCTACCCGGACGGCGACCTCACCGACGAGCCCGAGGTGATCATGGTCGCCGAGCTGATCCGGGAGGCCGCCCTGGAGGGCGTCCGGGACGAGCTCCCGCACTCGCTGGCCGTGGTCGTCGAGGAGATGATCCCGCGCGAGGACCGCCCGGCGGACCGGCCGCTGCTGGACATCCACGCGAACGTCTACATCGAGCGGCAGAGCCAGAAGGCCATCGTGATCGGGGCCAAGGGCGCCCGGTTGAAGCACGTCGGCACCACCGCCCGCAAGCACATCGAGGCGCTGCTCGGCACGCCGGTCTACCTGGACCTGCACGTCAAGGTCGCCAAGGACTGGCAGCGCGACCCGAAGCAGCTGCGCAAGCTGGGCTTCTGAGCCCGCCCGCACCGAGCAGGGCCCGTCCGGACGACCGCGTCCGGACGGGCCCTGCGCCGTCCCCTAGGCGCCCTCGCGCAGCACCAGCGAGACCAGCTCCCGTTGCGACTCGGTGAGCTTCGGGTCGGCGCAGTGCACCGTCCGGCCGTCGACGGTGATCTCGTAGTGGAAGCCGTCCGGCACCCCGTAGGAGGGCGCCCGCAGCCCGCCCGCGACGGCCTCGCGGGCGAGCGCGTGCACGTGCGGGGCGTCCGTCCGCGCGGTGGTGTCGAGCTCCGCGCGGCGGACGTTCCCCGCGAGGCCGCCGGTCCGGGTCACCTGGATACGCATGGTGTCCATGGTGCTACGCAGGGATGGCGTTTGCCGGGCTTTTCCAGGACCTTGACCTTATGCGCTCTTAAACCTTATGACCGCTCAAGTCGGGCTCGACCGCGGTCGGGCGGCTCAGGCCGTACTGACCCCGACCTTCGCCCAGGCCGCCGTCACGGTGTCGCCCACCGCGGGCTCGGGGTAGCGGGCCCGGGCGGCCGCCACGGTGGCCCGGGCGAAGGCCGCGAAGTCGGCGTCCCCGGGCAGCTGCCGGCCGGTCAGCGCGTCGTACCAGATCCGCCCCGCCCGCTCCCAGGCCGGCCCGCCGAGCGCGGTGGCCAGCAGGTAGAAGGCGTGGTTCGGGATGCCGGAGTTGATGTGCACGCCGCCGTTGTCCTGGGCGGTGCGGACGTAGTCGCGCAGATGGGCCGGCTGCGGGTCCTTGCCGAGCCGGGGGTCGTCGTACGCGGTCCCGGGCGCCTCCATCGAGCGCAGTGCCACCCCCTGCACGCCCGGGGCGAGCAGGCCGGCGCCGATCAGCCAGTCCGCTTCGCCGGCGTCCTGGCGCAGCGCGTACTGCTTCACGAGCGAGCCGAACACGTCGGAGACGGACTCGTTGAGCGCGCCGGGCTGGCCCCGGTACTCCAGTGCGGCGGTGAACTGGGTGACGCCGTGGGTGAGTTCGTGGCCGATCACGTCGACGCAGGCGGTGAAGTCGCCGAACACCTCGCCGTCGCCGTCGCCGAAGACCATCCGCCGGCCGTCCCAGAAGGCGTTGTCGTAGTCGCGGCCGTAGTGCACGGTGGCGTCCAGCCGCAGACCCTGGTCGTCGATCGAACGGCGGCCGAAGGCGTCGGCGAAGAGGGCGAAGGTGTCGCCGAGGCCGTCGTAGGCGTGGTTGACGGACTGGTCAGGGACGGGCCCCTGGTCCTCCCGGCGGACGGTGCGGCCGGGCAGCCGTTCGCTGTGTCCGGCGTCGCAGATCACCCGCTCCAGGCGGGTGCCGCCGGGCTGCGGCGCAGTGGCGGTGAGGCGGGCCGTGCGGTGCGCGGCATCCAGGGCGAGGGAGCGGGCGGCGGGCTCGTGACCGGCCTCGGCGAGGCGGTCCAGGACGTACGGCGGAACGATCGCGCAGAGCGGCGGTTCGGCGGTCATGTGGCCAAGAGTGAGGCATTCGTGACCTGTTGTCACCGGCGTGGACGGAATCGGGCGCCGTCTCAAGGGGTGGAATGTCCGCCCGGCTCACTTCGGGGGCGCGTGCTCCTCGGTTACGCTGGACGACATCATGCGCAACGGGCTGCTTCTTCTTAGCTGCCGCGTCGAGGGCCTGTAGTCCACCAGGGCCGGCTCCCTCGCCGCGGGGACTGTGCTGTGCGCGTTGCAATACTGCGGCCCACCGAGGGGTCGTGCGCGGCAGCAGGCCGGCCGGTCGGGTGTCCATCTCACCCCGACAAGCCCCGCATCACAGGAAGCCGAGAGTCACCTCCATGACCGAGCAGAGCTCCGCCGCGTCCATCCCCGCCGGTCGCGCGTTCGTCGACCGTCCGACGCCGATCACCGCCGCGACCGTGCGCCAGCGGGGCGCCGGCATGCGCCACGGCCGCTACCTGCCGTTCGGCACGGTCGACCTGCCGGACCGCAGCTGGCCGTCGAAGGTCATCACCAAGGCGCCGCGCTGGCTCTCCACCGACCTGCGGGACGGCAACCAGGCGCTGATCGACCCGATGTCCCCGGCCCGCAAGCGCAAGATGTTCGACCTGCTGGTCGGCATGGGCTACAAGGAGATCGAGGTCGGCTTCCCCTCCTCCGGCGCCACCGACCACGCCTTCGTACGGTCGCTGATCGAGGAGGGGGCGATCCCGGAGGACGTCACCATCTCGGTGCTGACCCAGGCCCGCGAGGAGCTGATCGAGAAGACCGTCGAGTCGCTGGTCGGCGCGCCGCGGGCGACCGTGCACCTGTACAACGCGACCGCGCCGCTGTTCCGCCGGGTGGTGTTCCGCAACGACCGGGCGGCCACCAAGGCGATCGCCACCGACGGCACCCGGCTGGTGATGGAGTACGCCGAGAAGCTGCTGGGCGACGACACCGTCTTCGGCTACCAGTACTCGCCGGAGATCTTCGTCGACACCGAGCTGGACTTCGCCCTGGAGGTCTGCGAGGCGGTGATGGACGTCTGGCAGCCGGGCGAGGGCCGCGAGATCATCCTGAACCTGCCGGCCACCATCGAGCGGGCCACCCCGAACGTCCAGGCCGACCAGTTCGAGTGGATGTCGCGCAACCTGTCCCGCCGCGAGCACGTCTGCCTGTCGGTGCACCCGCACAACGACCGCGGCACCGCCGTCGCCTCCGCCGAGCTGGCCTACATGGCCGGCGCCGACCGCATCGAGGGCTGCCTGTTCGGCCAGGGCGAGCGGACCGGCAACGTCGACCTGGTGACCCTGGGCATGAACCTGTTCTCGCAGGGCATCGACCCGCAGATCGACTTCTCCGACATCGACGAGGTGCGCCGCACCGCCGAGTACTGCAACCAGATGGAGGTGCACCCGCGCCACCCGTACGCCGGCGACCTGGTGTACACCTCCTTCTCCGGCTCGCACCAGGACGCGATCAAGAAGGGGTTCGACGCCCTGGAGGCCGACGCGAAGGCGGCCGGCGTGCCGGTGGGCGAGCACACCTGGGGTGTGCCGTACCTGCCGATCGACCCGAAGGACGTCGGCCGCACCTACGAGGCGGTCATCCGGGTCAACAGCCAGTCCGGCAAGGGCGGCGTCGCCTACGTCCTGAAGAACGACCACAAGCTGGACCTGCCGCGCCGGATGCAGATCGAGTTCTCCCGGATCATCCAGGCCAAGACCGACGCCGAGGGCGGCGAGGTCACCCCGGCGGCGATCTGGGCGGTCTTCCAGGACGAGTACCTGCCGACCACCGACAACCCGTGGGGCCGGATCTCGCTGAGCGGCTCGCGCAGCCTGACCACCGAGGACGGCCGGGACGCGCTGACCGCCCAGGCCGTGGTCGAGGGCGCGCCGGTCACCCTGGCCGGTACCGGCAACGGCCCGGTCTCCGCCTTCGCCGACGCGCTGGGCCGGATCGGGGTGGACGTCCGGGTGCTGGACTACGCGGAGCACGCGCTGAGCGAGGGCGGCGACGCCCAGGCCGCCGCGTACGTCGAGTGCGCCGTGGACGGCAAGGTGCTGTGGGGCGTGGGCATCGACGGCAACACGGTGCTGGCCTCGCTGAAGGCGATGATCAGCGCCGTCAACCGGGCGCAGCGCGGGTAGTTCGTACGAGTGGTAGTGGCGGGCCGTCCTCCGGGGCGGCCCGCCGTCGTGGTCGGCGGTCCCGGGTGGGCGGCTGTGGCCTGCGCCACATTTTTTCGGCCCGGAAGCCGTTCGAGGTACTGACACGTGCCGGTAACCATGGCAACATCGACCCACCGGAAATCCGGGTCGGTGGGACGGCCTCGGGGTCCGGTCGCGTGACCTGCCCATTGTTGTGCAGGCCGCCTGCCATGTCTGGGGAGTGGCGCCGTGACAGGGTTGTGGGGTGTTCGCCCGCGGTGGCGGACTGACGTTCTCGGTGACTTCTTCTGTCCAGGCTGCGGCGGGGACCGCAACTACCGCCGGCAGCACGGCCGGCGGTGGCTGCGGTTGCTGGGCGCGGCGGTGCTGCCGCTCGGCCCGGTCGTCCGGAGCGTGCAGTGCACCACCTGCCACGGCCGCTACGGCGTGGAGAGCCTGGACCAGCCCACCTGCGTGCGCCTCGGCGGGATGCTGCGCGACGCGCAGTACACCGTCGCCCTCGCGCTGCTGGCGGCCGGCGGGACGGCGCACCGGGCGGCCCGCGAGGCGGCCTGCGCGGCCGTCCGGGAGGCCGGTTTCGACGACTGCGGCGAGGCCCAGGTGCTCGCCGCGCTGGCCGCGCTCTCCGGGCTCGGCGGCGAACTCCGGGACGCCCACGACCTGGAGGCGTCCTCCGGACTCGGGGACGCCGGCGCGCTGGCGGTGGAACTGCACGCGGTGCTCGAACCGCTCGCCCCGCACCTGGCCCACCACGGCCGGGAGCGGCTGCTGCTGCAGGGGGCGGCGATCGCGCTGGCCGACGGGCGCTACCTGCCCCAGGAGCGGGAGGCGCTGGCCGCCGTGGGGCGCTGCCTGGACCTGCCGCAGGCGAGGGTCGGGGCGCTGCTGGAGGCGGCCACCCGCGCCTCGTACTAGGCCGCGCGGGCCACGTCCCGGCCACGCGGGAAGGACCTCGGCCGTCGCACCACGCGGACCCCGGACGGCCGCCCCCGGGACCCCCACGAACCGGGCCCGAACCGCCCCCCGGCCCCCCGGCCGGGCGGCGCCCCACCCCGGGCCCGCCGTGCCCCGCACCGATCGGGTCTCCCCCACGGCCCCGGTGCGGGCCACACGGCTGCCGCCCGGAGGTCGGCCGGTGGGGGACAATGGTGGGATGTCCACACTGTTCGACGCCGGCCGCGAGGCCGCCGCATGAGCCTGTTCCGGGACGACGGCGTGGTGCTCCGGGCGCAGAAGCTCGGCGAGGCCGACCGGATCATCACCATGCTCACCCGCCAGCACGGCAAGGTGCGCGCGGTGGCCCGCGGGGTGCGCAAGACCAAGTCCAAGTTCGGCGCCCGGCTGGAGCCGTTCTCGCACGTGGACGTGCAGTTCTTCAGCCGGGGGAGCGAGCTGGTGGGGCGCGGGCTGCCGCTCTGCACCCAGGTGGAGACGATCGCCCCGTACGGCGGCTCGATCGTCACCGACTACGGCCGCTACACCGCGGGGACGGCGATGCTGGAGACGGCGGAGCGGTTCGCCGAGAACGAGGGCGAGCCGGCCGTCCAGCAGTACCTGCTGCTGGTCGGCGGCCTGCGGACGCTGGCGGCCGGGGTGCACGAGTCGCACCTGGTGATGGACGCCTTCCTGCTCCGCTCGCTGGCCGTCAACGGGTACGGCGCGAGCTTCACCGACTGCGCCAAGTGCGGCCTCGAGGGCCCGAACCGGTTCTTCTCGCTCCAGGCGGGCGGCGTGCTGTGCGGAGACTGCCGAGTCCCCGGTTGTGCCGTACCCTCCCCTGAGACACTGGTACTGCTCGGGGCGCTGCTGTCAGGGGACTGGCGGACGGCCGACACCTGCGAGCCGAGGTACTGGCGGGAGGGCAGCGGCCTGGTCGCGGCCTATCTGCAGTGGCACCTGGAGCGGGGCATCCGCTCGATGAGATACGTGGAGAAGTGAGCACATGGCAGCGCGACGGCTCTTCGGCGGTGGCAAGCAAAGGGAGTACCTCCCCCCGACCCCGCACCCCAGCGGCGCACAGCCCCCGAAGATCCCCGGCGAGCTGGTCCCCAACCACGTCGCGATCGTGATGGACGGGAACGGGCGCTGGGCCAAGGAGCGCGGGCTGCCGCGCACGGAGGGCCACAAGGTCGGCGAGTCCGTGGTGCTGGACGTGCTCAAGGGCGCGATCGAGCTCGGTGTGAAGAACATCTCGCTGTACGCGTTCTCCACCGAGAACTGGAAGCGCTCGCCCGACGAGGTGAAGTTCCTGATGAACTTCAACCGGGACGTCATCCACCGCCGCCGTGACGAGATGGACGCGATGGGCGTGCGGGTCCGCTGGGCCGGCCGGATGCCCAAGCTGTGGAAGAGCGTCGTCCAGGAGCTCAAGGTCGCCGAGGAGCAGACCAGGGAGAACGACGCCGTCACGCTCTACATGTGCGTCAACTACGGCGGCCGGGCGGAGATCGCGGACGCCATGGCGGCCATCGCGGCCGATGTCGCGGCGGGCCGGCTGGACCCGAAGAAGGTCAACGAGAAGACCATCGCCAAGTACCTCTACCACCCGGACATGCCGGACGTGGACCTCTTCCTGCGCCCGAGCGGCGAGCAGCGGACGTCCAACTTCCTGCTCTGGCAGTCGGCGTACGCGGAGTTCGTGTTCCAGGACGTGCTCTGGCCGGACTTCGACCGCCGGGACCTCTGGCGGGCCTGCGAGCAGTACGCGCGGCGCGACCGCCGCTTCGGCGGGGCGATCCCCAACGAGGTCGCCCCCGGCGAGGCCGCGGAGGTCCCCGCGCAGCGCTGAGCCGCCGTGGGGGGGGGGGGGGGGGGGGGCGGGGGGGGGGGGGCCCCCCCCCCCCCCGCGGGGACACCCGGCTGCGGGACCGGGCGTCGGCGGGGCACTCAGCCCATGTGCGGGTAG
>NZ_JBITSA010000002.1:161085-699768 GCF_044540385.1 Kitasatospora sp. NPDC086009
CCCGCCCGCCGGCCGCCCCCCCCCCCCCCCCCCCCCCCCCCCCCCCCCCCCCCCCCCCCCCCCCGGCGCGGGGCCCGCGCCCCCCCCCCCCCCCCCCCCCCCCCCCCGCGGCCGGATCAGGCCTTCTTGGCGCACTCCGCACAGGTCCCGAAGATCTCCAGGGTGTGGGCGATGTCGCTGAACCCGTGCTCGGCGGCTACCGAGTTGGCCCAGCGTTCGACGGCCGGCCCCTCCACCTCGACGGTCGCGCCGCAGTGCCGGCAGACCAGGTGGTGGTGGTGCCCGCTGCTGCAGCGGCGGTAGACGGCCTCGCCGTCGGCGGTGCGCAGCACGTCGACCTCGCCGGCGTCGGCGAGCGACTGCAGGGTGCGGTAGACCGTGGTCAGACCCACCGAGTCGCCTCGGTGCTTGAGCATGTCGTGGAGCTCCTGCGCGCTGCGGAAGTCCTCGATCTCGTCCAGGGCCGCCGAGACGGCGGCTCGCTGCCGGGTCGAGCGGGCGCGCGGCGACGGGCCTGCGGTGGTCACCGTGGGTCCTCCTGGGGGTGTGGGCATCTCGCACCTCATTGTGCCAGCCCCGCCCTCCGGTCCGGAGTGGTCGCGTCGGACGCGCTCTGCCCGGGCAGTTGGACGTCGCAGACCGCGGGGCCGGGGTCGGCCTTCGCCGTCCGGTGCCGGTGGCGGGCCAGCGGTGCGGCGATCGCGCTGAACACCGCGAACACCGCGATGGCGAGCAGCACGATGGCCGGTCCGGAGGGGACGTCGAGCTGGTAGGAGCCGGTGACGCCGGCCAGCGAGACCAGGACGCCGAGGCCGATCGAGGCGGCCTGGGTGGCGGCGAAGGAGCGGGTGAGCTGCTGGGCGGCCACCACCGGGACCACCATCAGCGCGCTGACCAGCAGCAGCCCGACGACCCGCATGGCGACCGTGACGGTGATCGCGGCCATCACCGCGAGCAGCAGGTTGAGGAGGCGCACCGGCAGGCCGGTGACCCGGGCGAAGTCCTCGTCCTGGCAGATCGCGAAGAGCTGGCGGCGCAGGCCCACGGTGACGCCGATGACCACGGCGCCGAGGACGCCGATGGTGACGAGGTCGGCGGGGGCGACGGTCAGGATGGAGCCCCAGAGGTAGCTCTCCAGGCTGCCGGCGCCGGCCTGGGCGGACTTCGAGACGAGCAGCTTGCCGCAGGCCATGCCGCCGTAGAACAGCATGGCGAGGGCGATGTCGCCGCGCTGGTTGCCGCGCGAGCGGACCAGCTCCATGGTGACGGCGCCGAGGACGCAGACCAGGACGGCCATCCAGACCGGGCTGGTGTCGAAGATGAAGCCGAGGCCGACCCCGGTCATCGCGACGTGGCCCATGCCGTCGCCCAGCAGTGCCTGGCGCCGCTGCACCAGGTAGATGCCGACGGCCGGCGCGGTGATGCCGACCAGGACGGCGGCGAGCAGGGCGCGCTGCATGAAGTCGTAGGAGAGCATCTCGGTCATGCGAGCAGCCTCGGCGGGGTGTGGTCGGCGTGCGGATGGACGTGGTCGTGGCCGGGCAGGGCGTGCAGGCCGGTGTTGGGGACGGGCGGGCCGTCGTGCGCGACGCAGCCGTCGCGCAGCACCACGGCGCGGTCGATCAGCGGCTCCAGCGGCCCGAGTTCGTGCAGTACCAGCAGCACGGCCGCGCCGCGTCCGACCTCGGCGCGCAGGGTGTCGGCGAGCACCTGCTGGCTGGTGGCGTCCACTCCGGCCATCGGCTCGTCCATGATCAGCAGGTCGGGGGTGCCGACCAGGGCGCGGGCGATCAGCACCCGCTGCTGCTGGCCGCCGGAGAGGTCGGCGACGCCGTCCCCGGCCCGGTCCAGCATGCCGACGGCGGTCAGCGCGCGGTCCACCGCGTCCCGGTCCCGGCGGCGGAAGGGCAGCAGCCGGTGCTGCGGGAGCCGCCCGGTGGAGACCACCTCGCGCACGGTGGCCGGCACGCCGGAGGCGGCGGTGGTGCGCTGCGGCACGTAGCCGACCCGGTGCCAGGCACGGAACTTGGCGAACGGGATGCCGAACAGGTCCAGGCTGCCGTGCTCCAGCGGGACGGCGCCGGTGACGGCCTTGACGGTGGTGGACTTGCCGGAGCCGTTGGCGCCGAGCAGGGCGACCACCTCGCCGGGTTGCACCGTGAGGTCGACGCCGCGCAGCACCGGCCTGCCGCCGCGCGAGGCGACGGCGTCGTGCAGGCGGACGGCCGGGGGTATCGGGTGGGTCATGGCGTGTTGTCGTCCCCTCAGCTGGTGGTGGCGCCGGCCGTGCCGAGCGCGGCCCGCAGGTTGGCGAGGTTCTGCTCCATCACCGTCAGGTAGGTGTCCTTGGCCGGGTCCTTGACGCCCTCCAGCGGGTCCAGCACCGCGGTCCGGAGGCCGAGGTCCTTGGCGACGGTCTCCGCGAGCTTGGGGCTGACCAGGGTCTCGAAGAAGATCGTGGTGACGCCGTTGTCCTTGGCGGCCTTCTGGACGTCGGCCAGCCGGGCCGGGGTGGGCTCGGACTCCGGGTCGACGCCGTTGATGGCGACCTGGGTGAGGCCGTAGTGCTCGGCGAGGTAGCCGAAGGCGGCGTGGCTGGTGACGAAGGTCCTGGTGTTCGCGTCCTTGAGGCCGTCCCGGAACCGCTGGTCCAGGGTGGTGAGCTTGCCGACCAGTTCGTCGGTGTTCTTCCGGTAGTCGGCCGCGTGCGCCGGGTCGGCTTTGGCGAACTCGGCGCCGACGCTCTGGGCGACCGCCGCGTAGCGGGTCGGGTCGAGCCAGATGTGCGGGTCGCCGGGGGCGCCGTCGTGCTGGTGGCCGTCGCCCTCGGCGTGGCCCTCCTCGCCCTCGCCGAGGTGGTGGTCGACCAGCGGGCTGGCGGCGGTGGCGTCGACGACGTGCTTGGCGCCGGAGTCGGCGACCGCCTTGTCCACGGTCGGCTGGAGGCCCTTGAGGTAGAGCAGGGCGTCGGCCTTCTTGACGCTCGCGACCTGCTTGGCGGTGAGGTCGAGGTCGTGCGGCTCGGTGCCGGCCGGGGTCAGGGTGGTGACCTTGACGTGCTCGCCGCCGATCTGCGAGGCGAGGAACTCCATCGGATAGAACGAGGCGACGACGCCCAGCTTGCCGTCCGTGCCCTTGGCGCCGCCGTCCCCGCCGCAGGCGGTGAGCAGGAGGGTGCCGGCGAGGGTGGTCGCGGTCAGGGCGAGGACGGTGCGGGTAGGTCGTCGGATCATCATGACAACCATTCTCAGGTTAGATGGAAATGATTGTCAAATCACTCGGACGGGTGAACGGTGGATGGTGATGGTTGGGTGGGGCCGGGCGATACCGATTTGAACCCCGTACCCGTATGGCCGGTAACCTGAGGTATTCGGGTACGCGCAACCAGCCGTGCCCTGACCGTGCCGTCGTACTGAAGAGAGCACTGTGGCCGCCGACAAGATCGACACGATCGTCAGCCTGAGCAAGCGCCGTGGCTTCGTCTACCCCTGCAGCGAGATCTACGGCGGCACGCGTGCCGCCTGGGACTACGGGCCGCTGGGCGTCGAGCTGAAGGAGAACATCAAGCGCCAGTGGTGGCGCGCGATGGTCCAGGCCCGTGAGGACGTCGTCGGGCTCGATTCGTCGGTGATCCTGGCCCGTGAGGTCTGGGAGGCCTCCGGTCACGTCGCCACCTTCAACGACCCGCTGACCGAGTGCCTCTCCTGCCACAAGCGCCACCGGGCCGACCACCTGGAGGAGAAGTACGAGGCCAAGCACGGCTACCCGCCGGCGAACGGCCTCAAGGACATCAACTGCCCCGACTGCGGCACCAAGGGCTCCTTCACCGAGCCCCGGGAGTTCTCGGGCATGCTGAAGACGCACCTCGGCGTCACCGAGGAGGCGGGCGGCCTGGCCTACCTGCGCCCGGAGACGGCGCAGGGCATCTTCACCAACTTCAAGGCCGTCCAGACGACCTCGCGCAAGAAGCCGCCGTTCGGCATCGCCCAGACCGGCAAGAGCTTCCGCAACGAGATCACCCCCGGCAACTTCATCTTCCGCACCCGCGAGTTCGAGCAGATGGAGATGGAGTTCTTCGTCAAGCCGGGCGAGGACGAGCAGTGGCACGACTACTGGCTCCAGCAGCGCTGGGACTGGTACGTCGACCTCGGCCTGCGGACCGAGAACATGCGCTTCTTCGAGCACCCGAAGGAGAAGCTGTCCCACTACGCCAAGCGCACGGTGGACATCGAGTACCGCTTCAACTTCGGCGGCCAGGAGTTCTCCGAGCTGGAGGGCGTCGCCAACCGCACCGACTACGACCTCACGGTGCACAGCGAGGCCTCCGGCCAGGACCTCAAGTACTTCGACCAGGAGTCCGGCGAGCGGTACTTCCCGTACGTCATCGAGCCGGCGGCGGGCCTCAACCGCGCCATGCTGGCCTTCCTGATCGACGCCTACTTCGAGGACGAGGCGCCCAACGCCAAGGGCGTCCTGGAGAAGCGCGTCGGCATGCGGCTGGACCCGCGGCTGGCCCCGGTCAAGGTCGCGGTGCTGCCGCTGTCGCGCAACGCCGACCTCTCGCCGAAGGCCCGCGGCCTGGCCGCCGACCTGCGCACCGCGTGGAACGTCGAGTTCGACGACGCGGGCGCGATCGGCAAGCGCTACCGCCGCCAGGACGAGATCGGCACGCCGTTCTGCGTCACCGTCGACTTCGACACCCTTGAGGACAACGCGGTGACCGTGCGCGAGCGCGACACCATGTCGCAGGAGCGCGTCTCGCTCGACCAGGTGAAGTCGTACCTGGCCGCGCGGCTGATCGGCTGCTGACCGCAGCACACCCGGCCGTCGCGCCGAAGGAGCCCCCGTCCGCCTTCCGGCGGGCGGGGGCTCCCCGCGTCCGGCTCGTCGAACCCGCCGACCCCGGCCTACCGGCGGCCCCAGCGGGAGCGCGGCGGGCCGGCCGGGGCGGTCGGCAGGCCGGCGCCGCGCAGCGAGGCGAGGGTGCTGCGGTGGCGGCCCTCGTCCTCCAGGAGGGCGGCCAGCAGGCCGTCGTAGAGCCGCCGGTGCGGGGCGAGCGCGGTGGCGAGCCGGACGAGTTCGGTCGGCGGGCGCAGCGCCGCGAGGTCGCGCAGCAGGACGCCGGACAGTGGTTCCGGCAGGGTGCCGGCCAGGTCGGTGAGTTCGGCGGCGGGCCGGCCCGCGGCCTGGCGCAGCAGCGTCCGGGCGTCCTCGGAGCGGCCGGCCCGCTCCAGCCCGGCCGCGAGGGCGGCCAGCTCGGCGGTGGGCGCGGAGCCCCACTCCCAGAGCAGGGTGGCGCTGTCCGCGTGCTGGCCGGCCCGTTCCAGGGCCACCAGCAGGGCCGGCAGCGCGTCGGCCGGGTAGGCCCAGAGGGCGTGGAACAGTTCGGTCGCCTCCTGGGCCAGGCCGGCGGAGCGCAGTTCGGCGAGGGTGCTGGCGGCCTGTGTCGGAGTGCCGGCCGCGGCGCCGCGGGCCAGCTGGACGGAGGCGTCGGGCGGGCCGCCGCGGGCGAGCAGACCGGCCAGCCGGGCGGTGTCGAGCGGGAGGAGCAGGGCGGCGGCCTGGCCCAGCAGGGAGGTGATCTCCTGGGTGGCGCCCTGGCGGTGCAGAGCGGTGATCCGCTCGGCGAGGGCGGTCAGTTCGGCGGGGGAGCGGCGCCGGGGCGGCTCCGGTGGCTCTTCGGGCGCGGGCGGTGGCTGGGGCGCCGGGACCGTCCGGGGCGGGGTCGGTTCGCCGGCCTCCTCGGGGCGGGACCGCGGGGCGCCGAACCGGGCCCCGGTGGCGGGTGGCGGCGGAGCGGCTCGGCGCGCCGACGGGGCGTGCGCTCCTTCCTCCTCCCCCCGCACGCCCCCGAAGCGGGCGCCGGTGGGCTGCCGGGGCACCGGATTGCGGACCGGCGGCTGGCGCAGCCGGTCCTCCAGCGCGGTCAACTGCTCGCTGAGCTCCAGGCAGCGGGTGCCGAGCCCCTCGCGCAGCGTCCGCGCCTGGGCCAGCTGCCGCAGCAGTTCCGCGTCCGGCCGCTGCCGCTCCGGGACGGCCCGCACGGCCTCGGCGAGCCGCCGTTCGCGCTGGTTGGCGTACTGCCGGGCTCGCAGTAATTCGTCCAGCTCGGCACGGAGGTCGAGCGCGTCCTGTTCGCTCTCGCCGCTGTGCTGAGCCGGGGGTTGTTCCGTGTGCCGTATCCGCATGATCGCCGCACCCTGTCCATCTCGACCCTGACTGCGGGTCATCCTGGCGTCGATATACGGCGACAGAGTTACGGGAGTGCGTCGAAATGTTTGCGACTGCCGTCCAGGACCGCGCAGACGGCACCGGCGGTGAGCAAGCCGACGACGCCCGCCCGGAGCAGAGCCGCCTCGAAGTACGGGTCGGTGGACCACCGGACGGCCAGGTATCCCGCCCCCGCGCCGACGGCAGCGGGCAGGACGAGCCGGCCCGCGCGCCGGCCGACGGCGGCGATCAGCACCGCGGCGCCCGCCGCGGCGGCCAGCCGGGGCGTGCCGAAGCTCCCGGCGTACCGGAGGGCGAGGGCGGGGACGAGGAACAGCGCGAGGCCCCGGCCGAGGGAGTCCGTGAGCGCGGCCACGCGGGGACCGGCCGGGGCGCCGGGCCGCTTCGCCGCCAGGACGCGGGTCGCGCCGAGCACGGCGACCGCGGTGATCATGCCCGTGAGCCGTTCGCCGAGCCGGGAGAGGTTGTAGAGCAGCACGGTGTCGTAGAGGGCCAGCATCAGGGAGCCGAAGGCCCACAGCTCGACCGCGAGGACGAGCGGCCCGGGGGAGCGGGGCGCGGTGTCCGCCTCCCGCCCCGCGATCCGGGCGAGCAGCGGCGCGGTGACCAGCGCC
Source organism: Kitasatospora sp. NPDC086009 (assembly GCF_044540385.1). Taxonomy (NCBI): domain Bacteria; kingdom Bacillati; phylum Actinomycetota; class Actinomycetes; order Kitasatosporales; family Streptomycetaceae; genus Kitasatospora; species Kitasatospora sp. NPDC086009. The sequence continues at coordinate 167,931 of NZ_JBITSA010000002.1, forward strand.
GACACGACCCGGATGACCAGGTCGTCCACCGTGTACGGGTTGCGCAGCTCCCACTCCACCGCGCAGAACGCGACGGTGTACGAGGCGGCGGCGAGCGGGAGCAGCGGTGAGCGGGCCACCCGGACGTACAGCTGCCGGTCGAGCCGGCGCAGCACGGCGAGGAAGGCCAGCAGGACGAGCGGGAGTTCGAGGAAGGCCTGGACGCGCAGCACGGACGGCGCGAGCAGCTCGGGTGCGGGCGTGTGGGCGGCGACCCAGTCGACGAACGGGTTGCCGCGGGGCACGGCGAACCATCCGGGGGGCAGGTAGCGCGCGACGAACGCGGTGCTGCCGTCGTGCACGCGCTGGACGTAGACGGCGAAGGCCAGTTGGTTGAGGAGGATCAGCGCCACGACGGCGGCGAGCAACGCCTCCGGCCCGGGCGCTCCCCCGCGCCCGGGCCGGACCTCCTGCCGCAGCACCCTCGGGGTGAGGGCGAGCGCGGCGCCCACCGACAGCACCGCCGTGGCGTCCAGGGCCGGGGCGATCGTGCTCATCGGCTCCTCCGGCGGGTCGCGCTTCTCCGGCTCGTCGTGCTTGTGGCGCTCGTCGTTCTCGTGGCGCTCGTGGCGCTCGTGACGCTCGTCGTGCTCGTCATGCCCGTCCTGCTCGTGGCGCTCGCGATGCTCACCGGGCCAGCCGGGTGCGGGCCTCCATCAGGGCGAAGCCGAGCAGGTTCTCCCCGCGCCAGTCGGCCGGTCGGGCGGCCCGTTCGTCGTCGGCGGCGAGACCGATGCCCCAGAGCCGGTCCACCGGGCTGGCCTCGACCAGGACGCGCTGCCGGGTGCCGAGGAGGTAGTCGCGGAGGGCGTCGTCCTGCCCGAACTTGGCGACATTGCCCGTCACCACCAGCTCGAACCGCCCGGCGGCCCAGGTGGGTTCGTCGAACCCCCGCACCTGGCGCCCCAGCTTCTTCGCCTCGGCCGGGGTCCGGGCGGCGAGGATCCGCGGCACGATCGCCTCGTCGCCGAACAGCCGGGCCTTCCCGGCCATCATCCAGTGCTCGGCGCTCGCGTACGTCACGCCGTCCACGGTGAAGGGGGACGGCCACCACTGGCTCAGCGCCCCCTGACCGACCGAACCGTCCTGCCGCGGCTGATGCCCCCAGAACATCAGCCACTTCGGCTCGGCGCCGGAGGCGACGGCCGCCACCAGCTCGGCCCGGTTGCGGGTGTCGAGGGGGTTCCCCTGCTCCAGGGTGCTCATATCGTCATCCTGACGTAAAGGGGCTCGTGGTGCCAGTGATTTGATCGGGGCGGTCCGCCCGTGACCGGCTCCGGGAACGGGGCTGAATCCTTTGCGCGGGGGCGTGCCTCTTATGAATGTCTCCGACGAAAGGGTCGGACCGGACTGGGAGGTTCTCGTGATCGTTGGCATCGCCGTGGCTGTCGCCCTGCTGCTGCTGTGCACCTGCACCGTGGCCGTGATGAGGAAGCGGGGGCGGGGCCGTGGCTGACGCGGGGGGCTGGCCGGGGGAGCGCCTGGTCCACGCGGCGCAGCGGGGGGACGTCGACTCGATCGCCGCGCTGGTGTCGGGGGCGCACCCGCATGTGCGGCGGTTCGCCCGGACGTTGTGCGCCTCGCCGGAGGATGCCGAGGACGCGGCGCAGGAGGCGCTGATCATCCTGTACCGCAAGATCGGGATGCTGCGGGCCTCCGGTGCGCTGGCGTCGTGGATGTTCCGCATCGTGCGCAACGAGTGCCTGCGCCGGGCGCGGGTACTGCGGCGCGACCCCGTGCCGTCGGGGGGCGACACCGTGCTGTCGGCCGAGGAGGAGGTGCTGCGACGCCTGGAGGCCGGGCGGGTGGCGGCGGCGATCGCCGCGCTCCCGGCCGACCAGCGGCGGGTGCTGGTCATGCGGGACATCCAGGGCCTCGACGGGCGGACGGTCGCCGACGCGCTGGGGCTGAGCGGCGCGGCGATGAAGTCACGACTGCACCGGGCGCGATCGGCCGTCCGCTGCGAGCTGCGGGCCGCGCCCGAGACCGTCCTTGGAGGCATCGGTGAGTGATCGACCCGACTTCGCGAGTGCGTCCCTGCCCCGCCACCTGGTGCGCGGCGCGGTGGGGTTCGGCGGCCTGATCGGCGCCTTCGCGCTGCTCCCGGTGGTGGGGCCGGCCGCGCTGCTGCTCCTCCCGATCGGCGTGCTCGCCCTGCGCGGATGCCCGATGTGCTGGACGATCGGGCTGATCCAGACCGTCTCGCGGGGCCGCCTGGAGCGCTCCTGCACGGCGGACGGCCAGTGCCGGCTGACCGTCGCCGGGTCCGGCTGACGACGCCCCGGGCACCCGAGCGCGCCCGACCGCGACTTCGCGGGCGGGCGCGCGGGCTGTGCGGGAGCCGGTCGTGACCCGGCCGTCCGGGGTCACCCGATGGAGCGGGGGAGCCGGGTGGTCAGGTACAGGATGCTGAAGGAGCCCAGCAGTTGGACGGCGAGGCAGAGGGCCAGCGCGCGGTCCATGCCCACGGTCGGGGCGAGGGTCAGGTAGAGGCTGCCGAGGGTGGCCACGCCGAGGGCCAGGCTGGACTGCTGGCTGGTGGCGAGGACGCCGCTGCCGACGCCCGCGCGGTCGGCGGGCACCTTGGAGAGGACCACCCGGAACAGCGGGGTGCCGATCAGGCCCTGCCCGATGCCCGCGAGCGCGACCCCGGGGGCCATCCGCAGCGGGGAGAAGTGCGACCAGTCGGCGAGCACCGTCAGGATCAGGGCGGCCAGGCCGAGCGCCTGGACGACGGCGCCGGCGGTCAGTACCCGGCTGCCGAAGCGGCCGATCAGCCGGGGGCCGGCGAGCGAGGCCCCGAAGTAGCCGACGGCCATCGGAACGAGCGCCCAGCCGGCCGCCACCGGGCCGAGCCGCAGGCCCTGCTGGAGGGCGATCGCGATCACGAACATGAAGCCGCCGAAGCCGCCGAAGTAGGGGAGGGCGATGCCGAGCCCGCGCCGCATCTCGGGGATCCGCAGCAGGCTGGGCGGCACCAGCGGGGTGGCGCCCCGGCGTTCGGCGCGGGTCTCGACCAGGGCGAAGGCGACCGCGAACACCGGGGAGAGCGCGAGCAGCACCCAGGACCAGAGCGGCCAGCCGGCGGCGCGGCCCTCCATCAGCGGGACGAGCAGGGCGAGCATGGTCGCGGTGAGCAGCAGGGTGCCCAGGACGTCCACCCGGGCGGCCTGCGGGGAGCGGCTCTCCGGCACGTACCGGAGGGCGAGGACGAGGGCGAGCAGGGCGAACGGGACGTTCAGCAGGAAGACCGAGCGCCAGCCGGTGCCGAGGACGTCGGCGGCGACCAGCATCCCGCCGAGCACCTGGCCGACCACCACCGAGATCCCGGCGACCGCGCCGTAGACGCTGAGCGCGTGGGCGCGGCGGGCGCCGTGGGTGGCGGCGGTGATGGTGCCGAGGACCTGGGGGACGATCAGGGCGGCCGAGGCGCCCTGGGCGGCGCGGGCGGCGACCAGCGACCAGGCCCCGGGGGCGAGCCCGCAGGCGAGCGAGGTGAGGGCGAACGCGGCGGCGCCGACCACGAAGAGCCGTCGGCGGCCGAAGATGTCGCCGAGCCGGCCGCCGAGGACGAGCAGGACGGCGAAAGCGATGCCGTACCCGGCGGCGACCAGCTCCAGCACGGCGGGGCCGGCGGCGAGGTCGCGGTCGATGGTGGGCAGGGCGACGTTGACGATGAAGAAGTCGAGCATCGGCAGGAACGCCCCGAGCAGTACGGTGACCAGCCCGGCGGTGCCGATCGAAGCGCTGCCGATCGAAGCGGTGCTCGGCGAGGGGGTGCTCGGCGAGGTGGTGCCGGAGGCGGCAGAGGCGGTGGTGCTACCGGTGCTGGTGGTACCGGCCGTGGTGGAACCGGTGGGGCGGGCTGACGCGGTAGCGGTGGTGGTCGTGGCGACGGCGAGTTGTTGGGTCACGGGTCATACGATCTTCCGTCCGACAACCTGGTACCAGAGTGTGCTTATCCAGGTATCAGAAGTACCTGGCACCCGGCTCCCGCATGGCGCATGCTGAGTCCATGAGCCTGACCACCGCGTCCGTCCGAAGCACCACCGCGTCCGCCGGGTCGACCGCGACCGCGAGCCCCGCAGCCGCTCCGTCGACCCCGCTCGCCGCCGAGGCCCGACGGCACGAGCTGGCGGCGTTCCTGCGCAGCCGCCGCGAGCGGATCGCACCGGAGCAGGTGGGCCTGCCGACGACCGGCCGCCGCCGGACGCCGGGGCTGCGCCGCGAGGAGCTCGCGCAGCTCGCCGCCGTGGGGGTCACCTGGTACACGTGGCTGGAGCAGGGCCGGGACATCCAGGTCTCCACCCAGGTACTGGACGCCGTCGCCCGTGCCCTGCGGCTCGATCCGGCCGAGCGGTCGCACCTGTTCGCCCTGGCGGCCGCCGAGGACCCCGCCCCGGTGCTGGAGTGCCCGACGGTGACCCCGGCGGTGCGGCTGGTGCTGGAGCAGATGGCGCCGATGCCGGCGGCGGTGATCAACGCCCGATACGACATCCTGGCGCACAACCCCTCCTACACCCACCTGGTCGGGAACGTCGACGAGTTGCCGTTCGAGGAGCGGAACCTGGTCTGGATGGCGTTCACACCGTCGCGCTTCCGGGACGTGCTGGTGAACCACGAGCAGGAGCGCGAGGGGATGGTGGCCCGGTTCCGGTCGGGCATGGCGGACCACACCGCCGAACCGGCCTGGAAGGCACTGCTCGCCCGGCTGCGCAAGGCCTCGCCGGACTTCGAGGCGGCCTGGCAGCGGCACGACGTCCAGCGGCCCGGCAACGGACTCAAGCAGTTCCTCATCCCGGGGGTCGGGCTGCTGCACTGTGACTACACGAGCTTCTGGCTCGGGCCCCGCCCCAGCACCCGCCTGATCGCCTACACCCCCAGGGACGAGGAGACCCGGGCACGGATGGCCCTCATGGCGGACGGCCTCTGATCCGGACGGCCGTCGGACCACCCGTCGGGCCCGGCCGCCGCCGAGCCGGCCCGTCGTGCGCGGCCCCGGCCCCGACACCGGCTCGGCAGCCGCCGAGCGCCGGCCGAGTGCCAGGCAGAGGACGGCCAGCGGCAGCTCGACACCGCAGGCCATCACCAGGGCGGCGAGCAGCGGCAGCCCGCGTCCGGCGGTGCCGACGTCGGCCAGGGCGTCGCCCGCGAGCAGCAGCGCCACCACGCAGGCGGGCCCGAGCGCGGCCGGACTGCGGCGGCGCAGCAGCGCGTCCAGCCAGAGCAGGGCGCTCAGCTCGCCCAGGTCGAGGACGACCCAGACGGTCTCGTGGCAGAGCACCAGCACGGCCAGCCAGGGCAGCAGGGCCAGCGCCGCCAGGGCGGGCACCTGCGGAGCCCAGCCGGGCAGCGCCGGGGCGGTCGGCCGGCTCAGCCGGCTCGGCCGGATGCGCGGAGCCGGCCAGGTGAACGACGTCGGCCGGGCTCCCGGCAGGACGGCGGCGCTCACCGTGCGCTCCGGCCGGGCGTGCGGACCCGCTCCAGCGACCGCCGCACCCGGCCGGTCGGGTGCTCCACCAGGACGCCGCCGAACGGGCCCCGCGCCCAGGCGAGCCAGAACTCCCCGGCCACCGTGACCACCTCGGTTGCCTCGACCACCCCGGCCCGCCGCACCGCCCGGCGCAGCCGCCCGGCGGTGAAGCCCACGGCGGGCACCGGGCCGCCCTGCGGCAGCCGGCCCCAGACCAGCCCGTACGACTCCCGCGCGCCGATGGCCGGGCACCGCCGGGCGCCGCGCAGCAGCTCCGGGGCGAGCCGGGCCGCGACCACGACGTCGACCAACTCGCCGTGCTCGTACACCTCCAGCGCGGCCCGCCCCCGGGACGCCGGGACGCCCCGCACCGACCAGGGCCCGAGCAGCCCGAGCGGGCCCGCCGACCCGAGCGGGCCGACCGGCCGCGCCCACGCGGCGCCGGCGTCGCCGAGACCGGCGGCGGGCCGCGGGTGCGGCGCGGTGGTGGGGTGCGAAGGAGTGCTCGTCATGCCGTCAAGACTTCCGTGGACGGCGCTCGCTGTCGGTAGTGCACCACACCGAATCAGGGGTGTACCCAGCTACACCCCAGGTCTCCACTCCCCTTCATGGCGGCCGTCGATCTTCGCGCCCTACGCTGTCCGTCATGCCCTCCACCCCGCTGCGCCGTGCGCTCGCCAGGAGCGTCGGGCGGCCGCTGTGGGCGGCCGTCTGGCGCGACACCCGGTTCATAGCCGCCGGCGTCCCACTGGCCGCGCCGATCTGGCTGGCCGTCCTCTACCTCAAGGTGTTCCTGCTGGTCCTCGGCCTGAGCCTGGCCGGCATGCGCCTGCTGACGACGGCCCAGCGCGGCCGGTTGCGCGCCCTGCGCGGGGTCGAGGTGCCGCCGCTGCTCCGTCCGGTCCGGACCTCGGCCGGTCCGCTGACCGGGCTGCGCACGGGGGTGAGCTGGCGTCAGGTCGGCTACCACCTGCTCGCGGGCCCGCTGCTCGCGCTCGGCGCCGTCGGGCTGCTCTACGCCTGGGGCGCGGGCCTGGTGATGGCCACCGTCTACGGCTGGACGTGGCTGATGCCGTCGTCGAGCCCGGTCCGCGGGCAGCTGGTCACGCTGGATGTCGCGGTCACCGTGGGCGGCGTGCTGCTGCTCCTCGTCCTGCCGTGGGCGACGGTCCTGCTGGCCCGGCTGGAGGAGTGGACGGCCCTGCGGCTGCTCGGCCCCGGCCGGGCGGAGGCCCTGGAGCGCCGGGTCGAGGAGATCGCCGAGAGCCGGGCCGGCCTGGTCGACGCCGTCGACGCCGAGCGCCGCCGGATCGAGCGCGACCTGCACGACGGCGCCCAGCAGCGGCTCACCTCGCTGGCGATGAACCTGGGCCTGGCCCGGCGCACCCTCAAACACGCCCCGCCCGAGGTCATGCAGGTGATAGTCGACGCGCACGAGGAGGCCCAGGCCGCCATCGACGAACTGCGGGACCTCGTGCGCGGCCTGCACCCCGCCGTTCTGGAGGACCGCGGCCTGGACGCGGCGCTGTCCGGCATCGCCGCCCGCTCGCCGCTGCCGGTGCGCGTCGACGTCGCCCTGACCGAGCCGGTCGCCCCGACCGTCGAGGCGGTCGCCTACTTCACCGTCTCCGAGGCGCTGACCAACGTCGCCAAGCACGCCCGTGCCTCCCGGGTCGACCTCTCGGTGCGGACGGCTGGCGGCCGGCTGCGCCTGGTCGTCAGCGACGACGGTGTCGGCGGCGCGGACGCCGCGCGCGGCACCGGCCTGACCGGGCTGCGCAAGCGCGCCGCCTCGGTCGACGGCACGCTGTCCGTTCTGAGCCCCCTCGGGGGCCCCACCACCATCACCGTGGAGTTGCCGTGCGTGCTGTGATCGCCGAGGACTCGGTCCTGCTGAGGGTCGGTCTGGTCAAGGTCCTGGAGGCCGTGGGCTTCGAGGTGGCGGCCGCGGTCGGGGACGCCGAGGCGCTGCTCGCCGCCGTCGAGGAGCACCGTCCGGCGGTGGTGGTGGCGGACGTCCGGATGCCGCCCGACTACACCGACGAGGGCGTCCGGGCCGCACTGATGATCCGCCGGCAGTGGCCGGAGGTCGCGGTGCTGCTGCTCTCGCAGTACGTCGAGGAGCGGTACGCGGCCGATCTGCTGGCCACGAACACCAGCGGGGTGGGCTACCTGCTCAAGCAGCGGGTGGCCAATGTGGACGACTTCGTGGACGCCCTCCAGCGGGTGGCCGAGGGCGGCACCGCGCTGGACCCGGAGGTGGTCGCCCAGCTGCTGGTCCGCCGCCACCGCGATCCGCTGGAGAAGCTGACCCCGCGCGAGCGGGACGTGCTCGGCCTGATGGCGGAGGGCCGCTCCAACGCGGCGATCGCCGCCGCCCTGGTGGTCAGCGACAGCGCCGTGGCGAAGCACATCAACTCGATCTTCACCAAGCTCGAACTGCCGCCGGCCGACAACAGCCACCGCCGGGTGCTCGCGGTGCTGCGGTTCCTGGAGGTCGGGTAGCCGTGGGCGCACGTCGGGCCTGGCAGATCACCGGGACGCTCACGCTGGCCTTCGCCATGCTGTTCGGCGCCGTGCAGACCTGGGCGGTGGTGGTGCAGCAGAAGGCGGTGTCCGAGCACTCCTACCAGGTCGCGGTGACCAGGGTGGAGCTGGACACCGGGACGGCGGAGGTCCGGATCAAGCCGGGCGTCCCCGGACGGGTGACGATGAGGCAGTACCTGGACTGGACGGTCCGCAAGCCCACGGTCTCGGCGATCTTCCAGGGGGACGTCCTCACCGTCCGGATGCGCTGCAACCAGCTGCTGCCGGCGGTGGACGTCGGCTGCGGCGCCTCGATCGATCTGGAGGTACCGGCCGCGGCCTCGGTGTCCGGCGGGGGGACGTCCGGTGCCCTGGAGGTCCGGGACCTCACCGGGGACGTCCGGCTCACCGCGACCTCGGGCGCGATCCGGCTGACCGGGCTCTCCGGACAGGTGTACGCACGCACCACCTCCGGGGAGCTGAAGGCCGCCGGCCTCGGGTCGCCGCGGGTGGAGGTGAGGGCCTTCTCCGGGGAGATCGACCTGGGCTTCGTGCGGCCGCCGCGGCTGGTGGACGCCGGTGCCACCTCCGGGTCGGTGGCGATCGGACTCCCGAAGGGCTCCCGGTACGCCTTCGACTTCAGCGGCGCCGCCGGTCCGGGCGACCGCCACATCGACCCCGAGCTGGCCGACTCCACCAGCTCCGACACCGTCCGGGTGGTGACTACGTCGGGTTCGGTGCGCATCGTCACCGCGGCGGGCTGACGGACAAGGGCCGACGGACGCGGGCCCACGGACGCGGGCCCCGGACGAAGGCCAACGGACGAAGGCCAACGGCCAACGGCCCACCGCCCGGCCCCCGGAAGGGCCCGGTGAGCAGCGCCGACCGGCCCCGGCGCGCGGTGGGGGACAATGAAGAGTCCCGAGCCCCCGTCCACGAGGTCAGCCGCGCATGACAGCCACGCTCGACACCACCGCGTCCGCCACGGCATCCGCGCCCGCGCCCGCCACGGCACCCGCCGCCGCGAACGCGGCCGCCGGCGAGCCCGCGGCCGCCGCCGCGCCCGCGACCAGCTCCGAGTTCGCGCCGCTGACGATCGGCCCGATGCGGGTATGGCCGCCGGTCGTCCTGGCACCCATGGCCGGCATCACCAACGCACCCTTCCGCACCCTCTGCCGCGAGCAGAGCGGCGGCAAGGGCCTGTACGTGAGCGAGATGATCACCACCCGGGCCCTGGTCGAGCGCAACGCCAAGACCATGCAGCTGATCAAGTTCGACGCGAGCGAGAAGCCGCGCTCGATCCAGCTGTACGGAGTGGACCCGGTGACCGTCGGCAAGGCCGCCCGGATGATCGCCGACGAGGGCCTGGCCGACCACATCGACCTCAACTTCGGCTGCCCCGTCCCCAAGGTGACCCGCAAGGGCGGCGGCTCGGCGCTGCCGTACAAGCGCAACCTGCTCCGCGAGCTGTTGCGCGAGGCCGTGGCGAACGCGGGGGACCTCCCGGTCACCATGAAGATGCGCAAGGGCATCGACGACGACCACCTCACCTACCTGGACGCGGGCCGGATCGGCGCCGAGGAGGGCGTGGCCGCCATCGCCCTGCACGGGCGCACCGCCGCCCAGCACTACGGGGGCACGGCGGACTGGTCGGCGATCGCCCGGCTGCGCGAGTCCGTCCCGGCGCACATCCCGGTGCTCGGCAACGGCGACATCTGGTCGGCGGACGACGCGGTGCGGATGATGCGCGAGACCGGCTGCGACGGGGTGGTGGTCGGGCGCGGCTGCCTCGGCCGGCCGTGGCTGTTCAAGGACCTGGTCTCGATCTTCGAGGGCGAGGTCGACTACGCCCGCCCGAGCTTCGCCGACGTGGCGCGGGCGATGGTGCGCCACGCGCAGCTGCTCGGGGAGTGGCTGGGGGACGAGACCCGCGGCGTGATCGACTTCCGCAAGCACGTCGCCTGGTACACCAAGGGCTTCTCGGTCGGCTCCGAGCTGCGGGTGAAGCTGGCGAACTCCTCCTCCTTGGCCGAATTGGCCGAAACCCTGTCCATGGTGGAGCAGTCGCAGCTCTGGCCGGCCGGCGCGGACGGGCCGCGCGGGCGTACGAGCGGCAACAACCGGGTGGTTCTGCCGGAAGGCTGGTTGGACGATCCGTATGACTGCGCTCTCCCCAGTGCAGACGCCGAATCGGACACCTCTGGCGGTTGATCTGGCCGCTGCGGCAAAAATGGCGCTCGGCGACCCCTTGCCACCGCGTCCCAGCCCTCTTGTCCCATCTGGACAAGAGGGCTCCTTTTTGGTGTACGAGTATCACGGAAAGAGCACGGATCCGGACGCAGTGCGACGATCGGCGGAGGAGACCTACGCCCGACGGGCGAGATGCGTCCGTGACGCTTGCCACATACGGTGGCGACTGACGGCCCTTCAGGTGACGAAATGGACAGGTCGGCAGGGAATCGCTTCCCGAAGGGGGTGGCGCGGGATCGGGTGCTCGGGGTGCAGGAAATCAAGCCGGGGCAACACGCTGGACCGTCGACCGCTACCCTGCGTCCCTCTCGTGTGATCTTCCTGTTTCCCTGAGTTCAAGACTTGAAGGAATGCTCGCGTCATCCGGACGATTTCACCAACAGAGGTGAACGCCTTTACGTGCATTCGATCTGTTGGGTTACCACTGGGTACCGGCCTCATACGGCCTATTGGCGGCGCAGAAGTGCCTTCGAAATGGGTATGTTCTCCGGCGTCAGGGCAACCGTGTGCGAGGAGACCGACCCGTGCCGTCCCAGCAGAAGTTTGTTTACTCCTTCACCGAAGGAAACAAGGACCTCAAGGATCTTCTCGGCGGCAAGGGCGCGAACCTGGCCGAGATGACCAACCTGGGCCTCCCCGTCCCTCCGGGGTTCACCATCACCACCGAGGCCTGCAAGGTCTTCCTGGAGACCGGCAGCGAGCCCGCCTCCCTCCACAAGGAGATCAGCGCCCACCTGGACGCCCTTGAGCAGGAGATGGGCAAGCAGCTCGGCCAGGCCGACGATCCGCTGCTGGTCTCGGTCCGGTCCGGGGCCAAGTTCTCCATGCCCGGCATGATGGACACCGTCCTGAACATCGGCCTCTCCGACACCTCGGTGGTCGGTCTGGTCGCGCAGTCCGGCAACGAGCGTTTCGCTTGGGACTCCTACCGCCGCCTGGTCCAGATGTTCGGCAAGACCGTGCTGGGCGTCGACGGCGAGCTGTTCGAGGAGGCCCTGGACGAGGCCAAGCACGCCAAGGGCACTGTCAACGACCTGGACCTGGACGCTTCCGACCTCCAGGAACTGGTCGAGGTGTTCAAGGGCATCGTCCAGCGCGAGACCGGCCGGGCCTTCCCGCAGGACCCGCGCGAGCAGATGGACCTCGCCATCCACGCCGTCTTCCACTCCTGGAACGGCGACCGCGCGCGGCTCTACCGCCGCCAGGAGCGCATCCCGAACGACCTGGGCACCGCCGTCAACGTCTGTTCCATGGTGTTCGGCAACCTCGGCGAGGACTCCGGCACCGGTGTCGCCTTCACCCGCGACCCCTCCACGGGTGCCGTCGGCGTCTACGGCGACTACCTCTCCAACGCCCAGGGCGAGGACGTCGTCGCCGGCATCCGCAACACCCTGCCGCTCGCCGATCTCGAACAGCTCGACAAGAAGTCGTACGACGAGCTGATGACGATCATGCAGAAGCTCGAGAACCACTACCGCGACCTCTGCGACATCGAGTTCACCATCGAGCGCGGCAAGCTCTGGATGCTCCAGACCCGGGTCGGCAAGCGCACCGCCGCCGCCGCCTTCCGGATCGCCGTCCAGCTGGTCGACCAGGGCCTGATCGACCTGGACGAGGCCCTGATGCGGGTCACCGGCGGTCAGCTCTCCCAGCTGATGTTCCCGCGCTTCGCGCCGAACGCCGAGTCCAAGCAGATCGCCTGGGGCCTGGCCGCCTCGCCCGGCGCCGCGATCGGCAAGGTGGTCTTCGACTCCTACACCGCCGTCAAGTGGTCCCGGTCCGGCGAGAAGGTCATCCTGGTCCGCCGCGAGACCAACCCGGACGACCTGGACGGCATGATCGCCGCCGAGGGCATCCTCACCTCGCGCGGCGGCAAGACCTCGCACGCCGCCGTCGTCGCCCGCGGCATGGGCAAGACCTGTGTCTGCGGTGCCGAGGAGCTGGAGGTCGACACCAAGCGCCGCCGGATGACCACCTCCGACGGCCTGGTGCTGGAAGAGGGCGACATCGTCTCCATCGACGGTGCGAGCGGCAAGGTCTACCTGGGCGAGGTACCCGTCCTGCCGTCCCCGGTGGTCGAGTACTTCGAGGGCACCCTGCACGCCGGCGCCGACGTCCAGGGCGGTCTCGTCCAGGCCGTCCACCGGCTGATGTCGCACGCCGACGGCCGCCGCCGGCTGGCCGTGCGGGCCAACGCCGACAACTCCGAGGACGGCGGCCGCGCCCGTCGCTACGGCGCCCAGGGCATCGGCCTCTGCCGCACCGAGCACATGTTCCTCGGCGAGGAGCGCCGCAAGGAGGTCGAGCACCTGATCCTGGCGGACAACGACAAGGACCGCGAGACCGCGCTCTCCACCCTGCTGCCGCTGCAGAAGGGCGACTTCCTGGAGCTCTTCCAGGCGATGGACGGGCTGCCCGTCACCGTTCGCCTGCTCGACCCGCCGCTGCACGAGTTCCTGCCGGACATCACCGAGCTCTCGGTGCGCGTCGCCCTCGCCGAGGCCCGCAAGGACCCGAACGAGAACGACCTGCGACTGCTCCAGGCGGTGCACAAGCTGCACGAGCAGAACCCGATGCTCGGCCTGCGCGGCGTCCGCCTCGGCCTGGTCATCCCCGGCCTGTTCGGCATGCAGGTGCGCGCCATCGCCGAGGCCGCCGCCGAGCGCAAGCTGGCCGGCGGGGACCCCCGCCCCGAGGTGATGATCCCGCTGGTCGGCACCGTCCAGGAGCTGGAGCTGGTTCGCGACGAGTGCGATCGCGTGCTGGCCGAGGTCGCCCAGTCCACCGGCGTCCAGCTGGACATCAAGCTCGGCACCATGATCGAGCTGCCCCGGGCCGCCCTGACGGCCGGCCAGATCGCCGAGGCCGCCGAGTTCTTCTCCTTCGGCACCAACGACCTCACCCAGACGGTCTGGGGCTTCTCCCGGGACGACGTGGAGGCCTCGTTCTTCACGGCCTACCTGGAGAAGGGCATCTTCGGGGTCTCCCCGTTCGAGACCATCGACCGCGACGGTGTCGGCGCGCTGGTCAAGCACGCCGTCGAGGCCGGCCGGGCCACCCGCCCCGACCTCAAGCTGGGCGTCTGCGGCGAGCACGGCGGCGACCCGGAGTCGGTGCACTTCTTCCACGAGGTGGGGCTGGACTACGTCTCCTGCTCCCCCTTCCGGATCCCGGTGGCGCGCCTGGAGGCAGGCCGCGCCGCCATCGAGACGGCGGGCAGCGACTCGCGCTGACGCGGAGCCCCGGCCAGGCATCGGCCGGGGCACCGCCGACGCGGTCGCTGACCGCACCCCCTCCCACCGGGGAGGGCGTACACCGGAGCTCGGCGCAGGAGAACCGGCGTACGTAACGCGAGCGGGGCGGGAACGGACAATGGCGTCCGTTCCCGCCCCGCTCGTCTGTCTGTGCGGAAGACCCGCGGGGAACGGCGGGGAACGGCGGGGACTCTGCCCGAAGGTCTGGCCGCCCGGCCACCCGGGTCTGCCCGTCCGGTCCGCCATATACCGTCCCTCTGCCCACCCGCGCCGCCCGCCCGTCGCACCCGACGGGCGGCCGCGGGTGTGGCCGCGGCCACGCGTGTGGCTGGCCGGCCACGGCCCGGCCGGCTGCCAAGCTGGAGCGCATGACCAGCAAGAACCGCCTGTTCGCCCTGGTGGCCGTCCTCCTCTGCGCGCTCGCCGCGCTCGCCGGGTGCCAGCTCTCGAACGACGGGGCGGACAGCCCGAAAGCCACCGTCGCCGCCTCCACCGGAGCGAGCGCCACCGGCCCGAAGCCCTCCGCTCCGAAGTCCTCCCCGCCCGCCGGCACCACCCCGGCCCCGGCCGGCGGCTGGGTGCCCACCGACCCCGCGCTGGCCGACGTCTGCCGCACCAAGCTGCCCGCCCAGGCCGTCGACACCCTCGGCCTGATCGCCAAGGGCGGCCCCTACCCGTACCGCTCGGACGGCATCGTCTTCGAGAACCGGGAGAACCGCCTCCCGCGCAAGGCCTCCGGCTACTACCACGAGTACACCGTCGTGACCCCGGGCTCCGGCGACCGCGGCGCCCGACGCGTCGTCACCGGCGGTACCGGGGAGCAGTACTGGACGGCCGACCACTACGGCTCCTTCCTGGAGATCGATGCCCGCTGCTGAGTCATCGGCCCTGGAAAGTACTTTCCACATCGGAAAGTAGATGCCATAGTGGAAGTACCAGCAACGCCGGGGCGCCCACGGGGGCCCCGGGCACTCCAGGGGGATCCATGAACGCCGCCGAACCCGCCGACCCGTCCGCCGCCGAGCTGCCTGCCGCCGAGGCGTTGCGCCTGGCCGACCGGGCCAGGGCCGCCGCCCAGGCACCGGGCCGCCTTCCCGGCTGGTACGGACCGGCCTTCGCGGTGGCGTTCACCGTCTACGGCACCGGCGTCGGACAGGCGATCGGAGCCGGGATGGGCTGGCTGGGCGGGCTGTTCGGGGCGCTCTTCGCCGCCCTGACGGGTGCGCTGGCCCGGGTCGCCGTGAACCAGGGCGGCATCGTGCACCGCATGGCGCCCGGCATCGGTCGGCCGGTGGTCCTGGCCGTCCTCGCGGTGATCCTGGTGGGCCTGGCCGCCCTGCTGCTCGCCTGGCTGGCGGGCGGTGGTGCGCGCTGGATGGGCGCGGCGGCGGGCTTGGCGGCGGGCGCGGCCTTCTGGGTGGCCACGGACCGGCTCACCGCGTCGATCCGCCGGATGCCGGCGGCCCGCTGATGCCGGCCGCGCTCGACCCACTGCTCCAGCACCCGACCCGGCTGATCGTGCTGGCCTTCCTGAGCGCCTGCACCGAGGCCGAGTTCGCCACCGTCCGGGACCACTGCGAGGTCTCCGACTCGACGCTCAGCAAGGCGGCGGCCGCCCTGGAGGAGGCCGGATACGTGGTGGTGAAGAAGGGGTACGTCGGCAAGCGTCCGCGGACCTGGCTCGGCGCCACCAAGGCCGGCCGCAAGGCGCTGGCCGCCCACCTCGCCGAACTCCAGCGGCTGGTGGCCGCGGCCGAGTCCGCCGGCGCCGCCCAGGACCCGGCCTGAGCCCACGCGCCGACCGGACCGCGCCCGCCCACCGGTACGCCCGCAAGTCGCTACGCCCGCACACCGTCGCCCCCGCAGGCCCGCCGCCCTACCGGGCCCGCCGCCAGCCGATCCGCGCGTGCGGCCCGTGCGGGCCGGTGGCGAGCAGGGTCCGCAGCTCCCGCAGCACGGGCTCCGGCTCCCGCCGCAGCTGCACCGGCGTGGCGCGGACGACCGGGAGTCCGGCGGCGGTGAGGCGGTTGGCCCGCGCCAGCCCGCGCTCGTGGTCGGCCGGGCGCAGGTGCCAGGCCCGGGAGTCGATCTCCAGTGCCACGCAGGCCTGCGGCCAGTAGGCGTCGGGGACGGCGAGGAAGCGCCCGTCCAGGAACAGCACCGGGTTCCAGAGCGGCTCCGGCAGGCCGGCCCCGCGGACCAGCTCACGGGCCTCGCCCTCGACGACCGAGCGCACTCCGGCGGTGAGGTCCTCCACCACCTGGGCGACCTGCGGCAGTGCGAGCGCCCCCGGCCGGGTGAGCAACTGGTCCAGCAGCTCGCCGAGATCGCAGTGCCGCCGCTGGACCGCCTCCGCGCAGAGCGCCCGGAACCGGCGCCGACCGCCCTCCCGCGGTACGAGGTCGGCCAGGGCCCGGGCGACCGTCGTGCTCCAGAGCCCGTCGTCCCGCTCGAACCCGCCCGGCAGCGGCCCGGCGGCCCGGTGGATCCGGACGAAGTCCCGGTCCGAGACCCGGCGCGGGCCCGCGATCAGCACGTCGACGTCCCCGAGGTCCGCCGGGTGCCCGGCGGACGGCAGCCCGGCCGAGGCCAGGACCGCCTCCCCGGTCAGCAGCACCTCGCCGGGCCGCGCCGACCGCCCCTTCGGCGCCGCGTACGCGAGCGCCGCGCGCAACCGCTGATGCGGGGTCAGCCGCCCGCTCTGCAGGCAGATCACCCGGGGCAGCACCTGCTGCCAGGGCCCGCCGGGCCGCAGCCGGTGCGCGATGGTGCCGGACGGCACCCCGAGCCGGCGCAGCTGTGCCCGGGTGACGATGTGCTGCTGGTCGGCGCCGAGCAGCAGCAGGGGGTCGAGGAGGTCCGTGCGGGTCATGCCGAAATGCTTCCCGCCCGGGTCGGGGGTATGCGAAACATCGCCCGTCGGGGGAGCGGGCCGCCAATCGGGTTGACGCGACGCCGGTCGGCCGGGTGGGCTTGGCCGCGATGACTTCCCTCCACGCCGGCCCCGGGCTGCTGGCCCGGCTGCTGGGGCACGCCGCGACCGGCGGGCCGTCGGTCAGGCCGTGATCAGCTGCCCAGCACCGCCGCCGTGTCTAAGGCACTCCTGGTTGATCGCGCGTTCCGGGGCGCTCGGCGAGGTGGCGGCGGCGATCCGCAGCTCGATGATGTCCCGCACGGCGGGCCACTCGGAGTCGAGGATCGAGTAGAACGCGGTGGAGCGCACCACCCCGTCCAGCCCGCGCGAGTGTGCCCGGCGGACGCCCTCGGACGTCGCGCCCAGGCGCTCGATCGCGGCCCGGGAGCGCAGGTTGCGGGCGTCCGCGCGCATCGAGATCCGCTGCACCCGCCACTCCTCGAAGGCGTACCGCAGCATCAGCAGCTTCGCCTCGGCGTTGACGCCGGTGCCCTGGGCACGCGGGGAGAGCCAGGTGTTGCCGATCTCGGCGGCGTCCGGGACGGCCGTGGCCGGATCGCCGAACGGCACGCCGGGCACCGGCGGCCAGACGACCGGGCCCTGCCAGTAGTCGAGTTCGAGGAACCGGGTGGAGCCGACCACCCGGCCGTCCGCGAGGTTCACCGTCGCGAACGGCAGCGCCCGGCCCGCGGCCCGGTCGGCGAGGGCGCGCGTGATGTAGTCGCGGGCCGCCTCCAGGCCGTGCGGGACGGGAGTGAAGGCGTAGGTCGTACGGTCCTCGGCGCCGGCCTCGGCGATGGCCTCGGCATGGTGCGCGGCAAGGGGCTCCAGCCGCACGGTGCGGCCGGTGAGGATGACAGGTACGGGCACGGAACCATCGGTCCTTCATCGGTCGGAGGGCGCGTCCCGCGCCTGGGTGCGGCTCGGGCTGCGTGGACGTTCGCCCCGGCCCCGGAATCCGCCCGCCCGGGACCGCGCACGCCGGAGGACCGGTCGGACGGGGTGGGGGCGGCGGCCCGGAGGCGGGCAGCGCGGTGCCGGAACGGACACGGGTCGACGGACCGGTCCGGCGGGATGAGCGAGGGGACAGTGTGCGTCCGCGAGATGGCCGAAGAGGAAACGTGAGCGCGAAGGGGAGCAGGCGGCCAGATGAAGGCAAGATGCGTCGTGGGTGACTGGCCGAGCACCGGGCCGGGACGTGATCGACGGCGTTACGGACGACGTGACGACGACGCGGCGATGCGAGGCAGCGAGAGGACGATACCCGCCAGAAGGCGGTGCGTCACCTCGCAGCACACGAATGGGCGCGCGGGCCTTCCGGACGCACGCCCAGGAGGGGCTTCGGGCACCCGTGACCAGCGGGTTTGCCGCCGGGTGCGATCATGGTCCGGAGGGCATCGCGGCGCGCCGCCGGGGCACCCCGGCGGGTCGCCGGGCGTTCCCCGGGGAAGCGGCCGCGCGACGGCCGCGGCCGGCGGGAATTCCGGCGGCGTCCGGCACGCTGGAGACGACGACAAGCCGGTACCGGTCGACGAGTAGAGAACGGGGTGTGGGTGCGCGGTGCGTGATCCCCAGGAGCTGTACGAGCTGGATCAGCAGGGCGTGGCCGCCGTGGCCGCGGCGAAGGCCGCGCTGGCCGACACCGGCGCGGGCCTGGTGCTGCTCCACCACTTCGAGGGCTTCATGGACGCCGGCGAGGCCGGCGGCCAGGTGGTCGCCCACCTGCTGGAGGAGGGCGAGCCGCAGGTGGTGGCCCGCTTCGACCACGACCGCCTGGTGGACTACCGGGCCCGCCGCCCCGCGATGCTGTTCGACCGCGAGCACTGGGCCTCCTACGAGCCGCCGGAGATCCTCCTCCAGCTGGTCCACGACGCGGCCGGCTCGCCGTTCCTGCTGCTCACCGGGCCCGAGCCGGACGTCGAGTGGGAGCGCTTCGGCGCCGCCGTGCGCCGGCTCGTCGAGCGCTTCGAGGTCCGGCTGACGCTGGACTTCCACGGCATCCCGATGGGCGTGCCGCACACCCGCCCGGTCGGCCTGACCCCGCACGGCACCCGGCTGGACCTCGCCGCCGGCTACCCGCAGTGGTTCGAGCAGGCCCAGGTGCCGGGCAGCGCGCAGGCACTGCTGGAGTACCGGCTGGCCGAGGCCGGGCACGACGTCCTGGGCTTCGCCGTGCACGTGCCGCACTACGTGGCGCGCTCGGCCTACCCGGCGGCCGCGGTGCTGATCCTGGAGGCCGTGCAGTCCGCCACCGGCCTGGTGCTGCCGGGCACCCGGCTGCGCGAGCGGGTGGGCGAGGTGTACGCCGACATCGAGGAGCAGCTGGCCCACGGGGACGGCGAGTTGCGCTCCGCGATCCGCGGCATGGAGGGCCAGTACGACGCCGTCGCGGGGGCGGAGGGCCGGGAGAGCCTGCTGGCCGAGCCGGTCGACCTGCCGTCGGCGGACGAGCTGGGCCGGCGCTTCGAGCAGTTCCTGGCCGAGCACGAGCGCGGCCCCGAGTAGTCCGCGCGCCGGCGTCCGCCGGACTCTCCGCCCCGGGCGGGAGAGTTCGGGCGCCGTCGTTCGTTGGCGGTGAGGTGCCCGGGGGACGGGCCGCCGTGAAGAGATGCGTCGCCGGCTCCGGCCCCCGGGGGGATTCCATGTCCGTGTCCACACGCCCGACCGCGGTTCTGGCCACCGGGCTGGCCGCGCTGCTGCTGGCCGCCTGCAGCGGCGGCGGTGCCGCGGGTACCGCCGCCCGGTCACCGGGCGGCCCCGAGCCGGTGCGGGCCACCCCCACCCCGACCCCGCTCCCCACCGGCCCCTACGTCGCCCTCGGGGACTCCTACACCTCCGGGCTGAAGATCGCCCCGCAGGTGGGCGAACCGAGGGGCTGCGCCCGCTCGGCCGTCAACTACCCGTCCCTGGTGGCGAAGGCCCTCGGCCTGGCGGACGACCGGTTCAAGGACGTCAGCTGCAGCGGTGCCCGAACCGGGGACCTCACCGGCTCCCAGGAGACCGACGGCGGCGGGGTCAACCCGCCGCAGCTGGACGCGCTCTCCCCGGCCACCCGCCTGGTCACGGTCGGGATCGGCGGCAACGACGCCGGGTTCATGGAGGTCGTCGGCGAGTGCGCCAAGGAGAACCTGGCGGACGTGGTGAAGAGCCTGATCGGCTCGGGGCGGGCGCCGGCGCCGTGCAAGGACCACTACGCCTCCGCCGGCGGCGCCGCCGACCAGGTGCAGCGCAAGGTGGACATCGCCGGCGAACGGCTGGGCCAGGTGCTGCAGGAGGTCAAGCGCCGCTCCCCGCAGGCCCGCGTCTACGTGGTCGGCTACCCGGTGCTGCTGCCGGCCGACCCGGCGAGCTGCGTACCGGTGCTCGGCCGGGCCCTGGCCGCGGCCGACCTCGGCTTCATCGCCGAGAAGGAGCAGCAGTTGAACGCGATGCTCAAGCGGCGCGCGGAGACGGCGGGCGCCGTCTTCGTGGACGCGGCCGCGCCCTCGGCCGGTCACGACATGTGCGCCGGCGAGGCGGCCCGCTGGGTGGAGCCGCCGTTCCCGGCCCCCGGGCTGGCGGCGATCCACCCCAACGCCAGGGGCCAGGAGGGCGTGGCGGCAGCCGTGTTGAAGGCCGTCCGGGGCTGAGCCCCCGCCGGCCGGGGCGGTCCGGCACCCGGCCGGACCGGCCCCGGACGGACGGCCAGGGTTCACGTCCCGGCCCGCACCCCTTCGCGCGCGGCACATCCCGGCTGTCGGAGCGGCGGCGTACGGTGATTGGCATATGGACGACACTGCACACCGCCTCCCCGACGCCCCGTTCCCGTACGACCACGCCGCCGAGGCCCGCTGGGTGCCCGAGCCGGACAAGCGCCCGGGCCGGACGGCCTTCCAGCGCGACCGCGCCCGCGTGCTGCACTCCGCGGCCCTGCGCCGACTCGCCGGCACCACCCAGGTCGTTGCCCCGATGCGCAGTGACTTCCCCCGGACCAGGCTCACCCACTCGCTCGAATGCGCCCAGGTCGGGCGGGAGTTGGGCGCCGCCCTCGGCTGCGACCCGGACCTCGTCGAGACGGCCTGCCTGGCCCACGACATCGGCCACCCGCCGTTCGGCCACACCGGCGAGGAGGCCCTCGACCAGGCCGCCGAGGCCTGCGGCGGCTTCGAGGGCAACGCGCAGTCGCTGCGCATCCTGACCCGCCTGGAGCCCAAGCGCTTCGCCCCGCAGGACGAGCAGCCCGCCCGGCTCGCCCCCTGGCCCGGCCGCAGCGTCGGCCTCAACCTGACCCGGGCCGCACTGGACGCCGCCACCAAGTACCCCTGGACGTACGGCGCGCACCCGGTCGACCCGGCCTCGTCCAAGTACGGCGTCTACGCCGACGACCTGCCGGTGTTCCGCTGGCTGCGGGCCGGCACCCCGCCCGGGCGCAAGTGCTTCGAGGCCACCGTGATGGACTGGTCCGACGACGTCGCCTACTCCACCCACGACGTGGAGGACGGCCTCCAGGCCGGCCACATCGAGCCGGCCGTGCTGCGCGCCCCGAGCGAGCGCGCCGAGCTGTTCAAGGTGGCCGAGCGCTACGCGCCGGACGCCGAGCCCGAGGAGCTGGCCGCCGCGCTGGACCGGCTGCTCGGTCAGGAGTGGTGGCCCAGCGCCTACGACGGCTCGGCCCGCGCCCGGGCCGGCCTGAAGGACCTCACCAGCCAGCTGATCGGCCGCTTCTGCCTGGCCGCCGAGCAGGCGACCCGGGCCCGCTACGGCCCCGGCCGGCTCAGCCGGTACGCGGCCGAGCTGGTGGTGCCGCGGGACGTCCGGCTGGAGTGCGCGGTGCTCAAGGCCGTCGCGGTGCGCTTCGTGATGCAGCGCGACGAGCAGGCCCAGCTCCGGGCCCGCCAGCGGATCGTGATCGCCGAGCTGGCCCACGTCCTCGCCGAGCGGGCGCCCGAGGGCCTGGACCCGGTCTTCGCCACCCTCTACCGCGAGGCGGAGGACGACCGCGGGGCCCTCCGTGCGGTGATCGACCAGATCGCCACCCTCACCGACGCCTCCGCCCTGGCGCTGCACGCCAGACTGGTGGGGCCGCCCCGGTCGTGAGGAGGCCGCCCCGGCGCGGTCGGTAACCCGCGCCGCCCCAGTAGACTTCCGGGGTGGCCGGGCGGATCAGGGACGAAGACGTACAGGCGGTGCGGAGCGCACTGCCGATCGACGTGGTGGTCGGCGACTACGTACAGCTCACCAACGGTGGCGGTGGCGAGTACAAGGGCGTCTGCCCGTTCCACGACGAGAAGTCCGCCTCCTTCTACGTGAACCCCGCCAAGGGCGTCTTCCACTGCTTCGGCTGCCAGGAGAACGGCGACACCATCGCCTTCCTGATGAAGATCGAGCACTTCACCTTCGCCGAGGCCGTCGAGCGGATGGCAGCCCAGGCCAACATCACGCTCCGCTACGAGGAGGGTGGCTACAGCCCCCGCCACCAGCAGGGCGAGCGCACCCGGCTGGTCGAGGCGCACAAGGTGGCCGCCGCCTGGTTCCGGGAGCAGCTCGGCTCGCCGGAGGCCGAGATCGGGCGGCGCTTCCTCGCCGAGCGCGGTTTCGACGAGGCGGCGGCGGCGACCTTCGGCGTCGGCTACGCCCCGGCCGGCTGGGAGAACCTGGTCCGCTACCTGCGCGGCAAGGGCTTCAGCGACAAGGAGATCCTGCTCGGCGGCCTGGCCTCGCAGGGCCAGCGCGGCGGCCTGATCGACCGCTTCCGGGGCCGGCTGGTCTGGCCGATCCGCGACATCGCCGGTGAGACGGTCGGCTTCGGCGCCCGCCGGCTGCGCGAGGACGACAACGGCCCGAAGTACCTCAACACGCCCGAGACGCCGATCTACAAGAAGTCCCACGTGCTGTACGGCATCGACCTGGCGAAGAAGGAGATCGCCAAGTCGGGCCGGGCGGTGGTGGTCGAGGGCTACACCGACGTGATGGCCTGCCACCTGGCCGGGGTCACCACGGCGGTGGCCACCTGCGGCACCGCCTTCGCCGAGGACCACATCAAGATCATCCGCCGGCTGCTGATGGACACCTCCCAGTACCGCGGCGAGACGGTCTTCACCTTCGACGGCGACGCGGCCGGCCAGAAGGCCGCCCTGCGGGCCTTCGAGGACGACCAGAAGTTCGCCGCCAAGACCTCCATCGCGGTCAGCCCCGGCGGCATGGACCCGTGCGACCTGCGCCTGGCCAAGGGCGACGAGGCGGTCCGGGAGCTGATCGACAACCCCGTCCCGCTGTTCGAGTTCGCGCTGCGCTCGGCCGTCGCCCGGCACCGGGTGGAGAACCCGGAGGGCCGCTCGGCGGCCCTGGAGGAGGCCGCGCCGATCGTCGCCAAGATCAAGGACCGCTCGATCCAGCACGAGTACGCCGTCCGGCTGGCCGGCATGCTCGGCATCCTGGACGAGCAGTTCGTGGTCCGCCGGATCTCCCAGCTGGCCCGCTGGGAGCGCGAGCGCCAGCAGAACCCGCGCGCCAACGGCCAGCAGCGCCGCCCCGAGCAGGCCCAGCCGGTCCGCTCCGCCCCGCCGGCCTTCCGGCTCAACCCGCGGGACCCGGCCCAGTTCGTCGAGCGCGAGCTGCTCAAGCTGGCCCTGCAGCACCCGGACCTGGTCAGCCCGGCCTTCGACCACTACGGCGAGGACGAGTTCCCCACGCCGCCGTACACCGCCGTGCGCCGCGCCATCGGCCAGGCCGGCGGCGCCGCGTACGGGGCCACCCTGGCCGACTTCACCAGCACGGTCCGCGAGGCGGCCCCGGACGACCGGGTCCGTTCGCTGGTCACCGAGCTGATCGTCGAACCGGTGCGCTCGCGCCGCAAGGTGGACGCGATCTACGCCGGGGAGTTCCTGGTCAAGCTGCGGCTGCTGGCGGTCGACCGCCGCGTCGAGGAGGTCCGCGGGCACCTCCAGCGGCTCGGCACCCGGGCCTCCGCCGAGGAACTGCACGCGGTGCAGACCGAGCTGTGGCAGCTCCAGCAGTACGGGCAGAGCCTGCGCAGCCGGGGCGCCGCCGCGCTCTGACGCCGGGTCCGGTCGGCGCCGGCGCGGGTGCCTCCCGGAGGAGCGGCCCTCGCGGCCCGCCGGAGAAAGTCCGCGCACGAGTCTCGGCCACGAAGCGTGGCGTACCGCACACTGGAGGGCGTCCCACCTCCGTCCAGCGCGCGGGTCCGCCAGAGTCGCGCCCGCCCCGAGGGATGCCCGTGGACCAAGGCCTAGCCGCGACCGCCCGCCCGACCACCGATCCGCTCGCCCCCCACGACGACGACCACGGCCGGGCCGGCCCGCCGCCCGCCGACGGTGCCCGGGTGCCCGCGCAGGGCCTCCCGGAGGGCCACCCCGGGGCCGCCGACCCCGATCC
This sequence comes from Kitasatospora sp. NPDC086009, assembly GCF_044540385.1. Lineage (NCBI taxonomy): Bacteria > Bacillati > Actinomycetota > Actinomycetes > Kitasatosporales > Streptomycetaceae > Kitasatospora > Kitasatospora sp. NPDC086009. The sequence goes on from NZ_JBITSA010000002.1 coordinate 191,761, forward strand.
CGATCCCGATCCCGTGCCCGCCGCCGGTCGGGCGGCGGAGCCGGGGTCCGAGGCCGAGCCGGACCTCGACGCCGAGCCCGACCCCGGCCCGGCGGGCGCCACCGGCCCGGCGGCGGACCTCTTCCGCCAGTACCTGCGCGAGATCGGCCGGATCCGGCTGCTGAACGCCGCCGAGGAGGTGGAGCTGGCCCGCCGGATCGAGGCCGGCCTGTTCGCGGAGGAGCGGCTCAACCGCGAGCCGCCGCCGCCCGACCCGCTGGCCGGGGAGCTGGACACCCTCGTGGTGACCGGGCGGATCGCCAAACGGCGGCTGATCGAGGCCAACCTGCGTCTGGTGGTCTCGGTCGCCAAGCGGTACATCGGCCGCGGCCTCACCATGCTGGACCTGGTCCAGGAGGGCAACCTCGGCCTGATCCGGGCGGTGGAGAAGTTCGACTACGCCCGCGGGTACAAGTTCTCGACCTACGCGACCTGGTGGATCCGCCAGGCGATGAGCCGGGCGCTGGCCGACCAGGCGCGGACGATCCGGGTGCCGGTGCACGTGGTCGAGCTGATCAACCGGGTCATCCGGGTGCAGCGCGCGCTGCTCCAGGAGAGCGGGACCGAGCCGGGCCCGGCCGAGATCGCCGTCGCCCTGGAGCTGACCGAGGCCCGGGTGCGCGAGCTGCTCCGGCTGGCCCAGGAGCCGATCTCGCTGCACACCCCGGTCGGCGAGGAGGACGACGTCGCGCTCGGCGACCTGATCGAGGACGCGGACGCGGCCTCACCGGCCGAGTCCGCCACCTTCCTGCTGCTGCGTCAGCACCTGGAGGCGGTACTGGCCACGCTGGGGGACCGCGAGCGCCAGGTCGTCCAGCTCCGCTACGGCCTGGACGACGGCCGCCCGCGGACCCTGGAGGAGATCGGCGTGCTGTTCGGCGTGACCAGGGAGCGGATCCGCCAGATCGAGTCCAAGACCCTGGTCAAGCTCCGGGAGCACGCCTTCGCCGAGCAGCTCCGCGGCTACCTCGACTAGGAGCTCGGCACCGGGGCGGCGGGGGTGGCCGGCGGCGAGGCCGGGCCGATCGGGATCGGGGTCGAGGCGATCATCTCGGCCAGCCCCGAGACGCCCGCCGTGCAGGCGTCCCCGGCCGGCTGGTGGCCGCAGACCCGGAAGGTGGCGTTCGGGTCCGCCGCGTTCACCATCGCCGAGTAGTTGTCGTACCCCCAGTGGATCAGCGCCGTCTCGGTCTCGCCGCCGCTGCTGGTGATGGTCGCCCAGTCGTCCGGCGCGCCCTCGGTGATGGCGGCCCAGGCGGCCTGGCAGCGCTGGCTGTAGCGGAGGTAGATCACCACCTTGCCGATGTTGCCGGTCAGCAGGGTGCGGGCGTCGGCGCCGCAGCCGGTCGCCTTGGGATCCTTGTGCGAGCAGCCCATCGCCTGGCAGGACGACTCGGTCGGGGCGGTCCGCGCGGTCGGGGTGGCCGTGGCCGTCCCGGCCCCGGTGACCTGTGCGACGGCGGCCGGTTCGGCGCCGTCGCCGCGGGTGTAGTGGACCCCGGCCAGCACCATGAGGGCGGCCACCGCGGCCGCGCAGCCGACCAGGGCGACCGGCCGCCGCCACCAGCGGACGGACGGCGCCAGGTCCGGCCGGTCCTCGACCACCGGTTCGGCGCCGTCGGGTTCCGCGGGTTCCGCCTCCGGCTCCGGCTCCGGGTCCGCCCCGGCCCCTTCCACCGCCGGCTCCTGGACCGCCGGGCCGTCCGGGTCCGGGTACGCCTGCGCCTCCGTGTCCGCCGGCACGCCGTCGGTGCCGGCCGCGTCCCGCGCACCCGCCGCGGTCTGCTCCCAGAGCGCCCGCAGCGCTGGGCCGTCGCACTCGACCGCCCTGATCAGGGCGTCGAGCGCCTGCTCGGTGATGACCCGCTTGCCGTTCAGCCAGCGTTCCCAGGAGGCCCGGCTGTAGTGGGTCCGGGAGGCGAGCTCGGAGAGCGAGAACCCGGTGGCGTCCTTGACCGCACGGAGCTCCTCCGTCAGGCGCCTCGCGGGCACGGAGAGGTCGTCCGGCAGTTGCTTCCAGGCGGAGCCCATTTCGGTCAGTCCCAACATCGGAGGCGGGCGGCGGAGGCGCCGGAAGGGCCTGAACGGGCTCCGGCCCGGGCCGTGGGGGCCGCTCCCGTGTCTCCAACCTCATCGGCATGTTGTCCCAAACACCAGGTCCTGGCCCTGAGACGGACGGAAGTGTCTCACAACCCCGGCTGACGCTCGAACAGGTGCCTGGTCGTCATGCAGAGTTCTCTCACCGGTGCGTTTCGCGGTCCGGATGTTTCGTCCGGACCCTGCTTTCCAGGCCGGTCCCCGACGTCCCGATCCCCCACCGGACATGGCAGCCTCGCGGGGGGAGGCTGCCCCGTCCGAGGGACGTACGGCGGGGGAGGGCGCTTCTGTGCGCCCTCCCCCGCCGTGATCACGGGCCCGCCGGCGCCCGCCTCGGCCGAGCCGGTGTCAGTGGTGGAAGGCCGTCCTGGGCGGCACCCCGTACTCCTTGAGCGGGCGGGGCTGGCTCCGCAGCTCCGGCAGCAGCCGGTCGAGGTCGGCGAGCAGCAGGTCGGCCAGGTCCCGGGAGAAGCCGTTGCGGCAGACCACCCGGAGCACCGAGAGGTCCTCCCGGTCGGCGGGGAAGGTGTACGCCGGTACCTGCCAGCCGCGCTCGCGCAGTCTCCGCGAGACGTCGAACACGTCGAAGCTCACCCCCTCGGAGGTGGTGAAGGCGAAGACCGGCAGTTCGTCGCCCCGGGTCAGCAGCCGGAAGTCGCCGAGCGCCTCGATCTGCCCGGCGAGGTAGACCGCGACCTCCCGGCAGGCCCCCTGGACGGCCGTGAAGCCGCTGCGGCCCAGCCGCAGGAAGGTGTAGTACTGCGCGATCACCTCCGCGCCGGGGCGGGAGAAGTTCAGCGCGAAGGTCGGCATCTCCCCGCCGAGGTAGTTGACCCGGAACACCAGCTCCTCGGGCAGCGAGTCGTGGTCCCGCCAGAGCGCCCAGCCGACCCCGGGGTAGACCAGGCCGTACTTGTGGCCGGAGGTGTTGATCGAGGCGACCCGCGGCAGCCGGAAGTCCCAGACCAGCTCGGGGTCCAGGAAGGGCGCGACCATGGCGCCGGAGGCGCCGTCCACGTGCACTGGGATGTCCAGCCCGGTGCGCTGCTGCAGCGCGTCGAGGGCGGCGCTGAGCTCCGCCACCGGCTCGTAGGAGCCGTCGAAGGTCGATCCGAGCACGGCCACCACCCCGATGGTGTCCTCGTCGCAGAGCGCCAGCGCCTCCTCCGTGCCGAGGTGGAAGCGCTCGCCGGCCATCGGCACGAGGCGGGCCTCGACCTCCCAGAAGGTGCAGAACTTCTCCCAGCAGACCTGGACGTTGACGCCCATCACCAGGTTCGGGCGGGCGCCGGTCGCGTACCGGTCGGCGTTGCGCTTCATCCAGCGCCGCTTGAGGGCGAGGCCGGCCAGCATGCAGGCCTCGCTGGAGCCGGTGGTGGAGCAGCCGACCGCGGCGCTCGGGTCGGGCGCGTGCCAGAGGTCGGCGAGGATCGCCACGCAGCGCCGCTCCAGCTCGGCGGTCTGCGGGTACTCGTCCTTGTCGATCATGTTCTTGTCGAGGCACTCGGTCATCAGCCGGGTGGCCTGGACCTCCATCGACGTGGTGACGAAGGTCGCCAGGTTGAGTTTGGCGTTCCCGTCCAGCATCAGCTCGTCGTGGATCAGCTGGTACGCCGTGTCGGCCGCCACCGGGCCGTCGGAGAGGCGGTGCAGCGGGGGGGCCAGCTCCATCGCGCTCAGCGGGTCGGCGGAGCCGACGAACGGATTGACGGACAGCCGGCGGTCGTCGCCGGTCCCCTTGTGCAGCGCCATGTGGTCCTGTCGCCCTTCGCTCCGGTGACCGCGTCGCTCCTCACGCTGCCACCGGCCACCGGAAGGCGCATCTCCACGGCGGCGCGGCACGCCCGCCCCCGGGGGCCGCCGGGCGGATCAGGCGGCCGTCTCCGGGTGGATCTGCTCGCGGGCGGCCCGGTACTGCTGACGGACCGCCGAGCCGACCGGCAGGTCCTGCTCGGCGTCCGGTGTAACGGTGACGGCCTCCGGAAGCTCCCAGCGCGGCGGTTCGGGGGTGCCGGCCAGCGCCCAGGCGGCCTGCCGGGCCGCGCCGCGCGCCGCGTGGGCACCCGGCGGCGGCACCACGACCGGGATGCCGAACAGCTGCGGGGCGATCTGCCGCACGGCCGGCAGCCGCCCGGTGGCGCCCAGCAGGAAGACCCGCTTCACCCCGACGCCCTGGGCGCGCAGCACGTCCAGCGCGTCCGCGATGTTGCAGAGCATGCCCTCGACGGCGGCCCGGGCCAGGTGCTCGGGGGTCATCGACTCGGCCCGGAGCCCGGTCAGGGTGCCGGCCGCGTGGGGCAGCGCGGGCGTCCGCTCGCCGTCCAGGTAGGGCAGCAGCACCAGGCCGTACGCGCCGGGGGAGGAGCGCAGGGCCAGGTCGCCGAGGCCGTCCAGGTCGCAGCCGAGCATCGCCGCCGTGGAGCGGAGCACCTGGGCGGCGTTCAGGGTGGCGACCATCGGCAGGTGGCGGCCGGTGGCGTCGGCGAAGGAGGAGACCAGCCCGGTGGCGTCCACCACGGCCTGCTCGTTCACCGCGAAGATCGTCCCGGAGCTGCCCAGCGAGACCACCGCGTCGCCGGGCCGCAGGCCCAGCCCGAGCGCGGCGGCCATGTTGTCGCCGGTGCCGGCCGAGATCAGCAGGCCCTCGGGGGTGTGCCCGGCGGGTTCGGCGGGGCCGAGCACGTCGGGCAGCCTCAGCTCGTGGCCGAGCGCGAGCTCCACCAGGTCCTGCCGGTACTCACCGGTGATCGGCGACCAGTAGCCGGTGCCGGAGGCGTCGCCCCGGTCGGTGGTGCGCCGCTTGGGGTGGCCGAGCAGTTGCCAGACCAGCCAGTCGTGCGGCAGCAGCACCTCGGCCACCCGGCGGGCGTTGGCCGGTTCGAACTCGGCCAGCCAGCGCAGCTTGGCGATGGTGTACATCGGGCCGGGGACGGCCCCGATCGCCGCCGTCCAGGCCGCCGGGCCGCCAAGCGCGTCCAGCAGCGCGGCGGCGGCGCCGCTGGAGCGCGGGTCGTTCCAGAGGATCGCGGGGCGGACCAGGACGCCGCCGGCGTCCAGGCCGATCATGCCGTGCTGCTGCGCGCTGACGCCGATCGCCCGGACGCCCTCCAGCAGACCACCGGCGGCGGCGTCCCCCAGCGAGTGCAGCCAGACCTGCGGGTCGGCCTCACCGGCCCGCAGGTCGGCCGCCTGCGGCACGGGGTGCGGCGCCTTGCCGGACCGCAGCACCGCGCCGGTCTCGCTGTCGCACGCGACGATCCGGGTGCGACCGGTCGAGCTGTCTATCCCCGCGACGATGGCCATGTCGAGATCATGCCTCAGCGCACGTCCGGACGCTGCCAGGCCCGGTAAGTGTTGCTCGTTCGGTACCGCTCCGGAGCCGCGCCGGCCACCCCGCCGTCACCGCCCGGTCACGGGCGGAAGGTACCCCAGCTGTCGTCCTCGACCCGGGTGCGGTTGAAGTACGACACCCGGTCGGTGACGGCGTTCGGCAGCTTGTCGCCGACCTTGTCGGCGACGGCACCCGCCGCCTTCCCGGCCACCGCGCCGGCCTGCTGCTTGGCCTTGTCGGCCGCGCCCTGCACCTTGGGGTTGCGGGCCACCTGCCGGGTGGCCTTGGCGATCTGTTCGTACCGCTGGCGCCCGGCCCGCGAGCCCAGGATGTAGCCCGCCGCGAGTCCCACGGTCAACGACAGCTTCCACATGATCGGATTCCACCCTCTCCTGGCGGCCATTGCCGCAATGCTCTACCCGTTCAGCGGGGCGGCGAACCGTCCGCGCTCCCCAGCATCCCCGGGTGCCGCGCCGGGCGCGCGCGGGGCACGCCGGGCAGGGGGTCCGCCGGGGCGGCCGGGGAAAGCGATTGGCGGACCACCCCCCCGAGTGCGCTAATGTATGTCCCGCAGCGAGCGCCGAGGAGCCCGGGGAACCGGGGGCCGAAGCGGAAGCTCGATCCCCCATAGCTCAATTGGCAGAGCAGCCGACTGTTAATCGGCAGGTTATTGGTTCGAGTCCAATTGGGGGAGCTCAGGTGGCGGGCCTTCGGGTCGGCCGTCCTGGCCGTGGTGCGACTGTGGTCCACCGCGATCCCGCATAGCTCAATTGGCAGAGCAGCCGGCTGTTAACCGGCAGGTTTTTGGTTCGAGTCCAAATGCGGGAGCTTCACCGGGCCCGCCCGGTGAGTGCTCAGAGCGAAGGCCCCCCGGCCACCGGGGGGCCTTCGTGTTTCCCCGACCCGACCCGACCCGACCCGACCCGACCGGGCCGGGCCGGATCGGGGCAGTCGGGGTCAGGCGGTGGCTTGCCGGTACAGCTCGGCGACCCGCTCGTCGAAGGTGACGCTGTACGAGGTGCCGGGCGTCTCGCCGCCCTCCTGGTAGCCGCCGATCACGCCGACCACCGCGCCGGTCGTGGTGACCCAGGGGCTCCCGCTGGTGCCGTCGGTGTAGCCGCCGCAGTCGAAGCGCTCCTGGGTCGGACTCTGTGAGCGGGTATGTGCCGAACAGGTGATCGGTTCATCGCTTCCATTGGGATAACCGGTCACCGAGACGGCGAGGCCGAAGCCCTGGCCGGTGCCGAGCGGGTTGCCGCCGACCGCGTCCTCGACGTCCCGCCCGCCCGCCGCCCGCAGGGTGACGAAGGCCACGTCGTACTCGGGGTCGTCGTCGGAGGCCCAACGCGGATCCACGGTGATCGACTCGACCGGCCAACTCCCGTACGGCGAGTACCCGTTGCGATAGCCGGGGGTGAACACCAGGCCGTCCAGCAGGCCGATCCGGCGGCTCTGCACGCAGTGCGCGGCGGTCACCAGCAGATTGCGCCCGGGGCTCTGCACCACGCTCGCCGTACAGGCCCGCGGGCCCTGCGGGGTCCGCACCGAGAGGGTGCCGATCCGGTCGCCCACCGGGCTCCGCGGCGCCACCTCGGCGGTCGGCGCCCGGTCGCTCCCGCCGCAGGCGGCGCCGGCCAGCAGCAGGGCCGCCAGGGCGGCCGCCTGGGCCGCGCGCGCGGGCCGTACCGGGCGGGAGTCCATCGGGGCTCCGTCTCGTCCTCGGGGCGGGCCCTGCCGGTCCTGCGGTCCGCCGTTCGTGAGGAAGATCTACCAGGCCGGGCGCGGCGACGCCAGCCCGGCCCGGTCAGCCCGTGGCCCGGTCGTAGAGGGCCCGCACGCGGTCGCCGAAGTAGCAGCTGTACGAGGTGTCGGGGCTGTTGCCGCCCTCCTGGTAGCCGCCGATCACGCCGACCACGGTCCCGGTCCGGGTGTCCGGGTCGAAATCCGTCACCCAGGGGCTGCCGCTGGTGCCGCCGGTCCAGTCCGGGCAGTCGATCCGCAGCTGGGAGGGGCTCTGTTCGGAGGTGGTGTTGCTACAGGTGATCGGGACGTCGCTGGTGCCGGGGTAGCCGGTCACCTTCACCGGCAGCCGGTGGCCGCGGTCGATGCCCAGCCGGTTGGCGCCGAGCACCTGCTGCACCTGCCGGCCGCCCTGCGGCTGGACCACGGCGAAGGCGACGTCCACGTCCGGGTCGGCGCCGTCCTTCCAGGCCTGGTCGACGGTGACGGCCAGCAGGGGCCAGACGCCGCTCGGGGTCTCGCCGTCCCGGTAGCCGGGGACGAAGACCAAGTCGCCGCGCTGACCGAGCTTCGGGTCCCAGACGCAGTGCGCGGCGGTGACGATCAGGTTCAGCCCGGCGCTGTCGACCACGCTGGCGGTGCAGAAGTGGTCGCCGTCCGCGTTGCGCGTGAAGACGGCGCCGACCAGGCCGTTGAGCACGGTGGGCTTGGCGGTGCGGGTGACGCCGGTGTGCCGGGCGAGCGCGCCGCGCAGCCGCTCGCTGCTCCAGCCGTGGCTGTCCGCGGGGGCCGTGGCCGGGTGGGAGCTCACCGTCGGGGTGGCGCCGCCGGGGCCCGCCGCCGTGGTGCAGCCCGCCGCCGCCAGGACCGCCAGCGCGGCGCCGGCCGCCGCCAGCTCACGTACCGTCATCCGCCCAGGCTCCCGGGGCCGCCACGGGCCCGCCAGCGGGGCTGCTCCGGCCGGGGAGGCCTGAGTGGCCGGGCGCACCCATGTGCGCCCCCGGCGCGCACCACGGGTGATCGACCGGCTATGCTGCCCGGGACGGCCTTCCGGGGCCGTCTGCTGCTGCCGTGACCGGGTCACCGGCGCGCGCGGCGAACCGGGGCGGTAGCTCAGCCGGTTAGAGCAGGGGACTCATAATCCCTTGGTCGTGGGTTCGAGTCCCACCCGCCCCACCTTTCGCCCGGACGACCGGGCTTGACCAGGTGTGGTCATCTGCACGAACTCTAGTGACCGGCGACGGCGGCGACTGTACCGACAGGCCGGTAATCACCCGAATAGGGCCGCTTCGAAGCCACGTTGACGCCCCCGGCGGCCCATGGGCCGCCGGGGGCGTTCCGCTGTCGGCCGTGGCAGCCCCTCCGCCGTCAGCCGAGCCGGGCCGGCTCCACGACCAGGTCGCCGTCGCCGTCCTTGCGGAGCACGGAGACGGCCAGCTCCGGGTGCTTGCCCCCGGCGGTCAGGACCCGGAGGTCGGCGAGCAACTGGGAGGAGTCGTCGACGAAGAACCTCAGCGGCTCCGGGGAGGTGGCCGCGAAGTCCAGCACGTCCTGGGCGCTGCGGCGGTGCAGCGCCCACTCCCAGGCCCGCCAGGAGCGGCCCTGGTCACGGTTGAGCACGCCGAGCCAGAGGTTGTCCTCGGCCGATCCCCAGTCCTCCACCGTCTCGCCCCAGGCGCGGCTCCCGGCGAGGGAGACCGCCACCCGGCCGTCCCCGGCGCCGCTCGCCTCGATCACGGCGACCCGCTCGGCCACGCCGGGGCGGGCCGCCTCGCCGCGCAGCAGGTCCCGGCCGGCGCTGCCCGCCCAGCCGGTCCGCCCGCCGTCCGGCTGGGCGTTGCTGACGACGGTGAAGGTCAGGCAGCCCGCCACGGCCACCACGGCCGCGCCCGAGCGGAGCCGGGCGGCGCCCGTCCCGCCCGTCGTACCGGGGTGCTGCCCGGCCAGCGCCCGGCGGCCGAGCATCGGCAGCAGCGCGGCGGCGAAGCAGATCAGCCCGACCACCAGCAGCTGGTGGAGCATCTTCTCGTAGAAGTAGGACGTCACGCCGACGGTGGCCAGCTGGTACTCCATCACGCCGAAGCAGAGCAGCGAGACCGCGGTGAGCGAGAGCAGGGCCACCCGGCGCGGCCGGTTGGCGCGCGCGCCGCGCGTCAGCAGGGCGGCGAACGCGGCCACCACGAGCGGCAGCAGGAGGTGCCGGCTGACCGGGCCGATGCCGCCGGGCAGCGTCAGGACGTCCGCGGAGCCGGCCGACTGGTGGTTGACGTACGGCGGGAACAGCGCGAGCGCGCCGCCGAGCAGGGCGACCGGCAGCACGGTCGCCCAGTGCCGGAGCCAGCCGCGCCGGTTCACCACGGCCCAGGCGAGCACCGTGGCAGCGGCCGCCGGGAGCAGCAGGTAGTGGCCGAAGGAGACGCCGACCGTCAGCGCGGCCAGCACGGCGACCTGCTCGCGGGTGCGGTCGAGCGGGCGGATCGCCAGGCCGACCAGGAGCGCGAGCAGACCGAGGGCGAAGAGCTCGCTCAGGAAGCCGCGGCTGTGCAGACGGGGCAGTTCGGCGACGATCAGGTAGGCGGTGGCCGGGACGGCGAGCGCCAGCCCCCGCCAGCCGCGCAGCGCGGGCCCGGCGGCGCGGCGCACCGCCCACAGGACGGCTGCCGCCAGCGCGGCCGTGACCAGGGTGAAGAGTGTGACGAACAGCGACGCCTGGGCGAGCGGCGCCCCCCGCTCGGTGCCCCCGTGCAGGAAGCTGGTCACCACCGCCAGCGTCAGGTGGCTGCCCTGCGGGTAGGTGCCGAGGCCCAGCGTCACGGTGTCGAACGCCGCGTCCCGCTGCAGGGAGGCGAGACCGCCCAGGCGCAGGATGGTGTCGTAGAGGGCCGCGTGGCGGCCGAGGTCCTCGGCCTCCAGGACGGTACCGAGGCGGCCGACGGCGTCCCGCCGCAGCAGTGGGTAGAAGAGGAACACGGCGGCCGCCGCGGCGCCGAGGAGCACCGGGCGGTCGCGGACCGGGACGACGCGGCGCAGCCGGGCGCGCAGCGGCTGGGGGCCGGTGGGCGCTTCCGGAGGGCGGACCAGCCGGAGCGCGGCCAGCGGGAGGGCGGTGGCCTCCGCCAGCGCGACCGGGTGCAGGCCCCAGGGCCAGTAGCCGGCCAGCAGGCCGAGCGCGCAGGTCCAGCCGATCAGCACGGCGCCGGAGATCATCAGCCGGTCGAAGGCGGAGGCCCGGGAGCGGATCAGCGACGCGGTGGCGAACCAGACGAGTGCGAAGGTCACGAGGTCGGCCGAGGCCAGGTGGAGGACCGGCGGGAGCCCGAGGAGGGCGGCGGTGAACCAGAGCTGCCGGGAGTCCGGGCGGCGGTCCCACGGAACGCGGAACCATCCACCCCCGGCGGAACCCTGTCCCGTCGTCACCGGATCCTCCACAGATCTGACGGGCGTCGCGATCGACATCTATCCCCCATGGACATGATGAAATGTTGAGAATATTGAGCAGTAAGTATGAATATCCGTGCCAGCACTAGTGTGAGCCATGGTGCGTGTGCTCAGCGCACCGGGGAGGCCCGGGCGGGCGCCCCCCGCGCCCCGGCCGGACCGCTGTCCCGTCCGGCCCGCGGCCGTAGGGGCGTCGCCGTCGGCTCCGTATCCTGGCCCGATGCTCGAACCCGCACTGCTGCCGACCCCGCTGACGGACTGCACCGACGAGGCGTTGGCGCGGGCCGGGGTGGAGCTCCGGCTCAAGCGCGACGACCTGCTGCACCCCACGGTGCCGGGCAACAAGTGGCGCAAGCTCGCACCCAACCTGGCGGCCGCCGTGGAGCAGGGGCACACCCGGCTGCTGACCTTCGGCGGCGCCTACTCGACCCATCTGCGGGCGGTCGCGGTGGCGGCCGGCGCACTCGGGCTGGAGAGCGTCGGGCTGGTGCGGGGCGAGGAACTGGCGGGCGCCCCGCGCAACTGGTCGCTGCGGGCGGCCGAGGCGGCGGGCATGCGGCTGGAGTTCCTGCCGCGGACGGCCTACCGGGAGACGGCCGGCCGGTGGGCGGCCGACACCGGGGTCGAGGCCGCTCTGCGGCGGCGCTGGGGCCCGTGCCTGGTCCTGCCGGAGGGCGGCTCCAACGCCTTGGCGGCGATCGGCGCGGCGGCCGTCCCGGCGGAGCTGCCCGACCTCGGCGCACGGGACGTGGTCTGCTGCCCGGTCGGCACCGGCGGCACCCTCGCCGGGATCGCGGCCGGACTGCCGCCCGGCGCGCGGGCGCTCGGCGTGGCGGTGCTGCGCGGCGGTGCCGGCTACCTGGAGGGCGAGGTCGCCCGGCTGCACCGGGCCGCGTACGGCCGCGAGTTCGACAACTGGCGGATCGACCACGACCACCACGGCGGCGGCTACGGCAAGGTGCCGGCCGCGCTCGCCGCCTTCGCCGAGGACTTCGAGCGGCGCCACGGGATCGCGCTGGAGCACCGCTACGTCGCCAAGCTGCTCGCCGCCCTGACGGAGCTGGCCGCCGCCGGTGCCTTCCCGGCCGGCACCCGGCTGACCGCGGTGGTCACCGGCCTGCCCGACCCGCAGCAGGGCCGGCCCTCGCCGACCTGACGGGCCCGGGACGCCCGCTGGTGCGACCACGCGTCCCCGGCCTTCCGGCGGGAGGTGTCGCCCTCGCACGGATCTCCTCCGCCCGCGCCGCGCGGACCCCGACGCCGCCGCTCCCTAGCCGAAGGTCAGGTTGGCGCAGGGGTCGGTGTCGGCCCCGCGGGCGTTCTCGGCAATGCCGGTGGGGACGCCGGTCGGGGTGCCGGTGGCGGCGGCGCCCGGTGCGGCCGTCCGGTCGGCCGCCGGCCCGGCCGGGGCACCGGGGGCACCCGCGACACCGGGGGCGCCCGGGACGGGCCCGGTGGCCGCGGTGGGGTGGTAGTCGCGGCCGAGCGTGATGACGATGCCCCCGGCGCCCGGCTCCTCGACGGACCGGGCCTGCGGGAAGACCAGCGCCAACTGGTCGGCGGCGGTCTTGAAGGCCGGGTCGTACGCGATCTCGGTGCGCAGCCGGCTGCCGCCGGTGGCGTCCAGGGTGATGTTCTGGAAGCCCTTGGCGCGGACCGCCTCGGCGCCCTTCCCGGCCAGCCCCGGGGTGCCGACCCCGTTGACCACGGTGATCGGTACGGCCGACTGCTCGGGCGAGAGCGCGGTGGGCGAGGCGTCCGGGGCGGCGGAGGGGGAGGGCGGGGCGGCGGCCGGGTCGGCGGCCTGGCCGGTGCTCTGCCCGTCCAGGGTGCGGTCCTCGCGCAGCAGCTTCCAGAGGGTGTCCACGTCGGGGTGGACCAGCGCGACCCGTTCGCCGGAGAAGCGCCAGGGGGTGGTGACGAAGGTGATGTCGGAGAGCTTGATGCCCTGCAGCGACTGGGCGAAGTCCACCAGCTTCATCGCGGTGCCCAGGCCCTCGTCCACGGTGAGCGAGCGGGTGGCGGCGTCGGCCAGCGGGAGCAGGGTCGGCAGCGAGAAGCCGAGCCCCTGGATCTTGCTGATCATCGCGGAGAGGAAGGCCTGCTGGCGCTTCATCCGCCCGATGTCGGAGTTGTCGCCGAAGCCGTACCGCGCCCGCAGGTAGTCGACCGCGGGCTGCCCGGAGAGCTTCTGCAGCCCCTTCCTGAGCTTGATGTTGTGCGAGTTCACGTCGTTCGGGACGCAGACGTCCACGCCGTTGATCGCCTCGGTCATAGCGGCGACGCCCTTGAAGTCGACCACGATGGTGTGGTCCACCCGCAGGCCGGTGAGCGCCTCGACGGTGTTCTGCGTGCAGGCGGGGTTCCCCTGGGGGAACTCGCCTATGGTGAACGCCGAGTTGAACATCTGGTTGGTTCGGGGCTCGGTCCACCGGCCGCTGGGCAGCTTGCAGGCCGGGATGGTCACCAGCGCGTCGCGGGGGATCGAGACGCCGACGGCGTGCTTGTGGTCCGCGTAGACGTGCAGCAGGATCGCGGTGTCCGAGTGGCCGACGCCCTCCTCGCCGCCGCCGAGGTCGGCGTTGCCGTCGGTGCGGGTGTCCGAGCCGAGCACCAGGACGTTGACCGGGACGGACGCGCCCGGGGTGACCGGGACGGGGGCCGGCGGCCGCTCGGTCGCGACGCCGCCCGCGTCGAAGGTGGTGATGTTGCTGTCCAGCCGGTGGTAGAACCACGCCCCGGCCCCCGCCACCGACAGCACGAGAACGGCGGCGAGGCCCACGGCGGTCTTCACGATGCGCCGCCGGCGCGAGCTGCTGCTCATCCCCCGGGCCCCCCGTCTCCTGATGTCGTCCCCGCACGCACCGGCCCATGGGCAGGCCTGTGCGAATCTCGAACGTTAGACGTTTCGGGGGAGGGTTCGGTTACAGCCGACGGGCGGCCAATTCGGCCGGATCGGCCCCGGGGCCTGTGATGCTTCTCACCCGGCCGCTTCTCACGCGCCGGGGCCGGAGGCTCCCGCCAGCATCCGGCGGAGCAGGTCGCGCAGCGCCGTCCGCTCGTCCGGGCCGAGCGCGGCCAGCGGTTCGCGGGCGAAGTTCAGCGACTCGCGCAGCTCCTCGGACGCGGCGGAGCCGGTCTCGGTGGCGGCGACGAGCTTGACCCGGCGGTCCTGCCGGTCGGCCTCCCTGGTCACGAAGCCGCGCGACTCCAGGCGGTCGACGATGCCGGTGATGTTGGAGGGCTCGCAGCTGAGCGTCTGGGCGATGTGGCGCATCGGCATCGGTCCGCGCCGCAGCAGGGCGAGGACCTTGGCCTGGGCGCCGGTGAGCGAGCGGGCGGCGGCGGCCTCCTCGTACTCGCGGTGGAAGAGCGCGACCAGATTGGCCATCAGGTCGACGACCTCACGGGTGATCTCGTCGGGCTGCGGCGTGGCGGCCCCGGTCGGCTGGGTGTCCATGGGTGACAGTCTACCTGAACAGTTGACAACCTGAACCTTTCATGTCCATCGTTACTTCAGTCGCTCAACCTTTCAGGTCGCGCGGCATCACCGGGGGACCACCCAGACACCTCAAGGAGCACCACCGATGGCAACGCAGGAAGCGCCCGCCACCGCCCGCGAATGGCACCTCGCCGCCCGCCCGCAGGGCTGGCCGGTCCCGACGGACTTCGCCCTGGTCGAGGCACCGGTCCGGTCCCCGGGCCCCGGCGAGATCCTGGTGCGCAACGCCTACCTCTCGGTCGACCCCTACATGCGCGGCCGGATGAACGACGTGAAGTCCTACGCCCCGCCGTTCCGGCTCGGCGCGCCGATGGACGGCGGCGCGGTCGGCTACGTGGTCGCCTCCGCGGCCGAGGGCTTCGCCCCGGGCGACGCCGTGCTGCACGGCCTGGGCTGGCGCGAGTACGCCACCCTGCCCGCCGAGCAGGCGGTGAAGGTCGACCCGGCCGCCGCACCGCTCTCCGCCTACCTCGGCGTCCTCGGCATGACCGGTCTGACCGCCTACGCGGGCCTGCTCGCGGTCGGCGGTCTCAAGGAGGGCGACCGGGTCTTCGTCTCCGGCGCGGCCGGCGCGGTGGGCTCGATCGTCGGCCAGATCGCCCGGCTCAAGGGCGCCTCGCTGGTGGTCGGCTCGGCCGGCTCGGCGGAGAAGGTCGCCCGGCTGGTCGAGGACTTCGGATTCGACGCCGCGTTCAACTACAAGGACGGCCCGGTCCACGAGCAGCTCGCCAAGGCCGCCCCGGAGGGCATCGACCTCTACTTCGACAACGTCGGCGGCGACCACCTGGAGGCCGCGATCGGCGCGCTCGGCGTGCACGGCCGCGCGGTGCTCTGCGGCGCGATCGCCCAGTACAACGACACCACCGCCCCGGCGGGTCCGCGCAACCTGGCGCAGGCGATCGGCAAGCGGCTGCGCCTGGAGGGCATGCTGGTGCGCGACCACGCGGCCCTCCAGCCGCAGTTCGTCGCCGAGGTCGGCGGCTGGCTGCGGGAGGGGAAGCTGCGCGAGGAGCAGACCGTGGTGGACGGCTTCGAGAACACCGCGGAGGCCTTCCTGGACCTGCTGCGCGGCGCCAACACCGGCAAGATGGTGGTCCGCCTGAACGGCTGACGCCGGATCGGCCCGTCGACCGCCCCGCCGCCCTCCCCGGGCGCGGGGCGGTTTGCGTACCGGGCGCAGGGAAGCGGGCCGCACTACCGCATTCCGGCCCGATCCGAAAGTGCGTCAGTCATGGTGCGGGACGGCGCGGTACGGTGGTCCCGCCTGACGATGGGGCCGTTCGGGGGAGAGATCCCACCGAGGGGTGGACCTCCTTGGGGATTCGATTAGCATTGAGCGAAAGCCTGTCCGTTTTGCTCAATTTAGTGGCTTAATGTCGGCTAACGTGGGTAACTGTGGATCAACTACAGGCGCGAACGCGAGGCAGCTGGGGAAGGCGACCCTCGTCCACAGCCTGGAGGTCCCGGTGACGACACGTGGAGTCCTGTACGTCCACTCCGCGCCCCGCGCGCTGTGCCCGCACGTCGAGTGGGCCGTCGCGGGGGTGCTCGGTGTGCGGGTGAGTCTGGACTGGATCCGCCAGCCGGCCGCGCCCGGGCACTGGCGGGCCGAGCTCTCCTGGCAGGGAGAGACCGGTACGGCCTCGAAGCTCGCCTCCGCGCTGCGCGGCTGGCAGTTGATGCGGTACGAAGTCACCAGCGAGCCCTGCGCCACGGCGGAGGGCGAGCGGTACAGCAGCACACCCGCGCTCGGCATCTTCCACGCCGTCACGGGCATCCACGGCGACATCCTGATCCCCGAGGACCGGCTCCGCGCCGTCCTGCTGCGGGCCCGCAGCGAGGGGGCCGACCTGGAGGCGGAGATCGCCCGGCTGCTCGGCAAGCCCTGGGACGACGAACTGGAGCCCTTCCGCTACGCCGGCGAGGGCGCCCCGGTGCGCTGGCTGCACCAGGTGGTCTGAGGCAGGTGCTCTGAGCCAGGTGGTCCGGGCCAGGTGGTCCGGGCCAGGTGGTCCGGGCCGGAGCCGTCCGGCCCGGACCATGACGAAGGGGCCGGCGCTCGTGACGAGCGCCGGCCCCTTCGTCATGGGCGTCGGAGCGGGCCTCAGACGGTGCGGAAGGCCAGCACCACGTTGTGGCCGCCGAAGCCGAACGAGTTGTTCAGCGCGGCGATCCGGCCCTCGGGCAGCTTGCGCGGCTCGTCCCGGACGATGTCCGCGTCCACGTCGTCGTCCAGCTCGCCGACGTTGATGGTCGGCGGGGCGATCCGGTTGTACAGGGCCAGTACGGTGGCGACGGTCTCGATGCCGCCGGCGCCGCCCAGCAGGTGGCCGGTCATCGACTTGGTCGCCGAGACGGCGATGTGGTCGAGGTGCTCGCCGAGCTCCTTGCGCAGCGCCTTCAGCTCGGCCGTGTCGCCCTGCGGGGTCGAGGTGGCGTGCGCGTTGACGTGCACGATCTCGGCCTTGTCGAGCGGGTTGCGCTCGAACAGGTCGGCCAGCGCACGGGCCACACCGGCACCGGTGGGCTCGGGCTGGGCGATGTGGTGGGCGTCCGAGGAGAGGCCCTGACCCACCGCCTCGCAGTAGATCCGGGCGCCGCGGGCCTCGGCGTGCTCGACCGACTCCAGTACGACCACGCCCGCGCCCTCGCCGAGCACGAAGCCGTCGCGGCCCTTGTCGTACGGGCGGGAGGCGCCCTCGGGGTCGTCGTTGTTCTTGGACATCGCCATCATGTTGGCGAACGCGGCGATCGGCAGCGGGTGGATCGCGGCCTCGGTACCACCGGCCACCACGACGTCGGCGCGGCCGCTGCGGATCATCTCGATCGCGTAGCCGATCGCCTCGGCGCCGGAGGCGCAGGCGGAGACGGGGGTGTGCACACCGGCTCGGGCGCCGACCTCCAGGCCGACGTTGGCCGCCGGGGAGTTCGGCATCAGCATCGGCACGGTGTGCGGGGAGACCTTGCGGGCGCCCTTGTCCTTCAGCACGTCGTACTGGTCGAGCAGGGTGGTGACACCGCCGATGCCCGAGGCGATCACGGCGCCCAGGCGTTCCGGCGCGAGCTTGGAGGAATCGTCGGTGGCCGGCGTCTCGTAGCCGGCGTCGGCCCATGCCTCGCGGGCCGCGATCAGCGCGAACTGCGCCGAGCGGTCCAGCCGGCGGGCCAGCGGACGGGGGAGGATCTCGCCCGGCTCGAC
Organism: Kitasatospora sp. NPDC086009; assembly: GCF_044540385.1. Classification (NCBI taxonomy): domain Bacteria; kingdom Bacillati; phylum Actinomycetota; class Actinomycetes; order Kitasatosporales; family Streptomycetaceae; genus Kitasatospora; species Kitasatospora sp. NPDC086009. Next base: position 209,107 of record NZ_JBITSA010000002.1, read on the forward strand.
CGCGGTGCGCGCGGCGATCCGGACGGGCAGCTCGGTGGCCCACTCCTCGGTCAGGGCAGCCACTCCGGAGCGCCCGGCGACCAGGTTCTCCCAGGTGGTGGCGGCGTCGCCGCCCAGCGGCGTGAAGGCGCCGATACCCGTGACGACCACGGTACGGTTTTCAGCGGTCACTGGATCTTCTTCTCTCACGTTTGTGCGGGGGCGGCGGCGAGCCGTGGATGGCCCGGCCGGGCGCCCGGTGGGGCGTCCCGGCCGGCGTGTCGGCCGCCTGCTGGAGGCGGCCGACGTCAGGCGTCGAACGAGTCGAACGCTCAGGCGTTGGCGAGGATGTAGTCCACCGCGTCGCCGACGGTCTTCAGGTTCTTGACCTCGTCGTCCGGGATCTTCACGTCGAAGCGCTCCTCGGCGGCCACGACGACCTCGACCATGGAGAGCGAGTCGACGTCCAGGTCATCGGTGAAGGACTTGTCGACCTCGACGTCCTCGGTCGGGATGCCGGCGATCTCGTTGACGATCTCAGCGAGACCTTCCAGGACCTCGTCCTTGGTAGCCATACTGGCTGCTCCTCTTCGGTGTTGAATGCGCCGCCCGGCGGACGGACGCAGGCTTGTGGATGGGTTGGGGCGAAAGTTGCCTAGGGGAGCGTAACGACTGCTGCCGCGTAGACCAGACCCGCCCCGAACCCGATGATCAGCGCGAGGTCCCCGCTGCGGGCCTCACCGCTTTCCAGCATGCGTTCCATCGCCAGCGGGATGGAGGCCGCGGAGGTGTTGCCGGTCTCGGTGATGTCGCGTGCGACGGGCACCGATTCGGGCAGCTTCAGCGCCTTGATCATGGCATCGGTGATGCGCATGTTGGCCTGGTGGGGGATGAACGCGCCCAGCTGGTCGGCGGTGGTCCCGGCGGCGTCGAGCGCCTGCTGGGCCACCTTGGCCATCTCCCAGACCGCCCAGCGGAAGACCGACTGGCCCTCCATGCGCAGGGCCGGCCACTTGATCTCCTCGCCGGCGCCGTTGACGGCGTCCTCCTTGGCGAAGGCGGTGTCCCAGGCCTGGGTCTGCGAGATGACGTCCTTCTGGGAGCCGTCCGAGCCCCAGATGACCTTGCCGATTCCGGGCGTGTCGGACGGGCCGACGATCGCGGCACCGGCGCCGTCACCGAAGATGAAGGCGGTCGAGCGGTCCGACTGGTCGGTCAGGTCGCTGAGCCGCTCCACGCCGATCACCAGCACGTACCCGGCGCTGCCGCCGCGGATCATGCCGTCGGCCAGGCCCAGGCCGTAGCCGAAGCCGGCGCAGGCGGCCGAGATGTCGAAGGCCGGGGCGGTGCCGCAGCCCAGCCGCTCGGCGATCTCGGTGGCGATCGCGGGGGTCTGCTTGAGGTGCGAGACGGTGGCGACGATCACGCCGCCGATCTGCTCGGGGCTGATCCCGGCCTGCGCGATGGCCTTGCCGGCGGCCTGCACCGACATCTCGGCGACGGTCTCCTCCGGGCCGGCCCAGCGCCGCTCGGCGATCCCGCTGCGGGTGCGGATCCACTCGTCCGAGGAGTCGATCCAGTTCAGGACCTCGGAGTTGGGGATCACCCGGACCGGGCGGTAGCCGCCGACGCCGTGGATGCGCGAGTAGCGGGCACCGGTGACGGGCTTGATCTGGGGCTGGCTCATGCCTTGTTCTCCTGATCCTGACCGCCGTGCTCCGCGACGAGGTCACGGGCCTTGTCCAGATCGGCGGGGGTCTTGAGGGCAAGCGTCGCCACACCCTTGAGGTTGCGCTTGACCAGTCCGGTGAGGGTACCCGCAGGCGCGAGCTCGATGACCGCGGTCGCGCCCAGCCGCCGCAGGGTCTCCATGCAGAGGTCCCAGCGGACCGGGTTGGAGACCTGCGAGACCAGCCGGTCCAGCACCTCGGTGCCGTCCGTCACGACCTCGCCGTCCCGGTTGGACACGTAGGTGACCTCCGGGTTCGCGACCGTCAGGGTCGGGGCGAGCTTCGCCAGCCGCTCGACACCGGGCGCCATGTGCTCGGTGTGGAACGCGCCGGCGACCTTGAGCCCGATCAGCCGGGAGACCGGCGGCGGGTCGGCCTTCAGGGCCTCCAGCTGGGCCAGCGTGCCGGCCGCGACGATCTGGCCACCGCCGTTGTTGTTGGCCGGGGTCAGGCCGTGCTCCGCCAGCTTGGCGGCGACGACCTCGGGGTCGCCGCCGAGCACGGCGAGCATGCCGGTCTCGGTGGCGGCGGCGGCCTCGGCCATCGCCAGGCTGCGTTCGCGGACGAAGGTCAGCGCGTCGTGGGCGGACAGCACCCCGGCGCCGGCGGCGGCGGTGATCTCACCGACGCTGTGACCGGCCACGGCACCGACCAGCGCACGGGCGCGGTCCTCGTCCGGGAACAGCGCGCGGGCGGTCACCAGACCGGCCGCGACCAGCAGCGGCTGGGCGACGGCGGTGTCCTTGATCTCCTCGGCGGACGCCTCTGTGCCGGCGTGCACCAGGTCGAGCCCGGCGACCTCCGACCAGCCGCGCAGGCGGTCGGCGACGCCGTCGAGCTCCAGCCAGGGGCTGAGGAAACCGGGGGACTGGGCACCCTGTCCAGGGGCGACGATTACGAGCACGGTTCAACCCTCTCTCGCCAGGCGCCCGGGGGCGGGTAGGCGACGGTAACGAAGAAAAGCATCCGGGATTGTCAGTTCCCTACATCGGGGTCAACTCTGCTCCCCGGCTGCGGCGAGTCGGCCCAGCGCCAGTGCGATACGCAGCGTGAAGGCCGAACGTACGTCGGAGGGAGCGTAGCCCGTGACGTCTGTCACACGTCGGAGCCGGTAGCGCACCGTGTTGGGGTGAACGAAGAGCATCCGGGCGGCTCCCTCCAGGGAGGAGGCCTGCTCCAGGTAGACACTCAAGGTCTCCAGCAGTGCCGAACCGGCCTCGTCGAGCGGTGTGTAGATCTCCTCCACCAGCTGACGGCGCGCCGCCTGGTCGCCGGCGAGCGCCCGTTCGGGCAGCAGGTCGTCGGCCAGGGCCGGGCGCGGGGCGTCGGGCCAGGCGGCGCAGGCCCGCAGGCCGGCCGCGGCGGCGTGCGCCGAGCGGGTCGCCGACAGCAGGTCGGGCACGGTCGGACCGACCACCACCGGCCCCGGCGCGAACTGGCCGATCAGCGCCCGGGCCGCGTGCACCGGCTCCTTCTCGCCACCGACCACCACCACCAGGCGCTTGCCCAGCACCCCGGTCAGGACGTGCAGCTTGGCGTAGCGGGCGGCCCGGCGGATCGCCTCGACCACCAGCTCGCTGTCGCCGTCCGGCGCGCTGCCCATGACCACCCGGACCTGGCTCGGCTGGCCCCAGCCGAGCGCGGCGGCCCGCGACAGCACGCCCTCGTCCGCGTCGCCGGACAGCAGCGAGTTGACGACCAGCGCCTCCAGCCGGGCGTCCCAGGCCCCGCGAGCCTCGGCGGCCTGGGCGTACACCTGGGCGGTCGCGAAGGCGATCTCCCGGGCGTAGACCAGGACGGACTCGCGCATGTCCGCCTCGTCGCCGGGCGAGGCCACCTCCTCGATGGCCTCCTCCATCACCTCGATGGTGGTGCGGATCAGCTCGACGGTCTGGCGCAGCGTGATCGCCCGGGTCAGCTCGCGCGGCGCGGTGCCGAAGACGTCGGTGGAGATCGCCTGCGGGGCGTCGGGGTGGCGGTACCACTCGGTGAAGGCGGCGATGCCGGCCTGGGCGACCAGGCCGATCCAGGAGCGGTGCTCCGGCGGCATCCGCCGGTACCAGCCGAGCTGGTCGTCCATCCGCGCGATCGCGGCGGTGGCCAGCTTGCCCGAGGACTTCTCCAGCCGCTTCAGCGTCGCGACCCGCCGTTCGGCCCGGTCGGCCGCGAGTCTGCGCTCCTGCGCGGTCAGGCGTGGCGCCGCCCGCCCGGGCCGGTCCCGCCCGGAGCCGGGCGTCGGGCTCTTCCCGTTCTTGTCGGGCTTGGCGGTCGGATCGTTCTTGGAGTTCGCGGAGGCGGCTGGCACAAGGACAAGACTGCCTCACCGGAGTGACTGCTCGTGCACAGCCCCCGGCGGAGCGGCACGACGGCGGGCGTCGCGCGCCGGCCCCGCCCCGGCCACCGGGCCCGCCGGGTGCGCCGCCGCCGGGGCCGCGGTGCCCGCGAACCGGCCGCGGACCACGCTACGGTGAAGCCCGTGACCGACGCTCCCGCCCGCCCCCGCGCCGACCTGCGCCGCACCGCCGAGCGCTACCGCTCCACCCCGGCCGAGGGCATCGAGACCAGACACGCGTTCTCCTTCTCGGGCCACTACGACCCGAAGAACACGCACTTCGGCGCGCTGCTCGCCTGCAACGAGGAACTGCTCGCCCCCGGGGCGGGGTTCGAGGAGCACAAGCACCGGGACACCGAGATCCTCACCTGGGTCCTGGAGGGCGCGCTGGCCCACCGGGACTCCCGGGGCCACAGCGGGGTGGTCCGCCCCGGGATGCTCCAGTACCTCGGCGCGGGCTCCGGCGTCAGCCACACCGAGCGCAACGTCGGCGGCGCCGACGGGCCGGTCCGCTTCGTCCAGATGTGGCTCCAGCCGGACGTCTTCGACGCGCCCCCGGCGTACGGGCTGCGCCGGGTGGAACCGGCGGACGGCGGGTTGACGCTGCTCGCCTCCGGGCTGGCGCGGGACGCCGGGACGGACGCCCTGCGGCTGCGCCGCGGCGACGCCGCGCTCTGGCTGGTGACCGCCGACCCCTGGCAGCCGCTGCCCGCGCTCCCGCCCGCCGCCTGGCGGTACGCCCATCTGACGGCCGGCTCGCTGGGCTTCAGGACGGTACCGGGACCGCAGGGCGGCGGCCGCTCGATGGTGCCCGGCGACAGCGTGCGGATCACCGGCGAGGCCTTCGCCGACCCGACGGCGGGCCAGGACGGCGCCGCTCTGCTGCTCTGGGAGATGCACTCGCCGGTCTCGTACGGCTGAGGGCGGCCCGGTCGGCGCGCCGCCGACCGGGCCCGCCGGGCTCAGCCGCGCAGCTCGGCCAGCACCGCGTCGCCGAGCGCCGGCCAGACCTCGGCGGCCCACGGCCCGAAGTCCCGGTCGGTGAGCGCGACGCAGGCCACGCCGGCCTCCGGGTCCACCCAGAGGAAGGTGCCGGACTGGCCGAAGTGGCCGAAGGTGGCGGGGGAGTTGGCGGTGCCCGTCCAGTGCGGCGCCTTGCCGTCCCGGATCTCGAAGCCGAGGCCCCAGTCGTTCGGCCGGCGGTGGCCGAAGCCGGGCAGCACGCCGCTCGTCCCGGGGAAGGCGACCTCGCGGGTGGCCGCGCGCAGGGTGGACGGGTCCAGCAGCTTGGGCGACTGCAGCTCGGCCGCGAACAGCGAGAGGTCCGCCACCGTGGAGAGGCCGCCGGCGCCGGCCGGGGACTTGTGCGCGGTGTTGATCAGCGTGGAGTGCATCCCGAGCGGTTCGAACACGGCCTCGGCGGCGTAGCGGCCGAACTCGATGCCCGAGGCCTCCTGGAGGGTCCGCGCCAGTACGTCGAACCCGGCGTTGGAGTAGAGCCGGCGGTTGCCCGGCGCGGCCATCACCCGGTGCTCGTCGAAGGCCAGCCCGGAGGTGTGCGCCAGCAGGTGGCGGACGGTCGAGCCGGCCGGCCCGGCCGGGTCGTCCAGCTCGAAGACGCCCTCCTCGACCGCGACCAGCACCGCGTACGAGGTGAGCAGCTTGGTCACCGACGCGAGCGGGAACAGGTGCTGCCGCGGGCCGTGCCCGCCCAGGACCGCGCCGTCCGCGCCCCGCACCACCGCTGCCGCGGCGTTGGGCACCGGCCAGGTCTCGATCATCCGCAAGCTCTCCATGGCGCCGACTCTAACGGGCGGCCGACGGCGGGTGCCGGGTCACCCGGGTGGCAGGCTTGCCTGGAGTGCGCTCCAACTCACTAGCGTCGTCGTCATCGTTCACCACTGGGGGTACCGATCATGGCCACACTCGCACCGGTCGCCGTCGACCTGCGGACCTGCTCCGAGGTGTTCAGCACACCGGTCGGCGAGCCGAACCGGACTCCTCGGCACACGATCAGCGAGGTGGCGGCGGCCAGCGGACTGACCGCCCACACCCTGCGCTGGTACGAGCGGATCGGCCTGCTCGACCCGGTCGACCGCTCCGCCTCCGGCCAGCGCCGCTACTGCGACGCCGACCTGCACCGGCTGGCCTTCCTCGGCCGGCTCCGGCTGACCGGCATGACGGTCGCCGACATGCTCCGGTACGTGGAGCTGGCCCGCCGCGGCGAGCGGACCCTGGAGGACCGGCGCGGGCTGCTGCTCGCCCACCGCGAGGAGGTCCGGCAGCGGATCGCCGACCTGCACGCCACCCTCGCCGTCATCGACTACAAGATCGACCTGTACGCCGGAATGATCGCCGACCGCGGCGCCCCCGAGGACGCCCCGGACCCGGCGGACGGCCCGCGGGGGAGGAAGCGGAGCGCCTGACCCGCCCCTGCCCGCCGGCCGACCGCGAACCGCCCGCCCGGTGCGGGGGTTCAGACCGCGCGGCCCGTCCAGGCGGCCAGCCGGGTATAGGTGTCGGCGCCGTCCGGCACGGGCTGCACGGCGGCGAACGGCACCGGGCCGCCGCGGTACTCGGGCGACAGCACGGCCTCGGCGACCGCCAGCGCGGTCAGCGCCAACCGCTCGTCCAGGGCGAGCCGGCTGCCGAGCGCTTGGGCGATGTCCCAGGAGTGGGTGACCGTCTCCATCACGTAGCCGCCCAGCGCGGCCCGGCCGGGCACCTCGCCCCAGGGGGCGACGGCGGGGCGGTCCAGCTTCGCGTCGTCCGCCCAGGCGGCGACGGCCCGGGCGCGGGCCCGGTCGAGGGCGGCCGGCCAGGCGTCGTCGGCCAGCTCGCCGGTGGCCGCCACGACGTCCTCCGCCCGGCCGCCCTCGCCGATGTAGGCGAGCCGGTGCACGCCGCCGACCACGTGGCTGAGCAGCTGTCGCAGGTCGTACTCGGGGCACGGGGTGGGGCGGTCCAGCGCCTCCGGGGTCACCTCGGCGATCAGCTTCTCCAGCTGGCCGAGCGCGAGCAGGTACTGCGGGCGGGGGTCCTGGGTGGTGTCCATCGGTGATCGGCTCCGTCGAGTGGAAGGGGTTTCGGCTCTCGGGAGGCAATCTCCCGGTAAAACCTGACAACTGCCGTCAGGGTTTCTGGAACCCTCGTGCCATGAAGGCCGACCGCCTGCTCTCGATCCTGCTGTTGCTCCAGACCCGCGGCCTGGTGTCCGCCACCGAACTGGCCGAGCGCCTGGAGGTGTCGGTCCGCACCATCTACCGCGACGTCGAGGCGCTCTCGTCGGCCGGCGTCCCGGTGTACACCGAGCGGGGCCGGCACGGCGGGATCGCCCTGCTGCCCGGATACCGCACCGACGTCAGCGGCCTGACCGCCGACGAGGCCCGGGCGCTGTTCGTGCTCTCCGCCCAGGGCGCGCACAGCGATCTCGGGCTCGACGGCGCGCTCGGCTCCGCGCTGCGCAAGGTGATGGCCGCGCTGCCCGCCCCGCACCGCCCGGCCGCCGAGCGGATCAGCGAGCGGATCCTGGTGGACCCGGCCCGCTGGCTCCAGGCCGGCGCACCCGCCGGGCCCGACCTCGGCGAGCTGCAGTACGCCGTCTTCGCCGACCGCCGGCTGCGGCTGCGCTACCGGCACAGCGGCGCGCCGGCCCCGGCCGAGTACACCGTCGACCCCTACGGCCTGGTGAGCAAGGCCGCCGTCTGGTACCTGGTGGCCGATCTGCGCGGTGAGCCCCGGCTGTTCCGGGCCGACCGGGTGCTGGCGGCCGAGGCCACCGAGGAGCCGGTGCGCCGGCGCCCGGGGCTGGGGCTCGGCGAGGTGTGGGCGGTGCTGCGCGAGCAGGTGGAGCGGCTGCCGAAGGAGGTGCTGGTGAAGGTCCGGGTGCGGCGCGGGCGGCTGGACCTGTTCGTCCGGATCCACGGCAGCCGGCTCACCGCGCCGCCGCCGGAGTCGGGCGCGGGCGCCCCGGACGAGTGGGTCGAGCTGGCGATGGGCTTCCCGGCGCTGCCGGCCGTCCGCGCGCTGCTCTCCTTCGGGCCGGACGCCGAGGTGCTCGCGCCGCCGGCCGCCCGGCGGGAGCTGGCCCGGGCCGCCGTCGAGGCGGTCCGGCTCTACCAGGAGTGACCGGGGTGGGGCCGAGCGGCCGTCAGGCCTCGGGAGCGGGCCGGACCACGTCCTCGTAGTGGCCGAGCGAGATGGCCGCGAAGTTGTGCAGGCTGTCGGTGCCCTCGGTGAAGTAGCCGTTGTGGCCGGAGGAGCGGGCCGAGGAGATCTGCTCGGCGCCGAACTCGGCCGAGGTCGGGTCGGCGCCGTGGCCGAGCCCGCCGACCTCCAGGTACGGCACGTTGCCGATCCAGTCGCTGCCGTTGCGGGTGGCCCAGACGTGTACGCCGGCGCCCAGTTCGGAGGTGCTCTGCACGCCCATGCCCGGGCTGCCGAACACCATCAGGTCGGTGATCCCGGAGGTGTCGGACGGCGAGGCGGCCGCCCGGGGGATCTCGGGGGCGGCGGTGCCGCAGACCACCGAGCCGTAGGAGTGGCAGAGCAGCGACGGCGGCGCGTCGGGCCGGGTGGTCTCCTTGAGGCCGGCGAGCAGCCGTTCCAGCCGGGGCGCGCCGACATCGGCGAGCCGGGAGGTGACGGCGTCCGGGCCGAGGCCGGAGGGCGTGACGTAGCCGGTCCAGGCGATCACCGCGGTCCGGGTACCGGGCGACTGCCGCCGCTCCTCGGCGTACAGCGCGCGGGCCATCCCGGCGGGGGACCGCAGCGGGTCGGCGGCCTGGTCGAAGTGGCCGAGGTCGGCGTCGGAGCCGGGCACGAGGACGGAGATCCGGTCGGCGTCGGTGAGGTCCCCCCAGACCTCGCTGACCAGGCCGCGGCCGCGCGGGTCGAAGGCGAGCACCTGGCGCTCGGGGGCGAGCAGGTGCTCGACGTCGTTGGCGCGGGAGACGGCGAGCGCGCGCAGGTCGGAGTCGAGGGTCCGGTCGGCGGCGCGGGCCCGGGCGCGGTCCCGCTCGGCGGTGAGGGCGATCCGGTTGGCGCGGTAGCGCAGCTCGACCGGGGCGCCGTCGAAGTTGCCGACGACCAGCGGGTAGTCCTGGATCAGCCGGTCCAGCTCGGTGGGCGCCAGCGAGGCGAAGAAGTCGGCGGCGGCGGCCGGCGTGGTGAGGGCCGGATCGGGCAGGGTGCGGTCGAAGGAGTGGTCCTCGACCCAGGCGGCGCTGCCGGCCGGGGGGGTGGAGATCGCCAACTGCTCGGTGGACGCGGCGGCCTGGGCCGCGGCGGCGCCGGCGTCGGCCAGCACGGCGCATCCGGCGAAGGCACCGATCAGTACACGCTTCCACCGCCGACGGCGCATCGCGTCAACTCCCTAGGGGCCCGTGACCGTTCTGCGGGCGGGGCCCGGAGGTGGTACGACTGCCAACTTCCCTGGGTAAGCGTAGGGGGCGTGGCGCAGTGTCGGGCCCGCTCAAACTGTGGGATGGATCACATGAACCGGCGGTGTCCTTTCGGCGTCACCGGTCCTGCGCCGCGTCGAACTCCCTGACCATGCGCTTGGGAGCGGTGCGGCGCCAGGCTTCGGTGAGCAGCTCGCGCAGCTCCTCCGGGTCGACCAGGTCGAGCCGGACACCGACCCAGCCGTGCCGCCCGACGTACGGGGGGTAGGAGAACACCTCGGGCGCGGCGGCGAGCAGCTCGCTCTGGTCCTCCGGGGAGGCCTTGACGCTGACGCCGGTGCCGTCCGGCGAGCCCATCGCGAAGATCTTCGTGCGGACCCGCAGGGTCTCGATCTCCCAGGTCGGCTGCTGCACGGCCTCCGGCAGGGCGAGCGCCATCGCGCGGAACTCATCGAACGTCACCATGGCGGCAGCGTAGGGCAGTGGACCGACACCGCGCCCCGGCACGCGTCGCGGCCGGGGCGCGGTGACCGGCTCAGACCAGGGAGGCCCAGCCGTCGCACGAGCGGTCGTCGGCGATCTTGCGGTCCGGGTGGCCGCTGCCGTCGGCCACCGAGATCTTGCGGTAGTTCTCGCCGTGGAACACCCAGTACTCGCTGCGGCCGCCGACCCGCTGGACATCGGGCACCGGCAGGAAGCAGTCCACCTCGGTGATGCCGTCCAGCGAACTCCACCGCGAGAGTTCACGGTCGGTGCGCTCGCAGACGTCGGTGTGCGCGGCGCCGTCCGCCACCGAGATCAGCCGGTACCGCTGGCGGCCGCCGGTGGTGTGGAACGCCCAGTACCAGCTCTTGCCGCCGACCCGCTGCTGGTCGGGCACCGGGAGGAAGCAGTCCATCCGCTCGACGCCGACGAGCGAGTTCCAGGCCGAGAGGCCGCGGTCCGGGCGCTCCAGGGCGTCGGTGTACGTCCCGCCGCCGCAGGTGATCGAGACGGACCGGTACTGCTGGCGGCCGCCGGTGGTGTGGAACACCCAGTACCAGCTCTTGCCGGCCGGGTTCTGCAGATCGGCCATCGGCAGGACGCAGTCGATCCGCTCGACCCCCCGCAGGCAGGGCCAGGTGGTCAGCGCGGCGTCGCGCTCGACCGGGTGGTCGGTGTGCGCGGCGCCGTCCTCGACCGCGATCCGGCGGCACTGCGGGCCGTGGAACGCCCAGAACTGGCTCCGGCCGCCCTTGCGCCACTGGTCCGGGACGGCGACGAAGTCGTCGCACGGGTAGCCCCTGTCCTGCCGCGAGGAGGTCTGGTCGCCCTGCCGGCCCTGCGACTGCCCGGTGAGCCGCCCCTCGGCGAGCGCCTTGAGGGTGCTGATGGACGGCGCGAAGGCGTACACCGAGCCCTGGGTCTGCACGAACTGCTGGAAGTGCAGCGGGGTGTGCTTGATCGCGCCGTCCGGGCCGCGGCTCTCGAAGTCGACGTCGTCGGCCTCGGTGATCACCGGGTCCTTGCCGGGGACGGGGTTGCGGCCGGGCGGGAAGTCCGGCTGGTCGATCCAGTCGGCCTGGATGAACTCGAACTGCCGGGCGATGTCGGCCTGGTAGCAGACGAAGAGCAGGCCGCGCGGGTCGTCGGGCCCGCCGGGGCCCTCGGAGGCCGGGTCGAACGGGAACCCGTAGGGCGCGCCGCGCCGCATGATCCGCCGGCCGTCGAGCTCCTTGGCGTCGAACGGCGGCCGGCTCGGGTCGGGGGCCTGCAGCCCGGCCCGCGGGCTGGACTTGCGCAGGTGCGAGAAGAGCGGGGTGACCAGGCCCTCCAGGTCGTCCCGGAAGTCGAAGTCGTTGTCCGAGGACGCCTTCGGGTCGTTCGGGACGTCGCGGTCCTGGTGCTTGCAGACCGGCGCCCCGGAGCGCCAGCGGCCGACCAGCCGGGCGGCCAGCCACTCGGCGGTGGCGGTGTCCGGGACGGCCTTGGCCTGCTTGAGCTCCTTCAGCTTGACCGAGACCTGCGACCACCAGCCGGGGACGTCCTGGGAGAGCCGGCGGACGACCTGGAAGGAGCCGTCTCGGGCCCACGCGGGGAAGTCGGTGAAGCTGCCGGGGGCGGGCTGCTCGCCGACGACGAACTCGCCGGCCGGAATGATCCGGGTGCCCGGGTGGCCCTCGACCTCCTCCTCGTTCGCCGGGTTCGGCGGGTCGAAGAAGCGGACGCCGGGCTCGCTGATGCCGTCCTTGAAGCCGAAGTGCTCCTTGCCGCGGCGGCTGCCGAGCAGGGTCTTGGCGTTCTGCTGGAAGATGGTGACGATCTTCGCCTCGGCGGCCGCCTCGCGCTGGGCGGTGACGGTGGCGGCGAGGTCCTGCTCGGTGTCCGAGGCGATCGTCAGCACGGCGTGCACCTGCTGGTTCCTGCCGTTGCCGAAGAGCCAGTTCTCCGGGGAGTTGTCGCCGGTGTCACCGAGCGCGCCGGCCCGCTTGGCCGAGCCCTCCTTGAACGCCTCCAGGCCGCTGCCGACCGGCGGGGCCTGTTCGAACGGGTCGGTGGCGGAGAGCTGGCGCATGCCCTCGTAGGTGAGGCTGAGGCCCAGCCAGGTGGCCTTGAGGGTCTTGGGGTCGTCGCCGCCCGAGCTCTTGCGGGCCTCGCTGAACGCCGCGTTGAACTCGGCGACCTGCCGGGTGGTGGCGATCTGCGGGGCGAGCGCGCGCAGCCAGTCGCGGGCCCTGGCGGCGTCCTCGAACTTCAGGAACAGCAGGGTGACGTTGTCCTTCTTGAAGCCGGCGACGATGTCGCCCTGGATCTCCTCGCTCCGGCGCAGTCTCAGATCCGTTGCCATGGGGTTCCTCCGTGGGGTGGGTGGGGGAGGCCGGGATCAGGCCGGGGAGCCGAGCTGCACCCACTGCGCGACGCTGGGCACGCCCTTGTCGTTGAGCAGGAAGAGCATGTACCAGCCGGGGGGCGCGGCCTTGGCGTCCGGCGGCGCCTGGAACTCCAGCCGGTTGCCGGCCCGGCTGCTGAGCCGCAGTTCGATCTGGCGCTGGCTGGTGTTGACCGAGTGGGTGGCGGTGGTCGGCGCCAGCAGGACGGCCTTGGCGGCCCGTTCCGGGGTCGAGGTGGTGACCAGGAACTTCTTGTCGTAGCCGACCGGGGAGGTGGGCCCCCGGTCGAGCGAGGGGCGGTCGGCCTGGTGCAGGTAGGCGGGCTCGTAGATCTCGATGGTGCCGTTCATGGTGACGGGTCCGGTCGTGCCGGGGATGCCGCTCACCGTGCCGTCGATGTCCGGGTTGTTGGCGATCTGCTGCAGCTCGTCGCCGGTCACCATGACCCGTCCGTCGGGCAGCACGACGGCGTTGGAGTGGTAGCCGCGCGGCAGCCGCTGGACCGGGCCGAGCTTCCAGTTGCCCTGGTCGTCGCGGAGTTCGACCTGGCGGTACTTGAGGTCGGCGTTCGGGTTGTAGGGGCCGTTGCCGTAGTCCCGGATGTCGTAGGCGCCGTTGACGGTCATCAGCTTGCCGTCGGGCAGCAGGATGGTGTCGTCCTGGGTGCGGCCGAAGGCGCGGGACTTCTCGGCGGTCCAACTGCCGTTGGAGAAGCGCAGGGTGCTCGGGTTGTCGCGGTCCCCGCCGAGGACGAGGGCGGAGTCCGGGCCGTTGACGCCGCCGGGCAGCATGACGGCCGAGCCGTAGTTGCGCTTGCGGCCGTCCGGGCGGGCGGTCAGGTCGCTGCGGGTCTCGTTGACCGGGTCGAACTTCCACTGCTCGGCGGCCTGGCGGCCGAAGCCGTAGATGTTGCCGTCGTTGAGCGAGAACAGGTGCGGGTAGTCCAGGGTGAACGGCGCGTCCGCCTTGAACCGGTCCACCGGGGTGTTCCTCGGCGTCTCGGTCTTCAGGTGCGGCACCGGGTGGCCCTTGGCGGGGAAGCGCTCGACGACCGGGGTCGGGGTGCCCCAGCCGAGCTCGGACTGGCCGGACATGATCAGCTGCCGGCCGTCGGCGCCGGTGACCACCGAGGGGTACCAGCGGCCGACCGACATGTCGGGGTTGCGGGTCCAGGTCTCGGTCCACGGGTCGAAGATCAGCGAGAGCTTGGCACCGGTGCCGCCGTTGCCGCCCAGGTTGCCGCCGAAGACGCCCAGCATGCCGTTGGGCAGGTAGGAGTGCCCGGCGCAGAAGAACGGCGCCGGGCGCTCCTGGCCGAGGCCGTCCGGCATGTCGACGACCGGCGGCGTGACCTGCTTGAAGGCGGCGGTGCCGGTGCCCTTGGCCGGGTCCCAGAGGAAGGCCCGGCCGGCGTTCTCCCGGCCGATGGTCTGGGTGGGGGCCGGCTCCTTCTCCGGGTTGGTCTCGATCCGTTCGAAGGAGAACAGCAGCACCTTGCCGGTCGGTAGCAGGGCGATGTGGTCGCCGAAGTCGGGGGAGGGGAAGTACGCCTTGAACGCGCCGAAGGTCGCCGGGTCGAAGCCGGCGTTGGCGGCGGTCTGGGAGTCCGTCAGCGCCTTCAGCCGGTTGGTCCGGGTGGTCTGCGGGTAGTCGCCGACGCCGCGGACGGCCGCGCGCATCCGGGCGTGCTCCTCGGCGTGCTCCGGGCCGAGCGCGGCGACCTCGTCGTCGCGCATCTCGGCCAGCACCCGGGGCGCGGTGATGTGCGGGGCGGTGTCGGCCGGGACCGCGGCCTCGTCGTGGCCGCCGCCGTGGGCGAGGACCAGGGCGACGGCGGGGGTGGCGGCGGTCAGGACGGTGCCGGTGGTCAGCGCGCAGACGACGGCGGTGGCGACGGCGGCGAGCCGGCGGCCGGATCTCGGCCGTGGTCGGGACAGGGACATGGGACTCCTCGGACGGGGGTGTGGGGGAGAAGCCGGCGGGTGCGGACGGCCCGGCCGTGGGCGGGCGGGGACGACCGATCGTCGCCGACCGTCACAGGACATCACAGTGCGTGTCGGTTCGCATGCGGATCCATCCTCTGGCCGGGTGCGTGTCGCCGACGGACGGGGCGTGGGCCCGTGCGGCTCACGTCCCGTCAGTTCCCCGGCTGCGCCGACCGGCTCACACCACGCCCAGCGCGTACGCGGCGAACAGCGCCGCGGCGGCGCCGGCCACCGTCTTCCAGGGGCGGGAGAACGCCGTCCAGGGGCCGTCGAAGCGGCGGGTGAACCACCCGATCGCGACCAGGACGGCGCCGAACAGCGGTAGCAGCGCCACCCGGGCGGCCGCCCAGGCCAGCGAGTCCGGGGCGCCGGTCAGGCCGGGCACGGTGCCGAGGACGGCCGCGCCCGGTACCGCGACGGCCAGCATCGCGCTCTGGTGCCAGCAGAAGATCGTCATCGCCGAGAGGTTGACCGCCACCACCGGCAGCCAGAGCAGCGGGCGGCGCAGCAGCCGGCCGAGCCGCTCGCGCAGCAGCACCGCGGCGCCGATCTGCACCGCCGCCAGTGCCAGGACCAGCAGGGACGGCGGGTGCGAGTTGGTCCGCCCGGCGCCGGGCACGCCGACCATGCTGGCGGGGTAGTGGAAGACCAGCAGCAGCGCGGTGAACAGCGCGCCGCCGCCGAGCAGCAGCAGGCGCGCGGCCGGACGGCCGAGCCGCCCGTGGGCCCAGAGCACGCCCAGCTGATAGCCGAAGAGCCAGCCCGGCAGGATGTTCAGCAGCCCGACCCAGGACGGCGCCGCGTCCGCCCACGGGCCGTAGCGCAGCAGGTCGACCACCGCGACCACGGCCGCCAGGACGCCCGCCGACCAGCCGCGCAGCCGCCGGGCGGCGGCCACGCAGAGCGGGGTCAGCGCGGTCAGCCCCAGGTAGACGCCGATGTACCAGAGCGGCTGCACCACCAGCACCGAGCCGGTCCGGACGGTGTCGCCGGGGACGCCGAGCCGGCCCAGCACCGGGATCAGCAGCGCCCAGACCGCCGCCACCCCGAGGACCGGGCGCAGCAGCCGCACCGAGCGGGCCCGCAGCCAGCCGGCGTGGCCCACCCCGCGGGCGCGGGCCCGCTCCAGCGAGCGGACCGAGGAGTGGCCGCCGACCAGGAAGAACACTCCGAGCATCTGGAGCACCCAGCTGGCCGGGGCGAGGAAGCCGAGCGAGCCGAGCGGGCTGGCGTTGTGCAGGGCGCCGTCGGCGGAGAGGGTGAAGCCGCCGAGCAGCCAGTGGCCGACGGGGACGGCGAGCAGGGCGAGGGCGCGCAGCCCGTCCAGGGCGCGGTCGCGGGTCTCGGGGGTGCGGGTGTCGACCTGGTGCGCGGCGCGGCGCAGGGCGGTCAGTGGGTGGGGCATGGCGTTGCTCCTCGGGAGGTGGTGGGGCTCAGCGGCCGAGCGCGAGGGCGGCGTAGGCGGCGAGCGAGGCGGTGCCCGGGGTGAAGTAGCCGGTGTGGCCGTGGGATCCGGTGGCGGGCAGCGGGCGGGCGCCGAACGCGGGACCGGTCGGATCGGCGCCGTGGCCGAGGCCGAGGAGCGAGACGTTGGGCACGTCGCCGATCCAGTCGGAGCCGTTGCGCCGGGTGGCCCAGAGCGGCACCCGGGGGTCGAGGTCGGCAGCCGAGCCGACGCCCATGCCGGGGGAGCCGAGCACCACCAGGGCGGCGGCCTGCTCCGGCCCGGGGCGGGCCAGGCCGCAGACCACCGAGCCGTAGCTGTGGCAGAACACCGTGGCGGGCGCGGCCGGCCGGGTGGTGACGGCGAGCCCGTCCAGCAGCCGGGTGAGCCGCCGGGCGCCGGCCCGGGCGAGGGTCTCGGTGGCGGCGTCCGGGCCGAGGCCGACCGGGGTGGTGTAGCCGGCCCAGGCGATCACGGCGGTCTGCCGGCCGGTGGCCTCGTACAGGGCGCGGGCCATCCCGGCCGGGGTGCGGTGGCCAGGTCGCCGAGGACTTCGGCGACCTGGCCGCGTCCGCGCGGGTCGAAGGCGAGGATCCGCCGGTCGCCGTCCAGCAGGGTGCGGTAGCGCTCGGCGCGTTCGCGGGCGGTGGTGCGGTCCTGCGGGGTGAGCGCCGGGTCGGCGGCGCGGGCGAGTTCGCGGCCGCGCTCCTCGGCCAGGGCCAGGGCGTTGGCCCGGTAGCGGAGGCCGACGGGGGCGCCGTCGAGGTTGCCGACCACCAGCGGGTGGCGGACGGCCAGCGCGTCCTGACGGGCGGTCGGCAGTTCGGCGAAGAAGGCGGCCACCGCGGCGGGGGAGGCGGTGGCCGGGTCGGGCAGCCGGAGGCCGAGGGTGGTGTCGGCGACCCAGCCGGCGGTGCCGGGCGGTGGGCCGGTGACCGGGTGCTGGGTGTCGCAGGCCCAGCCCCCGGCGCCCAGTACGGCGGCCAGGGCGACCGCGGCGGCGGCGACCGTGCGGGCGAAGCGCCGGGGCCGGGGTCGGTGCTCGGTGCGAGGCTGCCGCATGTGCGTGTTCTCCCTTGTCCGTCGGGTGTCGACGGAGAGGAAGGTAGAAACGCGGCGGCCCCGCGGACGTCACTCCGCGGGGCCAACTCCCGGGTACTACCCGGGTAGCAGGAGGGGAACGGGACCGGCCGGGGCCGGGCCGCTCACTGACCCGGCGTCACCAGGCCGGACTCGTAGGCCAGGACCACCGCCTGGGCGCGGTCACGCAGGTCGAGCTTGGCGAGGATCCGGCCGATGTGGGTCTTGACGGTCTGTTCGGCGAGCACCAGGCCGGCGGCGATCTCCTGGTTGGACAGACCGCGGGCGATCAGCTCCAGCACCTCGGTCTCCCGGGGGGTCAGGCCGTTCAACCGCAGCTTGGGGTCGCGGCGCCGGGCCGGCCTGGTTCGGGCGAAGTCCTCGATCAGCCGGCGGGTGACCGAGGGGGCGAGCAGCGCGTCGCCGGCCGCCACCACCCGCACGGCGGCGATCAGGTCGGCGGGGGGCGCGTCCTTGAGCAGGAAGCCGCTGGCCCCGGCTCGCAGCGCCTCGTACACGTAGTCGTCCACGTCGAAGGTGGTCAGCATCAGCACCTTCGGCCGGTGGGCCCCGGGGACGGCCGGGTCGAGCAGCCGGCGGGCCGCCTCCAGGCCGTTCATCACGGGCATCCGGACGTCCATCAGCACGACGTCGGGGTGGGTGCGGCCGCAGACCTCCAGGGCCTGCGCGCCGTCCGCCGCGTCGCCCACCACGTCGATGTCGCTCTGGACGCCGAGCAGGGCGGCGAAGCCCGCCCGCACCATCGCCTGGTCGTCGACGATGATCACGCGGATGGTCATGCGGCGGGCTCCCGGGGGGTGTCGATCGGCAGGACGGCGGCCACCTTGAAGCCGCCGTCGGGCAGCGGGCCGGTGTCCAGCTTCCCATCCAGCAGCCGCACGCGTTCCCGCATGCCGACCAGCCCGTGACCGGTCCCCTCGGCGGCGGCCTCCAGCGACGCGGCGCGCGCGGGCGGGGCTCCGTTCACCACGGTGACCAGCAGGGCCGGGCCGTCGACGGCCAGCGACACCCAGGCCTCGGCGCCGGGCGCGTGCCGGACGACGTTGGCCAGCGCCTCCTGGACGATCCGGTAGACGGAGAGGTCGACGGCCTGCGGCAGGGCGTCGACCAGCTCCGGGAGTACCGCCAGCTCGGCCGGCACCCCGGCCCGGCCGACCGTCTCGACCAGCTGGGCCAAGTGCGCGATCCCGGGCTGGGGCGCCTTCTCGGTGCCGGACTCCTCGCTGCGCAGCACCCCGAGCAGCCGCCGCATCTCGGACAGCGAGTCGCGGGCGGTGCCGGCGATGGCGCCGAACTCCTCGGCCGCCTCGGGCGGCACGCCGGCGATCCGGTACGGGGCGCTGGCGGCCTGGACGGCGATCACCGACATGTGGTGGGCGACCACGTCGTGCAGCTCGCGGGCGATCCGGGCGCGCTCCTCCAGCAGGGTGCGGCGCTCGCGCTCGGCCTCGCTGATGTGCTCCTGCTCGGCGAGCAGCCGCTGGGCCTCGGCCCGTTCCCGCAGGGCGCCGCCCAGGACCAGGACGGCCCCGGTCAGGGCCACCGCGAGCAGGCTGTTGTCGCTGCCGACGTCCGCGCCGATGCCGAGCAGCGACAGCGCGAGGCTCGTGGCGGTGGTGGCCAGCCAGACGGAGAGCAGGGTGCGGCGCCGTTCGCGCAGCGCGAGCGGCAGCATCAGCAGCAGGTAGCCGACCACGCCGGGGGCCGGCCATGGCCAGGAGGAGGAGGTGTCCCGGCCGGTGGTGAGGATCAGCAGGGAGGTCAGCAGGTCGGCGGCGCCGATCATCCACCAGGCGGGCAGCGGGCGGCTCACGGCGAGCAGCAGCGGCACGGTCTGGGCGATCGAGAGGGCCGCCGCGAGGCCGACGTTGAGGCCGTAGTCGGTGGCCAGGACGTTGGTCGCGCTGGGCAGCAGGGAGCTGATCGCGGCCAGCGCGAGGACGTACGGCAGCCAGCGGACCCAGCGGGCGGCGGCGTGGGCCAGCAGCGGGGTGTGGTCGGTGGACGGGCGGGCGAGCGGGGCGAGCAGACCGGGGAGCAGGCCGCCCCGGGCCGGCCCGGTGGGCGGATCGATCATCCCGTCAGCCTAGGGCGGCCCGTGCCGACGGGCGTCGGACCGGGGACCGGACTCCGCCGTAGTACTCCGGTATGACCCGGTGGCCGCCGGGGCCGCTCCCGGACGGGGTCCTAGTGCCGCCAGTCGCCGGCCAGGGCGGGGCCGAGCTGGTCGAAGTGACGGGTGATCAGCGCGATCATGCCCTCCAGGCCGGACGCCTCGTGGTCGGCGCTCCAGGACAGGTGGGCCGCGCGCAGCACGCTGCCGAAGACCGCGGCCATCACGGTGGGGCGCAGGTCCTCGGCCGGGTCGAGGCCCTCGCGGGCGGCCAGCACCTGGACCACCACCCGCTCCTGCTCGGTGACCCGGCGCAGGTGGGCGGCGAGCAGTGTGGGGGTGTCCTCGATCATCTGCATCAGTTCCAGCGCGCTGGTCACCGAGCCCGGGCCGGTCCGGTGCCGGGAGCCGAGGTCGTGCCAGGACTCGACGATCGCGGCCCGCAGTGCCTGCAGCGGGTTCTCCTCGGCGGGGCGGGCCCGCAGCCGGTCGATGAAGTAGTCCTCGGCGTCGGCCATGACGGCGAGGGCGACCTCGTCCTTGTTGGCGAAGTAGCGGAAGAAGGTGCGCTGCGAGACGTCGACGGCGGCGGCGATCTCGTCCACCGTCGTGCCGGCGAACCCCTGGCTGAGGAAGAGCCGGTGGGCGGCCTCGATCAGGGCGTCCCGGGTGCGCTGCTTCTTGCGCTCGCGCAGGCCGGGACCGGCGCCCTCGGCCGGCCGGAGGGCCGGGGCGGTGGCGAGGGGCGAGCGCTGAGCGGCCATGGCGGGGGCCTTCCGGAGGGCGAGGAGGAGGGGGGTACTGGTGCACAACTGTAGCGGTCTGACAAATGTCAGTCCCCGCAACAAGGCAGAGTTTGCCAAATGTCAGCTGCTGACATAATCTCCGGAGCGTGGCGCCCCCAGGCCGGGTAACTCGTGGGGACGGGTGGGCCCGGGGCGCCACGACCACGTCTGTTCGCTGCCATGCCCCCGGAGGGCCCCAGATGAGTCAGTCCGTCGTCAAGAGCACCAAGGCGGACGACCCGCCGCAGCCCGACTCGTCCTCCGGGGGCGGCCTGAAGGGGCATCCCTGGCTGACCCTGCTGACCGTCGCCGTCGGCGTGATGATGGTCGCGCTGGACGGCACGATCGTCGCGATCGCGAACCCCGTCATCCAGGCCGACCTCAAGGCCGCGCCGTCCGAGATCCAGTGGGTGACCAGCGGTTACCTGCTCGCCCTCGCGGTCTTCCTGATCACCGCAGGCAAGATCGGCGACCGCTTCGGCCACAAGCGGACCTTCCTGGTCGGCGCGGCCGGCTTCGCCGCCACCTCGGCCGCGATCGCCTTCGCGGGCAACATCGAGACGGTGATCGCCTGCCGCGTCCTGCAGGGCCTGTTCGGCGCGCTGCTCCAGCCGGCCGCGCTCGGCCTGCTGCGCGGGGCCTTCCCGGTCGAGAAGCTCAACATGGCGATCGGCATCTGGGGCGGGGTGATCGGCGCGTCCTCGGCGGCCGGTCCGATCGTCGGCGGTCTGCTGGTCGAGCACGTCAGCTGGCAGTCGGTGTTCTTCATCAACATCCCGGTCGGCCTGCTCACACTGGCCCTCGGCATCTGGATCCTGCGGGACGTCCGGGCCGAGAGGGCGGCCAAATCCTTCGACGTCCCCGGCATCGTGCTGCTCTCGCTGGCGATGTTCGCGCTGGTCTTCGGCATCATCAAGGCGCCCGAGTGGGGCTGGGGCGACACCAGCACCCTGCTCTTCCTGGGCGGCGCGCTGGTCCTGATGACGGCCTTCGCGCTCTGGCAGCGGGTCGCCCGCGAGCCGCTGATCCCGCTCAGCCTGTTCCGCTCCGTCCCGCTGTCGGCCGCCACGCTGCTGATGGTGCTGATGGCCTTCTCGTTCTTCGGCGCGATCTTCTTCGTGACCTTCTACCTGCAGAACGTCCACGGGATGGCGCCGGTCGAGGCCGGCGTCCACCTGCTGCCGATGACCGGCATGATGATCATCGGCTCGCCGGTGGCGGGGCTGGCCATCGGCCGGCTCGGCCCGCGGGTCCCGATCGTGGCCGGCATGCTGATCACCACCGTGGCGATGTTCGGGATGTCCACCCTGGACGAGGGCTCCGGCGCCGGGGTGATGTCGCTGTGGTTCGTCCTGATGGGCCTGGGCATGAGCCCGGTCATGGTCGGCGCCACCGAGGTGATCGTCGGCAACGCGCCGATGGAGCTCTCCGGCGTGGCCGGCGGCCTCCAGCAGGCCGCGATGCAGGTCGGCGGGAGCCTCGGCACCGCGGCGCTGGGCGCCCTGATGGCCGCCAAGGTCGGCGACGTGCTGCCCGGCAAGTGGGCCGAGGCCGGCCTGCCGCCGGTCCAGGGCGCCGAGGCCGAGGGCCTCAAGCAGGCGGCCCAGCTCGGCTTCGCCCCGCCCGCCCCGGAGGGGACCCCGGCCGAGGTGGTCGACGCGATGGCCGGCGCCGTCCACCAGTCCTTCCTCAGCGGGATGTCGCTCGCCTTCGCGGTGGCGTCCGTGGTGGCCTTCGCCGCCGCCCTGCTCGGGCTGCTCGCCCGCCGGGGCAAGGGCGAGGCCGGCCCGGCCGTCCACATCTGACCGCCCGCGCACCGCGAAGCCGGTGGCCCCGGACTCCCGAGGGAGTCCGGGGCCACCGGCTTCGCGCGTCGGACTTCCGGGTCAGCCCGCCGCGCGGTGCAGCTCCACCAGCGGCACCACGCGCCCGGCCCGCGCCCGGTAGGCGGCGAACGCCGGCTGGGCGGCGATCTGGGCCGCCCAGAGGGCCTCGTACCGCTCGCCGCCGGTCACCGGGACGGCCAGCGCCGGGTAGCGCTCGGCGCCGAGCTCGACGGTGACCTCGGGGCGGGCGGCCAGGTTGCGGTACCAGTCCGGATCGGCCGGGGCGCCGCCGTTCGAGGCGAAGACGACGGGTCGGCCGCCCTCCGTCAGATGGACCAGCGGGGCGGTGCGCGGCTCGCCGCTGCGCCGGCCCCAGGTGGTGAGCAGCAGCAGCGGGGTGCCCGCGAAGGAGCCGCCGACCGCGCCGGCCGAGGCCCGGAACTCGGTGATCACACCGCGGTTGTACGCGTTGCCGCCGGCGGCGGGCTCGGGGTGGACGGCGTTCATGGGAGACCTCCTGGGGTGGTCCGGTTCGTCTGGGAACGACCCTAGGAGCTCACACCTGTGTGAGGTTCAAGGGGATGTGACGGAGGTCACGCCGGGGATCCGGCGGCGGGAACGGCGAAGGGCCGGACCTCCACGGAGGAGGTCCGGCCCCTGGTCTCACCGGTTCACCGGCTCACCGAGCGCTCAGGCGTCGCCGCCGGCGGCACCCGGGTCGGCCGCGGCCACGTCCAGCAGCTGGTAGCGGTCGATCGCGTCCTTCAGGGCGCTGCGGTCGATCTTGCCCTGCTTGGCGAGCTCGGTGAGCACGCCCAGGACGACCGACTGCGCGTCGATGTGGAAGAAGCGACGGGCCGCGCCACGGGTGTCGGCGAAGCCGAAGCCGTCGGCACCCAGCGACTGGTACTGCCCCGGCACCCAGCGCGAGATCTGGTCCGGCACCGCGCGCATCCAGTCGGAGACGGCGACGAACGGGCCCTCGGCGCCCTGCAGCTTCTGCGTCACGTAGGGGACGCGCTGCTGCTCCTCCGGGTGCAGGAGGTTGAACTCCTCGGCCTCCACCGCGTCGCGGCGCAGCTCGTTCCAGGAGGTCGCGGACCAGACGTCGGCCTTGACGTTCCACTCCTCGGCGAGGACGCGCTGGGCCTCCAGGGCCCACGGCACCGCCACGCCGGAGGCGAGGATCTGGGCCGGGATCTGCCCGGCGGTCGCCGGGGCGTACCGGTGCAGACCCTTGAGGATGCCCTCGACGTCGACGTTCTCCGGCTCGGCCGGCATCTTGATCGGCTCGTTGTAGACGGTCATGTAGTAGAAGACGTCCTCGCCGTGCGGGAACTCCGCCGACGAGCCGTACATCCGCCGCAGGCCGTCCTGGACGATGTGCGCGATCTCGAAGCCGTACGCGGGGTCGTACGCGACGACGCCCGGGTTGGTCGAGGCCAGCAGGTGCGAGTGGCCGTCCGCGTGCTGCAGGCCCTCGCCGGTCAGCGTGGTCCGGCCGGCGGTGGCGCCGATCACGAAGCCGCGGGCCAGCTGGTCGGCCATCTGCCAGAACTGGTCACCGGTGCGCTGGAACCCGAACATCGAGTAGAAGACGTAGACCGGGATCAGCGGCTCGCCGTGGGTGGCGTAGGAGGAGCCCGCGGCGATCAGCGAGGCCGTGCAGCCCGCCTCGGAGATGCCGTCGTGCAGCATCTGGCCGGTCGGGGACTCCTTGTACGCCAGCAGCAGCTCGCGGTCGACCGACTCGTAGGTCTGGCCCAGCGGGTTGTAGATCTTCGCCGACGGGAACAGCGAGTCCATGCCGAAGGTGCGGTACTCGTCGGGCGCGATCGGCACGAAGCGGTTGCCGATGCCCTTGTCCCGCATCAGGTCCTTGAGCACCCGGACGAACGCCATGGTGGTGGCGATGGTCTGGTTGCCCGAACCCTTCTTGACCGCCTTGTACGCGTCGTCGCCCGGCAGCTCCAGCTGACGCGGCCGCACCTTGCGGGTCGGCACGTAGCCGCCCAGCTCCTTGCGGCGGTCGTGCATGTACTGGATCTCCTCCGAGTCACGGCCCGGGTGGTAGTAGGGCGGGTAGCCCTCCTCCAGCTGCTTGTCCGTGATCGGGATGTGCAGGCGGTCGCGGAAGCGCTTCAGGTCCTCGACCGTCAGCTTCTTCATCTGGTGCGTCGCGTTGCGGCCCTCGAAGTTGGGGCCGAGCGTCCAGCCCTTGACCGTCTGGGCCAGGATGACCGTCGGCTGGCCCGTGTGCTCGCGGGCCGCCTTGAACGCCGCGTAGACCTTGGCGTGGTCGTGGCCGCCGCGGCCCAGGTGCTGGATCTGCTGGTCGGTCATGCTCTCGACCATCTTGCGCAGCCGCAGGTCGCCGCCGAAGAAGTTCTCGCGGATGTACGCGCCGGTCTCGGTGGCGTACGTCTGGAACTGGCCGTCGACCGTGGTGTTCAGCTTGTTCACCAGGACGCCGTCGCGGTCCTGTGCGAGCAGCGGGTCCCAGCTGCGGTCCCAGACCAGCTTGATGACGTTCCAGCCGGCGCCCCGGAACTGGGACTCCAGCTCCTGGATGATCTTGCCGTTGCCGCGGACCGGGCCGTCCAGGCGCTGCAGGTTGCAGTTGACCACGAAGGTCAGGTTGTCCAGGCCCTCACGCGCGGCGAGCGACAGCTGGCCCAGCGACTCCGGCTCGTCCATCTCGCCGTCGCCGAGGAAGGCGTACACGTGCGAGGCGGAGGTGTCCTTGATGCCCCGGTGCTCCAGGTAGCGGTTCATCCGGGCCTGGTAGATCGCGCCGAGCGGGCCGAGGCCCATCGAGACGGTCGGGAACTCCCAGAAGTCCGGCATCAGCCGCGGGTGGGGGTAGCTGGAGAGGCCGTACGGGGCCTTCGACTTCTCCTGGCGGAAGGCGTCGAGCTGCTGCTCGGACAGTCGGTCCAGGAGGAAGGCGCGGGCGTAGATGCCGGGGGAGGCGTGACCCTGGAAGAAGATCTGGTCGCCGGACTCGCCCTCGGCGTCCTTGCCGCGGAAGAAGTAGTTGAAGCCCACGTCGTAGAGCGACGCGGAGGAGGCGAAGGTGGCGATGTGGCCGCCGACGCCGATGCCCGGACGCTGCGCCCGGGAGACCATGACGGCCGCATTCCAGCGGGTCGCGTTGAGGACCTTGCGCTCGATCTCCTCGTTGCCGGGGAAGAACGGCTCGTCCTTGGTGGCGATGGTGTTGATGTAGTCCGTGCTGCGCATCTCGGGCACGGCGACACGCTTCTCGCGGGCGCGCTCGATCAAGCGGAGCATCAGGTAGCGGGCACGCTCGCGCCCCCGCTCGTCGATGGCCGCGTCAAGCGACTCCAGCCATTCCGCGGTCTCCTCGGGATCGAAGTCCGGGACCTGACTCGGAAGGCCGCCAATGATGATCGGGTTGCGATCGGATCCGGAAGCCACGCTGTTCCTTCACTGTCGGTCGAAACTGAGGTGTGTCGCGCCGCCTCCATCGTGCTACCGCGCTCGGAGATCCGTCATCTCTACCGATCGGTAACCGCTGCGCCCGGTAGGCGGAGCGGTCTGGCGGCGCGCGGAGCAGGCGCTATTGCCTGCGCCCCGCACCACCGGGTGTTACGAACAGAGGTGGTCCGACCTGGTTGCCCGATCGTCCGATGGCGGGCGGTCGGGGTGAGGGCCAACAGGAGACTCTACGCCCGCGCACGCGCGGACCCGAATGCCGTTCGCATCTCGGGCACGCGTACGGCCTGTGGACCGGGGTCACCCGAAGCATCCTTGTCCCATGCAGAGAAGGGCAAATCGGTGTGATTCACGACACGTCGACCGGCGTGTCCCCCTGTGGCACGTCAACCTTTGGAGGGGATCGGGGGTCGGGTACTTGCGCGAACCGCCGCGCCCGTGTGGACTACGGCCACAGCCTCGGCATGGATGCCGAGCCGAATACTGGAGGTTATTCCCGTGAGCGCGACCGCGGACCCCGCGGACAAGTCCAACCCGGCCCACCGTCTCGGATTCGAGAAGGACCAGATCATCCAGGAGCTGGGGTACGACGAAGACAGTGACCAGGAACTCCGCGAGGGCATCGAGGAGATCACCGGGACAGATCTCGTCGACGAGGACTACGACGACGTCGCCGACGCCGTCCTGCTGTGGCACCGCGACGACGACGGCGATCTCACCGACACCCTCGTCGACGCCCTGGAATACCTGGCCGAGGGCGGCCTGATCTGGCTTCTGACGCCCAAGACCGGCCGGGACGGCCACATCGAGGCGTCCGACATCGCCGACGCGGCCCGGACCGCCGGCCTCTCGCAGACCAGCTCGATCGCCATCGCCAAGGACTGGGCCGCCACCCGGTTGGCGACCAAGGCCGCCAAGGCGGGCAAGCGCTGAGCGCCCCTCGCGCCTGAGCCGCGATCCAGGGCCGGGCCCCGTTGGAGCTTCCTCCAGCGGGGCCCGGCCGTTTCGCGTTCCGGGCTGGATCCCCTGCCGGGGGTGGCGTTCGCCGAGGGCGAAAGGAGGCGCCCCGAGCGCCGGCCGCCTCACCCGTTCGGCCGAATCGGGGTCGACCAATGCAAGGATGGCGCTCGCCGCGCCCGCCGCGCGGCCCTGTCGCGTCAGAAAGGTCCCACCATGGCCATCGAGGTCGGCACCGAGGCTCCGGACTTCGAGCTGAAGAACCAGCACGGCGAGCTGGTCAGGCTCTCCGACTTCCGGGGCGAGAAGAACGTCGTCCTGGTCTTCTACCCGTTCTCCTTCACCGGCGTCTGCACCGGCGAGGTCTGCGCGATCCAGAAGGAGCTGCCGCGCCTGCAGAACGACGAGGTCCAGGTGCTCGGCGTCTCCAACGACTCGCCGTTCACCCAGCGCGTCTTCGCCGAGCAGGAGGGCCTGGAGTACCCGCTGCTCTCCGACTTCTGGCCGCACGGCGAGGTCTCCCGCGCCTACGGCGTCTTCAACGAGGAGAAGGGCTGCGCGGTGCGCGGCACCTTCGTGATCGACAAGGCCGGCGTGGTCCGCTGGAGCGTCGTCAACGACCTGCCGGACGCCCGTGACGAGCAGGAGTACCTGAAGGTCCTCGGCGCGCTCTGAGGCCCTCGCGCGCCCCTTCCCGGGGGCGCCCGACGGGCCCGGCGGGCTGCGGACGGACCGCGGGGCGGGCCCCCGCGCGGATTCGAACAGCCACGCCGGGCCCGTTCTCCACCCAGGACGGGAACCCGGCACTACGATCGGTCCGTTGGCTGGTCAGAGGCTCGGCGCAATCGTCGCCGCACCTCCGACCGCACCACGGGGGCACCAGTGCGTGCCTCCCGAATCTTGGAGGACAAGTGGGTGTCAGCCTGAGCAAGGGCGGCAATGTCTCGCTCACCAAGGAAGCTCCCGGCCTGACCGCCGTGGTCATCGGCCTTGGCTGGGACGTCCGTACCACCACCGGCACGGACTTCGACCTGGACGCCAGCGCCCTGCTCTGCAACGACCAGGGCAAGGTCGACAAGGACGGCAACTTCGTCTTCTTCAACAACCTGAAGAGCCCCGAGGGCTCGGTCGAGCACACCGGCGACAACCTGACCGGTGCCGGCGAGGGCGACGACGAGGCCATCAAGGTCGACCTGGCGACCGTGCCGGCCGATGTGCAGAAGATCGTCTTCCCGGTGTCGATCTACGACGCCGAGAACCGGACCCAGAACTTCGGCCAGGTCCGCAACGCGTTCATCCGCGTGGTGAACCAGGCCGACAACAAGGAGCTGGCCCGGTACGACCTCTCCGAGGACGCCTCGACCGAGACCGCGATGGTCTTCGGCGAGCTGTACCGCAACGGCGCCGAGTGGAAGTTCCGCGCCATCGGCCAGGGGTACGCCTCCGGCCTGCGCGGCATCGCCCAGGACTTCGGCGTCAACGTCTGAGCCGGGCGGCGGGCCCGCCGGGCCTGACGGAGTACCACCGGGCCGGGGTCGGCCGCGGACGCGAGGGCGTCGGCGGCCGCCCCGGCTTCGTGCTGTCCGGGGCCGTGTCGCTCGGGTTCGTGCTGTGCGGCTTCGTGGCGCCCGGGGCGGGCGGCGGGTGGGGCCCGGCCGGGGGGTCACCGGTTCGTGCGCCCCGGCTTCGAGCCGGTCCGGCGCACTGGAAGGATAGGAGTTCAGGAAGTTCAGCCGGCCGAAGGAGGCCGGGCGGGGCCACGGGGGAATAGACCTTGAGATGCGCCCCGGGAGGAAAAGGGAGGAAGGACAGCCATGAGTGTCACGCTCGCCAAGGGTGGAAACGTCTCGCTCACCAAGGCCGCGCCGAATCTGACGCAGGTCCAGATCGGCCTCGGCTGGGACGCCCGCTCGACCACCGGTGCGCCGTTCGACCTCGATGCGAGCGCGCTGCTCTGCTCGGGAGGCCGGGTGCTCGGTGACGAGTACTTCGTCTTCTACAACAACCTGAAGAGCCCCGAGGGCTCGGTCGAGCACACCGGTGACAACCTCACCGGCGACGGCGACGGCGACGACGAGGTCGTGCTGGTCAACCTGGACCTCGTCCCCCCGCAGGTGGACAAGGTGGCCTTCCCGGTGTCGATCTACGACGCCGAGTCGCGCCTGCAGAACTTCGGTCAGGTGCGCAACGCCTACATCCGGGTGGTCAACTCCCTGGACGGGCAGGAGATCGCGCGGTACGACCTGACCGAGGACGCCTCCAGCGAGACCGCGATGATCTTCGGCGAGCTGTACCGCTACGCGGGCGAGTGGAAGTTCCGCGCGGTGGGCCAGGGGTACGCCTCGGGTCTGCGCGGCATTGCCCTCGATTTCGGCGTGAACGTACAGTAACGGCGGCCCGAGACCCGCGTCCGACGCGGCCGACGTCCTCGGCGCCATGAACTCGAAAGGTAACCAAGTCCCGTGTTCCTCCGCACCTTCGGCTGGTCATTCGCGATCACCGTCATCGGGCTGATCGCAGCCGGCCTGCTCTGGGGAGCTGAAGGATTCGGCATCGTGCTGATCCTCTCCATCCTGGAGATCTCCCTGTCGTTCGACAACGCGGTGGTCAACGCCACGGTGCTGAAGCGGATGAACCCGTACTGGCAGAAGATCTTCCTCACCGTCGGCGTGCTGATCGCCGTCTTCGGTATGCGGCTGATCTTCCCGCTGCTGGTCGTCGGCCTCACCGCGCACCTCAGCCCCGCGACCGTCATCGACCTCGCGCTCAACTCCGACAAGACCTACGAGGGTTCCACCTACGCCCAGTACCTGGAGGCCGCCAACCCGGCCATCGCGGCGTTCGGTGGCGTCTTCCTGCTGATGATCTTCCTCGACTTCATCTTCGAGGAGAAGGACTACAACTGGCTGGCCTGGATCGAGCGTCCGCTGGAGAAGGTCGGCAAGCTGGAGGCCTTCTCGACGGTCGTCGCGCTGGTCACGCTGCTGCTGGCGTCCAACTTCTTCGCCGGGGAGCACGCCGAGACGGTGCTGCTCGCCGGAGTGCTCGGCCTGGTCACCTACCTCTCCGTCAACGGGCTCTCCTCGATCTTCGAGGCGGGCCTGGAGGAGGAGGCCGAGGAGGAGGAGGAGAAGTCCGGCAAGTCCGGGAAGTCCATCGTCCAGGTGGGCGGCAAGGCCGCGTTCTTCCTCTTCATGTACCTGGAGGTGCTGGACGCGTCGTTCTCCTTCGACGGCGTGGTCGGCGCGTTCGCGATCTCCAGCGACATCTTCCAGATCACCCTGGGCCTCGGCATCGGCGCGATGTACATCCGCTCGCTGACCGTCTACCTGGTCCGTCAGGGCACCCTCGACGACTACGTCTACCTGGAGCACGGCGCGCACTACGCGATCGGCGCGCTCTCGGTGATCCTGCTGGTCGGCATCGAGTACCACATCCCGGAGATCGTCACCGGCCTGATCGGTGTCGCCTTCATCGGCCTCGCTCTCGGCTCGTCGATCCTGCGCAACCGCAAGGAGGCCGCCGCGGGCGGCGGCGGGGACGACCACGAACTGGCGAGCGCCGGCAAGTAGCGCTCCGCACCCGGGGCCGTCGCCCCGGGGCCCGACGAGAACGGCCGCCCCCTCCGGTGAGGGGGCGGCCGTTCTGCGTGCGTGGTGCTCGGTTCGGTTGTCCCCGCTGCGGGAGGGTCAGCCGAGCTGCTGCTCGATGGCGCGCAGCTTGCGCTCCAGCGAGTCCAGCTTGGGCATCGACAGGGTGTCGTCGTCGGCCGTCAGGTCGATGGTCGAGCTGCGGTAGGAGGACGACGAGGAGCCGCTGCCGAGGTAGGACGAGTCGCCGAACGGGTCGGTCGAGGAGGACCCGACGGCGGCCCGCGGGCGGCGGCCGGCCTCCAGGGCGCTCAGCGAAGCGGGCTCCAGCACGGAGCGGCCGGTCTGGGAGGTGGCGTCGGCGTCAGCGGCTAGGGCAGGCTCCGAAGCGTTCGGGCCGTCTCCGGCAGCGGTGAGCGCGGGCACCTGACGGCCGCCGCGGGCCCGGGCCAGCATCCCGCTCTGGCGGGAGATGGCCTTGAGCTCGGCGCGCTCGCGGCGGTCGGCGCTGCGGGCACGCAGCTTGGCGGCCTCCTTCGTCTGGCGCTCCTCGCGGACCTCCTCGACCGCCTCGTCCAGGCTGCGGACGTTCTCCAGCAGCATCAGGGACCAGGCGGCGTAGGTCTCGCGGGGGGCGCGCAGCCAGCGGACGATCCGGATCTGCGGCAGCGGACGCGGGACGAGGCCCTGCTCGCGCAGCGCGGCCTTGCGGGTCTGCTTCAGCGCCCGGTCGAACAGGATCGCGGCGGAGATGGACATCCCGGAGAAGAACTGCGGGGCGCCGTCGTGGGACACGCCGCGCGGGGCGTGCACCCAGTTGAACCAGGCCGAGGCGATCGCGAACACCCAGACCAGCAGGCGCGAACCGAGCGCCGCGTCACCGTGGCTGGCCTCGCGCACGGCGAGTACGGAGCAGAACATCGCGGCGCCGTCCAGGCCGAACGGGACGAGGTACTCCCAGCCGTTGGACAGGCCCAGGTTCTCCTTGCCGAAGCCCACCAGGCCGTGGAACGAGAGCGCGGCGGCGACTCCGGCGCAGCAGAACAGCAGGACGTAGGAGGAGATTCCGTAGATCATCTCCTTGCGCCGGCGGCGCTCCTCGGTGCGCTCCCAGGAGTCGCCCGAGTCCTCGTTCTTGGTCGTGTTCTTGAAGCGCAGCGTCGCCACCAGGATGGCGGTGAACAGCAGGGCTGCGCCGCCGATGACGGTCCAGACCAGCTGTATGGAGGTCAGGTTCATTGCGGGTCGGGCCTCGGGTTTCCGCAGGGGACAGGTCACAGTGCGACACAGACGATCAGATCCCGTCGCCGGGACAGGGCCTGACGGTACGTCCTTGCCGCCGGGCGCCCACCGCGCCCGGGCAGGGGCGGTCGGGACACCTGTGCGGCTAGACGATATCGCGTCCGAAGGGGCGGCATGTTACGGGAGGGGACCTTCGTCCCGCCAGCCGACCCGCCGTCGGCTCCCGGCCGCCGTCGGGTGGTCGGCCGGTGGTCGGCCGGTGTCCCGCCGGTGCACCGTCGGTGTCCGGTTCACGTGGCTGGGTAAGCAGTTCGGGTACCCGGCGGGCGGGCTGATGCCGGATCATTGAGCGACGGACCGCCGGACCGACCGGCGGCCCTGGGGGAGGACTGGGATGGCCTCGATTTGGGAGTACCTGCGCGGGGAGCGGAACACCCTGGACCCGGGCGGGCAGCACAAGATCACACTCACCAAGTCGACGCCGCAGCACGCGATCACCGGGGCCGCGGCCACCACCGGCTACCTCTACGTCAACCTGCACTGGACCACCCGGATAGGAGCGCCGCGCTCCTCCGGCCGGGACGCGCTCAAGCGCTGGTTCAGCCCGCGCATCCTCAGCCCGGTGGAGCCGGACACGCAGCAGGGCGCCCAGCTCAACGTCGACCTCGACCTGGCCTGCATGTACGAACTGTCCGACGGCAGCCGGGGCGTGGTGCAACCGCTCGGCGGCTACTTCGGGGACCTCCAGCGCGCGCCCTTCGTCAAGCTCAGCGGCGACGACCAGTACGGGGCGCCGTCCGGCGAGACGATGTACGTGAACCTGGAGAAGAAGGACCAGTTCAAGCGGCTGCTCATCTTCGTCTACATCTACGACGGCACACCCGCGTTCGAGCAGGCCAACGCGGTGGTGACGATCGTGCCGCAGACCGGTCCGCGGATCGAGATCAAGCTGGAGGAACGCGCCCCGGCCGCCCGTTCCTGCGCGGTGGTGCTGATCGAGAACTCCGGGGACAACCAGCTGACGGTGCGCCGCGAGGTGCGCTACGTCAACGGTTTCCAGGCGGACATCGACCGGCTGTACGGCTTCGGGATGCAGTGGCAGCGCGGGTACAAGGGCCCGTCCGGGCCGGAGTAGCGGCCCCGCGCGGCGGTCAGCGGGGCTGGAACTGCGGGCCCTGCGGCGGCAGCGCGAACTCCTCGGGGGCAACCGGGGGCTGCGGGGCCGGCGGCGCGGGCTGCTGGGCCTGCTGCTGGGACGGCGGCGCGGTGGCCGACTGGGGGTAGCCGTAGCCGCCCTGCTGCTGCGGTGCGGGCTGCGGCGGGTACCCGTAGGTGCCCTGCTGCTGCGGGTAGGGCTGCTGCGGTGCCTGGTGGGCCGGCTGCGGGTAGCCGTACCCGGGGCGCGGGGCCTGCTGGGGATAGCCGTAGCCGCCCTGCTGGGGGCCGGGCTGCGGGTACCCGTACCCCGGTTGCCGGGCCGGGGGCGCGGGCGGGACGGTCGGCGCGGTCGTCGGCATCGCGGGCGGCGCCTGCGGCGGCGGGGGAGCGTGGGCGGGTACGGCCGGGGCCGACGCGGGCGGCTGCGGGGCGGCGGCCTGCGCGGCACCGAGCGGGACGGCGGGCGCCAGGGTGTACGTGCCCGGCTCGGGGCGGGCGACGGGGCGCGGGTCCGGCACGGCGGCGCGCGGGTCGGCCGGACCGGCGCCGCGGGCGTCCGCCGCGCCGTCCTCGACGGTGATCCCGAAGTCGGTGGCCAGGCCGATCAGCCCGGACGCGTAGCCCTGGCCGACGGCCCGGAACTTCCACGACCCGGCCCGGCGGTAGAGCTCGCCGGCGACCAGCGCGGTGACGTCGTCGTTCTCGGGCATCGCGAACTCGGCGAGAGCGGCGGCGCCCTCTCCGGCGCCGGCGTCGAAGAGCAGCAGGCGCAGCCCGGTCACGGAGCGGAACGATCCGCCCTCGGAGGAGCCGGCCAGCACCACCCGGTCCACCTCGGGCGGCAGCTTGGCGAGCTCCGCCTCCACGGTGTCGGCGATCTCGGCGCCGGCGGCGGTCTGCTGCTTGGGCAGGTGGCGCACCAGGCCCGACGGGTGCCTCGGCTGGTTGTAGAAGACGAAGTCGGCATCCGAACGAACCCTGCCCTCGGCGCCGAGGAGCAGCGCGGAGGCGTCCACGTCCGGCGCACCGGGCGTGGCGCTCCAGCGCAGCACGGCGCGGACCGCCGCCACCGGCAGTGCGATGTTGGCGCCCTTGGCCATCACGTGCGTCATAGCGGACCATCCTGCCTGTTCGCCACCCCTTCGGACAACGTGACCGGAGGGGGCGCGGCCATCGGACTTTGCCAATGCTTGCGGTTTGTGAAGCGGAGGGTAATCTTCCGAGAATTCGATGTTTCCGAATCGCATTCGACCGGAAGTCGTCCGTACGATAGGCGGCCAGAGGGCCCCGGGGGGTTCGGCGAGGGGGATCAGCAGCGCGCGCCCGGGAACCACCGGGCCCGGTGGACCGGTTAACCATCGTGACGCCCCGCACCCCGCAACGGTGCCCGACGGCCCGCACTCCGACCTCCCGCAGCCCGACTCCCCACCTGATCGCGGCACCCCCCCCGAGCCGCCTCCGCACCCCCTCCCGGCCCCCTTCCGCACCCCCGAGCACCGCCCGCACCTCCCCGAGCACGAACCCCGCACGCCCCTGAGTACGAACCCCGCACGCCCCTGAGTACGAACCCCGCACGCCCCTGAGTACGAACCCCGCACGCCCCTGAGTACGAACCCCGCCGGGACCGGCGGCCGCAACCCCTGAGGAGAGCACCATGCGCCATTTCGGCCACCTCGCCGACGACGTACGCGGCCGGCTCTTCCTCGAACAGCCCAGGGCCTTCTCGGCGGAGAGCGACGCGGCCGTCCTCGCCACCGCGCTGGGCGCGACCCTCTACAGCCCCGCCACCCGGCCCACGCTGGGTGAGGACATCCGCAAGCAGGCGGGTCGGGGCGTGGTCTCGATGGTGCTCTGCCTGGAGGACGCGATCGCCGACCACGAGGTGACCGCGGCCGAGGCCAACCTGGTGGTGCAGCTCGGCGAGCTCTTCGAGGGGCCGCACGGCGGGCTTCCGTCGCGGGGCGGGGCACCCGGCGCGGCCGGGGAGGCGGCGGTCCGCGACGACCTGCGGGCGCGCGGCGAGGTGCGTCCGGAGATGCCCGGCGGGTGGCTCGGGGAGGTGCGGGGAGTGACGTCCGAGCCGGTCGAGGCCGCCGAAACCTCCACCGCCCGCACACAGGATCTGCCCCTTCTCTTCATCAGGGTCCGAGCCGCCTCCCAGATCACCGACCTGGCCGGCCGGCTCGGCCCGGCGATCGGGCTGCTCACCGGTTTCGTCTTGCCGAAGTTCACCGACGAGAGCGGCGGCGAGTTCCTGGAGGCGCTCGCCGGCGCCGAGGCGGCCACCGGCCGCCGGCTGTTCGCCATGCCCGTCCTGGAGTCCCCCGAACTGGCCCACCTGGAGACCCGCCGCGAGCAACTGTTCGGCATCGCCCGGCTGCTCGACAAGCATCGCGAGCGCGTCCTCGCCGTCCGGCTCGGAGTCACCGACCTCTGCTCCGCGTACGGGCTGCGCCGCTCGCCCGACCTGACCGCGTACGACGTCGCGCTGGTCGCGTCGGTGATCGGGGACGTGGTCAACGTGCTCGGCCGGGCCGACGGCACCGGGTTCACCGTGACCGGTCCGGTCTGGGAGTACTTCCCCGTCCAGGAGCGGATGTTCAAGCCGCAGCTGCGCCGCACCCCGTTCGCCGAGGCGGAGCCCTCCGGGGTGGCCGTGCGCCAGCGGATCATCGACCACGACCTGGACGGCCTGATCCGCGAGATCGAGCTCGACCGGGCCAACGGACTGCTCGGCAAGACCTGCATCCACCCCAGCCACGTCCCCGCCGTGCACGCGCTCTCCGTGGTCACCCATGAGGAGTACAGCGACGCGCGGGACATCCTGGACCAGGAGCGCGGCGGCGGCGGGGTGCTGCGTTCGGCGTACACCAACAAGATGAACGAGGCCAAGCCGCACCGGGCCTGGGCCGAGCGGGTGATGCTGCGCGCCGAGGTGTTCGGGGTGGCGAGGGAGGACGTCAGCTTCGCGGAGCTGCTCTCGGCCTGCCTCTGCGGCTGACCGCGGGGGCTCGTGGCTCTCGGGTCTCTCACGCTTCCCGTACCTCGCGGGCCTCTCGTACCTTTCGTACCTCTCGCGTTTCCCGTACCTCTCGGACCGACCGCACGACTCGCACCGCTTCGCACCGACCGCACGACTCGCACCATCGAAGGCAGGACCAGTAGTGACAGCACAGCAAGAGTGGACCGGTCGCTGGGTGGCCGACCGGGCGGGCGTCGGTCTGACCGGCTCGGACCGCCTCCCCGACCTGGTCGGCCTCGCCCTGCGCGAGAACCCCAAGCGCGCCCACCTGCTGGTCTCCACCGTGCTCGGCAAGCACGTCCCGCAGCGCCCGTCCGTGGTGCACGGCGCCGGTCTCGACCTCGGCCGCCTGGTGCGCGAGCTGCTGGGCGAGGAGGCGGCCGCCCGTGCCGTGGTGCTCGGCTACGCCGAGACCGCCACCGGCCTGGGCCACAGCGTCGCCGACGCCCTGGACGCCCCCTACCTGCACTCCACGCGCCGCCCGGTGGCCGGGCTGACCCCGGTCGGCGGCTTCGAGGAGGAGCACTCGCACGCCACCTCCCACCTGCTGTTGCCCGCCGACCCCGCGCTGCTGGCCGGTGACGGCCCGCTGGTCCTGGTGGACGACGAGTTCTCCACCGGCAACACCGTGCTCAACACCATCCGCGAGCTGCACGCGCGCCACCCGCGCGCCCACTACGTCGTGGTCGCCCTGGTCGACCTGCGCGACGAGAGCGACCGCCGCCGACTGGTCGACACCGCCGCCGAACTCGGCACCCGGCTCGACCTGGTCGCCGCGGCCGGCGGCGGCGTCGAGCTGCCGGCCGACATCCTCGCCCGCGCCGCCGAGCTGATCGCCGAGGTCGGCCCCGCGCCGGAGCCGCCCCCGGCCGCCCCCGCCCCGCTGGTCCGGGTCGCCCTCGACTGGCCCGCGGGCCTGCCGGACGGCGGACGGCACGGCTTCAGCGCCGCGCACCGGGCACAACTCGAAGAGGCGATCCCGCAGTTGGCGTCCCAGCTGGCCGCCGCGCTGGAGCCGGGCGACACCGGCCCAGCGGCGGGAGAGGGCCCGGCGGCGGGCGAGGGCCGGGAGTCCGGCGCGGCCGGCTCCGGCCGGGTGCTGGTCCTCGGCTGCGAGGAGCTGATGTACGCGCCGCTGCGCCTCGCCGGCGCCCTCGCGGACCACCTCCCCGACGGCGAGGAGCGGGTCCGCTACTCCACCACCACCCGCTCGCCCGTCCTCGCGGTGGACGACCCGGGCTACGCCATCCGCACCCGGCTCTCCTTCCCCGCCCACGACGATCCGCAGGACGGCGGTTCGCGCGAGCGCTTCGTCTACAACGTCGCCCCCGGCGCCGACCCGGCCCGCCGCTTCGACGCGGTGGTGCTGGTGGTCGACGACGTGGCCGACACCCCCGAACTGCACGACGGCGAACGCTCCCTGCTCGCCCAGCTGCGGCAGGTCACCGACCGGGTGGTGCTCGCCGTGCTGCCCTCGCACCGGCCGGTCCCTGCTGTTCGGCCGGAGCGGAGCGCGCTGCCCGCGCCGCTGCACGGCCCGGAGTTCTCCTCCTACCGCGCCGACGAGGTCTCCTGGCTGCTCAAGGACCTCTCCGACGTCCCGCTGGAGGCCCCGACCGAGGAGCGCGAGGAGGCCGTCCAGAACGGCGGCGCCCACTACGCGGAGTCCCTGCCGGTGGAGTACCAGCCCAGCCCCGAGTACCAGGAGCTGTTCCACCAGGCCCTGCGGATCTCCGCCCGCCGGATCGCGCTCGCCGTCGGCACCGTCGCGGAGACGCTGCTCCGCGAGCGCGGCCGCGGCCTGGTGCTCGCCTCGCTGGCCCGGGCCGGCACCCCGGTGGGCGTCCTGATCCGCCGCTGGCTGGCCTTCGCGCACGGCCTGGACACCCCGCACTACGCCGTCTCGATCATCCGCGGCCGCGGCCTGGACCCGGTCGCCGTCCGCTACCTGGACGCCCACCACCACGCCCCCGACGTGGTGTTCGTGGACGGCTGGACCGGCAAGGGCGCGATCACCCGCGAACTCGCCGAGGCCCTGGCCGGCACCGCCTTCGACCCCGAACTGGCCGTCCTCGCCGACCCCGGCCGTTGCGTGCGCACCTACGGCACCCGGGACGACTTCCTCATCCCCTCCGCCTGCCTCAACTCGACCGTCTCCGGCCTGGTCTCCCGCACCGTGCTGCGCACCGACCTGATCGGCCCGGACGACTTCCACGGCGCCAAGCACTACACCGAACTGGCCGGCGGGGACGTCTCCGGCGCCTTCCTGGACACCGTCGCCGACCACTTCGCCGAGGTCCTCGACGAGGTGCGGACGGCGGCCGACCGGCTCGCCGCCGAGGACCGCACCCCCGACTGGGCCGGCTGGGCCGCCGTCGAGCGGATCAGCACCGAGTACGGCATCGACAACGTCAACCTGGTGAAGCCCGGCGTCGGCGAGACCACCCGGGTCATGCTGCGCCGCGTCCCCTGGCGGGTGCTGGCCCGCCGCGGCACCGGCGCCGACCTCGACCACGTCCGTCTGCTCGCCGCCCAGCGCGGCATCCCCGTCGAGGAGGTCGACGACCTGCCGTACTCGTGCGTCGGCCTGATCCACCCCCGCTACAGCCGGGGAGCGACCGGCGCCTCCGGCACGGCCGTCCTGGTGAAGGAGTCCTGAACCCGATGAGCAGCCCCAGTGGTTTCCTGGTCGCGAGCGACCTCGACCGCACCCTGATCTACAGCAACCGCGCCCTCGCCCTGGACGTGCCCGACCGGCTCGCACCGCGGTTGCTCTCCGTCGAGGTGCACGACGGCAAGGCGCTCTCGTTCATGACCGAGCAGGCCGCCGGGCTGCTCGTCGAACT
This sequence comes from Kitasatospora sp. NPDC086009, assembly GCF_044540385.1. Taxonomy (NCBI): domain Bacteria; kingdom Bacillati; phylum Actinomycetota; class Actinomycetes; order Kitasatosporales; family Streptomycetaceae; genus Kitasatospora; species Kitasatospora sp. NPDC086009. The sequence continues at coordinate 246,948 of NZ_JBITSA010000002.1, forward strand.
CGCCCGCGAAGCCCTGCTCGTCCCCGCCACCACCCGGACCAGGACGCAGTACGAACGGGTCAACCTGCCCGGCCCGACGCCTGGTTGGATCCCCGCCTACGCGATCTGCAGCAACGGCGGCCGGCTGCTCGTCGACGGCGTCCCGGACGAGGACTGGCAGGCCGAGGTGGCCGGCCGGCTGGCCACCGCGTCGGTGCCGCTGGCCGAGGTGGTCGAACACCTGGCGCTCTGCGCGGACCCGGAGTGGACCCACAAGCGCCGGGTCGCCGACGAGCTCTTCGCCTACCTGGTCGTCGAACGCGCCGAGCTGCCGGCCGGCTGGCTCGACGAACTCACCGGCTGGTGCGCCGAGCGCGGGTGGACGGTCTCGCTGCAGGGCCGCAAGGTCTACGCCGTCCCGGCGCCGCTGAGCAAGAGCGCGGCGCTGGCCGAGGTCGAGCGGCGCGTCGGCGGCGCCACCGTGCTGGCCGCCGGCGACTCGCTGCTCGACGCGGACCTGCTGCTGGCCGCCGACGCGGCCTGGCGCCCCGGGCACGGCGAACTCGCTGACAGCGGCTGGACGGCCCCCGGGGTCACCGCGCTCGACCAGGTGGGCGTGGCGGCGGGGGAGGAGATCATCCGTCAGTTCCTGGCCCGTGTCCGGGGCGGGGCAGGCGTGGGTGTGGGTGCGGCTGCGGGCCCGGAGGTTTTGCGGGCCGTCGGTACGGAAGGCCCGCGGACCGTCGGTGCGGAGGTCTCGCGGACCGCCGACTCGGACGGCGGGCCGGAGGCCGGCTCGCTGGAGTCCGTGGCCAAGGGCTGAGGCCCGGCGCCGCCGGCCGTTCCGCGCTCAGGTCAGCCGCTCCCCGTGCCCGCCGGCCGTTCCGCGCTCAGGTCAGCCGCAGCAACCGCCGCCGCAGCAGCCGCCCCCGCCACCGGCCGGGGCCTGCTGCGCGGCGCCGCCGGACGCGCCGCCGGTGACGGCGACGGCCGACAGCAGCTTCACGGTGTCCTCGTGCCCCTGCGGGCAGACCGCGGGGTCGTTGGCCTGCGCCATCGTGCGGCGGAGTTCGAAGGTGGCCCCGCAGGAGCGGCAGCGGAAGTCGTAGCGTGGCATACCCGCAGGGTAGCCCGGCGCGGGCGGGCGGGGCAGGGGGCCCGCACGATCCGTGGGAGGCGCCGGGGTCGGCGGGGCCGCCGGGCCGCCGGCGGGGTGGCCGGGGGCGGCTCGCGCTACCGGTGGCCGCCCAGGTCCTCGCGGATCAGCTCCACCACCTGCGCCGCCGTCTCCCGCACCGCCGCCAGCTCGGTCAGGAAGTGCCAGTAGTCGGGGTGTCGGCCGGCCGTCTCCAGTGCCTCGACCGCCCGGTCCAGCCGGCCGACCGCCGCGTCCAGCGGAGCCGCGTGCCGCGGGTCCGGCGCCTGCCGCCCCGCCATCGCGAGCCGCTGGGCGTCCCGGAGCGCGAAGCGGGTCCGCTCGATCTCCCGGTTCGGATCGTGCTGCACCTCGTTCAGCTGCCGCAGCCGCTCGTTCACGGCGACCACCGAGCCGTCCGCGGTGTCCAGCAGCGCGCGCACCGTGCCGAGCGCGCCGGTCGCGTCCGGCCAGCGCTGCTCGTCGCGTGCCCGCGCCGCCTCGGCGAGCTTCTGCTCCGCCGCCCGCCCCGCCTCCGCCACCTGGTCCGGCACTCGTTGGAGGTCCTGCCAGCACGCCGTGGCGAACCGCCGCCGCAGCTCGCTCAGGGCCGGCTCCACCGTGCCGGCCTTGGTCTCCAGCGCCTGGATCCGGGTCCGCAGGCTGGCCACCCGCCGGTCGATCTCCCGGGCCCGCTCCGGCAGGTGCTCCGCGTCCGCCGTGATCGCGTCGGCCCGCTCCTTCACCCGCTCCGCGCGCTGCAGCGTCGCCGCCACCCCGTGCCGACCCGCGCCCTCGTTCAGCCGGCCCAACTCCGGGCTCAGCTCCGCCAACCGGGCCGCCAGGTCGTCCGCCTTCAGCCCCGCGCCGCGCACCGCCTCCAGCGTGGTGGTCGCGGTCAGCAACGACCGCTTCGCCCCCTCCACCGCCGGGGTCACCCGCATCAGCTGCGACTCGGCGTGCTGCAGCACCGGCTGCAACCGCTGCAGGAAGCCGTCCAGCTCAGCCTGCGCCGACCCGAGCTGCCCCTTCACGTCCTGCAACTGGTGCCGGGCCCGCGCCGCGGCACCGGATTCCAGCTCCTCGGCATCCAGATCGTGCGCGTCCAGCGCCGCCAGGTAGTTCACGGTCACCTGGTCCACCCGGCCGGAGATCGCCTCGAAATCCGCCGCCGCCCGCTGCGCCGTCGCGCCGTCCTCCGCCGCGCGCACCGTCTCCACCGCCAGCCGCACCTCGCGCTGGGTGGAGTCCAACTCGTAGAACGCCTGCTGCGCCGCGTCCCGGGCCGCCTTCGCGTCCGCCCGCACCCCCTCGCCGCCGCGCCGGCCCCACCAGCCCCCGCCCGTACCGAACGACGCCGCCCCGGCGGCGCCCAGCGCGCCCGCGATCACCAGCGGCAACACCAGGGCCTCGGCCACCGCACTCCCCGGCCGCCGCCCCCACCCACTCCCGTCGGCCACCCTCACTGCGCGCTCCCTGTTCCGACCGCTGATCCACTGCCCATTGTTCCCGATCGCCCCACCACACCGGCACCCCCACCCGTCCCACTCCCCGAGCACCCGCACCACACCACCCCCCGGGACCAGGTACTCTAGGCAGTCGTCGTGCCCCCACCGGGCCGCGACGGGGGGCGCGTAGCTCAGTGGTAGAGCGCTGCTCTTACAAAGCAGATGTCGGCGGTTCGAAACCGTCCGCGCCCACAGACACGAAGGGCCAGTTCGGAGGAGTGATCCTCACGAACTGGCCCTCGGTCGTTTCGGGGGTCTCAGTCGGGCTGTGCCACCGGCGTGCCAGATTCCTCCGGCGGCGGGTCCTGCCGGCCGAGCGCCTTCCGGACAGCCTCACCCATGCGGTCGGCGATGGCACGGTCCCGGTCGCTGGTCATGTGCTGGTAGATCAGCGCCGCCCGGGTGCTGCTGTGGCCCATCCGGGTCATGAGCTCCCGCGTGCTGGCCCCGTTCTGCGAGGCGAGGGTGTTTCCGGTGTGCCGCAGGTCGTGGAAGTGGGCTTCCGCGCTCACCCCGGCGGCCGTACGGGCCCGGATCCAGTCGTCCCGGAAGTTGCTCCGGCGGAGCTTGCCGCCGCGGGGCCCGATGAACAGGTGCCCGTCCGGGCCGGGGCCGGCGAAGTGGTCGAGGTGATTCGCCAGGTCGGCCACGATCTCGGCGGGAAAGGCCACCGGCCGGAAGCCGGCGCGGCTCTTGGGTGCCTTGTCGAAGAGGCGGCCGGTGTTCAGCTCCGCCTGGTTGCGCTGCACCCGGACGAGACGGTTCTCCAGGTCGACATCCCGCCGGCGGAGTGCGGCCAGTTCGCCGAAACGGAGCGTGGTGAATGCGGTCAGCAGGACCAGGGCCCGCCAGCGAGGGCCGATCACTTCAGCCACGGCGAACACCTCGGTGACGGAGAGGACGGGACGCTCCGGGACGTCGTACGTGTCGGCGCCCTTGATCCGGCACGGGTTGCGCTGGATCAGCTCGTCGTCCACGGCGGTGTTCATGATGGCCCGCAGAAGTTGGTACGCCTTGACCACCGAGGGCTCGCCGGCCCCGTCGCCCAGAAGCCCCGACCGCCATGAGCGGACCCGCGCCGGAGTGATCTCGGAGAGCGTTCGGTGTCCCAGGCCGGGCAGGATGTACTTGCGGAGCGTGATGGCGTACCGCTCCCGGGTGCTCTCCTCCAGCTTGCGGTCGCGCAGCCAGGCCGCGGCGAAGTCGCCGAGCTTGACCTTCCCGGCGTCGGGGTCGGTCCACTTGTCACGCTTGATGTCCGCTTCGATCAGAGTGAGTGCGACATCGGCATCCGTCTTGGTCGGGTACGTCTCCTCCCCGTTGCGCATCAGCCCGGTGATCGGGTCGGGGTAGCGGATCTGCCAGCGGCCGGAACGCAGTTGGCGGATGGAGCCGAAGCGGCGGCGGTTGCCCTTGGAGTTGGCCATCAGGCAGCCCTCCGCAGCGAGGCCCGGCGGACAGAGACGGGCGGCACGGTGTTGGCCTCCAGGTATTCGGCGACGACGGCGGGCCGGACGCGGACGTGTCGGCCGACCTTGATGAACTCGATCCGCCGCTCGGCGACGAGGCGGCGGGCGAACCGGGGTGTGGTGCCGAGGAGTTCGGCGACCTGGTTGACGTCGAGAAGCGGGTCAGGCATGCGTGGGTTGTCCTTCCGTGCCGGGGGCGGGTTGCAGTGCTTGGGTGAGCCAGGCTTCGCCGCGGGTGAGGCCGACACCGGCGAAGACCCAGTGGGCGAGGACGAGCGTGGTGTCCTCGGTGGCCGGGGTGTCGGGGCTGTGGAGGTGTTCGAGCGTCTGGGCGCGGCGCCAGGCGGCGCGGGCGTCTCGCAGCGCGCCGAGGGTGGTCGAGTACTTGCGGGTCTTGGTGGAGAAGTGGCCGCGGAAGCCGAGCATGTGGGCCCAGGCGCGAAGACGGAGGTCAGCGAGTTCGGGGCGGGTGCCGAGGGTCCAGCAGGTTCGGATGAGGCGGCGGGCGTGTTCGGGGATGTCGTGGTGGGCGATCTCGGCGAGCAGCCGGACCGGGCGGTCGAGGGCCCCGGTGGCGGTCTCGGCTCCCTTGGTGGCGTACTTGGCGATGTAAGCGGCGACGGCCCGTTCGGTGATCTGCACCAGGCCGGTGAAGTCGGCGCTGCGGATGGTGCGGATGTCGAGCTGGCGGCCGAAGGCGAAGCGGTGCTGACGGCCGTCGAGGAGTGGTCCGGGGACCTCTGTGCGGCGGGCGGCGGCGCGGATGGCGTCCGTGAGCAGCTCAGCGGACGCCCAGACCGGGGGAGGCTGTTGGCCGCCTTCGGGGCCGTCGAGGCGGATGACGGCGTGGAAGTGGATGGCGCCGCGCTTCTGGTACTCGGCGACCTTGCCGAAGGAGATGCGGGCGAAGTCGCGGAACTCCCGTTGTGTCAGCCCTGCGCGCTTGGCGACCTCCCGGCGCAGGTGGATCGAGAAGCGGGCCCAGATCTTGCCCGCGTGGGCGTTCCACAGGACGGCACCCTCGTAGTCGTATGTCTCCGGGTTGAGCGGCGAGCCGAGCGCCGGGTCGTCGGCGGGGTGAGCGATGCCGCAACGGCAGCGGCCGGCGGAGGGCCGGTTGTGGACGGGGCCGAAGCTCGGGGCGGTGAAGGTGGCGAACACCCGGGGGTGCGTGGCGACGCTCTCGGGGGTGCCCTTACCGCCGGTGAGTCCGGCAGTGATCAGGTGGTAGGTATCGCGGCGGTAGGTCTCGGCGCAGGACGGGCAGCGGGTGGTGCGCCGGTTGCCGCAGCGCAGGAGCAGATTCCCGGCGGGCAGGTCGGCGGACTCCAGGTGGTGCAGCACCTGCCCAGTGGTCTCGTTGATCTCAGTGCGCCAGCCGTCGAGGCGGATGGGGGAGGTGCAGCCGGCGAGCCCGGCGAGCTGGCGCATGAGAGCGGGCATGGTGCCGAGCTGGGCGAGGCCGAGGAGGTCGGCGACCGGGGCGGGGATGGTGGCGGTCATCAGGCGGCCACCACCAGCGAGAGGCGGGCCGATTCCAGAACGGTGCGGAGGACGGCGGCGGCCAGGCCGGGCGGGATGGCGTTGCCGATCTGCTCGAATTGCTTGGTCCGTGAGCCGGCCCACGGGTAGCGGGCGGGGAAGTCCTGAAGAGCGCCCGCTTCGGTGGCGTCCAACTCGCGCTCGGCGGTGTGTCGGTCGGCGGGGCGGAGCTTCCAGGACCGGGCGCGGCCGGTGAGGGCCCAGGCGGGGCCGGTGGTGGTAAAGCGGTTGCCGCCGGTGTGGTGTTCGCCCCGGGTGACCACGGCACCGGCGGGCAGGTCGAGGGCGTCGGCCATGGTGACCCATGCGGCGCGGCCGGGGCCGAAGAGCGATTCCGGTTCGGGGGTCCTGGCATGGGTCGGCAGGGGCGGGGTGACTTCTTGAGTGCGGGAGGCGATGAGGAAGGCGCGGCGGCGGGTTTGTGGGATGCCGAAGTCGGCGGCGTTGAGGATGCCGACCCAGGCCGAGTAGCCGAGGGTGCGCAGTATGCGGGCGGTGTGGGCGAAGAGGGGTTCCACGGCGGGGACTTCCTCCAGGGTGATCCAGTCGGGGCGGGTGTCGAGGGCGAAGCGCAGGGGTTCGACCACCAGGAGCGAGCGGGGGTCGGTGCATTCGGCGCGTAGGGCGGTGCGGGTGTCACGCCCGGCTGCGAGGTCGTTCAGGGCTTGGTGGCAGAGGGCGACGTCGTCGGCCCCGGCCTGGAGTCCGGCGGCGGAAAAGGTCTGGCAGGGCGGCGAGCCGATTAGGCCGGAGACCTTGCCGACGAGCGGCGCTGTTGGGTAGGCGGCGACGTCGGTGCGGATGGTGCGGTGGCCGGCAGTGGCGCGGGTGGCGCATGCGGCGGCGTCGATCTCAAGGCCGGTGTCCGTGTGGCCGAGTCGGCGCAGTCCCTCGGACCAGCCACCGGGGCCGGCGAACAGGTCGATGATGTGGCGGTGCATGGCGGTACCTCCCCTTCATGGAGAGGCCCCGGGACGGACCGGTGGTGTCGGTCCCGGGGCCCGGGATCGGTCAGGACTGGTCGGCGGGCTTGGGGTGCTTGGCGATCCACTCCTCGGCGCAGACCTTGTGGACGGGCTTGCCACGGTCGGAGCGGAGGTTGGTGGGCTTGTCGCAGATTCCGCAGGGGCGGGCTTGGGCGCCCAGTGGCGGGAGTCGCGCCAGTCGAGGGCCATCGGTCAGGCCTTGGCGGCGGTGGCCAGCGGACGGGCGGCGGTGCCGGTGCCGTGGCAGGCGGTGCAGGTGACCGGGATGGTGGCGCGGGAGCCGTCGCGCAGGCGGACGCCGGTGGCGATGTGGACGGTGGCGTGGCCGGAGCAGTCCGGGCAGATCCGGCTCTGGGCGTGGCTGTGCTGGGGCATCATGGGGTTCTCCTTCGTGGGCTTCGGTTCGGGAAGGGGTTGCGGTCCCCGGGGCGGCTGGATGCTTGGCGGCTTGCTGCCGCCCTGGGGACTGGTCTTGCTAGCGGCGGCGCGAGGTGCGGCCGTCGGACTTCTGGGCGTACATGTCGCGGTCGGCGGCAGCGAGGGCGTCGGTCAGCGACGGGACCGGCAGATCGGCCAGGTGGCACACGCCGATGGAGGAAGCGACCGGGAGCGTGGCGCCGGCGTACGGGACCGGGCGGTGGAGAGCCGATCGGAGGCCGTCGAGCCGGTCGGGCGCGTGGGTGGTGACGACGGCGAACTCGTCGCCACCGAGGCGAGCGGCGGTGCCGGTACGGCCGCACCAGGTGTGCAGGCGTTCGGCGGTGGCGGCGAGGACGGCGTCTCCGGCGGCGTGGCCGTGGGTGTCGTTGGTCGCCTTGAAGTCGTCCAGATCGACCAGGAGCACGGTCACGCGCTCGGTCTGGTGGCGGATCAGGTGCTCGGCGCGGGTGGTGAAGCCGTCGCGGGTGTGGAGTCCGGTGAGCGGGTCGCGGCGGGCGGTGGAAAGCCGGTGGTAGAGCCACACGCTGTGGGTGGTCCAACCGGCCAGGGGCGCGGCGGCGGTGAGGTACGGGGCGACGTCCATGGGGCGGTTCCTTCCGGTGCGGGTTGCGGCCCCCGGGGCGGCTGGATGCTTGGCGGCTTGCTGCCGCCCCGGAGACCGGTCAGAGACCGATGGAGAGAGCGCGGGCGGCGGCGCGGTCCAGCAGGTGGTGAATGTCCGCCTGCTGGGTGGTGGGCCGGTCGTTGTACTCGTCCGGGGAGCTGGCCGGGCGGCCGGTGGCGTGCAGGACCTCCATGACTTGGACCCGCGCGGTGGCCACGGTGGCCGGGGTGCCGTAGCCGTGGGCGAGGACGGCAGCTTGAGCACCGAGGAGGCAGACCCGGCCGGAGCTGTCCCACATGGCGCCCTGCAGCCAGCCGAAGGCGCCGATGTAGCGGGAGGCGAGCCGCAGATGATCGGCGGTGGTCACCGGCACCGGGCGGGCCGGGCGGTGGGCGAGGCGGTCGAGCAGGGTGAGCCGCGGCACCGGGTAGCCGACGTTCCAGGGCTGGAGCGTGAAGCCGAGCGGCGAGACGTACGGGACCGGGATGCGGGCCGGGGCGGGCAGCGAGGCCAGGTACGCCTCAATCTCCGCGACCAGGCGGGAGGCGTCCGGGGTGAGGACGAGCGGGGGGAGGGAGGTGAGAGCGATGGTCGTCATGCCGGGCTCACTTCGGGTTGACGGCGTTGACGCCGGAGCGGGTGATCTCCTCCACGACCGGGGCGAAGAAGGTCCCGGCGAGGTAGAAGCCGAAGAGGGCGATCAGGGCGGCGACCCAGAGGCGGATGCCGAGGAGCTTGACGGCGGTCCAGACGCCGGCGCCGAGGACGACGACCAGGGGCAGGGTGACGGTCACAGCGGGTCTCCTGTCAGCGGACGGTGCAGCGGTGGGTGCGGGCGGCGATCTCGGCGGCCGGGCGGGAGTCGTAGTCGGCGGAGAAGCCGCAGCGCGGTGCGGTGCAGACGGCGGTGTGCTTCTCACGGCCACGGCCGTCGTAGTAAGTGGCTACTTTCACGGGACCGATGCGGATGGTGTTGCGCGGGCGGATCGGGCGGGGCATGGAGTGACCTCCTGTCAGATGAGCTGCGCGGCGATGGCGGCGGCGAGCTGGGGCGGGACGCCGAGGCGGGCGCGCAGGGTGTCCGGATCGATCGGGGCGCCGGTGCGGGCGTGGTGGTCGTCGGCGACCTTGCGGGCGTGATCGACCAGCGCGGCCGGCACCGAGACGGACGGGGCCGACACGGGCGGAGCAGGAGCAGGAGCAGGAGCGGGCGCAGGCGGTAGGGCGGGCATGGGGTCGGGGGCTTCGACGGCCTCCGGTTCGGGCTCGGCGGCCGGGGTGACCGGCGGCACGGTGGGCTCGGCTTCGTAGACCGGCAGCTCAGCCTCGGGGGCGGTTTCGGGTTCGGGGCGGTGCTCGGTGGCGGTGTGGGCGAGGAGGGTGCCGCCGAAGAAGGCGAGCGCGGGCCAGCCGGCGACGAGGATGCGGAGCCAGGCCGGGACGGTGTCGAGGTCGAGAAGCCCGGCGGTGGCGACGTTGGCGCCGAGCGAGGCGACCAGGGCGATGGCGAACCAGGTCCAGGCGGCCGGGGCCGGGGTGCCGTTCGATCGCAGGACGCGCATGCGGTGCCAGGCAGCGACGAGCAGCAGGTCGACGGAGACGGGGTAGGCCCATGCCTTCCAGCCGTGCTGGCCGGCGGCTGCGGCGAGGTCGTGGAGGTGGGCGAAGGACAGGGCACCGGCAATGGCGGCTTGCACGAGCACGGCGTCCGGGCGGAGCAGTCGCATCGGTCGGTTCTCCTTCCTGGGCATTGGGGCCGGACCGGACGGGCCAGGGGAGGGCATCCGCCCGGATCCGGCGGTCGGGGTGGCTACTCGGCGGCGGTGCCGGTGCCGAGGCAGGTCGGGCAGAGGACTTCGACCTCACCGGCGGGGCGGGACTTCTTGCCCCGGCCGACGGTGTGGGTCTCGCTCACCCAGCCCTCGCCGGCGCAGCCGGTGCACTTGGGCGGGGCGTTCTTGGTGCGGAGCTTCCTCGCGGTCATGGACCGGGTTCCTTCCGGATTGGGGCATGGCGGGGTAGGGACGTGGCGCGAGAAGCGGTTGCGCCGACCGTGATGAGGGGTGGGTCAGCCGGTGGCGGGGCGGGGCTTGACCAGGGACGGGCCGTCAGCGGTCGCGGCCGAGGCCGGGACGACCGGTCGGAAGGCCGCGAGGGCGGGCAGCTCGGGCGTCAGGTTGGTGGTTTCCCGGCAGATGCGGGCGGCGTCGGCGAGGGATAGGTACGGGGTGCGGATGCGGGACCAGCCGCCGGAGGAGTCGCCGGCCACGGCTACGCCGGGCATTTCGGGGGCGATCTGTGTGGCGGCGACGACCGCCTCGGGCGAGATGTCGCCAAGCCCCATTTCGGCGGTGGGCTTGTCGTTGACGCGGTGGATGACCCGGCCGGTGAGCTGGGCGCGGAGCATGGTCGCCCCCTTGCCCAGCTCGGAGCCGAACCGCTGGCCGCAGACCTCCAGGAACATTCCGGCGGCGCGTCCCAGTTGGGCAAGGCGGATCAGCTGGGTGACCATGTGGTCCCGGCGGTCCTCATCCTTGCGGGTGGCGACGAGGAACAGCTCCGCCACCTCATCGACGACGAGCACCACCGGTACCGGCCGCAGGTCCGTCGGCAGGCCCCAGATGTCCGAGGTGATCTCGTCATCCGACACCGAGCCAGTGATGCCCTGATGGTCGCGGATCAGGTTGTACCGCGCTTCCATCTCGCCAATCAGCTTGTCCAGCAGTGCATTTGCCTGATCCGGATTGGTGGCCAGTGCCGACAGCCGTGGGGCGAACGGCGCCTGTTCAACGCCGAGCTTGCAGTCGATCCCCACCAACGCCACCCTGCGCCGGGCGAGACCGGTGACCAGGTTGCGCATGTAGACAGACTTGCCGGTCAGCGTCGCACCCAGCGTCAGGCAGTGTGGGATGGTCCGGTAGTCCCGGACGAACGCCGTACCGTCGTCCCGCAGTGCCACCGGCACCAGCAGTTCACCGGACGGCATCCGGCGCGGCATCCGCACCTTGCGGAGCACGTCGAAGCCGGTCATCCGCAGCTCCACCACCCCGGGCTTGATCACGGACACGTGTACGGCGTGCACGCCCCAGGCGTGGCGGAGGCGTTCGGCCGATGCTGCGACGTCCGCCGGTTCCTGACCAGGCGCCAGCCGCAGGCGGACCCGCAGGCCCGTCGAGGTCGGCCGCACCCGGCGAATCCTCGGCGGAACCGGGCGGATCTCCCGGCGGCTGGTCGCCCGGGTGACCAGGGCCCGCAGCCGGGACGGCGCCACCGTCAGCCCGCAGGCGTCCATGGTGCTGCCGTACGTTGCGGAGAACCGCGCCGCCGTGACCGGAAGGCCGATCGCCGACCAGTACACCGCCGGCGCCTTGACCCGGGCGTACGCGGCACCACCGGTGACGGCCACCAGGGGGCCACCCACCTCGGCCAGCGTCAGTAGCTCGGACATGACGCTCAGCCCTTCGCGGGAGCCGGGACGAGCGAGGTGATCGCTGCGGCGCGGAACGAAATCCCGTGCCGCTTCTGCCCGTTGAACTCGTTCTCCCAGTCGCGGGCCTTGAGCCCGGTCACCGCCACCGACATACCGACGCCCAGACCCTCCGAGATGCCGGTCTCAGGCACGGTCACGGTGTAGAGGTTCGCCTCACCCTCGTCGGCGACCGTCAGGCCCACGGTCAGCAGCCTGGCCCCCGTCTCGCGGTCCATGGCGATCTCGCCGGTCTGCTTGTTCACCAGCTTCGGAGCCGGCGGGACAACCACGAACACGAACGCGGTCGAGAGGTCGATCTTGAACACGGCCACGGTGCATCTCCTATAGCGGAGCTAATCTCATGCACTCATGTACATGAGTTGATGGATAGAAGAGTGCTCGACTCCTGTACATGAGTCAACCCGTCGCGAGAAGGAATCTCGCAACGGGTTGCGGAAGTTGAGCGAGTGTCAGTCGCGTGCGGCGAACCGGTAGTCCAGAACGAACTGGTCAGCGGCCATGATCGTGTCGCATACCTCCACCACGCGGCCGGCATCCGTGATTGCGTCCCGGACGAGATGGATCACCGGCGCACCCGGGCTCAGAGCGAGCGCCGCGGTCTCCGCCTTGGTCGCCAGCCGGGCCCGGACGGTCTCGACGAACTCGGCCAAGGTGTGACCGTGCTCCTCCAGCCGGGCGTAGATGCCGCCGCCACCGGGGTTCTCGGCGAAGGTCTCCGGGATGTCCTTCACCACGTCCCAGGGCAGATAGGACGTCGCCTCCTCGGTCGGTGTCCCGTCCCGGAAGTAGCGCCGCTTGCGGGCCAGCACCTTTGAGCTGACGGGCACGTTCAGCCGCTCGGCGATCTCGGCCGGCGCGTCGACCGGCCCCACGAAGAGCACGTTCACGGACGGCTTGCCGCCGGACTGCTCGGCTTCGGCGAGGTAGGCCGCTTTGCCGGCGAGGCGGTGAGCACGGCGGAACCGGTCCGAGGACTTCCGCTGCACCGGGGGGCGTGAGCGAACGAAGGAGCCGCGGCCGTGGTGCGTCTCGATGAGCTGTGTCGTCCGCAGCTCGGCGACGGCCTTGCGGACGGTGCCGGAAGCCACCCCGTACCGCTCCATGAGTTCGGCTTCACTGGGGATGGCCGCGCCGGGAGGCAGGACCCCGGATCGGATCTGGGACGCCAGGTCGTCCGCGATCTGCTGATACTTCGCCTTCGCCGTCGATGCGGCCTCGCCACTCGCCATGGTGCTGAAAGGTCTCCTATTCTCCTGTACATGAGTACCAACACCCCACTTCAACCGTCAACGCCTCTCCACTCCGTGTCTGTGGCCGGCGCGGTCGTGCGCGAGGACGGCCGGCTACTGGTGATCCGCCGTGCCGACAACGGCACGTGGGAGCCGCCCGGTGGCGTGCTCGAACTCGCGGAGACGGTCGAGGATGGCGTTCGCCGCGAGGTGTACGAGGAGACCGGAATCAAGGTCTCGGTGGAACGACTCACCGGCGTCTACAAGAACGTAAACCGCGGGGTGGTCGCCCTGGTCTTCCGGTGCCATCCCGAAGGCGGCAGCGAGCAGCTGTCCGACGAGTCGACGGCCGTCGCGTGGCTCACCCCGGAGGAGGTCGCGGACCGGATGGGCGAGGTTTACGCCGTCCGTCTGCTCGATGCCCTCCAGGGCGACGCGGCCCCGCACGTCCGGACGCACGACGGCCGGACGCTCATCGACATGCTGCAGGCGAGCTGAGTCAGCGGGGCTTCCTTCCGTGCTTGCTCATCTGGCTCCAGACGTAGCGGTGACGGGCGATGGTGAAGACCCGATCCACCCTGTTCGGGGACAGTTCCGCCGGCCGGGAGGTTAGGACGGAGGCGATCTGCTCGCCGTCCATGACCGTCACGCCGGGCGTCGCACCGAGCGTGATCCTCTGGGCGCCCACGACGGCGATGACGGGGTGAACCGGCACGTCGAAGCCGCACCACTCGGTCAGCAGCTTGGCGGTCCGGCTTGCCTCGAACTCTGAGTTCTCCAGATACGGGAAGCCGTTGCGGTTGACCTTCACGATCTTGTCGCCGACCCACACCGTGGCGCCGGGGTGGTGCTTCGAGTTGACCGTGAAGACGCCCGGCGGGCCGATCACCACATGGTCGATGTCCGATCCGGACGGCAGCGGTATGCCATGCAGGACCTTCCAGCCAGCGGCTTTCAGTGGCTCCAGGCGGGCGCCCACGATCTGCTCGCCCTCCAGCCCGCGGAGGGTGGTCGTGTCGCCGAGACGCTGTCGGGATACCTTGGCGGCGAGGCGGACGAGCAGCTTGTACTTCTCCTCGCCCTGGCGTACCAAGCTCTCCAGCCCGGCGCCAGGGAGGTTTCGCGCGAGGTCGTCATCTTCTCGCATGGGAGGCAGGAACGGCACCTCAGCCCGAGGCTGTGGCGCGGGAGGCGGGACTACCTTCGCTGGTTGGCGCTTCGCCTCTCGGTATCGAACAGTTCGTTGTGGCACGTGGTTACCGAAGGAGCGGCACCAGTCTTCGACCTTGGCCAGTGCAGAGGCTTCAAGCTCCGGGATGTCCACGATGACCACCCCGGTCTTGCAGTCCAGCCAAGCCACCGAATCGCCGCGGGCGCCGGCCGTGTTCACGTAGAGCCGCTCCTTGCCTGGCACTCGCCACAGCTTGACTACCAGCTCCGCCATGCCCATCCCTCCTGTGTGCCCTCCCTGACACGGGATCAGCATGCCCACGTACCGATCGACAGGAACGCGGCGAGCCAGGTAGCGGAGGCGGTTCGGCCAGCAGGCGAGAGAGCAGGACAGAAGGAGGAGTAGAGGAGGAGGGGTGTTGCGTAAAAACCTTCTCTACGGGTTCAAGGGCGCGCGCGGCGCGCCAGCGCGCGGCCCTGCCGCTCGCCGCCGCTCCTGTCTGCGCCCCGCGACGGCGGCGGCCGGCCGCGCCAGGCGGGAGGACATGGGTACCGGTCACTACCGGCCGTGGCTGGTGACGGGCGGCTCCACGGTTTTACCCACCTGCCAGGACCGGGACCCGCGTCGAGCAAGACCGGGGGGCCACTCGGCCAAATTGCGGTCAGGCCCAAAAGCCCTGACCGAGTCGCAACAGCTTACGGCCCCCCGATCATGCTCGACCCCAGACCAGACAGGACACCGGCCAAAACCGCTCCACCGCCCGCGTGGGCAGGCCCACGAAACGTGATCTGCCGTTCGATGCTCTCCAACTCCATGGCCTGTCGTGGCGTTCGTGGCGTGGCTGGGTAATTCTGGCCAGCGATCCGACTCACATGCGGGACAAGATTTAGCGATGATTCGATCCAGTTAGCCCCCGCCACCAACGCGTCCGCCTATTCAACTGGCAAGGGTCGGATCCGCCATCTAGGAATTGACGAAGACGTCGGTACAGATGGTTAGCGCGCGGATTGGAGACCACTTCATCCCAGACGTGGGTAAACGGATAGTGGCGCATTCTGTCGCTGATTCCCTGCGCCCAGAGCCTCCAGGTGGCATCAGTGATCCACCCTGAGGCTCGAACGTTGAGTTGCGTCTCACAGAGCCGAAAATATGAGCGCACAGCCTGGAAATCTAATTCGTTGGGTTCAGTGGGGGGAGGGTGCTGAAGTGCCCCCCTCAAGGCTTCTGCGCTAAGTCGCTCCATGAGGCTCCAATATCGTTCCTCGTAACGCTCCTCGTAGGCGATAATGCGCAGTTTTCGGCTCTGTCTCAGATTGATTACCCCGAACAGTACGGTCAGGGCTACGATCGCCTGACTGATGCCAGCTACGGCGAACCAGTTCGTATCCCAGTTAGATGCGATGGTTTGAGTCATAGATCTATAGCACGGCGCCTGAAGCGCCTCTGCGACTAGGCTTGAACCAGACGGGTGAGTGCCTCCCGGCGGCGGTCAATTCTAGCTACACCGGTTGAGCGGTTCGGCTTGGCCCAGTCGTCGGTAGGTCGCCACCGAGGACGGTCTGGTGGGTGGTCAGACCGGCTGGCCGATCCGTTGGAGACCTGCCCGTGCCCGAGTCTCTTCGCGGGCTGACCTGCTCGTGCCACAGGCGTGCCAGATCGAGCGGTATGTGGCGGTCACCCGAGGGCATCAACAGGCAAGAGCCCAGGGCGAGGGCGAGGGCGAGAATCCCAAGGCCAAGTAAGGTGCCTCACGCCAATCCTTACAAAGCAGATGTCGGCGGTTCGAAACCGTCCGCGCCCACCAGCAGAGATGCCCCGGACCGATCATGGTCCGGGGCATTTGACACCTCAGACCGACATCAGTGACGACGCTTGAGCAGCCGGTCCATGTTCCCGAGCGCCCGCGCTGGGTGTCCTGGGCCACGTGATCAGGTGAGGTTGGCGGGAAGAGCCCGGACCCGTCCGCCCTTCCCATGGCGTACATCGAGAACGCCGGCCCCTTCCAACTGCGCGAGCGCGCGCCGGACAGTTTCCCGAGCGGCACCGGTCCTCTGGGCGAGTCGAGTGTCTGAGCGATCGCGGTGAGTTGGTCGAGCACCGGGGTACCTTGGGCTCGGCGCCCGCGACAACCCGACTGACACCGGGCTGCGATCGGATCAGGCCCTTGGCAGCCAGAACAGCCAGAACATCGAGCGCGCGCTTCACCGTGGTGCGGTCGACGGAGTACTCCTCCACCAGCGCGGCTTCAGAGGGAAGCGACGTCATCGTAGAGTCCCTGCCAAGGCCTTTCTGGTCGCCGGTGCAGATGTCGCGATCCGCCGGTCGGCCCGCGGAGTCGACAGCGGCGTGGACCTTGCTGCTCAACCCGCCCCGGGAGCGGCCGAGTCCGGCTCTCGCGGCCAGTCCGGACGACTCGTGGTGGGCCCGGACGATCGTCGGCCCAGGTCGGGACGGTTGTCCTGGCCTGGGCCGCTGGCGTTTGCGGGGAGGGGGCGGGTGGGCGGATTGATCATCGGAGGAGCGGGTAGCCCCGGGGCATGATCGGAGGTGATCGCTGATGGGCGGACAGACTTCGGCCGAGGTGGCCGGGGAGGCCGACGGGCCGGCGCAGGGTGAGACTCGGGCCGAGCTGTCGTCGCGGCTGAACTGGTTGCGGGCGGCCGTGCTCGGGGCCAATGACGGTGTGGTCTCGACGGCGGGAATCGTGACCGGTGTCGCCGGGGCGTCGGGTTCGCGGACGGCGCTGGTGGTGGCGGGGGTGGCGGGTCTGCTGGCCGGGGCGATGTCGATGGCGGCCGGGGAGTACGTCTCGGTCAGCACGCAACGTGACACCGAGCAGGCCGCGTTGGCGAAGGAGCGGCGCGAGCTGGCGGAGGATCCGGAGGGGGAGCTGGACGAGTTGACCGACTTCTTCCGGGGCGCCGGGCTCGACGACGGCCTGGCCCGTCGGGTGGCCGTGGAGCTCACCGAGCGGGACGCGCTGGCGGCGCACGCGCACACCGAGCTGGGGATCGACCCGGAGGCGCTCACCAACCCCTGGCAGGCGGCGTTCGCCAGCGCCGCCGCGTTCACGCTGGGGGCGCTGGTGCCGTTGCTCGCCGTGCTGTTGCCGCCGGAGTCCTGGCGGCTGGGCGTGACGGTGGCGGCCGTCCTGCTGGCGCTCACCGCGTCGGGCTGGGTGAGCGCCCGGCTGGGCGGCGCGGGGCCGCTGCGGGCAGTGCTGCGGAACGTGGCGGGCGGCTCGCTGGCGATGGTCGTCACCTACAGCGGCGGTGTCCTGCTCGACCGGGTGACGGGCGGCTGACCGGCACCTGACCGGCGTCCGAGCGGGTGCGGGGCCAGGGAGGCTGTGTTTGTGTGAGCGCAGACTGCTTGGGAGAGGTGAACCACGGTGACCATGCCCCCGTTCGGATCGAGCGATCCGTTCTCCGACCTGCTCAGCCGGTTCTTCGGCATGAGTCCGACGGCCTCCCCGCCCGCCGTGCAGCGGGTGCCGATCGGGCGGCTGCTGAGCGAGTCCTCGCAGGAGTTGCTGGCGCTCGCCGCGCGACGCGCCACCGAGGACGGGAGCAGCGACCTCGACACCGCCCATCTGGTCTGGGCCGCCACCAAGGTGGAGGCCTCGCGGCGGATGCTGGAGCGTGCCGGCATCGACCCCGAGCAGCTCGCCGAGGACCTGGGCAGGGAACTGCCGTCCGGGGGCGGGGCGCAGACGCCGGGCGGCCGCCCGGCGCTCACGCCGTCCGCCAAGCGCGCGCTGCTCGCCGCGCACGCCCGTTCCCAGGAGGCCGGCGCGTCGTACATCGGGCCGGAGCACATCCTCGGCGCGCTGCTGGACGAGGAGCGCTCCGGCGCCGGCACGGCGCTGCGCAACGCGGCGCCCTCGCCGGAGGCGCTGCGCACGGTGATGGAAGGGCGCGGGACGGGTGGTGAGCGCAGCGGCACCGGCGCGCGCCCGAGCCAGACGCCCACGCTGGACGAGTACGGCCGGGACCTGACCGAGGAGGCGCGGGCGGGCAGGCTGGATCCGGTGGTCGGCCGGGCCGAGGAGATCGAGCAGACCGTCGAGATCCTCTCCCGCCGGACCAAGAACAACCCGGTGCTGATCGGCGAACCCGGCGTCGGCAAGACCGCCATCGTGGAGGGTCTGGCGCAGCGGATCGTCTCCGGAGACGTGCCGCAGAGCCTGCGCGAGAAGCGGGTGGTCGCCCTCGACCTCACCGGGCTGGTGGCGGGTTCCAAGTACCGGGGCGAGTTCGAGGAACGGCTGAAGAGCGTGATCGACGAGGTCACGGCGGCCGAGAAGAGCGTGATCCTCTTCCTGGACGAGTTGCACACCGTGGTCGGCGCGGGCGGTGGCGGCGAGGGTTCGATGGACGCGGGCAACATCCTCAAGCCGGCGCTGGCCCGCGGGGAACTGAGCGTGGTGGGCGCCACCACCCTCGACGAGTACCGCAAGCACGTGGAGAAGGACGCCGCGTTGGAGCGCCGCTTCCAGCCGGTGCTGGTGCCGGAGCCGAGCGTCGAGGAGACGGTCG
Source organism: Kitasatospora sp. NPDC086009 (assembly GCF_044540385.1). Taxonomy (NCBI): domain Bacteria; kingdom Bacillati; phylum Actinomycetota; class Actinomycetes; order Kitasatosporales; family Streptomycetaceae; genus Kitasatospora; species Kitasatospora sp. NPDC086009. The sequence continues at coordinate 265,040 of NZ_JBITSA010000002.1, forward strand.
AGATCCTGCACGGGCTGCGTGACGCCTACGAGGCGCACCACCAGGTGCGGTTCACCGACGAGGCGCTGGACGCCGCCGCGAGCCTCTCCGACCGCTACGTGAGCGACCGCTTCCTGCCCGACAAGGCGATCGACCTGCTGGACCAGGCCGGCGCGCGGGTGCGGCTGCGCAGCCTGAGCGGCTCCACCGAGGCGATGCCGGTGCAGGACCGGATCACCAAGCTGCGCCGGGAGCTGGAGGAGGCCGTCGCGGACGAGGAGTTCGTGCGGGCCGCCAACCTCAAGACCGAGCTGCGGCAGACCGAGGACGAGCTGGCCGCGGTCAGGGAGTCGCGCGAGGAGGTCGTCGCGGTCACCGCGGAGGACATCGCGCAGGTGCTCTCGGGCCGGACGGGCATCCCGGTCGCGGAGCTGAACGCGACCGAGCGCGAGCGGCTGCTCCAGCTGGAGGAGCACCTGCACCGGAAGGTGATCGGGCAGGACCAGGCCGTCACGGCGGTCGCCCAGGCGGTGCGGCGCGGCCGGGCCGGGATGGGCGACCCGGAGCGGCCGACCGGGTCCTTCCTGTTCCTCGGGCCGACCGGCGTCGGCAAGACCGAACTCGCGAAGGCGCTGGCCGAGCTGCTGTTCGGCGACCCGGACCGCATGATCCGCTTCGACATGAGCGAGTTCCAGGAGAAGCACACCGTCTCCCGGCTGGTCGGCTCGCCGCCCGGGTACGTCGGCTACGACGAGGCGGGGCAGCTCACCGAGGCGGTCCGCCGCAAGCCGTACAGCGTGCTGCTCTTCGACGAGGTGGAGAAGGCGCATCCGGACGTCTTCAACCTGCTGCTCCAGGTACTGGACGACGGGCGGCTGACGGACGCCCAGGGGCGTACGGTCGACTTCCGCAACACCGTGGTGATCATGACCAGCAACATCGGCTCGCAGCGGATCCTGGAGCACGCGGGCGACGTGGACGAGATCAGGGACGACCTGATGGGGGACCTGCGGACGCACTTCCGACCGGAGTTCCTCAACCGGATCGACGAGGTGATCGTCTTCCACGCGCTCTCCCGCAAGGACCTCCTCAAGGTGGTCGACCTGATGCTGGAGCGGAGCCGGCGCCGGCTGAAGGCGCAGAACATCGACCTGGAGATCACCGACGGGGCCAAGGAGTGGCTGGTCAACCGGGGCTACCAGCCGGAGTTCGGGGCGCGGCCGCTGCGCCGCACCATCCAGTCCGAGCTGGACAACCGGATCTCCAACCTGCTGCTGGACGGCACGGTCCGGGAGGGGGACACGCTGATCGCGGAGGTGGACGCGGGCGAGCTGGTGGTGGCGCTGGCCCGGCCGGAGCCGTCGGCGAAGGCGGAGGACGCCTGGGCGAAGGCCGCCGATCCGCAGTAGCGCGGTGCGGTCGGCTTTGCCGGTGCGGACCAGGTCGGACCGGTCAGCGAGGTTCGGGCGTACTCCCGCGGGAGTACGCCCGAACGCCACCCCGGGGTGACGCGGTGGGCCGGGCCCGGGGTCTAGCCTTCCGGGCATGACGCCGCGTACACCCAAGCCGTCGCGGGCGCACCCCGGGCCGTCGTCGTCGGAGGTGCCGCCCGTGTCGGGAATGCCCCCCGGGGCGGGAGAGCATCCCCGGCCGGGGTCCGCCATGCCCGAGGGCGGGCGGGTCGAGCCCTGGCGCCCGCCGTGGGTGCGGGCGGCGAAGGCCGGCTGGCCGGTCGCCACCGCGCTGGTCGTCGCGGCGGTGCAGGTGGTGGGGTCCACGGCGGCCGCCGGCCACCAGAGCGGACGGGTCCAGCTGGACCCGTTCGGCTACCTGCTGCTGCTCCTCGGGCCGGCGTTGCTGGTGCTGCGCCGCCGGTGGCCGGTGGCGGCGGTGGCGGGCAGCTCGGCCGTCACGGTGCTGTACCTGGCCGCCGGCTATCCGTACGGGCCGGTCTTCGCCAGCTGGGTGATCGCCTGTTGCGTGGCGGTCGCCTCCGGGCACCGGCAGGCCGCCTGGGCGGGCCTCGGCGGGGTCTACCTCGCCCATGTGCTGATCACCTTCGTGGTGCCGGCCGACTGGCTGCGTACGGAGCCGCAGCAGATCGCCTGGTGGCAGGAGCTCGGGCTGGTGGCCTGGCTGCTGCTGGTGCTGTCGGTGGCCGAGATCGTCCGGTTCCGGCGGGAGCAGCTCGCCGCCCACCGCGAGTACCGCCAGCAGCAGGAGCAGCGCCGGGCCGACGAGGAACGGCTGCGGATGGCGCGCGAGTTGCACGACATCCTGGCGCACAGCCTGTCGCTGATCACGGTCCAGGCCGGGGTCGCGCTGGAACTGATCGACAGCAGGCCGGAGCAGGCCCGTACGGCGCTCACGACGATCAAGGCGACCAGCAAGGAGGCCCTCGGCGAGGTCCGCCAGGTGCTGGGGACGCTGCGCGGGCCGGGTACGGCCGCGCCGCGCGGTCCGGCGCCCGGGCTGGCCCGGCTCGACGAGCTGACCGAGCAGGCGCAGCGGGCCGGGCTGGCCGTCGAGGTGCGCGAGACGGGTGACCGGCGCGCACCGGCCGCCGGTGTCGACCTCACGGCGTTCCGGATCGTCCAGGAGGCGTTGACCAACGTGATCCGGCACTCGGTGGCCCGGCGGGCCACGGTCGGTCTGGACTGGTCGGACCCGACCGCGCTGGTCGTCACGGTCGACGACCCCGGTCCGGCCGCGGTCGGCGACGCGGGTGGCACCGGCAGCGGGCTCATCGGCATGCGGGAGCGGGCCGCCGCGTTCGGCGGCGCCATCACGGCGGGGCCGCTGGTCGGCGGCGGATTCCGGGTCCGGGCGACGCTGCCCACGACCGGTGCGGAGGACGAGTGATCCGGGTACTGCTGGCGGACGACCAGTTGCTGGTGCGGGCGGGCTTCCGGGCGCTGCTCGACCAGCAGGACGACCTCACGGTGGTCGGTGAGGCGGACGACGGCGACGCCGCCGTCCGGCTCGCCCGCGAACTCCGCCCGGACGTCGTCCTGATGGACATCCGGATGCCTCGCACGGACGGGCTGGAGGCGACCCGGCGGATCGCCGCCGATCCGGCCCTGACCGAGGTGCGGGTGGTCGTGCTGACCACCTTCGAGCTGGACGAGTACGTCTTCGAGGCCCTGCGATCGGGGGCGGCCGGCTTCCTGGTCAAGGACACCGAGCCGGCCGAGCTGCTGCGTGCCGTCCGGGTCGCGGCCGCGGGGGACGCGCTGCTCTCGCCGGGGGTGACACGCCGTCTGATCGGCGAGTTCGCCGCCCGCTCCAAGGCGCCGGAGCAGACCCCGGCGGGGCTCTCGGACGTCTCGGCGCTCACTGAGCGGGAGCGGGAGGTGCTGGCGCTGGTGGGTCTGGGGCTGTCCAACGCGGACATCGCCCGCCGACTGGTGGTCAGCCCGCTGACCGCCAAGACGCACGTCAGCCGGGCGATGGTGAAGCTCGGTGTGCGGGACCGGGCGCAACTCGTCGTGCTGGCCTACGAGTCGGGGCTGGTCCGGCCCGGCTGGCTGGGCTGAGCGCGGCTTCCGGCGGGTGGGGGCCCGGGTCTGGACGACGTCCCGGCCCGGGCCGTCCCGCACGCCCTGGGCCGGCACGTCGTATACCCCTTCCCCGTGCCTGTCCGCTACTTCCCAAGCGCGGCTGCCGGGCCGTCCGTACTCCCGCGGGAGTACTTCAACGGCCGCTGCCCGGAGGACGCGGGAGCAGGCTCCCCGGCGGGACGCTCTAGGTGTTTCGGGACGCACCCCGAAGCGGCTGAAGCCCACCGCCGAGGAGATGAACCACCATGTACACGCTGCTGGCCGACCACGACGGGCATTGGCCCGGTCCCTGGATCCTGCTGATCCCGCTCGCCTGGGCCGCCGTGGTGTTCCTTGTGATCGTCGTGCTGCGCCGGACGGTCTGGCGCCGCGGCTGCGGTGCCGGGGCGGACCACCCGCTGGCCGTCCTCGGCCGCCGGTACGCCGAGGGCGCCATCGACGCGGAGGAGTACCGCGCCAAGCGGGCCGTCCTCACCGAGAGCCGGCGCGGGCGCGAGCAGGGCCGAGGGGGCGCGGGGAAGTGAGCACACTCGACGTCGTACGCGACACCGCCGCGCGGGTCGTCGACGCCGTGAAGGTCTACGGCGTCGGCGACACCGTGGTCCGGGCGCTGGACCACGTCACGGTCGACTTCCCGGCCGGGGGGTTCACCGCGATCATGGGGCCGTCCGGTTCGGGCAAGTCCACCCTGATGCACTGCGCGGCGGGCCTCGACACCCTCACTGCGGGCCGGGCCTACATCGGCGGTACCGAGCTCGGCTTGCTTGGCGACCGGCGCCTCACCCTGCTGCGCCGGGAGCGGATCGGCTTCGTCTTCCAGGCGTTCAACCTGGTACCCACACTGACCGTCCGGGAGAACATCACCCTTCCGCTCGACCTGGCCGGCGCCGCACCCGACCGGGGCTGGCTGGACGCGCTGATCGACATCGTCGGCCTCGGCGACCGGCTGCACCACCGCCCGAGCGAACTTTCCGGTGGCCAGCAGCAGCGCGTCGCCGTGGCCCGGGCGCTCGCCGGGCGGCCCCAGGTGGTCTTCGCCGACGAGCCGACCGGCAACCTCGACTCCCGCACCGGCGGCGAGGTGCTCGGCCTGCTGCGCCGGGCGGTCGACGAGATGGGGCAGGCCGTCGTCATGGTCACCCACGACCCGACCGCGGCGGGGTACGCCGACCAGGCCCTGTTCCTCGCCGACGGCCGGCTGGTCGACCGGATGGAACAGCCGAGCGCCGACCGGGTGCTGGACCGGATGAAGGCCTTCGAACGGGGGCGGTCATGAGTTCCACGACGGCCGCCGCGACCGCCGCCGCCCGGCTCAGCCTGCGCTCCCTGGGAGCGCACAAGCGGCGCCTGGTCGGCACCTTCCTCTCGATCCTGCTCGGGGTCGCCTTCCTGGCCGGGACGATGGTGCTCGGCGACACCCTGCGCTCCAACTTCGACACGCTGTTCGCCGACGCCAATGCCGGTACCGACGTGGTGGTCCGCAGCGCCGACGTCCTGGACTCCCCCGGGACGCCCGGAGGGGTCCGGGCACCCGTCGACACGGCGCTCACCGAGCGGCTGCGGGCCGTCCCCGGGGTGGCCGCCGCCGAGGCGTCGGTCCAGGGCGCCGGCCAGCTGGTCGGCAGTGACGGCAAGCCGGTCGGCGGGCAGGGGCCGCCGACCCTGGCCGGGAACTGGCTCACCGACAGCCGGCTCAACCCCTACCGGCTCGCCGAGGGACACCCGCCGCAGGCGCCCGGCGAGGCCGTGGTCAACCGCGGTGCGGCGAAGGCCGGCGGGCTGCACATCGGCTCCACCACCGTGCTGCGCACCCCCGACCCGGTGACCGTCACCGTCGTCGGCATCGCCACCTTCGGGGACAGCGCGGACGGGATGGGCCCGAGCACCTTCACCGCACTCACGCTGGCCGACGCCGAACGCCACCTCACTCCCAAGGGCGCCGGTCAGGCCGGCTCGATCCAGGTCCGGGCGGCGGACGGGATCTCCCAGCAGGAGCTGGTGAGGAGGATCGCCCCGGAGCTGCCCGGCGGGGTGGAGGCGATCACCGGTACGGCGGCCACCCAGGAGAGCACCGCGATGGTCTCGGGGCGGTTCCTGACGATGTTCACCACCCTGCTGCTGGTCTTCGCCGGGATCGCCCTGCTGGTCGCGACTTTCACCATCCACAACACCTTCGCGATCGTGGTCGCCCAGCGGACGAGGGAGAACGCCCTGCTGCGGGCGCTCGGGGCGGTGCGGGGCCAAGTGCTGGGGGCGACCCTGGCGGAGGCGCTGGTCGTCGGTGCGCTCGCCTCGCTCGGCGGGCTGCTCGCCGGAATCGGCGTGGCCGCAGGGCTCAAGGCACTGTTCTCGGCACTCGGCTTCTCGCTGCCGACGGGCGGCATGGTGATCAGTACGGCCGCGGTCGTGCTGCCGCTGCTCGTGGGCACGCTGGTCGCGGTCGGCTCGGCGCTCCTGCCCGCCGTCCGGGCCGGGCGCACCGCGCCGCTGGCGGCGCTGCGCGAGACGGGAGTGGACCGGACGGCCGAGGGGTGGTCCGGCAGGGCCCGGGTCGGGCTCGGCGGGCTGCTGGTCGCGGCGGGTGTCCCGGTCACCGTTCTCGGCGCGACGGACGGGCCGTCGGTCGCCCTGACCACCGGGGGTGGGCTGGCCGTCCTGGCCGGCGTGGTGGTGCTCGGTCCGGTCGCCGCGGCACTCGCCGTCCGGGCGCTGGGCGCGCCGCTGCCACGGCTGCGCGGGGTTTCCGGCACGCTCGCCCGGCGCAACGCGGCCCGCAACCCGCGCCGCACGGCGGCCACGGCGAGTGCCCTGATGATCGGCGTCGCGGTGGTCACGCTGTTCACGGTGTTCGGCGCCTCGGTCAAGGCCACCCTGGATTCCACGGTGAGCTCGTCCTTCGCCGGTGACCTCGCCGTCACCGCGCCCTCCTTCGGTGCGGGCGGCAGCGGGGTCAGCCCCAAGCTGGCGGACGCGCTCGCCCAACTGCCGGAGGTGCGGCAGACGGTGGGCCTCGGCCGGGGCGTGGCGCGGATCGACGGTCATGGGCGGGTCCTGGACGTCACCGACCCGGCGCGACTGGCCGGGATCGTCGACCTCGGCCGCGTCGACGGCGCCCTCGACGCGCTCGGCACCGACGGCCTGGCGGTGGCTCGCAGCGAGGCGGAGCAGCGCGGCTGGCGGCTCGGCCAGAGCGTGACCGTCGCCTTCACGGACGGCGTGAGCGGCCCCTTCACGATCCGCGCCCTGTACGACGAGAGCGGTCTGGCCGGGGACTACCTGATCACCCGCCAGGCCTGGGCGCCGCACCGCGGGCAGGACGCGGACACCATGGTCGCCGTCGGGCTCAAGGCCTCCGTGCCGCTCGCTGCGGGCCGGGCCGCCGTCGAGAAGGCCGCCGCCCCCTTCGGGAACCCACAGGTGCAGGACCGGGCGCAGTACGCGGCGAGCGCGGCCGGCGGAGTCGACATGATGCTCTCGGTGGTCTACGCGCTGCTGGCCCTGGCGGTGCTGATCGCCCTGCTCGGCATCGCCAACACCCTGACCCTCGCCGTGCACGAGCGGACCAGGGAGCTGGGGCTGCTCCGGGCGGTCGGCCAGACCAGGGCGCAGCTGCGGGGCATGGTGCGCTGGGAGTCCGTCCTGGTGGCGGCTTTCGGGACGGTCGGCGGGCTCGGTCTCGGGGCGTTCCTCGGCTGGGCGCTGGTGCGGGCTTCGGACAGTGCCGGGACGGGCTCGTTCGCGATCCCGCCGGGACAGCTCGCGGTGGTGCTGGTGGCCGGACTGGCGGCGGGCGCGGTCGCGGGCCTGCGCCCGGCAGGCCGGGCGGCGCGGCTCGACATCCTCAGGGCGATCGCGACGGAATGAGGAGGTGCGGCGTGAGGAGGCGGCGCGGGGTGACAGGACGACGAGGTGACGGCCGTCGAGGCGGCAGCGGGGTGAGCGCAGGGTGGGTGAGCCGACGGGGCATCACGCGCCATGGGCCCACCTGGCCCACCCGGCCCACCGGGCCCCCCGGCCACCGGTCCGAGCCGGCGCCGGCTCGGTCACCCCGGCCCGACCGGCGTTCCGTCCAGCGGGCACCGGGGTCCGCCCCGGTGCCCGGCCGGGCGGATCCAGCCCGGCCGGGTCCGGCGCTCGGTCGAGCTAGACGAGTCATTCCGAAGTGATCGCGATCAGCTTGTCGATGGGCCAAGGGGCTATTCGGGGGTGTGCTGCTGGTCAGTGGACATGCAGGCCTCCCGCGCTAAGGCGGGCTTCGCATCCCCTGAGAAGCCCGCGAAGTAGATGACGCTCGCCGCACAATGGAGGCCGGAGCTGGTGCTGCGTGTCCCGGGTCGCTCACGACAGCTGCCGAATCGCTCCGGGTTCAACTCAGCTGGTCGCGCACGAGATCAAGGAATGCCTGTCGGCTCGGACGGATGTGCGCCCAGACCTTCTCGTCCTGCGGATCTTCCGGATCTTCGGGGCCCTTCCTGATCACCTCCTGAACTGCCCACGCGAGGCTGTGTGCCGCTTCGCCGACCTCGGATGCGCACAGTACGTGGATCGTCTTCTGCATCACCCACACCCTGTCAAGGACCTGCCGTGCCCGGGCCTGCCACTGTTCGTCAGCCAGGTTGTGGTGATACCGATCCACCGCGACTCGTTCAGCTTCCTGCACCGCAGACAGAAATTCGACGAGGTGAGTAAGCCGCTCGTTGCGGCGCGCCTCGGCACGTTCATGAGCACTGCGGCGTGCCTCGCCGCGTTCCAAGGCGCGTCCTGCCGAGCGCTGGGCCAGCATCGACATGAGCCCGCCGAGTAGGACGCCGATGAGCGGCGCAAGCGTTGTCCACACAACGTCCGACTATGACATCGATGGCGTGAACACGGCACGGGGTTCGGGCAATCTCGGGCCGGGGCCGGGGCCGGGGCCGGGGCCGGGACGCGGCCAGGTCGTCGCCGCACTCGACAACGGCGGGCAGCAGACGGCGGAAGATCTGAGATCTTCGCGCTGCCCTGGGCGTTCTTGGCCACAGCGCGGACCGGGGGATCCAGCACGGGCGGCCATGGCGGCGACGTCCGGTCTCCCGTCGCTTGTCGGCCTGCTCAAGCGTGAAGCCGAGCGATCGGGCAGTCCCCCGCCGGCGGCCGGAGAGACAGACAGGGCGGCCAAGATCGTTCTGTGACGAATGACCTGGACGCCTTGCTCACCGCACTGTATGTGAAGATCGACGACGAGCTGACGGACACCCGGCGGCTGGGACGCCCTCCCCGGCTGACCGATTCCGAGCTCGTCTGCCTCGCCGTCGCCCAGGCGATGCTGGGCTTCACCTCGGAGTCCAGGTGGCTGCGGTTCGTCAGCTCCCGCCTCGGCGAGATGTTCCCCTTCATGCCGAAGCAGCCGGGCTGGAACAAGCGGCTGCGGGCTGCGCTGCCGCTGGTCAGGCGGGCTATACGGCTCCTTGCGACAGACACCGACTTCTGGTTCGACAACCACTGGATCATCGACTCCACCCCGGTCGAGTGCGGCCGGTCACGCCCCCCGTGAAGCGGTCGGACCTGGCAGGCTGGGCCGGATACGGATACGGATACGGATACGGATACGGATACGGATACTGTGCCAGCCATTCCCGATACTTCTGGGGCCTGCGGCTGTACCTGGTGTGCGCCCCAACTGGCATGCCGATCCTGTGGTCCCTGGCGAACCCGAAGCTGGACGAGCGCGAGGTGCTGACGGCGATGTCGGATCGTGAGCCGGAAACAGTCACCGACCGCCCCGGCCTGCTGATGATCACGGACAAGGGCTTCGCCTCCAAGGAATTCGAGACCGATCTGGCCATGCGCGGGGCAGAGCTGCTGCGGCCCCGTTCAAGCGGGAGAAACGCCGCAAGGGCGAGTCACTGCTGAAATCGGTGCGGCAGCTGATCGAGTCGGTGAACGACACCCTCAAAGGCCAGCTCGACCTGGAACAACACGGCGGACGGACCTTTGAGGGCATCGCCGTCCGCGTCGCCCAACGCGTCCTCGCGCTGGCCGCAGCAATCTGGCACAACCACAAGACCGGACAGCCAATCACACGGTCCCTGATCGCCTACGACCACTGATCACTTCGGAATGACTCGTCTAGGGGAACACCTGACGCAGAAGCGGGTCCGGCAGGCCGCGGCGGCGCCACTCGCGGGGGTAGCCCAGCGAGACCTCCTCGAAGCGGACGCCGTCGTAGTTGGTCACCCGAGGGATGTGCAGGTGCCCGTAGATCATCGCGGCGGTGTTGAAGCGCCGGTGCCAGTCCGCCGTCAGCTCGGTGCCGCACCACTGGGCGAACTCCGGGTACCAGAGGATCTCGGTGGGCTGGCGGACCAGCGGGTAGTGGTTGACCAGGACCAGCGGCAGCTCCGGGTCGCAGGCCGCCAGGCGCTTCTCGGTGAGCCGGACGCGCTCGCGGCACCAGGAGTCGCGGTCGGGGAACGGGTCCGGGTGGAGCATCCGCTCGTCCGAGCAGACCACACCGCTGTTGTACGCGGCTTCCAGGGACTCCTTCTTCGTGGTCGTACCGGGAGCCCGGAAGGTGTAGTCGTACAGCAGGAACAGCGGCGCGATGGCGACCGGTCCGCCGGCGCCCTCCCAGACCGGGTACGGGTCCTCGGGAGTGACGACACCGAGTCGGCGGCAGAGGTCCACCAGGTACTCGTAGCGGGCGACACCCCGCAGCTGCACCGGGTCGTCGGGGTGGGTCCAGAGCTCGTGGTTGCCGGGGGCCCAGATGACCCGGGCGAAGCGCTCGGCGAGCAGGCTCAGGGACCACTCGATGGTGGTGCTGATCTCGGCGATGTCACCGGCGACGATCAGCCAGTCGTCGGGCGAGTCGGGTTGCAGCTTCGCCACCAGGTCGCGGTTCTCCTGGTAGGAGACGTGCAGATCGCTGACGGCGAGCAGCCGGCCAGCCCGTTCGGGGCCTCCCGTCCGCCCCGACTGCGCGTCACTCTGGTACTCGGTCGTCACTCCAGCCCCCATGTCGTCACCCGGCCGATGCCGCCACAGTACGGGGACGGACGGGCTTCGCGCCGCAGGTTGGCTGGATCAGTCGTTCGAGCGGCTCGGTTCCGCCGTTGGGACGAGAGTGACCGGAGCGGCCAGGGCGGCCAGGGCGGCCAGGGCATCAAGGGCGTTCGAGGGCCGAGGGGGCCGCCAGGACGCCGGAGCCGCTGGGCCGTCAGGAAGGCGTGACCGGCGCCGAGGTCAGTCGCCGATCTGCCAGAGCACGCCGTGGCTGGTGGCGGTGGTGACGGCGAGGACGACCAGCGCGGCGACGCCGAGGACGATGCCGAGCAGGGCGCGCCCACGGCGGTGGGTGCCCCGGACGAGGGCGAGCGTGCCGAGGGTGATGGCCAGGGGGCCGAGAACGATGTTGAAGAGCAGCAGGCCCGGCAGGCCGAGCAGGAAGGAGGCGACGGCCAGGTTGTCGGCCTCGGCGGTGCGGTGGCGCCGAACAGCGGCGCCGGTGCTGGTGGCGGTGGCGGTGTTCATGACGGCGGGTGTCCTTCCGGGACGGTGGTGTGGCGAGAGGGTCAGCGCTGACGCAGGCGGGCGATGCCCTCGCGGGCGCCGAACGCGAGCAGCCAGGCGGCGATGGCAGCGGCGGCGGTGAGGAAGACCGGGAGCGTGGTGTGCGCGGCTGCGCCGATGAGGACGCCCATGGCGACCAGGGCGGTGAGCAGGATCATGGCGGTCCCTTCCGGCGGCTTCCACCGCCTTGGGTTTACAAGTGTTCGCTGAATCCTCTGTCACTCTACGCGGGCTGGCCATTTTCGGCAAACGATTGTTTACTGAATGGCGTGAGTCACACCGTTGGGGCCAGGCAGGCCCAGAAGCAGCAGAGTCGGCGCGCGTTGCTGGACGCGGGGCTGCACCTGCTGGCCGATCAGAACCTCGCGAGCGTCGGCGTTCGCGAGGTCACCCGGGAGGCGGGACTCTCGCCGGCCGCCTTCTATCGGCACTTCCCGGACCTCGCCGCCCTCGGGGTGGCCCTGGTCGAGGAATCGCTCGCCAGCCTCCATGTGATGATCCGTTCCGTACTCGCCGGTGCGGGCGGGTCCGACGAGCTGATCGACCGGACGGTGGACGTCATCGAGCAGCATGTGCGTGACCATCGGCCGCACGTCCGCTTCCTGGCGCGCGAGCGGCACGGGGGAGTGCGGCAGGTGCGGGAGGCGATCGACGTCGAACTCGGGCGCTTCGCCACGGAGGTGGGTGCGGCGCTCGCGCTCCAGCCGGTGTCGCAGGGATGGAGTGAGGAGGATCTGCGGACGCTCGCCGAGCTGTATGTCGACCACATGGTCTCCACGGCCGCCGCCCTCCTGGAGGCGCAGGAGGCCGACCCGGAGCGCGAGCGGCACATCGCCGCCACCGCCCGACTGCAGCTGCGTCTCATCAGCCTCGGTCGCCGCCACTGGCAGGGCGGCTGACGGTAGCCCTGGTCGGCGGTGCCGCCGTCCCACTTGGGGCGCTCGGTCCCGTGCCCCACTGCCGCGCCCCACTCCCGCCGCTCCGCGCCCCGGTCCTCACTCCGGTCCTCACCCCGCTCCCCAGCCCCCGAGGCCTCCCTCCGTCTGACCTCCCCTCGTGGTGGACCCTTGACAACTCGTCATGTCCGCGCCAGTTTTGGTGCACCCCCACAACGAGAGGTCTCTCATGAAGAAGCCGCTCATAGGCACGTTCGCCGCGCTCCTGTTCGCCGGGGCGACCGCCCTGGCCGGCGCCCCCGCCGCCGTCGCCTCGTCGCCCGCGGACGCGCGGACCGCCCCCGCGGCCGCGACCGAGGCACAGGTCGCGGCCCAGACCCTGGCCGACCCCCAGCTCCAGGCCTCGTCCCAGGACCAGCAGGCCCGGGCTGCCGTGAACTTCGCCGGGACGGTGGCGCTCAGCAACTGTTCCGGTTCGCTCGTCCGGCTTCCGGCCTCCGCCGCGACGGACCCGGCGCTCATCCTCTCCAACGGCCACTGCCTGGAGACCGGGTTCCCCGGCCCCGGCCAGGTGGTCGTCAACCAGTCCTCCAGCCGCACGTTCTCGCTGCTCAACGGCACCGGCTCCAAGGTCGCCACGCTGCGCGCGAACAAGGTGGTCTACGGCACGATGACCGACACCGACGTGTCGATCTACCAGCTGAACACCACCTATGCCGCGATCCAGTCGAGCTACGGCATCGCCCCGCTGACCATCTCCGCGAGCCACCCGGTGCAGGGCACCTCCATCAAGGTCGTCTCCGGGTACTGGAAGAAGACCTACTCGTGCTCGGTCGACGGCTTCGTCTACCGGCTCAAGGAGGGCTCCTGGACCTGGAAGGACTCGGTCCGTTACACCTCCAGCTGCAACACGATCGGCGGTACCTCCGGCTCCCCGGTGATCGACACCAGCACCGGCCAGGTCGTCGCCGTGAACAACACGGGTAACGAGGACGGCGAGCGCTGCACGGACAACAACCCGTGCGAGGTCGACCAGAACGGTGTGGTGACCGTCCGCCAGGGCATCAACTATGCCCAGGAGACCTACGGCATCCCGGCCTGCTTCGCCGCCGGGAACCGCCTCGACCTCACCCGGGCCGGCTGCACCCTGCCGCGCCCCTGATCAGCACATCTTTCCCCGGTGGGCCATCCGCGATCCCGCGGGTGGCCCACTCGGCCGTCTACCGGACGGCCGATCGTCCGGCAGTCGGGCGCCGATTGCCGGAGAGTGTCGAACAGTTCCATTGACCCGATGGAGAGTTGATGTCCACCAAGCTCAGAAGGCTGCTGGTCGCCGTTCTGCTGATGCCGCTGCTCGGCCTCGGTCTGGCGACGCCCGCCCTGGCGGCCGGCGCCGACGCGTCGGCCGGCCCGGTCTCGGCCGCGGACAACCCCGCGGCCGACATCAAGGACCGCCTGGCCGCGATCCCGGGGATGACCGTCACCGAGGAGAAGCCGACCACCACCGGTCACCGCTACTTCCTGCTCACCTACACCCAGCCGATCGACCACCTCCGCCCCTGGCTGGGCACCTTCCAGCAGCGGCTGAGCGTGCTGCACCGGGGGTACGACCGCCCGACCGTCTTCTACACCAACGGCTACACGCTCGGCACCAACCCCTCGCGCACCGAGCCGACCCGGCTGACCGACGGCAACCAGGTCTCGATCGAGTACCGCTACTTCTCGCCGTCCCGCCCGGAGCCGGCCGACTGGACCAAGGCCGGCATCGAGCAGGCCGCCACCGACTCGCACCGGATCATCACCGCGCTGAAGCGCGTCTACCACCGCGCGTGGCTGTCGACCGGGGCCAGCAAGGGCGGTATGTCCTCGACCTACCACCGCCGCTTCTTCCCGGACGACGTGGACGGCACCATCGCGTACGTCGCGCCGAACGACGTCGACAACCGCGAGGACTCCGCCTACACCGAGTTCTTCCGGACCGTGGGTACCCCGGAGTGCCGGGCCACGCTCGCCGCCGCGCAGCGCGAGCTGCTCGTCCGCCGCGACCGCCTGGAGGCCCGCTACGTGGCCGACAACGCGGCGGCCGGCTCCACCTTCGCCACCACGGGCAGCGCCGACCGGGCCTACGAGGCGGGCGTGCTCGACGTCGTCTGGGCGTTCTGGCAGTACAGCACCGAGGCGGACTGCGCCGCCGTCCCGGTGGCGGCCACCGCCACCGACGACGAGCTGTACGCGTGGTTCGACACCCAGTCCGGCATCACCGGCAACAGCGACCAGTCGCTCGCCCAGTACACCGCGTACTACTACCAGGCGGGCACCCAGCTGGGTTCGCCGTCCTTCGACGTCTCGCACCTGAAGGGCCTGCAGCACTACGACTACAAGGAGCTGTACTCGCCGCGCACGTACGTGCCGAAGAACATCCCGATGCGCTTCGACGCGTCCGCGATGCGCGACATCGACCGCTGGGTGAAGCACTCCGCCGAGCGGATGATCTTCGTCTACGGCCAGAACGACCCGTGGGGCGCCGAGCCGTTCCGGCTGGGCCGGGGCAGTGAGGACAGCTACGTCTACACCGTGGCCGGCGGCAACCACGGGTCCAACATCGGCAAGCTGAAGGCCGACGAGTCGGTCCAGGCCACCGCCAAGGTGCTGGAGTGGGCCGGCCTGGCCGACCCGGCCGCCGCCAAGTCCCTCGCGCAGTCCCACCAGATCCCGCCGTTCGGGCCGCTGGACGAGGAAGGCCTCAAGCTGGAGCACCACCGGCTGTAACGCGCCACGGCTGTCACGCGTCGCCGGCCGTCACGCATCACCGAGTGTCACGCGTGAGCCGACCGACCCACCGGGGCCACCCGTCGCCATCGCGAGGGGTGGCCCTTCGGCGTCCCCGTCCGACGCGGAACCTCCGCCGCACGTGGAATCCTCCCCGGGCGCAAGCCCCCGCTGGACGCGGAGAACGCAGCGTGCCCCCTCCCCGAAGCAATGAATCGGTGCTTCAATACTTTCATGGCCTATCGACGCACCCCCGCCGTACAAGCCCGACTGGACGCCCAGCGCGAGGCGGTCCTGCAGGCTGCGGTCGGGTTGCTCGCCGAGCGCGGCTACGGCGGCTGCTCGATGGCCGCCGTCGCGGACCGCGCCGGAATCGCCACCGGCAGCCTCTACCAGCACTTCGCCAACAAGGCCGAGCTGTCGGTCGAGCTGTTCCGCCGGGTGGTCAACCGCGAGATCGCCGCGGTGACCTCGGCCGTCGCCCGCCACGAGACCCCGAAGCGGCGGATCGCCGCCGTGGTCGAGACCTTCGCCGCCCGCGCCCTGCGGGCGCCCAGGCTCGCCCACGTACTGCTGGTCGAGCCGGCCGACGCCGTCGTGGACGCCGAACGGCTGGTGTTCCGGCGGGCGTTCCGCGATGTGATCGCCACCGAGATCGCCGCCGCCGTGGCGGCCGGTCAACTGCCCCGGCAGGACCCGGAGCTGACCGCGGCCGCCCTGGTCGGCGCGGTGGGCGAGGCGCTGGCCGGTCCGCTCGCCGCGGCCCACGCACCCGTTTCCGGGGACACCCCGCCCGAGGTGGTCCCCGCCCTGGTCTCCTTCACCCTGCGTGCCCTGGGAGGACGCGATGACAGCGACGCCTGACACGACCACGCCCGACACGACCGCACCCGACGTGACCGCACCCACTCCGGTGGCCCCCGTTCCGGTGTACGCGCCCTCCCGGACGCACGAGGTCACCAACCAGGTGCCGCTGCCGTACGGGCACGACACCGCCGCCGACCCGACCCTGCTCGCAGGCCTGCACCGGGCCGGCGCGGGCTGGGCCGAGGCCGAGCTGCACGAGCTCGGCCGGCTGGCCGGTTCCGAACAGGCCGCCGACTGGGGGCGGTTGGCCAATGAGCACCCGCCCGTGCTGTGCACCCACGACCGGTTCGGTCACCGGATCGACGAGGTCGAGTTCCACCCGTACTGGCACGAGCTGATGCGCACCGCCGTCGGCCACGGTCTGCACGCCACGCCCTGGCGGGACGGCCGGCCGGGCGCGCATTCCGCCCGCGCCGCCAAGTTCTTCGTCTGGGGCCAGGTCGAGGCCGGTCACACCTGCCCGATCTCGATGACCTACGCCGCCGTCCCCGCCCTGCGCGCAAGCCCGGCGCTGGCTGCCGAGTTGGAGCCGCTGCTGGCCGCGACCGAGTACGACTTCGGGCTGCGCGAGCCGCACGGCAAACGGGGACTGATCGCCGGCATGTCGATGACCGAGAAGCAGGGCGGCTCGGACGTCCGCACCAACACCACCACCGCCGCTCCGCAGGCGGACGGCACCTACCGGCTGACCGGCCACAAGTGGTTCACCTCGGCGCCGATGTCGGACCTCTTCCTGACGCTCGCCCAGGCTCCGGGCGGGCTGAGCTGCTTCATGCTGCCCCGTGTCCTGCCGGACGGCACCCGCAACCGCCTCCACCTCCAGCGGCTCAAGGACAAGCTGGGCAACAAGTCCAACGCCTCCGCCGAGCTCGAGTACGACGGCGCGGTCGGCTGGCTGGTGGGGGAGGAGGGCCGGGGGGTCCGGACCATCATCGAGATGGTCAACATGACCCGTCTCGACTGCACCGTGGGCGCCGCCTCCGGCATGCGCCTGGGGGCCACCCGGGCGGTCCAGCACGCCCTGCACCGGCGGGCGTTCGGCAAGGCGCTGGTCGACCAGCCGCTGATGCGCAACGTGCTCGCCGACCTGGTGGTGGAGTCCGAGGCGGCCACCGTCGTGGCGATGCGCCTCGCCGAGGCCACCGACCGGGCGCTGGCGGGGGACGGGACCGAGACGCTGGTGCGCCGGCTGGGGCTGGCCGTCGCCAAGTACTGGGTCTGCAAGCGCGGTCCGGCGCACGCCGCCGAGGCACTGGAGTGCCTGGGCGGCAACGGCTACGTCGAGGAGTCCGGGATGCCCCGGCTCTACCGCGAGGCGCCGCTGGTCTCGATCTGGGAGGGCTCCGGCAACGTCGCCGCCCTGGACGCGCTCCGCGCCATGGCCAAGCACCCGGAGACCGTCGAGGCCTTCCTCGGCGAGCTGGACGCCGCCGCCGGCGCGGACCGCCGGCTGGACGCCGCCGTCGCCGAACTCCGCAAGCAGCTCACCGATCCGAGCGATCTGGAGTACCGGACGCGCCGACTGGTCGAGGCGATGGCGCTGGCCTTCCAGGGATCGCTGCTGGTCCGCCACGGCGACCCGGCGGTGGCCGACGCCTTCTGCGCCTCCCGCCTCGGCGGCGACCACGGCGCGGCCTTCGGCACCCTGCCCGCCGGCCTCGACGCCGGGGCGATCATCGACCGCGCCCGCCCGGTGCCCGCATGAGCGCGGACGACGCGGCTGAGACCGCCGAGACCGCCGAGACCGCCGAGACCGCCGAGACCGCCGAGACCGCCGAGACCGCCGAGGTGGCCGAGGCGGACACGGCGACCGAGGCCAGCCAGGCAATCGAGGCGAACGAAGTAATCGAGGCGAACGAGGTAGACAAGGCAACCAAAGCGGACGAGGCCGCTGCGGTCCGCGGCTTCTGGCAGGCGCTCGGCCTCCCCGGCCTGATCGACGTGCACACCCACTTCATGCCGAAGAACGTCCTCGACAAGGTGTGGGCGTACTTCGACCTGGCCGGTCCGCTCGTCAACCGGCCCTGGCCGATCACCTACCGCGTCGCCGAGGCCGAACGGGTCGAGCGGCTGCGGGAGTTCGGCGTCCGGGCGTTCACCTCCATGCTGTACCCGCACAAGCCCGGGATGGCGGCCTGGCTGAACGCCTGGGCCGCCGACTTCGCCGCCCGCACCCCGGACTGCCTGCACACCGCGACCTTCTTCGCCGAACCCGAGGCGCCCGGCTACGTGGCGCGGGCGGTCGAGGACGGCGCCCAGGTGTTCAAGGCGCACCTCCAGGTCGGCGGCTACGACCCGACGGACCGCCGGCTGGACGCGGTCTGGGGGCTGCTGGCCGAGACCGGTACGCCGGTGGTCACCCACTGCGGATCCGGGCCGGTGGCGGGCAAGTTCACCGGCCCCGGCCCGATCGGCGAGGTCCTGGACCGGCACCCGGGGCTGGTCCTGGTGGTCGCCCACCTCGGCATGTCCGAGTACCGGGACTTCCTCGACCTCGCCGAGCGCCACCCGTCCGTCCGGCTGGACACCACCATGGCGTTCACCGACTTCGTCGAGGCCGACGACCCGTTCCCGCGCAGCGAACTGTCCCGCCTGCGTGCGCTCCAGGACCGCGTCCTGCTCGGCAGCGACTTCCCCAACATCCCGTACCGGTACGTCCACCAGCTGGAGGCGCTGGCCGGGCTGGGACTGGGGGAGGAGTGGCTGCGGGCGGTCTGCCACGACAACGCGGCCGCACTCTTCGGGCTCACCCCGAAGGGCTGACCCCGAAGGGCTGACCCCGGCGGGCCGACCGGTGGCGGGCTGACTGGCGGCAGGCCGGCCCTGGCCCACCCCGCCCGGTGCCCGGCCGGCCCGGCCGGGCACCCACCACGCCCCGGTCACCGCACGGCCCGCAGCACCTCCACCAGGGCCGGGTGCAGCCCGGGCGCGGCGGCGAGGAAGCTGTCCGAGCCGGGTGTCCAGGCCGCCCCGGCGGCGTCCGTCACCGTCGCGCCCGCCTCGGCCGCGATCAGGGCGCCCGGCAGCAGGTTGCCCGCGTCCGCCCCGTACTCCCAGAACAGCGTCAGGTGTCCGGAGCCGACCTGGGCGACCTGCAAGGAGGTCGGGCCGAGGCAGCGGACCGCCAGGACCGAGCCCAGCACCGCCGTGAGCGACTCGCCCGCGCGGCGCAGCGCCACCGGGTCCGCGGCCACCAGCGGCGGCTGCGCCGTCCCGGCGACGGCCACCGCCGGGTCGCGCTCCAGCGGTGCGACGGGCCGCCCGTCCAGTTCGGCGCCGCCGCCGCGGACCGCGCGGTACGTCCGCCCGGCGAGCTCGGGGGTGTGCACCACGGCCAGCACCGCGACGCCGTCCCGGACCAGCGTGGCGGTGACCGCCCACGGCTGCTGGCCGAGCAGGTACTGCACGGCGCCGTCGGTCGCGTCGCAGAGCCACCACTCGCCCTCGGCCGGTAGCGTGCCCGCCGGTTCGTCGCTCACCCAGCCGGCCTGCGGACGCAGCGCGCCCAGCCGGGCCCGCAGGCGGGCGGCGACCGGGTCGTCCAACTCGGCGAAGCGCGCGGTCAGTTCCCCGAGCGTCCGCCCGGGGGTGGGCCCGGCCGGCCGCGCCGCCGCCAGCTCCGCGCCGACCTCCCGCACCGCCGCCTCGACCCCGGGCAGCAGCTCCCTGAGCGCCCGTACCTCGTCCATGGCCGTCCTCCGATCCGTCGCGGGCCGGGAGGGGAACTCCCGGCCGTCGGGTACCAGGGGTACCGTCGGTGCTGCCGAACAGGACGGACGGCCGGGTGGTTCCGGCGGAGATCGGACTCTATGGACCTCTCAACTGCTGATCCGGACAGCGTGCTGGACGCGCTGGACCGCCGCCTGGTCTGCGCGCTACAGGTCGACGGCCGGGCCGAGACCGGCCGGATCGCCGAGGTGCTCGGCGTCTCCGCGCGGACGGTCACCCGCCGGCTGGCCCGGCTGCAGCAGACCGGGCTGCTGCGGGTGGTCCGGATGCCCGACGTCGAGGACGCCGCCGTCGGTGCGCTGCTGCTGCGCGTCCGGGTGCTGCGCGGCAAGGCCGACACCATCGCCCAGGCCCTGGCCGACCGCCCGGACGTTCCCTTCGTCGACGTCATGCTCGGCGGCCAGGAGATCGGTGCGGTGATGCTGGGCGAGGCCGGTGGGCGGGACCAGCTGCTGTACGGGCGGTTGCCCGCCACCGCGGCGGTCACCGAGACCACCGCGCACGCGGTGCTGCACGCCTTCTCCGACGCGGGGCAGTGGCGGGCCGGCTACCTGGACGAGGCCGAGGTGGCCGCCCTGACCCCGCCGCCCGTCGCGACCGCCCCGGAGAAGCCCCCGCTCGACGCGCTGGACCACGCGCTGCTCGCCCGCCTCGGCGTGGACGCCCGGCAGTCCCACGCCGCCCTTGCGGCGGCCGTCGGCGCTCCCGAGTCGACCGTCCGCCGCCGGTTGCACCGGCTCGCCGGCGCCGGTCTGCTGCGCACCCACGCCACTGTCGATCCACGGCTGCTGGGCATGGCCGTGGACGCCAACCTCTGGCTGGACGTCCCGCCGGGCCGGCTCGCCGAGGTCGGTACGGCGATGGCCCGCCACCCCCAGGTGCACGGGGTGTTCGCGACCAGCGGTCCGGCCAACCTGGTGGCCACCCTGTTCTGCGCGGACCACGGCGGTCTCTACCGCTTCCTCACCGGAACACTCGGCCCGCTCGGCGTCGACCGGGCCGAGACGGCGATCGTCGCCCGCGCGGTGAAGCGGGCGGGCGTCCCGGTGCGGCGTCCGCGGCCACGGCCCTGAACCGGCTCGCGGCACCGGGCGCGCGGCACCGGGCGCGCGGCAGCGCCCCCGCGCCGGTATCCCCCGCGCCGGTATCCCCCCCGGCGGGGCGGCCGCAGGTCAGGCGCCGGTGGTCGAACCGGGCCGGATGACCATCAGGACGACGACCACGGCCCAGAGCAGGTTGAACACCCCGGCCGTCATCGGCAGCAGCCGCAGGCCTTGGACGGCCTTGCCGTGCTCCGGTGCCCCGGCGTCGAGGTCGAGCGCGTCCACCGCGGCCTGCTGCGCGGGCAGTACGAACAGCAGCAGCGCGAGCGCCGACAGCGCGGTGAGCACCATGGAGACGATCAGCCAGGACTGCCCGAGCACGTCCATCACCTGGGCGACGCCGATGCCCAGGATCGGGACGGCTATCCCCAGCAGCGCGTAGACCTGGGTGATCCGGTGCAGCAGTCGCAGGGTGCCGGCCTCGGCGGCCCGCTCCGGTCCGCCGGCCAGTGCGGCAGCGGCCCGGCGCGGGAACATGCTGACGGCCACCGCCACCGGGCCGATGAACAGCACCGAGGCGAGGACGTGCAGGCTCAGCAGGAACTTGGCCATGGCGGGAACACCCTTTGATCCAACGGGGGCTGCGCGCCGGGGACGCGGCGCGGGCAGCCGGGGCGTCCGGTTTCCGAGCCCCGAGCAGGCACGCTAACACCGCTTATCCGGGCCCCGGCCGTGCGGGTGGGACCACGGTTCCAGGGGCGGGAGGGCCCGTGGGTCAGCCGGCCGGCGGCGTCAGCACCACGACCCGGGGGGCGGCGGTGCTGGCGACCGAGACGGCCGCTCCCTGTCGGACGTCCGCCCAGTCGAGCAGGTGGAGGTCCTGGTAGCGGCTGTGCAGCGGCTCGCCCGCCGGCACGTCGAGCGGCAGTGCGGAGAGGTCGACGCCGGCCAGGGTGTCCAGGCTGGCCCGGCCGAGCTTGATCAGCGACTCCTTGCGCACCCACAGGCGCAGGAACGCCCGCCCGGGCTCCGGGTGCGCCTCGACCTGCCGCAGTTCGGCCGGGCTGAGCACCCGTGCGGCGACGTCGAGGAGCGAGCCGCTCCGTGCTGTCAGCTCGACGTCGACGCCGACCGGCTGGTACCCGGCGGCGGCCGCGACGACGCCGTGGGTGTGCGAGAGGCTCACCTGGACGTCCGGGTGGTCCGGCAGGTAGGGCCGGCCGTGGTCGCCCTTGCCGCAGTCGGGGCAGTTCTGGGCCAGCGTCAGCCCGGCCGCCGGCACGCCGAGCAGCCGGGCGGCGCAGAGCCGGACCAGGATGTGCGCGGCGGTGAAGTCGACCCGCCCCGACTCGTGCCGGAAGCGCGCGGCGCGTTCGTGTTCGAGGGCGGTGAGCAGGTGGTCGCCGGCTTCGGGGTGCCGCAGGACGTCCGCGCTGGCCGAGACGGCGGCGAGCGGAGCCTGCGGGTCCTGGTCCTCGGAAGTCATGCTCCCAACCTAGCGGGGCCGCCCGTGGTCGTGGCCGCCCGCGGGCGTGATCGGCGCCCGCCCGGACAGCTTGGGATCGATCCTGACGGTCTGTAGGGTGTGGTTCGTCCGATTTGGTGTTGGATGTACCGGATCTGTCGTGTATCAGATGGGATCTACTGAAACGTGGCGGGTTGTGCGACCCGCCACTCTCTCTGTGCGGAGGAATGTGCGATGGATCAGGGCATGGGTTCGCCGGAGCGCAGGACGGCCGCCGACCGGAGGCCGTCGGCCGTCCGCGGACGCCGGGCGGTCCGACTGGCGGTGGCGACCGCCGTCGCCGCGCTCCCGATGGCCGCGGTGCTGAC
Source organism: Kitasatospora sp. NPDC086009 (assembly GCF_044540385.1). NCBI lineage: Bacteria > Bacillati > Actinomycetota > Actinomycetes > Kitasatosporales > Streptomycetaceae > Kitasatospora > Kitasatospora sp. NPDC086009. Next base: position 287,264 of record NZ_JBITSA010000002.1, read on the forward strand.
GGTGGGCTCGGCCGCACCACTGGCCCCGCCGCTGGGGGCGTGCTCCGGGCCCGACTGCCCGGCGGTCTGGCCGACGCCGCCGCACAACGGGGACTTCGCCGGCCGGGACGCCACGATCAACGTCTTCACCGGCGGCGACTACACCGTGAACGGCCGGGCGGCCGAGGTCGAGGGCAAGATCGTCACCCTGGGGGACCTCACCGTAGACAAGAGCCAGGGCGGCGGCGCCTTCAACATGGGGGTGGTCGGGGTCGGTTCGCGGGTGGTGCCGCCCAACGGCAGCGACTTCGTGACCGTCGGCGGCGCCGTGGACGTCAAGGCCGGCAACCGGATCCTCATCGGCGGCAGCGACTCCAAGGGCGCGGCCTTCGGCAACCTCCGTCACGCGGGCACGGTCACCGGCACCGTCGACATCGACCCCACCGGCCGGTCGATCGCGGATCCGGACGCCGCCGCGCCCTACCGTTCGGTGCTGAACCAGATCGAGGAGGTCTCCGCCTGCGTCGCCAGGGCGACCGCGACCGGCACGGTCACGGTGACCGGCAGCGAGGCCACCTTCGCGGGGGACGGGACCAGCATGAAGCAGGTCTTCAACGTCACCGGGAACCTGGGCTCGACCACCCGGCAGATCGGCCTGGTCTTCACCGGCGTCCCGGCCGGCGCCACCGTGGTCGTCAACATGCTGGCGGCCGACCCGGTCATCAACACCTACACCGGTACCGGCCTCCCGGGGGACCAGACCACCGAGATGCGTTCCAGGCTGATGTGGAACTTCCCCACGGCCACCGACGCGCGGATCCTCGGCGGCGCCCAGTTCCAGGGCTCGGTCATGGCGGGCAACGCGGGGGGCACCACGACCCTCGCCCAGCCCGGCATGAACGGCCGGGTCTACCTGGCGGGCAATCTGATCCAGACCGGCAACGGCGGCTACGAGATCCACGGTTACCCGTTCGACGGGGACCTGCCGGACTGCGCCGTGACGCCCAGCCCCTCGCCGACCTCGCCGAGCCCGTCGCCGACCTCCCCCAGCCCCACGCCGACCTCCACCTCGCCGTCCCCGACCTCGGCCTCACCCTCCCCGACGTCGCCGACCTCCACGTCCAGCACCCCGGCCCCCACGTCGTCCGGCCCCGCTCCGACCGGTCCGAGCGAGCACCCGACCAGCCACCGGCCCAGTAGCCACCGGCCGACCAGCCAGCTCCCGGCTCCCGGCTCGTCGACCGGCGGGGGCGGGCAGCTGCCGTCGACCGGCGCGGGTGACGGCCCGGTCGTGCTCGGCCTGGCCGGTGTCGCCCTGCTCGGCCTCGGCGGCCTCGCCGTCCTGGTCGCCCGCCGACGCGGACGCCACAGCTAGCCCGCAGGGCCTTGCAGGCCCCACCAGTCCCGCAGGCCCCACCGGACCGAGGCGCCTGACCGCAGAGGCGCCGGAGTTCCGTTGGGTCGCCCGGTCACCCGACCGGGCGACCCGACCCGCGACCGGCCCCGTCGGCCGGGGCCCCGGTCCGGGAGCTGCCCTGCGGTGACCTGCGGTGATCTGATCTGACCACCGGATCGACCGGCCCCGGGCAGGCCCGCCCTGGCGGGTGGGGACCCGTTCGGCCGGCACGAACGGGCGTGCGCCGCACCTGCTCAGTGCTCGTCGAAGAAGCGCTCCACCGTGTCGCGCTCGGCGGCGACGGCCGCCAGCGACTCGCCGACGATCCGGCCGGCCAGGTCGACCGCCAGTTCGCCGACGTCCTGCCGGAGGGTGACGGCCGCGAGTGCCTGGTCGACGGTGATCCGGGCGTGGGCCTCGGCGACCAGCCGGTCGCGCTCCCGGACCCCGTCCTCGCGGGCCGCCGCGATGGCGGCCGCGCCCCGTTCGGCGGCCTCCTGCCGGATCCGCGCCGCCTCGTGCCGCGCGTCCGCCAGTTCGTTCCGGTAGGCCTCGTAGACGCGATCCGCCTCGGCGTGGAGCGCCTCGGCCCGCTCCACGCCGCCCTCGGTGGCGTCCCGGCGATCGGCCTGGAGCCGCTCGATCCGCGGGAGCACCCGGCGGCCCAGCACCCGGACCACCAGGAGGAAGCAGATCAGGCCGACGATCAGTTGGCCGGGTTCGGGCTTCAGTGGACCGAGCTCGAAGTTCATCTGCTCCTCCTATGACCTGATGTCCCGTCATAGAAGGTGCTGCCCGCCCTGGTTGGCGCCGAACCGCGGCCGAACCGCGGCCGAACCGCGGCCGACCCGCGGACCCGGCTCCTGAGCCGGCCCTGCACCGGGGCCGGCCCCGCACCGGAGCCGGCCCCGCTCCGGTCCGGTCAGGTCACCTCGCCGCGCCGGCCGAACCGCTCCGCCCGCCACTCGCCGGTCTCCAGCACCTCGGCCAGTTGCCGCGCGGCGTCCCAGACGTCCACGTACGACAGGTACAGCGGGGTGAAGCCGAAGCGCATGAGGTCCGGTGCGCGGAAGTCCCCGATCACCCCGCGCTCGATCAGCGCCTGCACCACCGGGTAGCCGTCGGCGTGCCGCAGGGCGACCTGGCTGCCGCGCCGGGCGTGCTCGCGCGGGGTGGCCACCTCGATCCCCTCCAGTCCCTCCACCAGCGCGATGAAGAGGTCGGTCAGGGCCAGGCTCTTCGTCCGTACCGCGTCCAGGTCGGCGCGCTCCCAGATGTCCAGGCTGGTGCCCAGCGCGGCCTGGCCGAGCAGCGAGGGCGAGCTGGTCAGGAAGCGCCCGATGCCCTCCCTCGGGTCGTACCCGGGCTCGAAGGCGAACGGGCGGGCGTGGCCGAACCAGCCGCTCAGCGGCTGCCGCGGGCCGGCCGCGAGGTGGCGCCGGGCCACGTACAGGAAGGCCGGCGCGCCGGGGCCGGCGTTCAGGTACTTGTAGGTGCAGCCGACCGCGAAGTCCGCGTTGCTCGCGTCGAGTTCGATCGGCAGGGCGCCCACCGAGTGGCAGACGTCCCAGATCATCAGGGCGCCCGCGGCCTGCACCCGGGCGGTGATCCCGGGCATGTCCAGCAGCTCGCCGGTGCGGTAGTCCACATGCGAGAGGACGACGACGGCGACGTCCGCGTCCAGGTGCCGGTCGAGCTCCCCGGGGGTGGTCAGCACGCTGCGCGCGCCCTCGAACAGCCCGGTCACGCCCTCGGCGATGTAGAGGTCGGTGGGGAAGGCCGCGCCGTCGCCGAGCACCGTGTGCCGGCCGGGGCGCAGCCGCAGCGCGGCCGTCAGCACCTTGAACAGGTTGACCGAGGTGGTGTCGCAGACCACGACCTCCTCGGGGCCGGCCCCGATCAGCGGCGCGATCCGTCGGCCGAGCCGGTAGGGCTGCTCGAACCAGCCGGCCTCGTTCCAGCTGCGGATCAGCTCGCGGCCCCACTCCTCCTCGACGACCTGCCGCACCCGCTCCGGGGTGCGGGCCGGCAGCGCTCCGAGCGAGTTCCCGTCCAGGTAGACGACGCCCTCGGGCAGGGCGAACTCCTTGCGGAACGCCGCCAGCGGGTCGACGGCGTCCAGCGCCGCGCACTCCTCGCGCGTCATGATGCCCAACGTCCTGCCCACTCTCTCGCTCACAGCTCGTCCCGTACGGTCCACAGCTCGGGGAACACGTCCTGCTCGGCGGCCTTGCGCAGCCAGGTGAGGCCGCTGGAGCCGCCCGAGCCGGGCTTGGCGCCCATCGCGCGCTTCACCGCGGCCAGGTGCCGCTGGCGCCAGCGGGTGACCCGCTCGGCGACGTCCAGCAGCGCTTCGGCGAGCGGCTGCAGCGCCGCGTGCGCGGGGTCGGCGTAGACCTGCCGCCAGGCGGCCTCCACGGCCGGATCGGCCCGGTGCCGCTGCTCGGAGGGCTCGTGCGGCACCGCCAGTCCGCGCCGGGCGAGCAGCGCCAGGGCGTCGTCGTACAGACCGGGGGCGCGCAGCGCCTCGCTCAGCTCGGCCCGCGTCTCGGGTATCTCGTCGTACATCCGCAGCAGGCCGGCGTTCTTGTTGCCCAGCAGGAACTCCAGGTGCAGGAAGGCCGATGACTGGAACCCGGAGGCCTCGCCGAACACCGAGCGGAAGGCGTTGAACTCCTGCGGGGTCATGGTCGCCAGCAGGTCCCAGGACTCCACCAGGACGTCCTGCACATGGGTGCCGCGCCGCAGCGCGGCCAGCGCGGCCGGCAGGTCGTCCTCGCGCATGGCCTGCTGGGCCAGCGTCCACTCGTGCCGGAGCAGGCCGAAGAGCAGCTCCATCACCTGGGTGGTGACGATGAACGACAGCTCGGCCGGGACCTTGCTGCGCGGCTGCTGCAGGCTGTGCAGCTCCTCCAGGCGCGCGTACCGGGCGTAGGGGGTGCCCCGACCCGGCTCACCGCCCCGACCGAACGACAGGTTGGGTGTCTCCACCGTGTCGTGCCCCATCCCGATCCCTCCTGATGACCCGGCCGGCGGATGCCGCCCTACCGGTGACGCGGCCGCCTGCTGGTCCGTAGTGGCCGGGGCCCCATTGTGCGGCGGTCACTGCCCCCACTTGAATGGGCACCGGGCACGGCAACCGCAGCCGGACCTGCCGATCGAGAGGTCTTCCCACCGATTCCCTTTACGATCGCAAAAGAGCGGGATCCAGCCAGTCGATCAACCTCTCCGGGAGCCGCCATGGACGCCGTCGACCGCCGCCTGCTGGCCGAGCTGCAGGCCGATGCCCGGCTCTCGTACAACGAACTCTCCCGCCGGGTGAGCCTCTCCGCACCCGCCGTCGCCGAACGGGTGCGCCGGTTGGAGGCCGAGGGGGTGATCAGCGGGTACCACGCGCACGTCGACCCCGCCCGGGCCGGGCTGCCGATCACCGCGCTGGTCCAGCTCCAGTGCTACGGCCCGCGCTGCGTGCTGCGCGACCCGGAGGTGCCGCGGTGGCCGGAGGTCCTCCAACTGCACCGGGTGACCGGCGGGGCCTGCTGCGTGCTGCTGGTGGCGGTCCCCGCGATGGCCGCCTTCGAGGCACTGATCGACCGCCTCGGCGGCTATGGGCAGCCGGCCAGCTCGATGATCCTCTCCAGCCCGGTGCCCTGGCGGCCGGTGGTCGCGCCCTGACGCCCGCGCCGGCGCCGCGCCGCCCTCAGTGCGCCTCGGGCAGGTGCAGGCCCAGCCCCGCCAGGCCGTTCAGGAACAGCTCCACGCCGACCGCCGCCAGCAGCAGGCCGAGCAGCCGGGAGAGCACCTCCAGCGACGTCCGGTGGGTGCGCCGCATCAGCGGGGCGAGCGCCGCCACGCAGATGTAGTTGATCGCCACCACGGCGAGGTAGGCACCGACGACGGTGGTCCGCCAGCCCCAGTCGTCCTTTGTGAGCGAGCCCACCAGCACCGCGGTGACCGCCAGCGGGCTGGCCACGTACGGGAGCATCAGTTCGCGGATGCCGTCCACCATCGGGTTCGGCAGGTGGTCGTCGTCCTCGCCGGTGCCGGCGCCGAGGTGGATGCCGAGGACCAGGGCGACGGCGTAGACGAAGAAGATCGTCCCGCCGGCCAGTTGCAGCGACTGGTCGCTGATGTGGAACAGCGAGGTCACGAAGTCCGCGCTGTAGGCGAGCACCAGGCCGATCAGGGCGGTGATCAGGGAACTCCAGGCCGCCAGCCGCCGCAGTTCGTGGGTGCTGCGGGTGGCGGCCAGCCGGGCGAAGGACAGCAGGACCTTCGGCGGGCCCACGACGGCGAAGAAGGCGATGAACGCGCTGCTCAGGTTGAAGACGAACATGGGCCAAGCATGATCGGGACGCTCAGCGCAGTTCGACCGCCACGCCCTCGGTGCGCAGGGTGTCGAGGATCGCGTCGAAGTAGCTCAGCCGCCGCCCGCCGATGACGACGGTGCCCGTGAGGTGCCGCCGGGCGGTGCCGGCGTCCCGCCAGACCAGGGTGAACGGGGGAGCGGGCCCGAAGCCGCCGTGCAGGCAGTCGGCCAGTGCGTCGAGGTTGCTGCCGTAGTAGCCGCCGGGGCCGTTCAGGGCGGCGCCCAGGGCGGTGTAGAACGCGACGCGGTCGGTGATCGCGTTGCCGTCCAGCTGGTAGGCGGGCGGCGGCGCGGGCGGGTCGGTGGCCATCGTTCCTCCATTCCTCGGTGCTCCGATGTTCGCCCGGATGGCGGCCCCGGGTCGAGCCGGCCCGCCCTTTCGGCTCCTATGGAAGCCGGATCACCTCCGCTGGAACGAGGGGATCACCTCCGCTGGAACGAGGACTCGACATGTGTCTGAACCGTAAGGATCTCGGCCTGCTGGCCCTGCGCGGCGCCGTCGGCGGGGTGCTGATCGCGCACGGCACCCAGAAGCTGTTCGGCTGGTTCGGTGGCGGCGGCCTGGAGGGCACCACCCAGGCGATGGAGCACATGGGCTTCCACCCGGCCCGGCAGAGCGCCCTGGCGGCCGGCCTCGGTGAGGCCGGCGGCGGCGCGCTGCTGGTGGCGGGGCTGGCCACCCCGGCGGCCGGCGCGGTGGTGGCCGGCACCATGGCGGGCGCGGTCGCGGTGCACGCCCCGTCCGGCTTCTTCGTGATGTCGGGCGGCTATGAGTACCCGGCGTTCCTGGGGGCGACCGGGCTCGCGCTGGGCCTGGCGGGCCCGGGGCGGTACTCGCTCGACCACCTGACCGGCCACGCCTTCGACCGGCCCTGGGTGGGCCTGGTGGCGTTCGCCGCGAGCGCCGCCTCGGCGTACGGCGTGGTGGCCCGCCGCCGGCACGTGGTGCGGCTGCGCGAGGAGCGGGCCGCCGTGGAGGCGCAGACGCAGGAGGGCTCGGGGCTGTCCTGAAACCGCCCCACCGGAGTTCCGCGCGCCGGGGCGGTGCGCGGAACCCCGCGGTCGCGGCCCGCCGCGACCCTCACCCGGATGCCCACCCCTGTTGGCGGGCGCGGTCGCGCCCTCGGAGGGTGGGCGTGAGGTGTGCCGGGCAGCCCGGCGCCGAGCCGGAGCAGAGCCGCCGCAGCGCGGAGACGAAGCAGCGCGGACGACGACGCGCAGAATCGAGGACCCATGGACCGCCAGTCGCCGACCCGGGCGAACCGCCCGACCGGCCCGACCCACCCGACCCGCACCACCGCCCAGGACGTCACCGCCGCGGTGGTGCGCCGTCCCCGCCGGGCGGTGGCCGGTGTCCTGGCCGCCGCCGCCCTGGGCACGGCGGCGCTGGCCGGCTGCTCCTCGGACAGCGAGCCGAGCAAGGCCGTCTCCTCGGCCGCCGGCGCGGTCCAGTCGGGCCTCTCGGCCGCCGCCTCCGCCGCCGCCTCGGCGGTGGAGTCGGCCGCGAGCGGGCTCTCCTCGGCGGCCTCCTCCGCGGTGGCGTCGGTGGCCGCCTCGGCGCAGGCGGCGGCCTCCTCGGCGGTCTCGAACGTCAAGGGCGGGCTGGACGCCAAGGGGGACGTCACGGTGAGCGGGGTGACGATCGGCTCGGACGGCAAGGCCGAGGCGACGCTCTCCGTCGCCAACCACGAGCAGCAGTCCAACCGGTACGTGATTCAGGTCAACTTCACCGACGACTCCGGCAATGTCCTGGACGCGACGGCGGTGACCGTTCCGGACGTGGCCGCCGGGCAGACCGCCCAGGCCACCGCCCGGAGCAACCGCGACCTCTCCGGCTCGGTGAAGGTCGTGGTGGCCAACGCCGTCCGGTACTGATCCGCAGGTCAGCGGGGCCGGCCCGGCGGGGGTCAACCTTAAGCGCGACTCAAGCCTCAACATCACCCCTTGACGGGCGAGTTGGTCTAGTCCATTTTAATCCACAGGTGCAGGGAGCCCCTGAACCGGCGTCAGCGGTCTGTGGCCGCGGGCGCCGGTTCGGCATATCCCGGTGTCCGTCAGGCATGTACCCGCTCGATTCCCTTTCCCCCGTTCTGTCATGCCCTGGTCGTACGGCCCCACCCCGTACGAGCCCGCCAGGCGCGGCGGATCCCCCACAACCAGGAGTCACGCACCCATGCTCCGTTCACGTATCGAAAGGGCCGGGACCCCGGCTCAGGAGGGCGGCCGCCGGCGGCGCCCGAAGAGCCTGGCCGCCCTCGCGGTCGGCACGACCGCCTCCCTGCTGCTCGGCGCGGGCCTCGCCCTCACCGGTGGTGCCTCGGCCAGCGCGGCCGTCACCAACTCCACCGGCGCGCCCGCCACCAGCGGTGGCATCAAGGTCGCCTACTTCGACCAGTGGTCGATCTACGCGAACGCGTACTACCCGAAGACGATCCAGGACACCGGCGTCGCCGGGAAGCTGGACTACCTGATCTACTCGTTCGCGAACATCCACCCCACCAACCTGAACTGTTTCGAGGCCACCAAGGCCGCGAGCCAGGACGACAACAACCCCAACGCGGGTGACGGTGCGGGCGACGCGTTCGCCGACTACCAGAAGAGCTTCGGCCCGGACATCTCGGTCGACGGCGTCGGCGACGCCTGGGGCCAGCCGATCGCGGGCAACTTCAACCAGCTGAAGAAGCTGAAGGCGAAGAACCCCAACCTCAAGGTCCTGATCTCGCTGGGCGGTTGGACGTACTCCAAGTACTTCTCGGCGGCGGCCGCCACGGACGCCTCCCGCAAGAAGCTGGTCTCGTCCTGCATCGACATGTTCATCAAGGGCAACCTGCCGACGGACGCCGGCTACGGCGGCCCGGGCTCGGCGGCCGGCATCTTCGACGGCATCGACATCGACTGGGAGTACCCGGGCGGCGGCGGCCACACCGGCAACATCTCCAGCCCGAGCGACAAGCAGAACTTCACCCTGCTGCTGAAGGAGCTGCGCGAGCAGCTGGACGCCCAGGGCAAGACCGACGGCAAGACCTACGCCACGGCGGCGGCGGTCGGCGCCGGCCAGGACAAGATCCGGAACGTGGAGACCGACAAGATCGGTCAGTACCTCACATTCCTGGACATCATGACCTACGACATGCACGGTGCCTGGGACGCCAAGGGCCCGACCAACCACCAGGCCCCGATCTACTCCGGCCCGGACGACCCGATGACCCCGGCCGCGCCGGGCAACGGCAAGTACTCGGTCGATGCCGCGATCAAGGCGTACACCGCCGGTGACACCGACTACGGCATCCCGGGCGGCTTCCCCGCCAAGAAGATCAACGTGGGTGTGCCGTTCTACTACCGCGGCTGGACCGGCGTCCAGAACAACGGCAAGAACGGTCTCTTCCAGCCCGCCACCGGCCCGGCCACCGGCGCGGCGATGTCCGGCAACGTCCCCGGCATCCAGATGTACAAGGAGCTCGCGGGCTTCGTCGACAACCCGGCCCGGACCTTCTGGGACGACACGGCGAAGACCACGTACTTCTACGACGGCTCCACGTTCTGGAGCGGTGAGGACACCCGGTCGATCCAGGCCAAGGTCGACTACGCCCACTGCAACGGCCTCGGCGGCTCCTTCGCCTTCTCGCTGTACGACCTGGGGACCAAGACCGCGCTGTTCGACAAGATGGTCGAGGCCACCAACGGGTCCGCCGCCGCCTGCCCGGCCGCGCCGAGCCCCACCCCGACCCCGACCAAGACGGTGACCCCCACGCCGACCCCGACCGCGACGGCCACCCCGACCGCGACGGCCACCCCCACCGCGACCCCGACGCCGACCACCACCCCGACCTCTCCGGCCGGCTGCTCCGCCGCCCCGAGCTGGGACGCGGCGGCCACCTACGCCACCTCGACCAAGGTCTCCTGGAAGGGCCACTACTACACCAACAAGTGGTGGACCAAGGGCGAGGACCCCGCCACCACCGGTCAGTGGGGCGTCTGGACCGACAACGGCCCCTGCTGAGGCCGTACCGCTCCACCGTTCAGGTGCCCGGCTGTCCGCGGGCCCGCGCACCTGAGCAGCACCTGAAGATCTGAGGGCCCTGACGGACCCTCGCACCACGAGTCCGGCCCGCCGGGGGACGACACCCCGGCGGGCCGGACTTTCCACGTTCCCGGGCCCGGGGCGGGCCACCAGGCCACCGGCCCGCCGGGCTCAGGCCAGGTCGTCGGTGCGCCCGAGGGCGTCGGGCTGGCTCTCCTCGATCCGGCGCAGCATCCGGGCCAGCATCGCGGACAGCACGGTGCGGTCCTCGCCGACGACGTCCTGGAGCAGCTCCTCCTCGAAGACGGCCGCCATCCGCATCGACTCCAGCCACTTGTCGCGGCCGTTCTCGGTCAGCTCGATGATCACCCGGACCCGGTTGGTCTCGTCCCGCTCCCGGGTGACGAGGTCCTCGGCGACCATCCGGTCGATCCGGTGGGTCATCGCGGCCGGGGTGAGCCCGAGCCGCTTGGCCAGCTCGCCCGGTCCCAGCCGGTACGGGTTCCCGGCGACCACCAGGGCCTTGAGCACCTCCCACTCGGCGGAGGTGATTCCCAGCACAGTCAGCTGCCGGCTGTAGGAGACGCCCATCCGCCGGGCGACCCGGGAGAGGGTCTGCACGATGGTCTCCACCTGCGGGTCCACGGTGGGGAATTCCCGCTGGTAGACGGCTACCTGCTCGGCGATGCCCAGCTCGTCGGGGGCGGCCGGCGCGGGCTTGTCTGCTGTCATGCGGACCAGTGTCGCACGTGGGGGTGCAGACCTTAAGCCTTTGACTCCGCAGTCTTCCGGTGCTAAGACTTTATCTCGGCAGACTTTAGCTCTTAAATCTTCTGCCCTTAAGAGTATTCATTGAAACCAGCGAAGGGGTGTGCACGGTGACCGGCACGGTGAAGCAGCAGAGGCAGCGGCGTCATGGGGCGGGCGGCCCGCTGCGCCGCGTCCAGATCGGCAACGCGCTCAGTGCGTTCGGCAGCGGATTCACGATGCCGTACATGTTCGTGTACGTGGACCAGGTGCGGGGGCTGGGCTCGCTGGCCGCCGGGATGGTGTTCACCGTCTTCGCGCTGGCCGCGCTCGCGGTGCTCCCGTTCACCGGCCGCGGCATCGACCGGTACGGCCCGCGCCCGGTGCTGCTCGCCGGCGCCGCGCTCGCCGCCACCGGCGCGTTCGCCTTCGGCCACGCCACCGGCACCCCGGCCCTGCTGGTCTCGTCCTTCCTGTTCGGCGCGGGTGTCACCACCTGCCAGCCGGCGCTCGCCACCATGATCGTCCGCTGCTCGACCGCCGCGACCAGGTCGCACGCCTTCGCGCTGCAGTTCACCCTGATCAACCTGGGCATGGGCATCGGCGCGCTGGTCGGCGGCCAGATCGTGGACGTCGCCGACCCGGCCAGCCTGACCCGGCTGTTCACCATCGAGGCCGTCACCTTCCTGGGCCTGGCCCTGGTCACCGGCAGCGCCCGGATCCCGAACGCGGCCCCGGTCCTGGTCCCGGGCGCGGCCAAGGGCCCCCAGGGCCTGCGCGCGCTGGTCGCCGACAAGGCGATGCTGCGGCTCTGCGTGCTCGCCGGGCTGATCTTCTTCACCTGCTACGGCCAGTTCGAGTCCGGTGTCGCGGCCTTCGCCACCGACACCGTCGGCACCGCGCCCTCCACCCTGGGCATCGCCATCGGCGCCAACGCGCTGACCATCGTCGTGCTGCAGATGTTCGTGGTGCGGATCACCGCCCGCCGCCGGCGCACCACCGCGATGGCCGCGGCCGGCGTGGTCTGGCTGGGTGCCTGGGCGATGGCCCTAGTGGCCGGCCTGATCCGGACCGAGACCATGGCCGCCACGGTCGCGATCGTCTCGATCTACGCCCTGTTCGGGGTGGGCGAGTCGCTGCTCGCCCCCACCCTGGGCCCGATCGTCGCCGATCTCGCCCCGGCCCGGCTGCTCGGCACCTACAACTCCGGGTACGCCCTGGTGAAGCAGGTCGCGATCGCGGTCGGCCCGGCCGTCGGCGTGCTGCTGGTCGGCTCCGGCACCTGGCCGCTCTACCTGGCGGCGATGGCCGGCTCCACCGTGCTGATCGTGGTCCTGGCGCTGCGGCTGCGCCCGTACCTCACCGCCGTCCAGGACAACGCGGCCCCGGCCGTCGTCCGGACGACCCTCCCGGTCCGGGAGCTCCAGACCGCGGCGTGACGCCCGGCCTGACATGCCACGACTGCGCCGTCCGGGTCACCTGGACGGCGCTCGTCGCGCTTGGATTCGTGACCACCGGCACATAGTGTCAGTGGCTGTTGACCGTCCGGCTCCGACCGGCACAGGCGAGACAGGCGAATCGGCGAGGCTATGACGCAAGCGGCGCTCACGCACCCACCCGCACCAGCGGCCCCCGCAGCCCCCGTACCGGCCCGTCGGGGGCTGCCGCGCTGGGCGGCCGAACGGGCCGGCTGGCTCGGGCCGATCGGCGTGGCGCTCTTCGCCGGACTGCTGCGGTTCTGGAACCTCGGCTACCCCAACGCCTTCGTCTTCGACGAGACGTACTACCCCAAGGACGCCTGGTCGCTGCTGCGACAGGGCTACGAGGGCACCTGGCCGGACAGCGCCAACGCCGACATCCTGGGGGTGCCGCAGCGCATCCCGCTCACCTCCGCGCCGGAGTTCATCGCCCACCCGCCACTCGGCAAATGGGTCATCTCGCTCGGCGAATGGGGCTTCGGCCTGCACCCCTTCGGCTGGCGTTTCATGACCGCGCTGCTCGGCACCGTGACCGTGCTGATGCTGGCCCGGATCGGCCGCCGGCTGTTCGGCTCCACCCTGATCGGCTGCACCGCCGCCCTGCTGATGGCCGTCGACGGGCTCCAGCTGGTGATGAGCCGGGTCGGCCTGCTGGACGGCGTCCAGATGTTCTTCGTGCTCGCCGCCTTCGGCTCCCTGCTGGTCGACCGCGACCGCACCCGGGCCCGGCTGGCGTCCGCCCGCGACGGCGCGCAGCCGGACGGCGACCGGATCCGCCTCGGCCCGCGCCCCTGGCGGATCGCCGCCGGGGTCGCGCTCGGCGCCGCCTGCGCGGTCAAGTGGAACGGCGTCATGGTGCTCGCCGCGTTCGGCCTGCTCACCGTGCTCTGGGACCAGTCCGGCCGCCGCTGGGCCGGCGCCCGCCGCCCCTGGCGCTCGATGCTGCGCCGGGACGCGCTGCCCGCCCTGCTCGCCATGGTCGGCTCGGCCCTCGTGGTGTACGTCGGCTCCTGGGCCGGCTGGCTCGCCGCCGGCGGCCGCACCGGCGGCGGGTACGACCGGCACTGGGCCGACGACCGGGCCGGCCTCTCCGCCGACAGCTTCCTCGGCGTCCCGCTGCCGCAGGTCCCGCTGAGCTGGGTGCCGGCGCCGCTGCGCAGCCTCTGGCACTACCACGCCCAGATGTACGACTTCAACACCGGCCTGAGCACCCCGCACACCTACCAGTCGAACCCGTTCAGCTGGCTGGTCCAGGGCCGCCCGGTCTCCATGTACTGGGAGCAGGTGCCGAACGGGCAGCAGGGCTGCACGGCCTCCGGCGGCTGCGCCGCGCAGATCCTCGGCCTCGGTACCCCACTGCTCTGGTGGACGGCCTGCTTCGCCCTGGCCTACCTGCTCTGGCGCTGGTTCTTCCGCCGGGACTGGCGCTCGGGCGCGGTGCTCTGCGGCGTCGCCGGCGTCTACCTGCCGTGGTTCCAGTACCAGGAGCGGACGGTCTTCTCGTTCTACATGGTGGTGCTGGTGCCCTTCCTCTGCCTGGCCGTGGCGCAGATGCTCGGGGCGATGCTCGGCCCGGCCGGGTGCTCGCCCGAGCGGCGCCGGGTGGGTGCGGCCGGGGCCGGGCTGATCGTGCTGGCGATCGTGGCCTGCTTCGCCTTCTTCTATCCGCTCTACACGGCGGAGGTGATCCCCATGACGTCCTGGCAGGACCGGATGTGGTTCACCAGCTGGATCTGAGGCATGGCGCTCGCGGCGGCCGCGGGGAACCAGCTGCTGCCGGTCACCCCCCTGCTGGGGGTGGTCGCCGCCGTGCTGCTGGCCGCCGCCGTGGCGGTGGCCGGGTGGGGCCTGCTCGGGCACGGCCACGCGGTGCTGCGGGCCGGGCTGCGCGCGGCGGCGCAGCTGGCCGCCGTCGCGCTGGTGATCACCTGGGTGGTCGGCTCGCTCTGGTGGTCGGCGCTGTTCGTGCTGCTGATGTTCGCGGTCGCGGTGCGCACCGCCGGGAGGCGGCTGACCGCCGGCCCGCAGTGGGTCCGGGCGGCCGTGCCGATCGGCGCCGGGGTGCTGCCGGTGCTCGGGCTGCTGCTGGGGGTCGGGTTGCTGCCGCCGAAGGGCCTCTCGGTCATCCCGGTGGCGGGCATCCTGATCGGCGGAGCGCTCACCGCGACCTCGCTCGCCGGCCGGCGTGCCCTGGACGAGCTGCGCCAGCGGCACGGCGAGGTGGAGGCGGCGTTCGCGCTGGGCTTCGAGGAGCGCGACGCCCGGCTGGAGATCTGCCGGACGGCCGCCGCGACCTCGCTCGTCCCGGCCCTCGACCAGACCAGGACGGTGGGCCTGGTCACGCTGCCCGGGGCGTTCGTCGGCATGCTGCTCGGTGGCGCCTCCCCGGTGCAGGCCGGCGCGGTGCAGCTGTTCGTGCTGGTCGCTCTGCTGGCGGTGGAGTCGGTGGCGGTCGTCGTGGTGCTGGAGCTGGTCGCCCGCGGGCTGCTGGGCGCCTCGCCGCCCGGCGCCGTCGGGTAGGCTTGGCGCGTTGAAGGGGAGTAGCCCTCCACCGGACCGTCGACATACTGGCCCCTCGGGGCCCGGCGCCCGGGGCATCTGTCAGCTGGATGCCGGCGAGACCTTCGGCCGCAGTGCTGTGATGTTCTGACCAGCGCTGTCGGGCCGGAGCGACCCCTCACGGAGCTGCCGAGGCCGGGCAGCCCGACCCCTGAGGGATACCGAACCCCCGATGAGCCTGACCGTAGCCGCGATCACCTTCGGCATCGTCTTCCTGTCCGAACTGCCGGACAAGACCGCCCTGGCCAGTCTGATGCTCGGCGCCAAGTACCGGGCGAGCTATGTCTTCGCGGGCATCGCCGCCGCCTTCGCCCTCCAGGTCGGCATCGCCCTGGTCGCCGGGCACCTGCTCGCGCTGCTCCCGCACCGCTGGGTGGAGGGCGTCACCGGCCTGCTGTTCCTGGCCGGGGCCGCGATGCTGCTCTTCCACGGCGGCGGTGACGACGAGGACGGCCACGCCGCCAAGGAGCCGTCCGCCAACAGCTTCTGGAAGGTCGCCGGGGCCAGCTTCGTGGTCGTGGCGATCGCCGAGTTCGGCGACCTCACCCAGATCATGACCGCCAACCTCGCGGCCAAGTACGCCGACCCGCTCGCCGTCGGCCTCGGCGCCTGGCTGGCGCTCTGCGCCGTCGCCGGGATCGCCATCCTCGGCGGCCAGAAGCTGCTGAAGCACGTCCCGATGAAGATGATCATCCGGGTGGCGGCCGGGATCATGGTGCTGATGGCCGGGTTCAGCATCTTCCAGGCGATCACCGGCTGACCGGGGGTCAGCAGGTACCCGGGTCGCTCTCCAGGGCGGCCCGGGTCTTCGGCCCGTAGAAGGCGCCGCCCGGACCCGTCTCGCCCTTGATCTTGAAGCTGCGCTGGTAGTCACCGAGCACGGTCGCGGTCCACCAGTCGAAGGTGCTGGTGGCGATCGACTTGTCGACGAATCCGCACGAGGTGGCCGCGAGCCGCAGCTGCATGTCCTTGACGTCCGCCCCGGTCATCCCGCGCTCCAGCACCCGCACCGTCGGTGTCGGGGCCGGAGTGGTCGCCGTCGGAGTCGGCGTGGCGGTGGCCGTCGGGGTCGGCGCGGTGGAGGTGGGGGCCGGCGCCGGGGGAGCCGCCGGGACCGGAGCGCTCGTCACGGCCGTGGCGCTCGGCGCCGCCGGCCGGCTCGTGGTCGGTCTGGCCGTCCTGCTCGGGGACGGGCTCGGGGCCTCGCTGGTGGACGGCGGCGCGCTCGGGCTCGGCGCCGGGGTGGTCGGGTCGACCGGGACGGGCGCCAGCGTCGTGGAGGGGGCGGGCTGCGCCCGGTCGCCCGGCTCGGCGGAGGGCGTCACCGCGTACGCCAGGCCGACGGTGAGCACCAGCAGCCCGGCGCCGGCCGCGGCCAGCAGGCCCTTGCGCCGGGCGGGCATGCCCTCCTCGGCCTGCTCCGCCGTGCGCCGGGCGGCCCGGCCGCCGGTCGGCCCCGGGGCGTCGGGCGCCGCCGGGTGGAACGGGAAGTAGCCGATCTCGGCGCCGTCGGCCGGGGGCTGTCCCACCGTCGGCCCGGGGCCCGGCGGCGGCACCGACATCACCGGTGGGAGCACGGTCGTCGCGTAGGCGTCCGCGTCCGGCCCGGCCGGTCGCGCCGGCGGGCCGTCAGCGGCCTGGGCGGGCGGCAGCACGGTGGTGGCGAACGGGTCCGCTGGGGCGCCGGCCGGCGGGGCGTCCACGATCGGGCCGAGGGCCTGCGGCACGTACGGGCGGACCAGCGGCGGGCCTTCGAGGTGCGGGAGGACGGCGGTCTCGGTCAGGCCCGGATCCGGGAGGCACCGGCACCCGGCGGAGCGTGCGGTGCCGCACGTCGGGCAGTGCTGGTCCGGCATCGCCGGTCCTCCTCGGTCTCGAATCGTCTTCCGCCCGCCCCGGGAGGGGTGTCCCCGGGGGCGAACGCGCCTGATTATGCAGGACGGTCCCAGGGGTGGACAGGGGCGTCCGGGCCACCGCGGGGGTGTTGTGACGGTTGGTGGTGGTTGTGACCCGATGAACGGCTGGCCGGTCGGCGACGTCCCCCGAATGGCCGCCGTTCTTACGTTCGGCTCAACTGAACGGCGCAGACCGGGGCATTTCTGACAGCATGGTGGCTGGGAGTGATCATCCGCACGGACCCCGCCGACCGGGATCCGCGACCCCTGGAGTCTCCATGACGGATCCGATCGCCGCGTCCGACCGCAGCCCGGCCGGCGAGCCCGGGCCGCCGGAGGTCACCGCCCCCAACCTCTGGGTGCCGATCGGCGCGCTGCTGCTGGCGATGCTGCTGGCCGCGCTCGACCAGACCATCGTCTCCACCGCACTGCCGACCATCGTCAGCGACCTCGGCGGCCTGGAACACCTCTCCTGGGTGGTCACCGCCTACATGCTGGCCTCCACGGCGGCCACCCCGCTCTGGGGCAAGCTCGGCGACATGTACGGCCGGAAGCGCTTCTTCCAGGCCTCGATCGTGATCTTCCTGGTGGGCTCGGTGCTCTGCGGTATCGCCCAGAACATGGGCGAGCTGATCGCCTTCCGGGCCCTCCAGGGCCTCGGCGGGGGCGGGTTGATGGTGCTCTCCCAGGCGATCGTCGGTGACCTGGTCTCACCCCGGGACCGCGGCAAGTACCAGGGCCTGTTCGGCGCGGTCTTCGGCGTCACCAGCGTGCTCGGACCGCTGCTCGGCGGACTCTTCGTGGACAACCTCAGCTGGCGCTGGGTCTTCTACATCAACCTGCCGGTCGGGGTGGTCGCCCTGGTGGTGATCGCCGCCGTCCTGCACGGGACGGAGGTGAAGCGCCGGCACCGGATCGACTACCTGGGCACGGTCCTGATCGCCTCGGTGGCCACCTGCCTGGTGCTGATGACCTCGCTCGGCGGGACGACCTGGGCCTGGAGCTCCTGGCAGATCGTCGGGCTCGGCGTGCTGGGCGTCGTCCTGCTGGTCGCCTTCGTCCTGGTCGAGCGGACCGCGGCCGAGCCGGTGCTGCCGCTGCGGCTGTTCCGCTCCCGGACGTTCAGCCTGGTCGCGGTGATCTCCTTCGTGGTCGGTTTCGCGATGTTCGGCGCGCTCACCTACCTGCCGACGTTCCTCCAGGTGGTCATGCAGGTCTCGCCGACCATGTCCGGCATCCACATGCTGCCGATGGTGCTGGGGATGCTGTTCACCTCGATCGGCTCCGGCCAGATCGTCGCCCGGACCGGCCACTACCGGGCCTTCCCGATCGCCGGAACGGCCGTCACCACGGTGGGCCTGCTACTGCTCTCCGGCCTGGACGAGCACAGCAGCACCTTCGAGATGAGCTGCTACTTCCTGGTCTTCGGCCTGGGCCTCGGCCTGGTGATGCAGGTGCTGGTGCTGATCGTGCAGAACTCCGTCGGCTACCAGGACCTGGGCGTGGCCACCGCCGGCGCCACCTTCTTCCGGTCCATCGGGGCGTCGTTCGGCGTCTCCATCTTCGGCACCGTGTTCGCCTCCGGGCTCAACAGCCGGCTCTCCGACGCGCTCGCCTCCGGGGTCCCGGTGCCGGCCGGTTTCGACCCCGGCGCGATCACCTCCGACCCCCGGGTGATCGCCGCCCTGCCGGCCGCCACGCAGGACGCGATCTACCACGCGTACTCCGAGTCGATCACCCGGGTCTTCCTGTACGCGGTACCGGTGGCGTTGGTCGCCTTCGTGCTGTCGCTCTTCCTGCGCGAGCAGAAGCTGCGCTCGACGGTGACCGCGCCCGACCTGAGCGAGTCGATCGGCCTCAATCCGGTGGAGCGCTCCTCGCTGGACGAGATCGCCCGCTCCCTGTCGGTGCTGAGCACCCGGGAGGCCCGGCGCGACCTGTTCCGGCGGATCACGGAGGGCGCCGGGCTCGACCTCAAGCCGGCCTCCAGCTGGCTGCTGCTGCAGATGCACCACCACGGGTCGGCCGAGCCCGCCGAACTGGCGGAGCGCCGGGTCGTGCCGCTCGCGGTCGTCGAGGAGGCCGCCCGGGAGGTCGAGGACCGGGGGCTGGCCGCGCGCACCGGCGGTCTGCCGCTGCGGCTCACCGAGCCGGGGGAGGCGGCGGCGGTCCGGCTGGTGGCGGCCCGCCGTGAGCAGCTCTCCGAACTGCTCGGGGACTGGGACGAGAAGCAGTACGCGGACCTGGCGGCGCTGCTGACCAAGCTTTCCGCCGCGCTCTGCGCGGACGAGCGCGACCGGCCGGACCGGGCCGGGGCGGAGCCCGCGGAGCGGCGGTCGGGGTAGGGGGTGGGTGCCTTGGTGGTGGGTCGGGCGTGCCGGCGGGTGCCTTGGTGGTGGGTCGGGCGTGCCGGGGGCGTCGGTGCCGGGTGGTGCCTCAGGGGGTCCCGAACCACCGGGGCGTGTCGAGCCGGAACGGGTCGCCGGGGGCGAGGGTGCGCAGGTCCGTCTCCAGGGCGCGCAGTCGCTCCTCACCGAGGGTGTCGGACCACTGGGCGCGCAGTTCGTCGAAGATCCGGGCGGACCGGACCAGGCAGTCCACGCCCCGGGCGGTGAGCCGGACCACCTTGCGGCGGGCGTCGGCGGGGTCGCTGCCGCGCTCGACGTAGCCGAGCTGTTCGAGCTGTTCGACGGTCTTGCCGGCGGCCTGCTTGGAGACGCCGAGGCGGCGGCCGAGTTCGACGGCGGTGGTGCCGTCCGGCCCGATCGCCTGGAACACGAAGCCGTGCATCGGCCGCAGGTCGGGGTGGCCCTCGCGGGCGATCCGCTCGTGCAGCTCATCGATGATCAAGCGGAAGGCGAGCAGCAGCCGCAGCGGCAGCTCGAAGCCGGGGGGAGCGGAGTCGCTTGACACGATAGACAACCTCATTGACCATATAGACAACGTCATTGACCATTCTAGGGGGCCGCACCCATGTCCGTCATCCGCCGTACCGAAGCCCGTCGTACCGAGACGCCCAACGCCGCCATGACCACCCTCGCCTCGCCCACCCAGGGCGGCAGCGCGGTCGCGATGTGGCGCGTGGAGATGGCCGCCGGCGGCCAGGGCCCGCTGCACGTCTTCGACGTCGAGCAGGTCTGGACCGTCCTGACCGGCGCCCTGTCCGTCGAACTGGGCGAGGACGCCTTCGCGCTGGCGGCCGGCGACACGGCCGTGCTGCCCGCCGGTGTGGCGCGCCGGATCTCCGCCGGGGAAGCCGTCACCGCGCTGGTCGCCGCGCCGGGCGGGGCCCGGGTGTCCGTCGCCGGCCGGCCGGAGGAGGAGCCCTTCGTCCCCGGCTGGATCGCCTGATCCACGGGCATCGGCCCCCGCACCGCCCCTTCCGGAGCGGTGCGGGGGCCGGTGGAGGTTCGGCGGCCGCTGGGGGTCGGGCCGGGCGGAGGTGGCCGCCGCGGTTCAGCTGGTCGACCATGCCCAGGAGGCCTCGTCGTTGCGCGGGTTCGGGGTCAGGCTGCCGCGGCCTCGGGACGCGCCACCGCTCGTTCGGGGAGACGTTCCGCGCCTGCCGCCACCCGCTTGTGGGGCAGGATGGAGCCATGAGCGTAGTCAAGATCAACGTACTGACCGTCCCCACCGAGCAGCGCGAGGTGCTGGAGAAGCGCTTCGCCTCCCGCGCGGGCTCCGTGGAGAACTCCGACGGCTTCGAGTGGTTCGAACTGCTCCGCCCGGTCGAGGGCACCGACAACTACCTCGTCTACACCCGGTGGGCCGACGAGGAGTCCTTCAAGGCCTGGATGGAGGGCCCCATGCAGGCTGCCCACCGCCAGGGCCCGCCGCCCGCCGAGGGCGAGGCGCCGCAGCGCCCGGCGGCCTCCGGCTCGACCCTCTGGTCCTTCGAGGTCGTCCAGTCGGCCGGCCCGAAGGGCTGACCGCTTCCCTCGGGCCCTCTCCTCGCACGGGTTTCGCGGGGGAGGGCCCGAACCACGTTCTCAGCCGCCCGCGATGACGGCGAGGTGGGCGGTGGCTGACCGGGACGGGCTGTCGAGGAGCGCCTTGCCCTTCGCCGCCGTTCCGAGAGAAGGCTGCCCGAGGCGACGCCAGGGTCTCCAGGTCCGGCCTCTTCTCTTGATCAGAAGCGGTTCGGCTCCTCATCAACGGGAGGGGTCTGCGTCGGGGTTGCCCGATCCGCCTCGATGGCGCCGGCCGCCTCGGCTGCTTCCCGGAAGGTGACGACCGCCTCGCCGTTCTCCCGCGCCCATGCGGTGAGCATCCTGATGGGCTCCTCCAGGGTTCGCCCGAGATCGGTCAGGCCGTACTCCACGCGCGGCGGCGCCTCGGCGTACGCGTGCCGCTCGACCAGCCCGTTGGCCTGGAGCCGGCGCAACGTCTGGGTCAGCACCTTGCGCGAGACGCCACCGCTCAGCTCGACCAACTCGCCGTGACGCAACGGGCCGTCGGTCAGCGCGAAGAGCGTGACCATGGACCACTTGCTGGCGATGATCTCCATGGCCAGGAGAGCGGGACAGTCGGCGAGGAAGGCGATTCCCGGTCGCAGGCTCATGCCCCGAAGGTTACCTGGAGGTACCTGATGGCCGCCTATCGTCGTGGAGGTGCGCACGCCTCTTACCCGCATCGCATGATTGAGGTTCAGCCATGTTCGTCTCACTCGCCGTCGTCACCGTGGTCATGTCGGCGCTTCTCCTGGCATCAGCCGGGGCCAAGGCTCTGCGGACGCGGCACATCACCGAGCAGATGTCCACACTCGGACTGTCGCAGAGCATGATGGCCTTCCTGATCGGCGCTCAGATCGCCGGCGCGGCCGGTGCGATCGCCGGACTCCGGTGGGCACCCGTCGGGATCGCCGCCGCGATAGGCCTTTCGCTCTACTTCGCCGGGGCGGTCGCCTTCCACCTGCGCGTCGGCGACCGCAAGGGCGCGTCTCCGGCGGCGGTCCTCACCATCGCCTCCGTCGCCCTGGTCGTGCTGCGCGCCGCCACCCTCTGACAGCGGACGGCCGGCTGCCGTCGGGGCCGCGGGGGGCACGTTCCAGGCCGCCAAGCGCCTGGCCACAGTTCGGCCGAGTTGCCCTCCGTCCTTCTCGCGGGTCTCGGCCGTCCTGCCCATCGAGGTGGTGTGCCCCGGATTCGGCCGGGGCGCACCACCGTTCAGGGGGTGGGCGGTGGGCGGAACTCGACCGGGGCGGCGAAGGCGGCGCGGCGGGTGGCTCGGCGGAGGGCGCGGAGGACGGTGGTGCCGAGGGTGAGGCAGAGGACGACGGTGAGGACGGCGCGGGGGAGGTCCCAGCCGAGGGAGGTGGTGAGGCAGTAGGCGGCGAAGCGGACCAGGTTGGCGCTCACGTCGTCCCCCGGGACGAAGGAGATCGAGCCGGACAGGCCGGCGATATAAGGCCAGCCCTGGAGGTTCATCACCGTGCCGTAGAGCAGTGAGGCGACGGCGCCGTAGCCGGCGAGCAGGGCGAGTTCGCGGCGGCCGCGCAGGGTGGCGGCGCCCGGGAGCAGGCCGGCGCCCAGGCAGACCCAGCCCATGGCGAGCATCTGGAACGGGAGCCAGGGGCCGACCCCGCCGGTCAGCAGCGCGGAGGCGAACATCGAGAGCGAGCCGAGGACGAAGCCGAAGCCGGGGCCGAGGACCCGCCCGGCGAGCACCATCAGGAAGAACATCGGCTCCAGGCCGGCGGTGCCCGCGCCGAGCGGGCGCAGCGCGGCGCCCGCCGCGGCCAGGACGCCGAGCAGGGCGACCGACTTGGCGTCCAGGCCCGGCGCGCCGCCGCCGGCCGTGCGGCCCTCGGAGATCTGGGCGATCACCACCGCGAGGAGGAGCGGCAGGAGGAGGGCGAACAGCCAGGGGGCGTCGGTTGAGTGGCCGACCAGGGCGGAGTCGGTGGCGGCGAGCAGCGGCCAGCCGAAGGCGGCCACGCCGACCGAGGAGGTGAGCAGCAGGGTGGCGATCGAGCGGCGGCCGAGGGGGACGGGGCGGTTCCCCGCGCGGGGGGTGCGGTTCGTCCGGCTCGGGTTCGTTCGACTTCGGGGCATTCGGCTTCGGGGCATTCGGCTTCGGTTCATTCGGCGCTCCCGGCGAGGGCCTGTTCGACCTGGTGGACGGTGAGCCAGGGGCCGGGCGCGAGGATCTTGGAGACCTGCGGGGCGAAGGTGGGGGAGGAGACCACCACCTCCGGGGTCGGGCCGTCCGCGACGATCTCTCCGTCGGCCAGGATCACCGTGCGGTGGGCGAGTTCGGCGGCGAGCTCGACGTCGTGGGTGGCGAGCAGGACGGCGTGGCCCTCGGCGGCGAGCGTCCGCAGGATCTCCACCAGGCGTGCCTTGGCGGCGTAGTCGAGACCCCGGGTGGGCTCGTCGAGCAGGATCAGCGGCGGCCGGGCGGTGAGCACCACGGCCAGCGCCAGGGTGAGCCGTTGGCCCTCGGAGAGGTCGCGCGGGTGGGTGGCGTCGGCGATGCCGGGCAGTAGCCGCTCCACCAGGGCGCGGCAGGTGCCCGGGTCGGCGCCCGCGTCGCCGTCCGCCGCGGCGCACTCAGCGGCGACGCTCTCCCCGTACAGCAGGTCGCGCGGGTCCTGCGGGACGAGGCCGACCTGGCGGATCAGCTCGGCGGGCCGGGTGCGGTGCGGGGCCCGGCCGCCGACCCGGACGCTGCCGGCGGCGGGGGCGTGCAGGCCGACCAGAGCGCCGAGCAGGGTGGACTTGCCGGCGCCGTTGCGGCCCATGAGTGCCGTGATCTCCCCGGGGTGGAGGGCGAGGTCCACTCCGCGCAGAGCCGGGACGGGGCCGCGCTTGACGGCGAGGCGGTCGGCGGTGGCGAGCGGGGCGGTGGCCGGGTCGGTGGGTGCGGCGGCGGGGCGCAGTCCGTCCAGTCGGGTACGGAGGGTGGCGGCCTTGCGGCGGGCGTC
This sequence comes from Kitasatospora sp. NPDC086009, assembly GCF_044540385.1. Taxonomy (NCBI): domain Bacteria; kingdom Bacillati; phylum Actinomycetota; class Actinomycetes; order Kitasatosporales; family Streptomycetaceae; genus Kitasatospora; species Kitasatospora sp. NPDC086009. The sequence goes on from NZ_JBITSA010000002.1 coordinate 310,633, forward strand.
GCGGACCGTGAGCGGCAGCGGGGTCCATCCGGCGAGCCGGCCGAGGCCGACCACGGGCGGGTGGACGGGGGAGTGCGCCATCACCTCGGCCGGTTCGCCGAGGACGGGCGGGGCGCCGGGGGTCAGCAGCAGGACCTGGTCGGCGTACTGGACGACCCGCTCCAGCCGGTGCTCCGCCATCAGGACGGTGGTGCCCAGGTCGTGGACCAGGCGTTGCAGAACCGCCAGCACCTCCTCGGCGGCGCCCGGGTCGAGGGCCGAGGTGGGCTCGTCCAGGACCAGAACGCGCGGGTGGACGGTGAGCACCGAGCCGATGGCGACGCGCTGTTGCTGGCCACCGGAGAGCGAGCCGAGCGCGCGGTCGCGCAGATCGGCGAGGCCGAGCAGGTCGAGCGTCTCCTCGACCCGGCGCCGCATCACGTCCGGCGCCAGGCCCAGCGACTCCATGCCGTAGGCGAGTTCGTCCTCGACCGTGTCGGTGACGAAGTGGGCGAGCGGGTCCTGGCCCACCGTGCCGACCAGGTCGGCGAGTTCGCGCGGCCGGTGCTCGCGGGTGTCGCGCCCGGCGACGGTCACCCGGCCGTGCAGCACGCCGCCGGTGAAGTGCGGGACGAGGCCGCTGACGGTGCCCAGCAGGGTGGACTTGCCGGAGCCGGAGGGGCCCACCAGCAGGCAGAGCTCCCCTTCGGGGACGGTCAGGTCGACGCCGCTGAGCGCCGGGGCCTCGGCGTCGGTGTACTGGACGGAGACCTGCTCGAAGGTGATCACGAGGCCCTCCGGGGCGGGTGCGGGGTGACGAACGCCGGTACCAGGCCGATCAGTACGGCGAGGACGGCGGTCAGGGGCAGGGCGGGAGCGGTCGGCGGGACGACGGTCGGGGCGAAGGCGGCGGGATCGAGGGCGGAGAGCCAGATCGTCAACGCGGCCACGGCGGCGCCCGATCCGGCGGTCAGCCACTCGGGGAGGGCCCACGGGTCGGGGCGGTAGCGCGTCCGGGGGGAGCGGCGGCCGCCGAGCAGCAGACCGGCGAAGGCCGCGGCCAGGCCGAGCAGCAGGACGGGCGCCGCCCAGCCGGCGCCGCCGGCGGTGAGCAGTCCGTAGGCGGCGAGGCAGATCCCGAGCAGGCCGGACAGGGTGAGCGCGGCGGTGGTGCGGGCGAGGCGGGGCGGGACGTCGGTGGTGCGGCCGAAGCCGCGGGTGTCCATCGCGGCGGCCAGTGCGACCGAACGCTCCAACGCGCCCTCCAGGACGGGCAGTCCGACGCTCAGCACGGCGGCCACGCCCCGGTCGGTGCGCCCGCGCAGACGGCGAGCGGCGCGCAGCCGCTGCACGTCGGCGACCAGGTTGGGCGCGAAGGTCATCGCGACCACGACGGCCACGCCCGCCTCGTAGAGCGCGCCGGGCAGCGTGCGCAGCAGGCGGGTCGGACTGGCAAGGGCGTTCGCGGCGCCGACGCAGACCAGCAGGGTGGCCAGCCGCAGCCCGTCGTAGAGCGCGGCGAGCAGGCCCTCGACGGTGACCCGGCCGCCGATCCGGACGCCCTGAGCCCAGGCGGGCAGCGGTACTTCGGGGAGGGTGAGGAGGACGTGGGTGCCGGGGATCGGGGAGCCGAGCAGGACCGCGAAGACCAGGCGGATGCCGAGGACCACCAGGCCGAGGCGGAGGAACGCGCCGTAGGAACGGGACCACGGCGCGTCCCCGCGGCGGGCGGCCACGACGTAGCCGGCGACGGCGGCGAGCAGGAGGAGCAGCAGCGGGTTGGTGGTGCGGGTGGCGGCCGCGCCGAGGCCGAGTGCCCACAGCCACCAGGCGCCGGGGTGCAGTTGGCGGGGGCCGAGCGGGGTGCGGGCGGCGCGCGGGGTGCGGCGGGGAGGCCGGGGGAGGCGGGCGCGGTGCGGGGGGTGGGGCTGGCCGGGGGCGCGGGGTGTGGTCACGGGGTGGGGTCCAGGTCGGGGCGGGTGGGGGAGAGGGCGGAGGGCGGGTGCAGGTGTGGGTGTGGGTGCAGGTGTGGGGGTGGGGGCGGAGTAGGAAGTCGGCTGGGCCGACTTCCTACTCCGGGCGCTTCCCGCGGCCTTGTCCACGTTTCTGCGGGCGGGGTCCTGCTTTCGCTTGCGGCCCGGGGTTTCTGTAGACCGGTCGATATATGTAGACCGGTCTACAGAGATGGGGTGCTCTCTATGTAGACCGGTCGGTATAAAGGTCCCGATCCGGCCCAGGGTGGGGCTGGGGGCCCGCTAGGCGCGGACCCGGCCCGGAGGCCGGGCGGGGCTGACGGGCCGGGCGCGTGGTGCGCGCCCGGCCCGGCATCCCTTCTATGCAGACCGGTCTACATAGGTGGACCGGTCTACATATTCGACCCGACTCAGCGGCGACGACGGGCCTGCCAGACCGCACCGGCGGCCAGGGCGGCGACCAGGACGCCCCCGGCGATCAAGCCGATGTCGGCGCCGCTGCCGTGGTCACCGTCGGCCGAGCCGCCCCCGGAACCGTCACCGGCACCGTTCGCGGCCGGTTTGTTCGCCGCGCCGAGCTGGTCGCCGCAGCCGGCCTTCGGATAGCCGGCGATGGCACAGAGCAGGCCGTTGGTGTCGTATCGCAGTGGTGGGGCGACGGCCGCCAGGACCTCGGCCGAGTTGGCACCGGTGGGCACGACCGCACAGGCCGTGCGGAGTCCGGGCGGGGTCTCGCCGGGGGAGTCGGCGGCGGTGCCGAAGTCCAGGACCACGGCGACGCGTTTGCGCCCCGGCTGTTCGGCGGTACCGCCGCAGGTGGTGGCGAAGTCCCCGGCGGCACCGGGCCGGGCGGCCTCCCGGCCGCCGTCGGGGCTGACGGCGAAGCGCCACCCGTCCACGCCCCCGTCCTGCGGCACGTACACGGCCGGGCCCTGCTGCTGGTAGCCCCAGGCGCCGTCGGACCACTTCCAGAACGACCAGTACCGGTACCCGGCGGCCTGCGCGGGCGCCGCGCCGATGACCAGCAGGATCAGCACCCCGGCGATCAGTCCGGCGAGGAACCGGACGACCGCAGCCACCACCCGCCGACGCCGCTGGGGGTCGGCACAGGCCCGCCCGGCACGAACAGCACCGGCGCGACCAGCACCAGCGCGACCCGCACCGGCACGACCGACACCGGCATCGGCGGCGTCGGCGTCGGCGGCGCGGGCGGTGGTCCGGGGGGTGCCGGGGGTGGTCACAGCTTCTGGCCCCGCTTGCGCTGCAGGCTCAGCAGCAGCCCGCCGCCGATGCCGATCAGCAGGCCGACGCCGATCACCCACCACTGGCCGAAGCCGCCGTCCTTCTTCTTCTCGGCCGGCGCCGAGGAGGCAGGGGCGGAGGCCGCGCCGGTCGCCTTGGGCGCCGGGCCCAGCGCCGTCAGCTGCCCGACCAGGTCGCCGCCGAACGCGGCGGGGTCCCGCTGGGCGGCCTGGGCGACCAGCAGCAGGGTGGCGGTGGCCGAGGCGTCGGTGCCGCCCTTGGTCCAGGTGCCGCCCTCCTTGGCCAGCCAGTCCACCGCGCCGGTCGCCTGCTGCGGGTGCCCGCTCTGGATCAGGCCGAGCGCGGCCCAGGCGGTGGCGGTGTAGTCGGGGGTCGGGGCGGCCCCGGGAAGGGTCAGCGTCAGGTGCTGGTCACCGGCCGCGAGCTGGGCGGTGAGGTAGGCCCCGGCCGCCTCGGCGGAGTCCGCGCGCGCCACGAGCGGTTCCGTGGAGCCGTTCGCGCAGGGCAGGGCCTTGGGCGCGGCGTCGGTCCGGTTGGTGTTGGTGACCGGAAGCTTCCCGCCCGCCGCGGCGAGCGTGGCCTGGGCACTGGCCAGGGCGTTCGGGGCGAGCGCGCCGGCCGGGTCGGGCTGGTAGGCGAAGGCCCCGCGCTGGTCGGCGGGGGCGGCGCAGCCGAGCTGGAAGAGCGCCAGCCCGTCGTAGGCGCTCCGGCCAGCCTTGGCGACGGCCGCCGGGTCCAGCTTGGCGGCGAGCAGGGCGTTCACGGCCAGGCCCGTGGAGTTGGCGTCACCGGGGCTGCCGGGGTTGTAGGGCCAGCTGCCGTCCGCGTTCTGGTTGGCCTTGAACCACTGGACGCCCTTGTCGACGGAGTCCTGGTGGCCGCCGAGCGCGACCAGGGCCTGGACGGCGACGGCGGTGGCGTTGCTGTCCTCGGTCTTGGGGTCGCACGCGGCGGAGGCGTCCGCGCGGTAGGACGGCCAGCCGCCGTCCGCGCACTGCTGGCCGGTGAGCCAGGAGACGGCGGAGTCGGCCGGGGTCACCTTGGCGCCCGCCAGCGCGGTGAGGGCGAGGGACTGGCGCCACACGCCGTCGTACGTCGGGTCGCCCTTGCCGTAGAGGCCCTCGGGGACGGGCGCGGTGGCGCCGGCCGAGGGGCTGTCGGCGAGGGCCGGTGCGGCGGCGGCGCCGGCCAGCAGGGCGGCGGACAGGGCTGCGGCGCCCAGGCGGGCGGCGGTGAGCATGGTGGGGTTGAGCCTTTCGATGAGCGGTGGGGTGGCCCGGGTGGGCCGTTCCGTAGACCTCGACGGTGCCGGGCACGGGGTGCCCGGCATGGCCGCTCGCCTCTCTCCGGGCACTCCGACTGCCCCGGCCGTCCAGCGCCGGGCTCACGGTTGCGGGTCAGTGCCGGATTCGCACCGGCTTTCCCCGGAGGAGAAGCGGGATGGAGTTGTCCTGCCCGTCGACTTTAGCCGCCGCGACCGTGACCGCCGTGCCTCCGGTCGCCGCGCGGAGGAGTCGGGGCGCCAACCGCGCCCGGACCCCGGAGCCACCCCGGCCCCGAACCCACCCGAGCCCCGGAATTACCAACCCCGACCAACCCCGACCCACCCCGACCGATCCCGCCCGCGCCCCGAGAACAGGTTCCACTTCCCCGCCCCTTCCCCGCCCCGCCCGCGGGCGCGCGCTCAGGGCAGCGTGAGCAGCCGCGCGGCGGTGTGCAGATCGGCGCGGACCTCGGCGATCGAGGCCCGCCCGGAGAGCCAGGAGACCAGCGCCGAGTGCCAGGTGTGCTCGATCACCCGGACGGCCGCACGCTGGCTCTCGGTCGGCGGCCCGGACTGGCCGATCGCGTCCAGGATCAGCTGCCCGGTGGCCGAGCTCACCTGGTCCACCTCGGCGCTCACCGAGCGGTCGGCGAACGACAGCGCCCGCACCATCGCCTCGGCCAGCAGCGGTTCGCGCTGGAGCGCGTGGAACGCCCGGGTGAGCGTCTCGGCGACCCGCGAGGCCGCGTCCTGCTCGGCCGGCGGGTGCCGTCGGACCTGCTCCTGGAGGCCCTGCAACTGCTCCAGCATGACCGCGACCAGCAGATGGACCTTGGACGGGAAGTACCGGTACAGGGTGCCGAGCGCCACCTGCGCGCCCTCCGCGACCTCCCGCATCTGCACCGCCTCGTACCCGCCGCGGGCGGCCAGCCCGGTCGCGGCCCGCAGGATCCGCCGCCGCCGTTCGGCCTGGCGGGCGGTCAGCGGCGGGTCGGCGGACTGCCCGGCGGGCCCGGCGGGGCCGGGGGCGGCGGCGGGCACGGAGGTGACGGGCGGTGGCAAGGGTGCTCCCGGGGCGCGAGAGTGACGGGGGGTGCTCCGGTCGGTCCGGCGGACGCTCCGGCAGTGCTCCGGCGTGGCGTGAATCACCAGCCCTGGCATCTGAGGAGAAGCTACGGGCCGGTATCTTCGAGGTCTCTCATTGTTCACATGGTCACGGGCGAACTCCACACCGCACTGAAACCTGATCTACTTTAGCGACCGGCAGCACAGACTTCAGCAAGGACGGGAGCCGACGATGACCGCGCAGCCGCTGCGGATTGCCCTGCTGTCGTACCGCGGCGACCCGTTCTGCGGCGGCCAGGGCGTCTACGTACGGCACCTCTCCCGCGAGCTGGCGCGCCTCGGCCACCACGTGGACGTGATCGGCTCCCAGCCCTACCCCGTCCTGGACGAGGTCGAGGGCCCCGGCTCGGTCCGCCTGGTCGAGCTGCCCAGCCTGGACCTCTACCGCGCCGACGACCCGTTCCGCACCCCGGGGCTCGCCGAGTACCGGGGCCCGGTGGACCTGCTGGAGTTCGCCACCATGCGCACCGGCGGCTTCCCCGAGCCGCTGACCTTCTCGCTGCGCGCCCGTCAGTACCTCGCGCTGCACAAGGGCCGCTACGACGTGGTGCACGACAACCAGACCCTCGGGTACGGGCTGCTCGGCCTCGCGCGGCACGGCTTCCCTCTGGTGACCACGATCCATCACCCGATCACCGTGGACCGGCAGCTGGAGCTGGACGCGGCGCCGAGCCTGGCCCGCCGGCTGTCGCTGCGCCGCTGGTACGCGTTCACCCGGATGCAGCGCCGGGTGGCCGCCCGGCTGGACAGCATCATCACCGTCTCCGGCACCTCGAAGCGCGAGATCGCCGAGCACCTGGGCGCCTCGCCGGGCGCCGTCTCGGTGGTGCCGATCGGCGCCGACACCCGGCTCTGGTCGCCGTCCGAGCGGGTCGCCCGGGTGCCCGGCCGGATCGTCACCACCTCCAGCGCCGACGTCCCGCTCAAGGGCCTGGTCCACCTGGTCGAGGCGCTGGCCAAGGTCCGCACCGAGCGGGACGCGCACCTGGTCGTGGTCGGCAAGCCGCAGAAGGAGCGGGGGCCGGTCGCCGAGGCGGTGCGCCGCTTCGGGCTGGAGCGGTTCATCGAGTTCCGGCACGGCCTGACCGACGGGGAGCTGGTCGACCTGTACCGCTCGGCCGAGGTGGCCTGCGTGCCGTCGCTGTACGAGGGTTTCTCGCTGCCCGCCGCCGAGGCGATGGCCACCGGTACGCCGCTGGTCGCCACCACCGGCGGGGCGATCCCCGAGGTGGCCGGGCCGGACGGCGAGACCTGTCTCGCGGTGCCGCCGGGCGACGCGGGCGCGCTGGCGGCGGCGCTCGGCCGGCTGCTGGACGATCCGGCGCTGCGTCGCACGCTCGGTGAGGCCGGGCGCGAGCGGGTGCTCGCCCGGTTCACCTGGGAGCGGGCCGCCGCGCTGACCGCCGACAGCTACCGGGCGGCGATCGCCACCGGTGCCGGGCGGCGGGCGCGGTCCGGTCCGGGCTGGCGGTACGTGGCCTGACGGGTCGCCGGACCCGTCCGCGTCGGACCCGCCCCGGGCGGATCCTGCGCTCCGCCGGACTCGGCCGGCCCGGCCGGGACCGGCCCGGCGTCACAAACGTTTGGTACCAGAGGAATGGGAGCCCGCAGTGCTGACCGTTGATTTCTCGCGCTTCCCGCTCGCCCCCGGCGACCGGGTGCTCGACCTGGGCTGCGGCGGGGGGCGGCACGCGTTCGAGTGCTACCGGCGCGGGGCCCGGGTGACCGCCCTCGACCAGAGCGCCGAGGAGATCGCCGAGGTCAAGAAGTGGTTCGCCGCCATGGCGGAGGCCGGCGAGGCTCCGGAGGGCGCGTCGGCGGTCGCGATGGAGGGCAACGCGCTGGCCCTGCCGTTCGAGGACGAGTACTTCGACAAGATCATCATCTCTGAGGTGATGGAGCACATCCCCGACGACAAGGGCGTGCTCAACGAGATGTTCCGGGTGCTCAAGCCCGGTGGGCTGCTGGCCGTCACCGTGCCGCGCTGGCTGCCCGAGAAGATCTGCTGGGCGCTCTCCGACGAGTACCACGAGGTGGAGGGCGGCCACATCCGGATCTACCGGGGCGACGAGCTGCTCGACAAGCTCAAGGACGCCGGTCTGGAGCCGTACGGCACCCACCACGCGCACGCGCTGCACTCGCCCTACTGGTGGATCAAGTGCGCGGTGGGGGTGGACAACGACAAGGCGCTGCCGGTCAAGGCCTACCACCAGCTGCTGGTCTGGGACATCGTCGGCACCCCGGTGATCAGCAAGCTCACCAAGGCCGCCGAGAAGGCCCTCAACCCGGTGATCGGCAAGAGCTTCGTCGCCTACGCCTCCAAGCCGAACCGCGCCGAGCCCGTGGCGGACCTCGTCGAGCCCGCCACCGGCCGCGCCGACGAGGCGGCGGACCGCGCCGACGCCGGGCGGGCGGGCGAGTGACCGCCGCCGTCCCCGAGGCGCTGCTGCTGGACGGGGTGCTCGATGCCGAGCAGGCCGCCCGGACCGTCCGCAGCATCCTCGCCGAGCAGCAGGACGACGGCGCGATACCGTGGTTCACCGGCCACCACCTGGACCCGTGGGACCACACCGAGGCCGCGATGGCCCTGGACACCGCCGGCGAGCACGCCGCCGCCGAGGCCGCCTACCGCTGGCTGGCGGCCCACCAGAACCCCGACGGCTCCTGGTACGCCGCCTACGCGTACGGGCAGGACGTCCCGGACGGCACGGTCTCGGACGCGGCCAAGGAGACCAACTTCTGCGCCTACGTGGCGGTCGGCGTCTGGCACCACCACCTGAGCACCGGGGACGACGCGTTCCTGGACTGGATCTGGCCGGTCGTGCGGCGCGCCCTCGACTTCATCGTCGGCCTGCGGCTGCCGGGCGGTCCGATCTCCTGGCGGGTGGACGAGCACGGCGAGGCGCCCGACGAGGCGCTGCTGACCGGCTCCTCCAGCATCCTGCACGCCCTGCGCTGCGGTCTGGCCGTCGCCGACTACCTGGAGGAGCCGCAGCCCGACTGGGAGCTGGCGGCCGGCCGGCTGCGGCACGCCATCGCGCACCACCCCGAGCGGTTCCTGGACAAGGACCGCTTCTCGATGGACTGGTACTACCCCGTGCTCGGCACCGCGCTGCGCGGCCGGGCCGCGCTGGAGCGGATCGAACGGGAGTGGGACCGCTTCGTCGTCCCCGGCCTCGGCGTGCGCTGCGTCAGCGACCGCCCCTGGGTGACCGGCGGGGAGAGCGCGGAACTGGCCATGGCGCTCTGGGCGGTCGGCGAGTCCGACCGCGCGGTCGAGATCCTGCGCTGGATCCAGAAGCACCTGCGGCACAGCGACGGCTCGTACTGGACCGGCTACGTCTTCGAGGACGACGCCATCTGGCCCGAGGAGCGCACCACCTGGACGGCGGGGGCGCTGCTGCTGGCCGTCGCGGCGCTCGGCGGCGACCCGGCCACGGTGACGGTCTTCGGCGGTGACCAGCTGCCCACCGGGCTGGTGGTCCAGGACTGCTGCTGAACGACCGCCGCTGACCCGCCCGCACGCCGCGGCGACGCACGACGAATACGCACGACGAAGGGGCGGGACCGGATCAACTCCGGTCCCGCCCCTTCGTCGTGCGTGGCGGTGTGTCAGCCGCGCTGGATGCCGGTGGTGTCGGCCAGCAAGCCCTGGGAGCCGTCCTGGAGCTGGGCGACCAGCGCGGCACCGCGCTGCTCGACCGCCAGGTACCAGGTGCCCGGAACGAGTTCACCGACCGGGGCGCCGGCCGGGTTGTCCTTCGGGGACAGCTGGCGCGGCGCCGGGACGGCGAACCAGAACGGCGCGAAGTCGGGCGCCGGAGCCTGCTGGGCCTGGGCCGGCTGCGCCTGGGTGGGCGCCGGGGCCTGGTGCGCGGCGGCGTGCTGCGCGGCCTGCTGCTGGGCGGCGTCCTGCGGCTGGCCGGCCTGCGGGGCCGGGTAGCCGTAGCCGCCGGGCTGGCCGCCGAACGCGGGCGACTGCACCTGCTGCGGGTCCTGGCCCGGGGCCGGGTAGCCGTACTGGCCGGGCTGGCCCGGCTGCGGGGCCGGGTAGCCGCCGGGGTAGCCCTGCGGGACGGCCGGCTTGTCGGTGACCAGCGGGGCCTTCAGCGCGGGCACCAGCGGACCGGCCGCGGCGGCACCGGCGAGGACCAGGAGCAAGATGACGGCCAGCCAGGCGCCGAAACCGTGGTCCAGACCCTTCGGGCCACCGCCCAGGGCCCAGATCGAGGTCCAGAGTGCGGCGACGGCGAACGCGATGCCCCACTGGTCCAGCCGCAGGCCGAGCACCTGGCGGGTGGCGGCGGCGGCGCCCTGGAAGCGCTGCACCAGGATCAGCACGGCGGAGAGGATGCCGAGCAGGAAGACCGAGGGCAGCACGGGGAACAGGACGCTGTCCCAGGCGTTCTGCGACGTGTCGCCGCAGTACCTGCCACTGCAGTCCACGGTCCAGTACGGCAGGAAGGAGGCGATGAAGAGCAGGACGGCCGCACCTGCGACGGCGGCGTCTCCCCTGGTGAGAGCGCGCAGATTCACTAACGTTCCCCTCGTTGGTGTGTCGTGGACGGCGGTTATCTCGCGGTCGGCTGACCGGTCCGGAAAACTCTGAACGGACCAGAAGCCTAGGGCCAACCGCCTCGCGGGTGCACAGCGGGCTCGGGAATGGGGCGAAGTCGTTGCAAACTGCGCGCGCCCGGTCCCTTGCTGTCCACCTTACGGCGGCACGGGCCGGGCCGCCCGGGCCGGCTACCGCGTGGTCAGAAAGGCCGTCAGTGCGTCGGCGATCCCCCGGGCGGCCTGCTGGCGCCACTGAGGGTCCGTCATCCTTTTGGCGTCGGTCGAATTGCGCATGTTACCGCACTCGATGAACACCTTGGGCACGGTCGAGAGGTTCAGCCCGCCGAGGTCGGAGCGGGTGTCCAGACCCTGGCTCGCGATGTAGTCGGCGTACGGCTCGCCCGTCGCCGCGTGGAAGCTGTCGCGCAGCAGCAGGCCGAGCCGGTGCGAGGGCGCGACGATCGCGGAGTTGTCCGCCGTGCCCGCGACCACCTTGGCGGGCATGATCACGTGGAACCCGCTGCCGCCGGGCGGGCCGCCGTCCCCGTGCACCGAGACCGCCGCGTCGGCGTGCGCGGTGGCGCCCGCCTTCGCGCGCGCGTCGATGCACGGGCCCCAGGACTGGTCGCCGTCCTGCACCAGGACGACCGTCGCCCCCCGGGCGGTGAGGATCGCGCGGGCCCGGCGGGAGACGTCCAGGGTGTACTCGGCCTCGCTGTACCCGGCGTTGGTGGAGGTGCCGGTGGTGTCGCACTCCTTGCGGGCGTTGCCGATGTCGACCTGACGGTTGATCTCGGTGGTGTGCGCGGCGTTGCCGGGGTTGTGACCGGGATCGAGCAGGACGGTCCGCCCGGCCAGCGCGGTGGCGGACCCGGCGCTCTCCGAGGCCGTCGGAGCGGTCGTCGGGTCGGCTGTCGGAGCGGCCTGGGCGGCCGCCGGCGGGTCGGCCGACGCGGTGGGGGCCCCCGGCGGGGCGGTGTCCGCCGGTGCGGAGAACGGCGCCGCGGAGAACGGCCCCGACGGCGGGGCGGCGGCGGCCCCGGCGGCGTGGGCGGCCCCGGTGTCGTCCCGGCCGCGGTCGGCGACGGCCTGCCAGCCCAGCCAGCCGGCCAGGCAGAGCGGCACCAGGACGGCGGCCACGGTGGTGGTGCGCAGCAGCCGGGAGCGGCGCGGCGGTTCGTCGTGCGGAGCGGCGGTGGTGCGGGTCACGGGTGGTTCAGATCCTGTCCTGGGTGCGCGCGGTCAGGCCGTACGGGTCGGCGATCGCCTTCCACTTCGTCACGAAGTCCCGCTTCGCCTGGGTGGCCTGCGGGTTGAGCTCGTCCGCGTGCTTCTTGTCGGCGGTGTTCGGGGCCGAGCCCGAGCAGCCCTGGGCGGAGACGGCGCGGGCCCAGCTGGCGTACGCCCGGTCGATGTCGGCGGACAGCTGCCAGGCGGACTTCAGCGACTGCACCGCGTCCGCGCCGCCGGGCAGGTCGGTGACGGTCAGCGTGGCGAGCTTGGCGAGCAGCTGGTCGCGCTGCTTGGCGCCGCTGTCGAAGACCTGCACGGCGCTGTCGATGTCGGCCTTGGCGGGGCAGCTGCTCACCTTGGCGACCGCGCTGCCGATCGGCGCCTTCGCGCTCTCGCCCTGGGTCAGCAGCTCGTCCAGGGCCTTGGCCTGCTCCGGCGCGCCCGGCCCGGCCGCGCCGGCGGTCGGGCTCGCGGAGGCGGACGCGGTGTCGCTGGCGGCGGGGCTCGGCGCGCCGGACGATCCGTCGGGGCCCGGCGCGGGCGGCGGGTTCCCGGCCGTGCTCTGGCCGGCGCTCGCGGAGGGAGTCGGGGCGGCGCTCTGGTCGGCCGGGTCGTCCTTGCCCTTCGCGGCCCACAGGATGCCGCCGCCGAGGGCCAGGACGAACAGCAGCGCGAAGGCGATCAGCAGCGGGGCGCGCCGGTTGGCCGGGCGGTCCTCGGCGTCGAGGTCCTCGTAGTCCGCGGCGTAGTCCGGCTGCTGGTACGGCGGGTACTGCTGGGCCGGGTACCCGGGGTACTGCTGGGGGTACGGGCCGGCGTCGTACGGGGGCTGGGCCTGCGGCTGGGCCGGCGGCGGCGGGTAGCCGTAGCCGCCGCCGGCGGGGCCCTGGGGGGCCGCGTGGCCCGGGAAGCCGGACGCGGGCGGCTGCGGTCCGGTGGGCGGGGCGGGGTGGCCCTGGCCACCGGCCAGGTACGGGCGGGCGGCCAGCGGCGGGCCCTGGTCGCCGACGCCGCCCGCCGTGGGCGGCTGCGGCGGGAAGGGCGACGGGCCGGGCGGCTGCGGCGCCTCGCCGGGGCGGCCGGGCGCGGGAGGAACCGGCCGGGCGGCGGCGGGCGGAGCGGCCGGGGGCTGGGCCGCGCCGGGGGCGGGCTGCTGCGGTCCGCGCACCCAGCCGCCGGCGCCGCCGCGCGCGGTCGGATCCCAGACCGCCGGAGCGGTGTTCTGCTGGTCCGTCATTGCTGGCCCCCACCGTCCGCCGGGTCGCTCTGCCTGGTGCTGTGCCGCTGTCGTCGGCGCGCGTGCGCCGCGCGGACACCGTACCGTTCGAACCCCCGCCCGACAGCCCCGGCACGACGTTAGAGCATCCGTGATCGGCTGGGGGCCGGTCCGGCGATCTCGTCGGGCCGCCCCGATGTTCGAGCGCGGCGTTCGAGCGCGGCGTTCGACGGCGGCGCTCGAAGGGCCGGGCCGGGCGGGGCTCCGCGGCCCGGTCGCTCAGCCGCGGGAGCGGCGCAGGACCCGCAGCGAGCCGGTCACCGAGACCTCCTCGAAGCCCTCGGCGAGCGCCCGCAGGTAGACCCGGTACGGCGCCTGGCCGCCGTCCGCCGGGTCGGGGAAGACGTCGTGCACCACCAGCAGGCCCTCGGGGGCCAGGTGGCGGGCCCAGCCCTCGTAGTCGCCGGTGGCGTGCTCGTCGGTGTGGCCGCCGTCGATGAAGACCAGGCCGAGCCGACCGCCCCAGAGCGCCGCGATCTGCGGCGACCGGCCGACCAGGGCGACCACGTGGTCCTCCAGCCCGGCCGCGTGCAGGGTGCGGCGGAACCGGGGGAGCGTGTCCATCCGGCCCACCTCCTGGTCCACCAGCGTCGGGTCGTGGTACTCCCAGCCCGGCTGCTGCTCCTCGGAGCCCCGGTGGTGGTCGACGGTCAGCGCCACCGTGCCCGCCTCCCGGGCGGCGGCGGCTAGGAGGATCGCCGACCGCCCGCAGTAGGTGCCGATCTCCAGCACCGGCAGCCCGGTCCGCCGGGCCGCCGTCAGCGCCGCCGCGTACAGGGCGAGGCCCTCGTCCACCGGCATGAACCCGGTCGCGCCCTCGAAGGCCGCCAGCACCTCGGGTGCGGGGCGCGGGTTCTCCAGGAGGTCGGACATGGTGCAGCTCCCTTGCCGGGTGATTCGGTGCTCGTGCTCGCCGTCGGACCCTACTGGACGGTAGGCCGCGGCGCCCGTCCCGGGCGGATCCTCAGCCGGCCAGCAGGGTGCGCGCGATGCGGACGCGGTGCGGCGCCAGCTCGGCGGCGATGGCGGCGGTCTCGGCGGGCGTCGTCGTGACGGCGGCCGACAGCTCGGGGCCCCGGTCGAGGAGGGCGAGCCGCAGGTGGGTCGGCGGGTGGGTGGGGTCCACCGCGCCCCGCTCCAGGGCGGAGCGGCGCAGCAGGCGCTCGTGCTCCAGCGCAGGGACGTCGGCGGCCTGGTCGCGCAGCCGCTCCCAGAACGCCTCGGGGGCGGCCGCCGGCCGCGTGGACGGCGCCGCCGGGGCGTGCCGCGGACCGCGGCGCGACGCACGGGGCCGGCTCTGCAGCTCCGCGCGTGCCCGGGCCGCCGCCGTCTCCACCGCCTGGCCGAGCAGCAGGGTCCGCAGCAGGCGCCGGGCCGCCCCGGTGGACGCGGTGCGGGCGGCCAGCGTGTCCGCGTGGTACTCGGCCTGCTGCCCGGCGCGCGAGGTCAGCCGGTCGAGCAGCCGGAGCAGCGCCAGCAGCAGCCGGGCGACGCCGCCGAGCAGGACGACGAGGAGCAGGTCGGTGAGCTGGAACAGCAACTGCAGCCCCACCGCGTCCCGGTAGTGGCCGCGCGGACGGGTGAGGTCGTACCAGTGGGCGAGCGCGTGGATCGCCGAACCGAGCCAGAGGCCCTGCCGGTGGTCGCCGTTGACCCGGTGGCCGAACTCGTGCCCCAGCAGGGCGATCCGCTCCTGCTCGCCGAGTACCTCCCAGAGCGGCAGACCCAGGGTGAGCACCGACCGTCGGCGCAGCCCGACCGCCCCCATGCTCGCGTTGAACGCGCCGTCGACCCGGATCACGCCGACCGGCCCGGCGCCCACCTCGGCGGCGACGCGGTCCGCCAGGCCGTAGAGGGCGGGCGCCTCGGCACGGTCCAGCACGCCCTCGCCGCGCGGGGTCCGGCCGAGCCGGGGCCGGAGCAGGACCACCAGGCCGAGCACGGCCGCGCCCAGACAGCGGAGCGGGGTGTTGCCGGTGACGAGCAGCCACAGGCCCCAGCCGCACAGGGCCGCGGTGGTCAGGTGGACCACGCCGGCGATGACCGAGGCGGCCAGCCAGGCCCGCTGCCCGACGGTGGCCGGCCGACCGGCCGCGATGTCCTCGTAGAGCCGGTCGGTCCGGGCCGTCGCGGCCGCCGCGTGCCGGGCGGCCGCGACGGCCCGGCGGGTGGCGGCGGGCGCGTCCGCCGGCTCGGGGGACAGGTTCCATTCGCACTGCGGACACCAGACGGCGAACCGGGGGTCGGCGTCGACGGGGGCGGCGCAGCGCGGGCAGTCCTGCGGTGCGGCGCCGGTGGCGGCGGGTGCGTCCGGGGCGGTGGCGGTGGGCGTGGCCCCGGTGGGCGTGGGTCTGACGGGTGTGGACACGGCGGGTGATCATGCCAGGGGCGCGGCGCCGGAGGCCAACCGTGTCACGGGCCGGTACTCCAGGGGCGAATGGAACGTGTTCTACTCCGCCCGGGCGCGTCGTGCCAGAATCGGCCCCGACCACCGACCGAGGCGAACCGGGAGCAAGCTCCATGCGCGCAGCCATCCTGCACAAGACCGGCCAGGACACGCTCGACGTCCGCGACGACGTGGTCGCGACCGGCTTCGGCCCCGGCAAGGTGAGGGTCCGCCTGCGGGCCGCCAGCCTCTGCCACTCGGACCTGTCGGCGATGAGCGGCGTCCTGCCGCAGCCCGCGCCGTTCGTTCCCGGCCACGAGGGCGCCGGCGACGTGGTGGAGGTCGGCGAGGGCGTGGCCGACGTCCGGGTCGGCGACCGCGTCGTGCTCTGCTGGATGGCGCCCTGCGGCCGCTGCGCCCACTGCGAGCGCGGGCGGGGCCACCTCTGCGTCGCGAGCCTGCGCCGGCTCGGCGCGCCGGGCTTCCGGTTCGGCGGCGACGACGTCTCGGGGGCGCCGGTGGAGGCCTCCGGCTTCTACGGCACCGGCGCGTTCGCCGAGGAGGTGGTGGTCGACCGCGACGCCGTCATCACCGTCCCCGCCGACCTGCCCTACGAGCTGGCCGCGCTGATCGGCTGCGGGGTGACCACCGGCATCGGCGCCGCCGTGCACACCGCCCGGGTCGAGCCCGGGGCCTGCGTCGCGGTGATCGGCGCGGGCGGCGTCGGGATCGCCACCGTGCAGGGCGCCCGGGTCTGCGGCGCCGGCCGGATCGCCGTGGTGGACCCGGTCGCCTCGCGCCGGGAGCGGGCACTGGCCTTCGGCGCCACGGAGGCGCTGGCACCCGACGAGCTGAAGGCCGCCGCGAAGGCCCTGCCGGGCGGCGGGTTCGACTACGTCTTCGAGGCGGTCGGCCGCTCGGCCACCGTCCGGGCCGGGTACGACGCGGCGCGGCGCGGGGGCGCGGTCGTGGTGATCGGCGCCGGCGCGCAGGACGACCGCGCGCAGTTCACCATGGGCGAGCTCTTCTTCAACGAGAAGCGGCTGCTGCCCTCGCTGTACGGCGGCGCCTCCGTGCCGCGCACCATGGCGCTGGTGGTGGAGCTGTGGCGGGCCGGGCGGATCGACCTCGCGGGCATGGTCACGCACCGGGTCCCGCTGGCGGACGTCAACGAGGCCGTCGCGCAGATGCGGGGCGGCGAGGCGCTGCGCACGGTCGTCACACTGGACTGAGCGGCGCGGGCGTCGGCGGTGGAGCCGGGGCCGCCCGGGAGGCCGCCGTGGCGCGACAGGGCCCGCCGGCGCACGCGGCGGGCCCTGTCACGAAGGACGGCGGGGCTGCGTCAGCCCCGCGCGGCGCCCAGGCCGAGGCGGTGCCGGCCGTGCGGATCGGCCTCGGGCCTGTCGTCGGGGGCGGAGGGGCCCCGGTGGCGACCGTGCGACGCGCTGTCCCCGGCCGTGGTCCCGTCGGCGTCGGTCCCGGTGATCGCGGGTCCGGTGGTGTCGGTGAGGGTGTCGGACATCAAAATCGTCTTCCGTGCGAGGGGCGGGTGGTTCGGCGCCGGCTGGCACCGCGGACGCGGTCGGGCGCGTGACCGGGCGCCTGGACCGCGCCAGGGCCGGTGATCACGGCCCGCGCCCCGGCCACCCTAACGGCCGGAACGGGCGGGATCCTATCGAGATCACGAGGGGCACCCGGGGAGCGGTACGGGCGCTCGGTGTGTTCCCGGGACGGCCTCCATCCGCCGTCCCGGGTACCGCCCCGGGCCATCGGGCCGGGAGTCTGTGAGATCGGGCGGCTAGCCCGGCCGACCGGTGCGCAGGAAGCCGGCCAGCAGCTCGTGCAGCACGGCCGCGCCCTCCTCGGCCAGCACCTCGTGTCCGGCCCCGGCCGCCTCGACGTACCGGAAGTCGGCGCCCTCGGTACGTCCGATCCGCAGCAACTCGTGGCGCAGCGCGCGGGACTGGCTCACCGGGACGACCTCGTCCCGGTCGCCGTGCACCATCAGCAGGGGTGCGCGGAGCCGGTGCGCGAGCTGGAGGACGTCGCGCGGGCCGCGGGCGTCGGCGATCGACTCGCCGCCGCCCAGCCGGGTGGTCAACGCCCTGACCGGGGTGGCCGCTTCGGCCAGCAGTCGGGCGCCGGACAGGAACGGTGCGACCACCGCGCAGCGCGCGACCTGCTCGGCGGGCGCGTGCGCGGCCGCCAGCAGGGCGAGGAACGCGCCGTAGCTGACGCCGAACAGGGCCGGTGGCTCCAGGCCGAGGGCGGCGCGCTGGCCCGCGATGCCGTCCAGCAGGTACAGGACATCGTCGAGGTCCGGCCCGCCCCAGGCGCCGCGGATGGCCAGCGCGTGCGCCACCCCGTAGCCGGTGGAGCCGCGCTGGTTCGGCGCGATCACGGCCAGGCCGCCGGCCGCCATCCGCTGCAGGGCGGGGTCGAACTCCAGCCGCCAGGCGTCGGCCGGGCCGCCGTGCAGGGCGAGGACCAGGTGCGGGCTGCTCAGCCAGGCGTCCCCGCCGTACACCACGGCCTCCAGCGGACCGGCCGGTCCGGCCAGTTCGATGCTCTGCGCGGAGTGCCAGCGCCCGCCGTCGCCCGGCGGGGTGCTGCCGTCCAGCTGCCAGCCGGCGGGTGAGCCGCGGGAGGCCCGCGATCCGCCGGCCTGCCACGGCAGGGCGGCGTCCCGCCAGGGGCCGGGCAGACCGGAGCCGAGTGGCGCCAACTGCAGGGGCAGCGGCACCGGTCCGGGCGCCGCCGCGATCGGACCGTGCGCCAGCAGTGTGTCCACGTCCAGGGTGGCCAGGGCGGCCGGGTGTTCGGGCGAGGAGTACGGCATGCGCAGCCCCGCGTCCGACCAGTGCCCGACCGCGCCGAGCCGCCCGGGCGGCACCGGCAGCGGGTCCAGCCGCCCGGCGGCCGGCCGCCACACGGCCAGCGCGGAGCCGGCGCCGTGGTCGATCTGGACGACCACCCGGGCCCCGTCCGGGGTGGTGCGCAGTGCCACCGGCCGCAGGAACATGCCCGCCACGTACAGGCATTCGGGGAACCGCAGCGGCTCGCCGCCGCCGAGCAGGCCCCAGCCCAGCCGGTCGGTGCCGGGGGCGTCGCTGCGCACCATCGCGAAGCGGGTCTCCGGGTCGTACAGGACCAGCCGGTCGTTGCTGCGCTCGCCGATCTCCAGCAGCGGGGTGACCGTGCCGGTGCGCAGGTCCAGTACGACGGTGCGCACGACGCCCGCGTCGACCCGGTCGAGCGCCAGCAGGGCTCCGGTGCGGTCCAGCCAGACGCCGCCGCCGTGCAGGCCGGGGATCTCGGCGACCTGCCGGGGCTCGGCGCCGTCGGCGTACACCAGCCAGACGGTGGTGCCGGGCCGGGTGTCGGTGCCGAGCGCCAGCGCGACCGGGGTGCGGGTGCCGTCGGGCGGTGTGGCCGCGGGGAGCGGCAGCAGCCGCATCCCGGGCCGCCTGAGGGTGGCCAACGGCCTTTCCACGGTGACCGGTTCGCTGCCCGGCGCGGCGGCGGAGAGCGTCACCAGGTCGTGCCGCTCGCCGTCGTGCCGGCAGACCAGCACCGAACCGTCCGGCAGGGCGACCAGCTGGCAGCGCAGGCTCTCGGCGCGGTTGCCGGGCAGGGTCAGGGCGGTCGGTGCGGCCGGACCGGAGGCCGGCAGGGACCAGCTCTCGGCGTACCAGCCGCCGTCGGCCGCAGAGGCCAGGCAGGCGGCGTGGCTGCCGTCGGTGGCGAAGGTGAAGCTGAGGCGGCGCAGGGCCTGCGTCGCGGAGCGGACGGCCACGTTCACGAGGTGCTCACCCCGTCGGATCCGGGGGGCGGTCCGCCGGCCCGGGTGGGCGGCACCGGGTCCACCCAGAGCCGGGGGCCGCCGTGCCGCAGGCGCAGCAGGAAGGCCAGCGCGCCCGCCGTCCCGGTGCCGTACGCGGCCGCGCAGCCGGTGCCGGTCTCGTCGGGCAGCACCAGCAGCCCGTCGCGGAGCGCTGATCTGGCGGCGATCAGCTGGGCCAACTCCTCAGCCCCGGAGCGGAATTCCGGCTCGCCGGTGGCGGCGGCCAGGTCCAGCAGGTACTCGCCGTTGCCGGCCAGGCCGTGGCAGGCGCTGACGCCGCAGTGCCAGCGCCCGGCCAGCACGGCCCGGCCGGCGGCGAGCGCGAGTTCGTGCGCGGTCTCGTCACCGGTGGCCTGCCAGAGCCGGAGCAGGAACGTCCCCGCGCCGGAGGATCCGCTGCACCAGTGCGCCAGCCGGACGTGCTCCGGGTCGCCCGCGCCCTGTGGCCACCAGGCCGTCGGGCGGATGTCGGCCCGGTCACCGTTCCCGGCCACCGCCGCCTCGCCGTACCACCCGTCGTTCGGTCCGTCGAACGGCCCGCGGTGCTGTCCGCCGTACTGTCCGCCGTGCTCCCGCCGGACGGTGGCGGCGAGCGTGCGCCCGGCCTCGGCCGCGCCGTCGAGCAGAGCCCGGTCGCCGGTGGCCCCGGCGGCGGCCAGCAGGAAGGCGCCGACGCCCGCGACCCCGTGGGCGAACCCGAGGTGGGTGATCCCGGCGAGCGCCGAGTCGAACTCCTTCGGCACCGGCCAGACCACCCCCTCCGGCGTGGGCCGGGCGGCGGCCAGCAGGCCGTGCCCGCAGCGGGCGGCCCGGGCGAGGAACTCCCCGGCCACCCCGGGTGCGGCCGTCCGGGGGTCGGCGGCGAAGCGCAGCTGGAGGAAGCCCGCGCCGGCCGCGCCGTGGCACACGTCCGGGTTCGGCCACTCGACGGCTATCCGGCGGGCGAGCCCGGCGGCGCGTCCGGCGAGGGCGTCGTCGGCCAGCGCCTCGGCGGCGTCCAGCAGGGCCCAGGCGGCGCCCGAGCGCCCGAAGTGCAGACCCGGCAGCACGACCGGCTCGGCGGCGCACCGGCGCTCGATCCACTCGACGGCCGTCCGCGCCGTCCGGCGGGACTCCTCGCTGACCTCGGCGGGCAGGCCGTCCGCCACGGCGGCCCGGGCGAGCAGGGCGAGGACGCCGGCGGCGCCGTGCTGCACGTTGCACGGGTCGGACCACTGCCCGGCGGGTACGGCGGGCCAGAGCCGGTCCCGCCGCAGCGGGGTGGCGGTGAGGGCGAGGTGGCGCAGCCCGTCGTGCAGCACCCGGTCGACCAGGGCGGTGGGGCCGGTGCGGCCGTCCGCCGGGCCGTCCGCCGGGCCGTCCGCCGGGCCGTCCGCCGGGCCGTCCGCCGAGGCTGCGGCGCCCCGGTCCGCCGGCGCGTCGGCCGCACCCGTCACGTCGGCCGTGCCCGCCGGTCCCGCAGCGGCCGTGCTCCCCGCGCCCGGGTCGTCCGGGGCGCCCGTCAGGGCGTACCGCACCCGGGAGAGGCTCCAGCGCCGCTCCGGCTCCTGCGCCCGCAGCCCGAGCACCACCGGCGCGAGCCGCCGCGCGGTGGCGCCCGAGCGGGCGGCGAGGGCCAGCCAGCGGCCGAGACGGTCGGCGACCGGCCGGGCCCGCGGCAGGTCCTCGGGCAGCAGCGGGTCGTGACCGGTGGCGAGCAGGAAGAACAGCCCGCCGAGCGCGTACAGGTCGACCGCCGGCTCGGCCACGCAGGTGCCCTCCCGGACGGTGCGGCCGGCGCCCAGGGCGTCCCTGCCGAGCGAGTCCCTGCTGAGCGAGTCCCTGCCGAGCGAGTCCCGCCCCGACCGGCCCGCGCCCGCCGGGTCGAAGGAGTCCGGGACCAGGGCGAGGCGCCCCGGCCCCTGTTCGGGGGCCCGGTAGCCGGGGGTGCCGGCCGAGCCCGCCGCCCGGCCCGCCTCGGCGGCGAGCTCCAGGTCGACCAGCCGCAGCGACCCGTCCGGCCGTACCAGTACGTTGCCGGGGGAGAGGTCGCGCAGGACCAGCCCCAGCCCGTGCACCCGCTCGACCAGGTCGAGCAGGGCGTGCGCCAGCGGTCCGGCCTCGGCCCAGTCCACGTCGGGGCTGCCGTCCCGGCGCAGCCGGGCCGCCACCCAGCTGCCGAGCGGCTGCCCGGTGATGCGTTCCTGCACCAGGAACAGCGAGTCGTCCTGCTCGATCAGCTCGACCGGTCGCGGCGCCAGGCCCTGCCCCTCCAGCCGCGTCAGCAGCGCGGCCTCGTGCCGCAGCGCCGCCCGGGCGTCGGTGCCGGCCCGGTCCACCTCGATGTGCGCGCGGGCCTGCTTGACCACCACCTCGGCGCCGCCGTCGGTGTCCCGGCCCAGGAAGACGCCGCCCTTGGCGCTGTGCCGGATCGCCCCGGTGACGGCGTACCGTCCGGCCAGCAGCACCCCGCCGGTGCCGCGCCGGGGCGCCGCCGGCCGGGTCGCCCCGGGTCCGCGCCCCGGCGCCGTGTCGTCCCGCGGGGGAGCCGCCGGCCCCTCGGCCAGCGGGTCGCGCGCCCACGGCGGGCAGCCGTACGAGGCTCCGCGCACGTCCTCGACCCGCTCGCCGCCCGGCCCGCGCAGCATCGACCGGTAGCCGCCGTCGTTCCCCAGCTCGGCGCGGGCCGCGAAGGCGCCGTAGCGGTAGTGCACCCGGCTGCCCGGCCGGTAGGGGCGGTCGGAGAGCACCACCGGCCCGGGCAGGCCTGCGGTGGCCCGGTGCAGCGCTGCTGCCAGCCGCCGGAACTGCTCCGCGTCCGCCGGATAGACGGTGATGAACTTGCCCGCCGAACCCCGGTCGCTGTTGCGCGAGTTGATCTCGTGCAGCTGTTCCGGTCCGGCGGCGAACTTGAAGGTGCACGGGTCACCGGCCAGTACCCCGGTGACGGCGGTCAGGACGGCGCGGCCGACCGCCGACGCCGCGCTGACATGGATCTTCCAGCCCTCGTCGGCCAGTTCCGCCGCGGCCGGCCCGGCCGTGCACCAGAAGCCCTCGACGGTGACCTCCCAGTCCCCGTCGCCTCCCCGGCCCCCGGCGCCGGCCAGTGCCGCCCGCGCCACCTCCGGCCACCCGCCGGCCGCATCCGGCCGGTGGCCCGCCGATCCGTTCCCTCCGGCCGTACGCAGCGATGTGCCCGCCCCCATCCGCATTCACATCCCTTCGTCTCGGCCGGCGCCCGCCGGTGCCCACTGCTCCGGCACCGCGCGACGCACGCCGGCGGCCTGATCGGTCTCTCGGAAGTACGGGAGCGCGGCCGTGCCGCGTCCGCCGCGGGCCGGTCCGACCTGGCCCGCATCCCGGCCGAGTGCCCTTCCGGATCCCTGGCCGAGGCAACTCCCGTTCGCAGAAGTGAAGTTACTTTCGGTTTCCGGACGGGCTCAACGCGTAGCGGGTCACTTCACTCGTAAGGGTGATCTGGGCGTGGTTTCGAATATGTGCGAGCCGGCCGATGTGTGCGGTGCCCCCGCGTGGCCGAGCGGCCACGGCGCCCGCACGGCCCGTGTCCCGGCCCGCGACCGCGCCCGCGGGCGCCCCGAGCGCTCCGAACGAGCCCCCCGGCGGCGCCCCGGCGGCCGCTCGAACGCCCGGAACCGCAGGTTGACGCCGGGCCGCGGACCCCCGGGCCGGGCCCCGGGCGGCCCGGGCGCCCCCGCGCGCACGGTAGTCTCGACAGGTGCCGAAACTGTCCGACGTCATCACCGCGCTCGAAGAGATCTATCCGCCGCAGTGGGCGGAGTCCTGGGACGCCGTCGGCCTGGTCTGCGGAGACCCTCGGGCCGAGGTCCGCCGCGTGCTCTTCGCCGTCGACCCCGTGCAGACGGTGGTCGACGAGGCCGTCGAGTGGGGCGCCGACCTCGTGGTCACGCACCATCCCCTCTACCTGCGCGGCACCACCGGCGTCGCGGCCACCACGCCCAAGGGCCGGGTGGTGCACACGCTGATCCGCGCCGGCATCGCCCTGCACGTGGCGCACACCAACGCCGATCACGCCGACCCGGGCGTCTCGGACGCGCTGGCCGAGGCCGTCGGCCTGCGCGTCACCGGCCCGCTGGTGCCGGACCCGACGGACCCGCTGGGCCGGCGCGGCAGCGGGCGGATCGGCCTGCTGGAGCCGCCGCTGACCCTCGCCGCGTTCGCCGCCAAGGTCGCCGGGGGCCTGCCGGCCACCGCCGCCGGCGTCCGCGTCGCCGGTGACCCGGACCGCCTGATCGGCCGGGTCGCGGTGTGCGGCGGCGCCGGCGACAGCTTCCTCGCGCAGGCGCGCGAGGCCGGTGTCGACGCGTACGTCACCGCCGACCTGCGCCACCACCCGGCGTCCGAGGCCGCCGAGGCGGCGCCGGTCGCACTGGTCGACGCCGCGCACTGGGCCACCGAGTGGCCCTGGCTCACCCTGGCCGAGCGGGCGCTGCACGGCGCCGCCGAGCAGCGGGGCTGGGCCGTGGAGACGAAGGTCTCCCACCGGGTCACCGACCCGTGGACCGCGCACGCCCCCATGTCCTTCACCGCCTGACCCGATTCACAGGAGCTCTCCGCTTGAACGCCGCGCCCGCCGACCAGATCCGCCTGCTCGACCTCCAGGCCATCGACTCGAAGCTCGACCAGCTGGCCCACCGGCGTCGCAGCCTGCCCGAGCACGCCGAGATCGACAAGGCCACCGCCGACCACACCGCGCTCAAGGACCTCGTGGTGGCCGCCCAGGCCCAGCAGGGCGACACCACCCGCGAGCTGACCAAGGCCGAGCAGGACGTCGAGCAGGTCCGCAGCCGCTCCGCCCGCAACCAGCAGCGCCTGGACTCCGGCGCGATCACCTCGCCGAAGGACCTGGAGAACCTCCAGCACGAGATCGGCTCGCTCGCCAAGCGCCAGGGGGACCTGGAGGACGTCGTCCTGGAGATCATGGAGCGCCTGGAGTCCGCCCAGACCCGGGTCACCGAGCTGACCGCGCGCCTGGAGCACTCCACCGTCGTGCTGACCGAGGCCGAGGCCCGCCGGGACGCCGCCTTCGCCGAGATCGACGCCGAGGCCGACAAGGTCAAGCGCGACCGCGAGGCCGTCGTCGCCGTCGTTCCGGCCGACCTGCTGAAGCTCTACACCCGGCTGCGCGAGCAGCAGGGCGGCGTCGGCGCGGCCCGTCTCTACCAGCGCCGCTGCGAGGGCTGCCGGGTCGAGTTCGCCGTCTCCGACCTGAACGCCATCAAGGCCGAGCCCAAGGACGCGGTCGTCCGCTGCGACAACTGCGGCCGCATCCTGGTGCGCACCGCCGATTCGGGCATCTGAGCCGATGGCGGGGCGCAGGTTCGTCGTCGAGGCCGACGGAGGCTCCCGGGGCAACCCGGGGCCGGCCGGCTACGGCGCGGTGGTCCGGGACGGCGACACCGGCCTGATCATCGCCGAGGCTGCCGAGTTCATCGGCCACGCGACCAACAACGTGGCCGAGTACAAGGGCCTGATCGCCGGTCTGAAGGCGGCCCGGGAGCTGGACCCGGACGCCTCGGTGGACGTCCGGATGGACTCCAAGCTGGTGGTCGAGCAGATGTCCGGGCGCTGGAAGATCAAGCACCCCGACATGCAGCCGCTCGCCGCCGAGGCCCGGGCGGTGCTGCCGCGCGGCCAGGTCAAGTACACCTGGATCCCGCGCGAGCGGAACAAGGACGCCGACCGGCTGGCCAACGAGGCGATGGACGCGGGCAAGGCCGGCCGGCAGTGGGAGCCCAGGGCGGCCGGCGCCGAGCGGCCCGCCGTCGCCGACGAGCCCCCGCTGGAGACCGCCGCGCCCAAGGCCGGCTGGGCGGCCGCCGCCGACCTCGGCACGCCGACCACCTTCGTCCTGCTCCGCCACGGCGAGACCCACCTCACTCCGGAGAAGCGCTTCTCCGGCAGCGGCGGCAGCGATCCGGAGCTCTCCGAGAAGGGCCGCTGGCAGGCCGAGCGGGCGGCCGAGGCGCTGGCCTCCCGCGGTTCGGTCCAGGCCGTGGTCAGCTCGCCGATGCTCCGTACCCGGCAGACCGCCGAGACCGTCGCCGCCCGCCTCGGCCTGGAGGTCCGCTACGAGGACGGCCTGCGCGAGGTGGACTTCGGCGCCTGGGAGGGGCTGACCTTCGCCGAGGTGCAGGAACGCCACCCGGAGGACCTCAACGCCTGGCTCGGCTCGGCGAAGGCCAAGCCGACCGGCGGCGGCGAGAGCTTCACCGCGCTCACCCACCGGATCGGCGTCGCCCGGGACAAGATCCTGGCCCGCCACCACGGCCGGACCGTCCTGGTGGTGTCGCACGTCAGCCCGATCAAGACCCTGGTGCGGCTGGCGCTCGGCGCCCCGCCGGACTCGCTCTACCGGATGGAGCTGTCCGCCGCCTCGCTCTGCGCCGTCCAGTACTACGCGGACGGCAACGCCTCGGTGCGGCTGCTCAACGACACCGGGCACCTGCGCTGACGCCCCGGCGGCGGGCCCACCGGGGCCCGCCGCCGGCGCCGTTCGGCGCGGCTCAGTGCACCTCGGTGACCACCACGTCCAGCTGCCAGGGCTTGCGGGCGGTGCCCTCGGCCGCGACCTCCACCCGGTGCCCCAGTCCGAGCAGCGCGTCCACCAGTTCGCCGGGCGTCTTCGGCTCGGCCCCCGCCACCAGCAGGTCACGGACCAGCCGGCCCTTGGTGGCCTTGTTGAAGTGGCTCACCACCGAGCGCTTGCCGTCGCGCTCCTGGAGCACCCGCACGGTGGCCGTCCGGGTCACCAGCTCACCGGCCGGCTTCCAGGCCGCCGCGTACGCGGAACTGCGCAGGTCCAGCACCAGGCCGTCGGCCACCTCCGGCAGCACGGACGCCGTCGCGGCGCGCCAGTACGGGCCGAGGGCGCCCGGGCCGGGCAGCTTCACACCCATCGAGCAGCGGTAGGGCGGGATCCGGTCCCCGATCCGGACGGCGCCCCAGAGGCCGGAGAAGACCAGCAGCGAGCGCGCGGCCCGGTCGTACGCGGCCTCGTCCAGGGTGGCCAGACCGAGGTTGTCGAAGAGCACGCCGGTGTACACCTCGCCGGCGGGCCGCGCACCGGCCGTCGGCAGCCCCGCGTTCCGGGCCACCTCGCCGCGCAGCCCGGGGCTCAGGCCGAGCACCCCGGCGGCGGCCTCCTCGTCCCCCCGGCAGAGGCCGACCAGGGCCTCCAGCACCCGCGCTCGCGCCGCCGTCAGCCCGGGCAGCGACAGCGCGTCGAGCGCCACCGGAACGCCGTCCCCGGACGCGGCCTTGCCCTCCGAGGGCGGCAACAGCACCAGCACAGCGGACTCCTCAACATTTTGTGGCGGGCGAACCCCGCCACCCTACGCAAGCCGGCCCGGCCGCGGGTAACCCCGCTACCGCCCGGGCCGCGGGGCCGCCGCCGCGACCAGCGCCGCCCCGGCGCCGAGCGCCAGGCAGAGCGGCGAGTAGTAGCGCGCGTTCAGCCGCCTGAAGCGCTCCGTCCGTTCGTTCAGCACGCCGAAGACCAGCGGCCCGGCCGCCCCGCGCGCCAGCAGGACCCCCGCGACCGTCCGGACGCCGGCCCGGCGCACCCCGCGCGGCCCGACCGCCGGCAGCGCCCCGGCCTCCGCGCCGACCAGGTAGGCCGCCGTGCCCAGCAGCCCCGCCACCGCCAGACAGGCCGCCGCCGGCGGTACGCCCTCGCCGGTGCCGATCACGGTGTCCGCGAACTCCTGCCGCGACCGCGCCGGCCACGGCGTCACCGTCCAGAGCGCGTGCAGCGCCCCCGTCACCGCCAGCCCCCCGGCCACCGCCGCCCCCGTCACCCGTACCGCGTCCATCCGCCGGGCCCCCTTCCGCGTCCGATCGATGAGGCCACCCTACGAGCGCTTACGGAGAACCCGTTGGGCCGCCGCCCGGCCGCGGCATACGGTGGCACCGAAGGAGAGTGACGAGATGACCATGCGCCCCCTGGACCTGGTGCCCGGCGACGACGACGCGGTGGAGGAGTCCCTGCCGGTCCGGCTGCCCGCGGACCTGCCGCCGCGGACCCGGCAGGCCCTGGAGTTCGCGCTCCGGGCGGCGGCCCAGGCGGTGCTGGCCGGCCGGGTGCGGGTGACCGGGGCGTCCGGCCCGGACCGCGCGGAGCTGGCCTTCGACGTGCGGCAGTCCGAGCTGCCCGAGGCGCTGGCCGAGCGGCCGGCCGCCGGCCGGGAGGAGCGCCGGGCCGCCATGGTCGCCCGGATCCGCGCGGCCAACGCGGAGACGCTTGAGCGGCTGAAGGACCTGTGACCGGGCAGCGGCCCGGCGACGACGTCGAGTACCTCGACCTGGCGGACATCAGCTACCTCGCCGGCGGCCCGGAGAACATCCGCGACGAGGGCGCGCTGCTCTCGGCGCTCGGCCGCCCGCGGGCGACCGTGTTCGGCGCGGACGCCTACCCCGACCTCTGGACCAAGGCGGCCGCGCTCGGCCAGAGCCTCGCCCGCAACCACCCGCTGATCGACCGGAACAAGCGCACCGCCTTCGAGGCGATGCTGCTCTTCCTCGACTACAACGCCGAGCCCTACACCGACCCGCACCCGGACGACGCCGTCGCCTTCGTGCTCCGCCTGGCCACCGGCGGCTACGACGACGCGGTGGCCCTCGCCGCCAAGGACCTCAGGGCCCTGCTCGGCCGCTGAGCGGGGGCGGGCCCGGCGACCCGGGCGCGGACGTCGGCGCGCCCTGCCGCCGACGTCCGCCCGGAATCACCCGATTCGCCCTACGCTGCCTGCATGCCACGCCGAAAACTGCGCGTCAAAGCCGCCGACTCGGCCCGGATCAACGCCGAACTGGCCGAGCTGCGCGCCCGCCTGGAGATCCGTACCGAGTGGCCGGAGGCCGTGCTCGCGGAGGCCGAGCGGGCCGCCGAGTCGCCGCGGCTGCCGGAGTACGACGCGACCGACCTCCCGCTCTTCACCGTCGACCCGCCCGGCTCCCGCGACCTCGACCAGGCCATGCACCTGGCCCACCGGCCCGGCGGCGGCTACCGGGTGCACTACGCGATCGCCGACGTCGCCGCCTTCGTCCGCCCCGGCGGCGCGATCGACGCCGAGGCCCGCCGCCGCGTCCAGACCCTCTACTTCCCCGACCATCGCGTCCCGCTGCACCCGGCCCGGCTCAGCGAGGACGCCGCCAGCCTGCTGCCCGGCGAGACCCGCCCGGCCCTGCTCTGGCAGCTCGACCTGGACACCGACGGCGCCGTCGTCCTCGCCGACCTGCGCCGCGCGCTGGTCCGCTCGCACCGCCGGCTCGACTACGACGACGTCCAGCGGGCCGTGGACGCCGGCGGCGCCGACGAGCAGCTCGCCCTGCTCGCCGCCGTCGGCCGGCTCCGCGAGGAGCAGGAGCGGGCGCGCGGCGGGATCAGCCTGCCCGTCCCCGAGCAGGAGATCGAGGAAACCCTGCACGGGTACGTCCTCGGCTACCGCGCGCTCGGTCCCGCCGACGGCTGGAACGCCCAGATCTCCCTGCTCACCGGGACCGCCGCGGCGGACCTGATGTTGGACGCCGGCGTCGGCCTGCTGCGCACCCTGCCCGCCGCGCCCGCCGCCGCGTACGAGCGGCTGCGCCGCACCGCCCGCGCGCTCGACATCACCTGGCCGGACGACCTCCCCTACCCGGACCTCGTCCGCTCGCTCGACCCCGGGGCCCCGCTGCACGCGGCCTTCCTCAACGAGTGCACCGGACTGCTGCGCGGGGCCGGCTACCGGGCCTTCGACGAGGCCCGGGGCCTGCCCGCCCCGGCCGACCCGGTGCACGCCGCGCTGGCCGCCCCGTACGCGCACTGCACCGCGCCGCTGCGCCGGCTCGGCGACCGCTTCGCCCAGGAGGTCTGCGCCGCCGTGGCCGCCGGCGAGGAGGTCCCGGACTGGGTCCGGGAGGCACTGCCCGGCGTCCCCGCCCTGATGGCGGCCGGGGACCGCCGCTCGGCCGAGGTCGAACGGGCCTGCGTGGACCTGGTCGAGGCGGAGCTGCTGGCCGGCCGGGAGGGCGAGGACTTCCCCGCGGTGGTCATCGACGTGGACGAGCAGCGGCCCGCGCGCGGCACCGTCCAGCTGCGCGAACCCGCCGTCCGGGCGCGCTGCGAGGCGGCGGGCGGGGCGGTGCTCCCGCTCGGCGGCCGGATCGTCGCCCGCCTGACGCAGGCCGACCCGGCCACCCGCACCGTCCGCTTCGCCGCGCTCTGAGGCGTTCTGACGCGCGTTCCGACGCCCCCCGCGCCGGCCCCCCGCGCCGGCCCCCCGCGCCCGGGCCTCCGCCCGGACCGCCCGGACCGCCCGGACCGCCCGGCCCGTCCGGGGCCGCGCCACCCGGACGGGCCGATCCACCGCCGCCCCGGGGCGCCCGGGTGGGAGGATCGACCCGTGGCCGAACCGACCTCCCTCCCCGCGCCGTCCGCCGACCCGGGCCGGCGCCGCAGGCTGCTGATCCTCGGGATCTGCTGCCTGAGCCTGTTCATCGTCGGGCTCGACAACACCGTGGTGAACATCGCCCTCCCGGCGATCCAGCAGGACTTCGACGCCCCGGCCTCCGGCCTGCAGTGGATCATCGATGCCTACACCCTGGTGCTGGCCTCGCTGCTGATGCTGTTCGGCTCGGTGGCCGACCGCTTCGGCCGCCGCCGGGTGTTCCAGACCGGTCTGCTGCTCTTCGTGCTCGGCTCGCTGCTCTGCAGCCTGGCACCCAGCCTGGAGTGGCTGGTGGTGTTCCGGGCGGTGCAGGCCGTCGGCGGCTCGATGCTGAACCCGGTGGCGATGTCGATCATCACCAACACCTTCACCGAACCGCGCGAGCGGGCCCGGGCGATCGGCGTCTGGGGCGGGGTGGTCGGCATCTCGATGGCGCTCGGCCCGCTGCTCGGCGGGTTCCTGGTGGACATCGCCGGCTGGCCGGCGATCTTCCTGATCAACGTCCCGGTCGGGCTGGTCGCCTGCCTGCTGACCGCCCGTTACGTCCCCGAGTCGCGCTCGCCCCGGCCCCGCCGGCTGGACCCGGTCGGCCAGGTGCTGATGGTGGTGCTGCTCGGCTGCGGCACCGCCGCGATCATCGAGGGCCCCGAGCACGGCTGGACGTCCCCGCTGATCCTCGGGCTCGGCGCGGCCGCGCTGGCCGCGCTGGTGGCCTTCCCGTTCTGGGAGCTGCGGGTGACCGAGCCGCTGGTCGACCCGCGGTTCTTCCGCAGTGCGCCGTTCACCGGAGCCACCGTCACCGCGGTCTGCGCCTTCGCCGCGCTCGGCGGCTTCCTCTTCCTCAACACCCTGTACCTGCAGAACGTCCGGCACTACAGCCCGGTCGAGGCGGGCCTGTGGACGCTGCCGATGGCCGGGATGATGCTGGTCTGCGCGCCGCTCTCGGGCCGGATCGTCGGCGGCCGGGGGCCGCGCGGCCCGCTGGTCGCGGCGGGTCTCGGCCTCGCCGCCAGCGGGCTGCTGCTCACCCGGCTCACCGCCGACTCCCCGCCGGGCCTGCTGCTGGCCGCCTACGCGCTGTTCGGCTTCGGCTTCGGCATGGTCAACGCGCCGATCACCAATGCCGCCGTCTCCGGGATGCCGCGCGCCCAGGCGGGGGTGGCGGCGGCGGTCGCCTCGACCAGCCGGCAGGTCGGTCAGTCGCTCGGTGTCGCCGTGATCGGCACGGTGGTCACCTCGGCCGTCGTGGGCCCGGTCGCCACCGGCTTCGCCCCGGCCAGCCACGCCGGCTGGTGGATCGTGACCGGGCTGGGCCTCGCGATCCTCCTCCTCGGGCTGGTCACCACCACGGCCTGGGCCACCGGCACCGCCACCCGGGTGGCCGCCCGCCTCGGCGGCGACCCGCCCCTCGTCCGGGCCGGGGTACGGGACGCCCCGCCCGAGCGGTTACGATGACCACTACGGCGGAAGAGCCGGCCGGGCGGTCGCGACGGGTCCTCAGGGCCCGCCGAGGAACGTCCGGGCTCCACAGAGCAGGGTGGTGGGTAACGCCCACCCGGGGTGACCCGCGGGACAGTGCCACAGAAAACAGACCGCCCACCGCTTCGGCGGCGGGTAAGGGTGAAACGGTGGTGTAAGAGACCACCAGCGACCGGGGTGACTCGGCCGGCTCGGTAAACCCCACCTGGAGCAAGGTCAAGATCGGTGCCCCCGGGCACCGTGCGCGGATGTTCGAGGGCTGCTCGCCCGAGTCCGCGGGTAGACCGCACGAGGCTGTCGGCAACGGCAGTCCTAGATGGATGACCGCCTCCCCGGGCCGCGCGAGCAGCCCAGGAGACAGAACCCGGCGTACAGGCCGACTCTTCCGCCCCTCTCCGCTCCTGCCCGCCCCGGCACGGGCGCGGGCAGCGCCCGCCCGTGCCGGGAGCGACCGGTCCGTGCGCCGCTCAGGCCGGGTGGGCCCCGACCGCGTCGCGGATCTGTTCGCCCAGGCCGCCGTTGACCCGGGCGCAGTGCGCGCAGCAGAAGAACCGGCCGGCGACCTCGACGCCGTGGCCGACGATCCGGACCTGGCAGTGCTCACAGCGCGGGGCGAGCTTCTCCATCGCGCACTCGAAGCTGTCGAAGGTGTACACGTCGCCGGTGATCGTCTTGATCTCGAAGGACAGCCAGTAGTCGTTGGAGCAGACGTCGCAGACCGCCATGGGGCCGTCTCCCTTCCTGTCGGGGGGCTGACCGACCTGGCGGGCGCTCAGCCCTCCCAGTCTCGGAGCCCCCGGGGGGAGCGGCCACTCGGCGCACCCGGTCAGGCGGACCGGGCGGACAGCTCCTCCAGGGCGCGCACCGCGCGGTCGGCGTCGTCGGCGCCGACGAACAGGTGGTCGTGGTGGAAGCCGGCCACCACGTTGCAGCTGATCCCCTCCTCGGCGAGCCGCACCGCCACGGCGGCGGTCAGGCCGACGGCCTCCAGCGCCGAGTGGATGTGCAGGGTGATCCAGGCCGCCACGTACTCGTAACGCAGGCCGAGCGCGTCGGCCTCCTCCTGCGCGACCACCACCGTCACCCCCTCGGGTTCGGCGACCGTCACCACCGGCCGCATCCCGGCGGGCACCTTCGCGGGCAGCGTGCAGTACACGTAGCGCCCCGGGTTGAGCCGCGGGCGCATGCCGCGCAGCAGGGTCGCAAGATCTCGTTCTCCGGCCATGCCCGCCACCGTAACGGCTGGGGGGCGGGCACCGGCCCGCCGTCGCGGCGTGTCGGTGCCCGGGCCCGGCCCCCGGTCAGCCCTGCGTCTTGTGGCGCCGGCTCTTGAGCATCAGGGCGCGCGAGAACTGGTCGTCCGCCGTGGTGGTCCGCTTGGGGAAGTTGGCGTTCATCAGCTTCTGGTAGGCGTCGGGCCGGAACTCGGCCATCAGCAGCCAGCCGCTGCGGACGTAGTCGGTGGGCGCGCTGTTCCCGGCGCCGTCGGTGCCGTCGATCTTGCCCGCGTAGTGGTGCGGCGGCTTGCTCATCACGTCCACGAAGGTGTTCGCGAGCGGGGCCAGCATGGCCGGGGTGATCTTGTAGCGGCCGGACAGGTAGGCCCGGTACAGGCCCGCGCAGTCCAGGCTGCCGTGGTTGTTGTCCTCCTTGCCGTTGGTCGCCGGAGCGTACCCCCAGTCGTAGGCGGGCCTGCCGGCGTGGTCGGTGTAGGTGCGCACCGAGGAGAAGAACCAGTCGACGCTGCTCTGCACCAGGGCGTCGTACCGCTTGACCCGCTTCGGGTCGTCGCCGAGGAGCTGGTGGGCGATCGCCAGGTTCTGGAAGGCGTAGTCGAACATCATCTGCTGGTTCCACGGCACCGGCTGGCCGCCCTTGTAGGGCGAGTCCGCGGCGAAGTACTGGCGGTTGCCCTTGGAGACGTCCAGCAGCCGGGCGAGGATGTGCCGGTCGACGGCGGTGTCCGCCTCGGCGACGAACCGCTTGGCCCGGTCGAGGTAGGTGGCGCCGTACCCGTGCGGGTCGCCGGTGGTCACCGGCGTCTGCCAGAGCGCCGGCGTCCGCAGGATCAGCCGGGCGCAGTTGGCGAGGTGGCCCACCGGGTCGCCCTGCTCGCCGCCGGTGCCGACGGGCTTGGTGGTGACGTCGTTGGGCCAGGCGGGGTCGACCTTGCCGGTCCAGAGCACGTGCTGCCCGACCGGGCGCTTGGCCAGGTCGTTGCGCTCGGAGAGGACGGCGTCGCAGAAGACGATCATCCGGTCGAGGATCGCGCGGTCGGCGGAGACCTCGTACACCAGGCCCATCGCCTTGGTGTCCTCGCCGCTGTGGCCCTGGGCCCACTGGTTGCCGATGTTGTCGGCGGCCGGCGTGAGCGTCTTGATGTACGCGGTGAAGGACTTGATCTCGTCCGGGGTGACGGGGCCGTCCAGGCTGCTGAACGTCAGGGCCGGGCGGGCCTTGCCGACCGCCGCGACGGAGGCGGTCGCCCCCGTCCCCTCCGTCCCGGACGCCACGCCGGCGACCGCGATCACGCCGGCGCTGAGACAGGCCAGCGTCGTGCTTCCGAGCAGGACCTTCACGGGTTTCTTCGGCGCCATGCGCGGACCTCCTGGGCATCGGTCAGCCGTCTGACCGGGGTGAGCCGTCGTCCGGCCCCGCGCGCCCACGGCGAGCGGGGCCGAACCGGCCGGCCCGGAGGGCCGACACCACGGTTGACGGCCCCCGCACCGGCCCGGGTTCACCACCGGCGGGCCGCCCGCGACCGGCACCGGCCGCCCCGACTCCCGTGACAGTGCCGTCCGTTCACCGGCCCGTTCACCGGCCCGGTCCGGCCCGGCCCCACGGTGACCGGTCGGCAGCGCGCCGGGGGACGCCCCGGCGGCGGTGGCCCGTCCCCGCCGGCCGCACACGCGGGTGGCCCAGTCGTCAACGATTGACGAGCGACAGTCAGCGATATATCGTCGAGCTATTGAGACAGTGACGTGAACACTGTCCGGTCCACCAGGAGGTGAGCGCGATGCGCTCCGGAACGCGATACGGGAAAGAGGGTCCGCGCGGCGGTCGGCGCCGCGGGCGGGGCCCGGAGTTCGGGGAGTTCCCCGGTGAGGGCGGAGAGGGCCGTGGGGCGTTCGGCGCGTTCGGGCCGCCGTTCGGCGGCGGTCCCGGGCGGCCGCCGGGCGGGCCGTTCGGCCACGGCTTCGGCGGGCACGGCGGGCGCGGGCACGGTCCGCGCGGCCGGCGCGGCGGGCGGGCCCGGCGCGGGGACGTGCGGGCCTCGCTGCTCGCGCTGCTCAAGGAACGGCCGATGCACGGCTACGAGATGATCGCGGAGATCGCCGAGCGGACGGGCGGGGCCTGGCGGCCGAGCCCGGGCTCGATCTACCCCAACCTCCAACTGCTGGAGGAGGAGGGCCTGATCACCGCCGAGGAGGTGGGCGGCAAGCGACTGGTCTCGCTGACCGAGTCCGGCCGGGCCGAGGCCGAGGCCGGGCCCGCCGAGCCGTGGGCGGAGGCCGGCCGGGAGGTCGACTGGGAGGCCGTCCACGAGGTGGGCCAGGCGCTCGGTGCGGTCGACCAGGCGATCCGGCAGGTGATGGCGACGGGGACGGAGGCGCAGCGCGCCAAGGGCCTCGCGGTGCTCAACGAGGCCCGCAAGAAGCTCTACCTGATCCTCGCCGAGGATGCCTGACCGCCCGAGGGGGGCGGGGACGGCGGACGGTGCCGCCGCTCAGCCGCGGACGGCGAACAGTGCCACGCAGGCGAGCAGCAGCACCGTCCAGCCGAACCAGAGCCAGGCGTTCGGCCCGAGCGCCGCGCTGTAGAGGCTGACCACCACCAGCAGGGCGGCGGTGACCACCGCGACCTGCCGGTTGTGCTGCGTCACGGCCTGCGGCCGGCGCCGGGTGCGGGTCCGTACGGTCTTCGCCATCGCCGTCCTCCCGGGGGGGAGCGGCCGTCACCCGGAGGTGCGGGCGGTGGCCGTCTCGTCGTACTCGTAGCGCCAGAACCAGCGGAGGCCCCGCTGCTCCTTGACCCGGACGTACACCAGTGTGCGCGCGGGAGTCTCCCCGTGCGCGGGGACCGGCACCTTGTAGGTCTTGGGCACGCCGTACATCGGCCCCAACGGGATCGGGAGGATCCGGCCGTCCAGGGGGCCGCCGACGAATTCGGTGTCCGCGCTCTTCACCCCACCAGGGTCTCACCCCGCCGCGGCGGACCGGCGGCCGACCGGTGGCCGACCGCGGGCGGGGCGGTACGGCGGCGCGGGGAGGCACTGTGAGGGCCGGGTGCCGGGAGTGTGACCGGAGAGGCACCGCCCCCGGTCATCCGAAGGGCCCGCGCACCCTTATCCTTCCTGTTACGCCCTCGGGGTTCACCCGGGTCAGCGGGCCCCGTACGGGCCGGGTGAGGCGCACAGCGGTGTGCCCGCCGGGCCGCCGAGCCGCAGTCTCTGTACTGCCGCGACTCCGTGCCGTGACCCGGGCGTCGGCCGTCCGGCAACCCCGGCTCCGGCCGACGGGGCGCGGACAGCAGGGCCGAGCACCGTCCCGGGAAGCAGCGGGGGGCGCTGTGCGTTGCGTCGGAGTGGTACGTCGAATGCTGTGTCACACCAGGCACGGCAATGCGCGGAAGGGGCCCGATGGAAGCCGGCAGCAGGTGGACGACCTGGTGGCAGAAGCGTGAACGTCAGCGGGCCCGGTCGGCCGACGCGGACAGCCCCGCCGCCAGACTGGATCAGCTGCTGGGCGCCGTGCGCGCCGGCTTCCCGCTCGCACCCGCCGCCCATCCGGCCGGCTACCGCTGTTCCTGCGACCGGGTGGCCTGTCCGGCCCCCGCGCAGCACCCGGTCTCCTTCGCCTGGCAGAGCCAGGCGACCACCGAGCCGGAGCAGGTCGCCCGCTGGCTCTCGCGGGACCCACTGGCCAACTTCATCACCGCCACCGGCCGCGCCCACGACGTCCTGGACGTCCCGGCCGAGGCCGGCCGGCTGGCGCTGGAGCGGCTCGCGGCGCAGGGCGTCGAGGGTCCGGTGGCCGCCGTCGGCGAGGACCGCTACCTCTTCTTCACCGCCACCAGGGGCACCCCGGTGGACGAGGACGAGTGGTGGCCGAGCGCGCTGGACTCCACGCCGGACACCATGTCCGAGCACCCCGGTCTGCGCTGGCACTGCCGCGGCTCGTACACCCTGCTGCCGCCGGCCGCGCTGCCGGACGGCTCGCAGGTGCGCTGGCTCCGCGGGCCCGAGCAGCCGCTGCCGGATCCGCTGCGCGTCCTGGACGTGCTCACCGACGCCTGCACCGAGGTGGGCGCGGTCGCCGAGGAGCAGTGGCTGATCGGCTAGCGCGCCCACCCGGGGGAGCGGGCTACGGCAGGGTGAGGACCTCGGCGCCGTCGGCGGTGACGACCAGCGTGTGCTCGAACTGGGCGGTCCGCTTGCGGTCCTTGGTGACGACCGTCCAGCCGTCGGCCCAGATCTCGTAGTCGTAGGTGCCCAGGGTCAGCATCGGCTCGATGGTGAAGGTCATCCCCGGCTTGATCACCTCGGTGGCCCGCTCGCTGTCGTAGTGCGGGACGATCAGGCCGGAGTGGAACGACGTGTTGATGCCGTGCCCGGTGAAGTCCCGCACCACGCCGTAGTCGAAGCGCTTCGCGTAGGACTCGATGACCCGGCCGATCACGTTGATCTGCCGGCCGGGCTTGACCGCCTTGATCGCCCGGGCGAGCGACTCCCGGGTGCGCTCCACCAGCAGCCGGGACTCCTCGTCCACGTCGCCGCAGAGGTAGGTGGCGTTGAGGTCGCCGTGCACCCCGTGGATGTACGCGGTGGCGTCGATGTTGACGATGTCCCCGTCCTGCAGCACGGTCGAGTCGGGGATGCCGTGGCAGATCACCTCGTTGATCGAGGTGCAGATCGACTTGGGGAAGCCCCGGTAGCCGAGGTCGGACGGGTAGGCCCCGTGGTCGCACATGTAGGTGTGGGCGACGGCGTCCAGCGCGTCGGTGGTGACGCCCGGCGCGATCAGCTTGGCGGCCTCCGCCATCGCCCGGGCGGCGATCCGGCTCGCGATCCGCATCTTCTCGATGGTCTCGGCGGTCTGCACCTCGGGCCCGGTGTACGGCGCCGGCGCGGGCCGTCCGACGTACTCGGGGCGAGCGATGTGCGCCGGGACCTTGCGGGTGGGGGACTGGATGCCGGGTACGAGAGCCATGGTCGCGAGTCTATCCGCCGGTCCCCGGCCCTCCGGGGGTGTGCGGGACGGGCGGCCGCGCGCGATGATCAGTGACGACAGGCCCATCGAACGGGAGTGACCGCCATGCCCCTGGGATTCCACCGCAAGCCGACCGGACTG
The DNA here is from genome assembly GCF_044540385.1 of Kitasatospora sp. NPDC086009. Lineage (NCBI taxonomy): Bacteria > Bacillati > Actinomycetota > Actinomycetes > Kitasatosporales > Streptomycetaceae > Kitasatospora > Kitasatospora sp. NPDC086009. The sequence goes on from NZ_JBITSA010000002.1 coordinate 347,807, forward strand.
CCGGGCGAGTGGTTCTACTGCATCAAGCACGCCAAGGTGGAGGAGGGGCCGGAGTGCCCCGCCAAGGACCGTCTCGGCCCGTACGCCAGCCGTGAGGAGGCGGCCCACGCGCTGGAGACCGCCGAGGAGCGCAACCGGGAGTGGAAGAACGACGACGAGCGCTTCGACGGACGGCCGACCGAGGGCTGACCCCGCGACCGGCGCTGCCCCGCCCCTGGCCCGCCACCGCGGCGGGCCAGGGGCGGCGCAGTGTCAGGCGCCCCGCGGGCCGACGTACTTGGCGCTGGTCAGCGGGGCGAGGACCCGCCAGCCCAGCGTGCGGTACAGCGCGCGCCCGTCCGGCGTCCCGGCCAGCACCCCGGTCTGGGCGCCCCGGTCGTGCGCCGCGCCCGCCAGCGCCCGCATGACCAGCGAGCCGAGGCCCTTGCGGCGGTGCTCGGCGGAGGTCTCGATCTGGTCCGCGACGGCGGTCGCGCCGCAGACGCCGATCTGGCCGCGGGCCGCCAGTGCGCCGTCCTCGGCGGTGACCAGGGCGCGGACGACCTCGCCGCGGGCCCAGGTGCGCAGGCGGTAGCCCGCGGGGGCGGTGAGCGCGGGGGCGGGGGCCAGCCGGACGGTCATCAGGTAGGCCGGCTCGTCGTCGACCCACCAGTCGGGTCCGAGCCAGGGGGCGATGACGGCGGGCTCCGCGAAGACCTTGAGCCACGTCCCCCGGGCGCGCACCGCGCCGGCGACCTTGCGGACGTCGGCCTCCCGTACGGCGGCCCCGGTGGCGTCCAGGACGTGCCGAGTCACGTGGTCGGTGAGGCCGACGTCGACGGTGTAGCCCCAGGGCTCCACGATCGGCGGCGCGGCCGACCGCGACACGACCCAGCCGTCCACCCAGCTCCGTACGACGTTCTCCGCCGTGGTCTCCAGCATGGCCACCCTCCGCTCGCCGGACGTCAACGGAGCCCAGGGTAATAGTCTCAAGCCATCGGTGTCACTTACTTTCTCGAAGCATGGCACCGGACCGGGCCGGTCAGACCGCCGCCCGCGCCCGTGCCTCCTCGGCCTTCGCGTGCTCGGCGCGCACCGCCGCCGCGTGCGGGTCGGTGCGGTCGTCGTACGAGAGCAGCCGGGGCAGCGCGGCGGCGAGCGCCAGCACGCCGACCACGCAGGCCACACCGCCCGCCCAGACCGAGGCCCGGACGCCGACCAGACCGGCCATCCCGCCCGCCCGGACCTGGCCGAGCTGCGGGCCGACCGAGTAGCTGAGCAGCTCGACACCGGCCATCCGGCCGCGCACCTCGTCGGGGATGGACTGGTTCCACATGGTCGAGCGGGCGATCCCGCTGATCTGGTCGGCCCCGCCGGCCAGGGCGAGGCAGAGCAGCACCGGCCAGACGGCGCCGCAGAGACCGGCCAGGGCCATCGCCGCGCCCCAGCCGAGCGCGGCCACCACCAGCAGCCGGCCGTGCCGGTGGACCCGGGACGTCCAGCCGCTGGTCGCCGAGACCGCCAGCGCGCCCACCGCCGAGGCCGCGTACATCGGGCCGAGCGCCCAGTCGGCGCCCAGCTCCGAGGCCAGGAAGGGGAAGATCGCCACCGGGAAGGCGAACAGCATCGCGCAGACGTCGATCGCGTAGGTGCCCAGCAGGTCCTTGCGGCTCCAGGCGTAGCGGACCCCGGTCAGGACGGCCCGCACGGACGGCTTCTCGGCGCCGGTGGGCGGCGGCACCGCGCGGATCCGGGCGAGCAGCAGCAGCGAGGCGCCGAAGGTGAGCACGTCCAGCGCGTAGGCGGTCTGGACCCCGGCGAAGGCCACGATGATCCCGGCCAGCGCCGGGCCGGCCACCGAACCGGCGTTGCGGTAGAGCGAGTTGAGCGCGAAAGCGGCGGTCAGCTGGTCGTGCGGGACGATCCGCGGGGTCAGCGAGTCCAGGGCCGGGCGCTGCAGGCCGTCGGTCGCGGCGACCAGGGCGGCCACCAGGTAGACCGGCCAGAGCACCGGTGTCGGCAGCAGCGCGTTGATCAGCAGCAGACCGGTGAGCAGGCCGAGCCCGGCCTCCGAGAACAGCACCAGCTTGCGCCGGTCCAGCGCGTCGGCCAGGGCGCCGCCCCAGAGGCCGAAGACGATCAGCGGCACCAGCTCGAAGGCGCCGACCAGGCCGACCGCGAAGGAGGAGCCGGTGAGGTCCTTGATCTGCATCGGCACGGCGACGTAGGTGAGGAAGCTGCCGAGGCTGGTGATGCAGCCCGAGAGCCAGAGCAGCCGGAAGTCCCGGGAGGAGTGCCAGGGTGCCAGGTCGGGGCGCAGGGAGGTCAGCAGTGTCCGGACTCGCCCGGACGGAGGTGGTTCGGCGTCGTTCACGAACGACCATCCTCGGCGCCGCCCCCTCGGGGCCGCAACGGATTTTCGCCCGTCCCACCGCCTCGGGTGCCGTCTGCCCCCGCCCGCCGCTACCAGCGGCTGAGCCCCGGCCCCGAGCCGAGCCGCCCGGCCAGCGCCGCCAGCCGGCCGAGCGCGCCGCGCCGGGCCGGCGCCTGCCCGGCGGCGGCGCTGACCAGGTGCTGCGCGAGGTCGAACGGCTCCTCCTCGCCGGTGCCGACCGCCAGCCGCTCGTGCGCCAGCCCCGCCAGCTCGCCCCGCTCGGCGGGGCCGTCCAGGGCGAGCACGGTCGCCCCGCCCCGTCGCGCGTCGTGGACCCGTTCGAGCAGTGGCGCCCCGGCCGCCGTGGGCGCCACCACCAGCACCGTCGCCCCGCGCCCGGCCTCGGTCAGCCGCCGCAGGCCGTGCGCCAGATGGGCCGGCGCCCGAGCGGGCACCCGGTGCCGCAGCAGGGTCGGCGCCAGCCGGGGGACGTCGGACCAGGCCGCCTCGTCGTCCAGATGGGCGGCCAGGTGCCAGGGCTCGTACTCCTCGGTGCCGACCAGCAGCAGCGCGCCCGCCCCGCGCCGGGAGACGGCGTGGCGCAGCGAGCCGGCGAATCCGCCGACCGCCTCCAGCCAGCCCGTGCCGGTCAGCCGCTCGCGGAGTGCCGAAACTCTCACCTCGTCCATGGGCCACAGAATGTCGCGGCGGGCCGGGCGTTTGGCAGGATCGGCCCATGACTTCCCTCGATTCAGCGACAAACCCGGCCCACGAGCTGCCGGACGTCTCGCAGCTGGTGGTCGGTGTCCTCGGTGGCACCGGCGACCAGGGGCGGGGGCTCGCCCACCGGCTCGCCAAGGCCGGCCAGCAGGTGATCATCGGTTCCCGCGACGCGGCTCGCGCCGAGGCCTCGGCGGCCGAACTCGGCCTCGGCGTGCGCGGCGCCGACAACGCGACCACCGCGCGCGAGAGCGACATCGTGATCGTCGCGGTGCCCTGGGACGGGCACGCCGCCACCCTCACCGCCCTCCGCGAGGAGCTGGCCGGGAAGATCGTGGTGGACTGCGTCAACCCGCTCGGCTTCGACAAGCAGGGCGCGTACGCGCTGGTGCCGGAGGAGGGCAGTGCCGCCCAGCAGGCCGCCGCGCTGCTGCCGGACTCCCGGGTCACCGCCGCCTTCCACCACCTCTCGGCGGTGCTGCTCCAGGACGAGTCGGTCGAGCGGATCGACACCGACGTGATGGTGCTGGGCGACGAGCGGGCCGCCACCGACCTGGTCCAGGCGCTGGCCGCCCGGATCCCCGGGATGCGCGGCATCTTCGCCGGCCGGCTGCGCAACGCCCACCAGGTGGAGTCCCTGGTCGCCAACCTGATCTCGGTCAACCGCCGCTACAAGGCCCACGCGGGCCTGCGGATCACCGACGTCTGACCGGCGCCGGGGCGCGCCGATCTCACCCCCGGGCCGGGCCCGGGGGTGAGATCGGCGAGAATGGGGGCCGTCCGTCACCCGGCCCTAGGAGCCCCCCGCCATGCCCCGCACATCCCTCTTCGCCTCGATCGTCGTCGTCCTCGCGCTGGCCGCAGCCGTGGTCTCCCTGGTGCGGGGCGACTGGGTGGGCCTGGTCTGGATCCCGCTGGCCGGCGTGGCCAGCAACGTCCTCTGGCTGAACCTGCGCCGGGCGAAGCTGGCGAAGGCCGCGGCCGAGCGCGCCGCGGCCTCCTGAAGCCGGCCGGCTAGTTCTTCCAGAAGGTGAACAGGTCGTGGCCGACCTGGGCGTACAGCCGGTCGACGCCGAGCAGGTCCATCACGCCGTAGACGGCCTCGAAGAAGTAGTGGTTCACCTCGGGCTGCCAGAGCAGCGCGAAGATCGCCAGCATCCCGTACGGGGCGAACGGCTCGACCGCCCGGCGGGCCTTGTGGGACAGCCAGGGCTCGATGATCCCGTAGCCGTCCAGACCCGGCACCGGCAGCAGGTTCAGCAGGGTCGCGCTGAGCTGCAGCATGCCGAGGAAGCCCAGGGCCAGCGCCAGCGGCGACACGCTCGGCTCGTAGCCGTTCCAGGCCGCGTGCACCTCGGTGCCGTCCAGCCAGCCGGCGCCCACCGGGACCAGGATCAGCACCGCGGCGGCCAGGTTCACCAGCGGGCCGGCCGCCGAGATCAGGCTGTGCTTGAGCCGCCCGTTGATCCGGTGCCGCTCGATCCAGACCGCCCCGCCGGGCAGGCCGATGCCGCCGAGCAGCACGAAGACGATCGGCAGCACGAAGCTGAGCAGCGCGTTGGCGTACTTGAGCGGGTTGAGCGTGAGGTAGCCCTTGGCACCGACGGTGATGTCGCCGCCGTGCAGGGCGGTGCGGGCGTGCGCGTACTCGTGCAGGCAGAGCGAGACCATCCAGCCCGCCACCACGAACAGGAAGATCCCGAACCGGGCGTTGCCGTAGCCCGCGTAGACCGCCCAGCCGGAGGTCGCGAGGGTGGCCAGCATGGCCCAGAACACCGGGCTGATCCGTCGGTCCTCGCGGCGCGAGCGCTGCGTTGCGGCGAAGGTCATGACGTGGTCGCTCCGGGGGTCTGGGGTGCGGGCAGGGGACCGATCATGCCCGGCGGGCCCGTTGCCGGACAAGCCGTCCCCGGTGAACGTCCGGAGCAGCGGTCCCGGTTCCGGTCTCCGGGGCCGGCCCGGAAATGCGTGCGTGGCACGACCCTTCATCGACCAGAATGGGCGGGTGCACTACGGCATCCTCGGTACCACCACCGCCCACCACGACGACGGCACGCCGGTCCCGCTCGGCGGTGCCCGGCTGCGGGCGCTGCTCGCCGCGCTGGTCCTGCGGCAGGGACGGCCGGTGCCGGCCGACCTCCTGGTGGACGAGGTGTGGGACACCGAGCCACCGCAGGACTCCTCCGCCGCGCTGCAGACCCTGGTGGGCCGGCTGCGCCGCACCGTCGGCCGCGACCAGGTCGGCTCCGGCCCGGCCGGCTACTGGCTGACCGAGCCGCGGACGGACCTCGGCGACTTCCAGCGGCTGGCCGGCGAGGGCCGCCGGGCACTGGAGGAGGCCGACCACGCGCTGGCCGCCGAGCGGCTGCGCGCCGCCCTGGCGCTCTGGCGCGGACCGGCCCTCGCCGACCTCCCCGACCGTGGCGGCCCCGCCACCCGGCTGGAGGCCCAGCGGGACGAGGCCCGCCGGCACCGGATCACCGCCGACCTCGGCCTCGGCCGGGCCGCCGAACTCACCGCCGAACTCGCCGAGCTCTGCGAGCGGCAGCCGCTGGACGAGCCCCTGCAGTACCTGATGATCCGGTCCCTGCACGAGAGCGGGCGCACCGCCGAGGCGCTGCGTCACTACGAGCGGACCAGGCACGCCCTGGCGGACGAGCTCGGCGTCGATCCGGGCCGCCGCCTCCAGGACCTGCACGCCGAACTGCTGGCCCCGGTCGGGGCGCCAAGGCCGTCCGGGCCGCCGCCGGCTCCCGAGCAGGCACCGCCGGCGGCGCCGACCCGCGGCGCGGGCAATCTGCGCGGCCGGCTCACCAGCTTCGTCGGCCGGGAGGACGACCTCGGCGCACTGCGCACCGCCCTCGCCGGCAGCCGGTTGGTCACCCTGACCGGCCCCGGCGGCTCCGGCAAGACCAGGCTCTCGATCGAGGCCGGCCGCGTCGAGCAGGCCGCCGGCCACTGGCCGGACGGCGTCTGGCTGGCCGAACTCGCCCCGCTGGAGAGCCCGCTCGCCGTCCCGGCCGCGGTGGTCTCCGCGCTCGGGCTGCGCGAGACGCTGCTGCACACCGGCAGCCTGGTCGCCGAGGCGCTGGAGAGCCGCGCGGAGGATCCGCTCCGCCGGCTGGTCGAGTACTGCGGACACCGCCGGATGCTGCTCGTGCTGGACAACTGCGAGCACCTGATCCAGGCCGCCGCCGACCTCACCGACCAGCTGCTCGCCGAGTGCCCCGGCCTCACCGTCCTCGCCACCAGCCGCGAACCGCTCGGTGTCCCCGGGGAGAGCGTCCTGCCGGTCGAGCCGCTGCCCGACCCGGTCGCGCTGCGGCTGCTCGTCGAGCGCGCCGCCGCCGCCCGCCCGGGCTTCGACCCGCAGAGCGATCCGGCCGCCTGCGCCGAGATCTGCCGCCGGCTGGACGGCCTGCCGCTCGCCATCGAACTGGCCGCCGCCCGGCTGCGGGTGATGACGGCCCGCCAGATCGCCGACCGGCTGGACGGCCGCTTCGCGCTGCTCACCGGCGGCAGCCGCACCCTGCTGCCCCGTCAGCAGACCCTGCGCGCGGTGGTCGACTGGAGCTGGGACCTGCTGGGCAAGCAGGAGCGGGCGGTGCTGCGCCGGCTCTCGGTCTTCGCCGGCGGCTGGCGGCTGGAGGACGCCGAGGCGATCTGCGCCGACGAGGCCGAGGTGCCCCGCGAGGAGGTCGCGGACGCCCTGCTCTCGCTGGTCGACAAGTCGCTGCTGGTGGCCGACCTGGGCGGCGAGGGACTGCCCCGTTACCGGATGCTGGAGACCATCCACGAGTACGCCACCGAGCGGCTGGCCGAGGCGGCCGAGCGGAGCGAGACCGGGCGCCGGCACCTCGAGCACTTCCGCGAGCTGGTCCGGACCGCCGAACTGCGCCTGCACGGACCGGAGCAGCTGACCTGGCTGGCGGTGCTGGAGCGGGAGCAGGAGAACATCCGGGCGGCGCTGCGGCGGGCGGTCGACCGCGGCGACGAGCACGAGGCACTGGTCCTCGTGCTCGGCATGAGCTGGTACTGGTCGCTGCGCGGCTTCGGGCTGGAGGCCCGGGAGTGGTACGAGGCGGTGGCCGCGCTCGGCCCGGACCCGTTCGACCCGGCCACCCTGCCGCTGCGGCCGCTGGAGCGGCCGGTGCTGGAGTACGGCATGCCGCTGCCGCCGAGGGTGGCCGAGGAGGCCCGCCGCGAGGTGGTGATGTACCGGCTGGTCGGGCTCTTCGAGGGCAACCTGGAGGTGCTCGGCGACCCGGAGGCGCTGCGGCTCTCCCGGAACCTGCTCGACGCGTACACCCCGGACCTCCCGCAGGCCTACCGGTTCCCGGGCCTGATGCGGGTGTTCGGGGCGTTCCTGGCCGGCAAGCTGGAGCTGCTGCGCGACCTGCTGAACGACGCGGTGGACGGCTGCCGCGTGCACGGCAGCGACAACGACCTGGCGTTCATCCTGCAGATCCGGGCCAAGATGATGAACGACTGGCCCGGCGGGATGGAGCAGTCCCTGCGCGACGGCGAGGAGTCGCTGGAGCTGTTCCGGCGCTGCGGCGACCGGTGGGGGATGTCCCAGGCCTACGCGGCCCGCGGCGAGTCGATGTCCAACGAGGGCCGGTCCGAGGAGGCCGTCGTCGCGTACGAGCGCGCCATCGAGCTGGCCGAACTGCTGGGCGCCCCGCAGGAGGTGCCGATGCTTCAGGTGCAGCTGGGCGGTGCGATGCTCGGCATCGACCTCGACGCCGGCGAGCGGCACATCCGGGAGGCCCTGGCCTCGGTCGAGCCGGGCGAGAGCCACGCGGCCAACGGCGCGCTGCTCTTCGGGCACCTGATGCTCTGCGCGGTGCACGCCCAGCGCGGTGAGTTCGACGCCGCGCTGCGCGAGCTGGACCAGCTGAGCGGGACCAAGGTGGGCGGCTTCGCCCCCGGCCTGGTCGGCGGGCTGCTGACGGTCACCCGGGGCTGGATGGTGGCCCGTTCCGGGGATCCGGACCGCGGGATGGAACTCCTGCGGGAGGGGCGACGGTTGCTGCGCGAGCTGACGGACACCACGAGCGGTTTCGCGGAGCAGATGTCCGTGATGATGGTGCTCCCGGCGGTCGGTGTCCTGTGGGCGTACGCCGAGCGGGACGACGACGACGAGGCGGCCCGCCGGGCGGCGGTCCTGCTCGGCGCGCACGTCGGTCTGACCGGGCCCAAGGGCGGCTACCTGGAGCGGGTGGAGAGCGAGCGGACCGAGGAGGGTCTGCGGGCCCGGCTGGGTGAGGACGCCTTCGCCGAGGCCCGCGCGCTGGGCGCCTGCCGCTCGATCGCCGAGGCGAACGCGTTGCTGGAGCGGATGATCGACTGGCCGGCCGGCTGACCCCCCGTCCCAGGGGTCGGCCGGCCGGCGGACCAGGTGGTGCGGGCCCTCAGGTCCGCTTGCGGAACCGGGCCACCGCGAGCGGCGCGAAGACCGCGGTGATGCCGATCGACCAGCCGAGCACGATGAGCACCGGGTGGGCCACCGCGCCCTCGCCGTTGAGCAGCGCGCGGCAGGCGTCGGCGAGCGCCGAGAGCGGGTTCACCTTGGTGAAGGACTGCAGCCAGCCCGGCATGGTGTCGGTCGGCGCGAAGATCGAGCTGCCGAACTGCATCGGCATCAGGACGAGCATGGACACTCCCTGGACGGCCTGGGCGCTCTTCATCGCCATGCCGAGCAGCATCGAGATCCAGACGATCGACATGCCGAAGACCAGCGAGAGGCCGACCGCGGCCAGCGCCTCCAGCGGTCCGGTCTTCACCTCGAAGCCGAGGATCAGCGCGAAGCCGATCAGGATGGCGAAGGAGACCAGCGCCCGGCAGGTCTCCGCGGCGATCTTGGAGAGCAGGACGGCGGAGCGTCCGATCGGCAGGGTGCGGAAGCGGTCCATCACCCCGGTCTGGAAGTCGCTGTTCAGACCGGTGCCGACGGCCATCGCCAGGGTGAGGCCGGTCTGCCCGAGCAGACCGGGGATCATGTACTGCTTGTACGCGTCCTGGCCGCCGGAGATCGCCCCGCCGAAGACGTAGACGAAGAGCACGGTGAAGATGATCGGCATCAGCACCGCGTCGAACATCGACTCCGGGTCCGCCTTGATCCGCATCAGGTTGCGGCGGGTCAGCGCCCCGATGTGCCGGAAGGTGCCGGCCAGGCCGATCCGGGTGTCCTCCACCCGGGCGGGGGCGAGCGTTGCGGTGGTCATGCGACGGGCTCCTTGGCGAGGCTCGGGGCGGCGGCCGCGACGGTCGCGGGCTTGCCGGTGATGGTGAGGAAGACCTCGTCCAGGCTGGGGACCAGGGTGTCGATGCCGGCGATGGCGAAACCGCGGGTCCCGAGCACCCCGACCACGGCGGTCAGCTGCGCCTCGGCGGTGATCGGGACCGACAGCAGGCCGGTGTCGGCCGAGACGGTGGCCCCGGCGATGCCGCTCTCGCGCAGGCAGCGGGCCATCTCGGAGAGCTCGCCCGGGTGCGCCGGGCGGACCTGCAGGGTCTGGCCGCCGACCTGGGCCTTGAGCTCGGCCACCCCGCCGGAGGCGATCACCCGGCCGCGGTCGATCACGGTCAGCTCGTTCGCGAGCTGCTCGGCCTCCTCCATGTACTGGGTGGTGAGCAGCACGGTGGTGCCCTCGCCGACCATCCGCTGCACCTCGTCCCAGACCTCGTTGCGGGTGCGCGGGTCCAGGCCGGTGGTGGGCTCGTCCAAGTAGAGGACCCGGGGCCGGCCGATCATGCTGGCGGCCAGGTCGAGGCGGCGGCGCATGCCGCCGGAGTAGGTCTTGGCGACGCGCTTGGCGGCCTCGGTGAGCGAGAAGCGCTCCAGCAGCTCGGTGGCGCGGGCCTTGGCGTCCTTGCGGGAGAGGTCCAGCAGCCGGCCGATCAGGTAGAGGTTCTCGTAGCCGGAGAGCATCTCGTCGACGGAGGCGTACTGGCCGGTCAGGCCTATCGTGCGGCGCAGTTGCTTGGGCTGGCGCAGCACGTCGTAGCCGCCGACGAAGGCCGTGCCGGCGTCCGGCTTGATCAGCGTGGAGAGGACCCGGACGAGCGTGGTCTTGCCGGCGCCGTTCGGGCCGAGCACGCCGAGCACGGTGCCCTCGCGGACGGTGAGGTCGACACCGTCGAGTGCCTTGGTCGCGCCGTAGTGCTTGACGATGCCGCGCACCTCTACGGCATTGCCCGCGGCGGGCCCCCGGTCGTTCGGGGCAGTGGCGATTCGTGTCATGCCCCCCAGACTGTCCGCCCCCACTGACAGTCTGCTGTCACGGTGTGCCCGAGCCCGGGCGGCCCGCTGTCATCCCGCTGTCGCGGCGCTCCCGGTGCGGCGTCCCGGGCACGGGTGGGGCCCCGCTCCGAGCGGAGCGGGGCCCGTACCGGCCGGTCAGTGGAAGGTGTGCTCCGGGGCCGGGAAGGCGCCGGACTGCACGTCGGCGGCGAACTCGCGGGCGGCCTCGCCGAGGACGGCCCGCAGGTCGGCGTACTGCTTGACGAACTTCGGGACCCGGCCCGCCGTCATGCCGGCCATGTCCGTCCAGACCAGCACCTGCGCGTCGGTGTCCACCCCGGCGCCGATGCCGACGGTCGGGATCGCCAGCTGCTCGGTGACCTGGGCGGCCAGCTCGGCGGGGACGGCCTCCAGGACGACGGCGAAGGCGCCGGCCTGCTGGACGGCCTTGGCGTCGCGCAGCATCCGGTGCGCCGCCTCGTCGCCGCGGCCCTGGACGGGGTAGCCGCCGAAGGCGTGCACGGACTGCGGGGTGAGGCCGATGTGGGCCATCACCGGGATGCCGGCCTCGACCAGCAGCTCGATCGACCGGGCGCTGCGCTCGCCGCCCTCCAGCTTGACCGCGCCGACCCCGGCGTCCTTCATCAGCCGGACGGCGTTGTGCATGGCCTGCGCGGGGGACTCCTGGTAGGAGCCGAAGGGCAGGTCGGCGACGATCATGGCGCGCTTGGTGCCGCGGACGACGGCGGCGGAGAGCATCACCATCTGATCCATGGTCACCGGCACGGTGGTCTCGTAGCCGAGGTGGCAGTTGGCCGCCGAGTCGCCGACCAGCAGGACGGGGGTGCCGGCCTCGTCGAAGACGCCCGCGGTGAGCGCGTCGTAGGCGGTGAGCATCGACCACTTCTCGCCGCGCTGCTTGGCGGCGGCGAGGTCGCGGACGGTGACGCGGCGGTTGGTGACCCCGCCGTAGAGGGTCGCGGTCGACGCCTGGTTCTGGGCAGGCGAAGGCGAAGAAGCGTTCATCGAACAGGCTCCTGAAGGGTTGTCGTCTCGTGGCGCCGTGTGGCGTCCCCGGATCCCCTCCATGCTTGCACGCCCCGGCGCGGGCGCAAAGAGGCGTGCCCGGACCGCGCTGCGATCTAGGGCACACCGGCCGGCCCGGTGCGGCACCCGGCCCGGCCGACCGACGCGGCCCAGCTCGGTGCGGCTCGCCGCGCCGGCCCGGCGCCGAGCCTTTGCCCGAGCTTTACGAAACGGATTCGTCTCGTATCGAAAGTCGCGCTAGGGTGATCGCGGGGGTTACGAGACGCACACGACTCGCAAATGCCCGCCAGTGACACGCCACCACGGACGGGAAGACCGCAATGACCACCGCAGCCGCGCCACCTCGGGTGCCGGAAGCCATCCACCGCCGACGCTGGGCGATCCTGTGCACCCTGGTGCTCGCCCTCCTCGTCGTCGTCCTCGACAACTCGATCCTGAACGTCGCGATGAAGACCATCGCGTCACCCGCGCCCACCGGGCTCGGCGCCAGCCAGAGCGACCTGGAATGGTCGATCAACTCGTACACCCTGGTCTTCGCCGGGCTGCTGTTCACGGCGGGCCTGCTCGGTGACCGGTTCGGCCGCAAGCGCGCCCTGCTGGCCGGCATGGTGGTCTTCGGGATCGCCTCGCTGCTCTCCGCGATGGCCGCCTCGCCGGGTGAACTCATCGGCTACCGCGCGCTGATGGGGGTCGGCGGCGCGCTGGCGATGCCCGCCACGCTCGCCATCATCATGAACGTCTTCGAGCGCGCCGAGCAGCCCAAGGCGATCGGCATCTGGGCGGGCGCGGTCGGCCTGGCCATCGCGATCGGCCCGATCACCGGCGGCCTGCTGATCGAGCACTTCTGGTGGGGCTCGGTCTTCCTGATCAACGTCCCGATCGTGGTGGTCGCCGTGATCGCGATGGTGCTGCTGGTGCCCGAGTCCAAGGACCCGAACCCGGGCCGGCTCGACCCGATCGGCGTGCTGCTCTCGATCATCGGCCTGGTCGCGCTGATCTTCGGCATCATCAAGGGCGGCGAACTGGCCGACTTCACCTCCCCGGAGGCCTGGGGGCCGGTGCTGGTCGGCGTGGTCGCGCTGGTCGCCTTCGTCTGGTTCGAGCGCCGCACCGCGTACCCGGCGCTGGACATCAGCTGGTTCCGCAACAAGGTGTTCAGCGCCTCCGTGGTCGTCGTCGGCGTGGTCTTCTTCGCGCTGATGGGCGTCTCCTTCTTCGGCGTCTTCTACACCCAGAGCGTGCGCGGCTACAGCGCCCTGCAGGCCGGCATGCTGATGCTGCCGCTGGCCGCCGCCCAGCTGCTGTTCGCCCCGCGGGCCCGGCTGGTGGTGGACCGCTTCGGCGTCCGCGCCACCTGCGCCGGCGGCATGGCCCTGATCGCGATCGGCTTCCTCGGCTACCTGCTGCTCGACGTCGACACGCCGATCTGGGTGCTGGTGGTCCTCGGCCTGCTGATGGGCAGCGGCATGGCGCACGTGATGCCGCCGGTCACCGTCGCGATCATGGGCTCGCTGCCGCGCGAGAAGGCCGGTGCCGGTTCGGCGATCAACAACACCTTCCGCCAGGTCGGCGGCTCGCTCGGGGTGGCCGTGCTCGGCGCGGTGCTCTCCACCGTCTACCGCAACGGGATGTCCGACCAGCTGGACAAGCTGCCGGCCGGCGCGCTGCGGGAGAAGGCCGGTGAGTCCCTGGAGGCCACCATGGCCGTGGCCGGCCGGCTCGGGCCGCAGGGCGCCGAGCTGATCGGCCCGGCGAACGCCTCCTTCATCGACGCCATGCACGTGGTGGCCGGCCTCTCGGCCGGAGTCACCGCGGTCGGCGCACTGCTCGCCTGGTTCCTGCTCCCCGGCCGGATCACGGCGGGCGGCCCCGGCGGCGCGCCGGGGGACGCACCCGCCCCGGCGAAGGCGGCCGGCCCCGTGCGGGAGACCGAAGCGGCCGACGCCTGACCGGTCGCGGCCGGCCGGACCCCGGCTGAGCTGCGGCCGAGCTGAGCGCCTGACCGGTCGCGGCCGGCCGGACCCCGGCTGAGCTGCGGCCGACTGAGCGAGAATGGGCCCCTGGCCGCCCGGACCCGTCCGGGCGGCCGGGGCCATGTGCGTACGGCGGCTTCCACCGGGCCGGAGTGCGGACGACAATCGGTACTGGAACGGCGCCGCGCGCCCGCGACCATCGAGGGAGACCAGCGGGGATGAAGACGGACACCACGGTCGCGCCGGACTGCACGAGCCCGCGGCGGGGCCGCCCGCGCAGCGAGGCGGCCGAGCAGGCCATTTTCACCGCCGTCGAGGAGCTCATGGCGGCCGGCAGCAGTCTGGCCGAGCTGACCATCGAGGGCATCGCCACCGCCGCCGGCGTCGGCAAGGCCACCATCTACCGGCGCTGGCCCAACAAGGAGGCCCTACTGGTCGACATGGTCAGCCGGCTGGAGGCGCCCGTCCCGGAGAGCACCGGCGGCGCCGTCCGGGACGACCTGATCGCGATGGTCGAGTACATGCGCATCCGCGGCCTCGCCAAGCGCTCCCGCTGGGTGCTCAAGGCCGCGCTCAGCCAGATGCACAGCTGGCCCGAGCTGCACGCGGCCTACCGGGAACGGGTGATCGGGCCGCGCCGGGTGATGGCGCGCGACCTGATCCGCCGGGGCGTCGCCGAGGGCGTGCTCCGGGGCGACCTCGGCGAGGAACTCCTCGCCGACCTGCTGATCGGTCCGATCCTCACCCGCAGCATCCTGTGGGAGGAGTCCGACCTCGACGATCCCGAGCTCGCCACCACGATGATCGACGCGCTGCTCCAGGGCCTGGCCGGCCCGGCCGCCCGCGACTGACCCGTTCCGCCCCGCCGCGCTCCGTCGCGACCGGCCTGCCGCGACCGACCTGCCGCGGGGGCCTCCGTGCGGCTCCCCGGCGTGGCCTGGCTCACCAAACCGGGCCACGCCGGAACCCGCTCCCCGGAGCCCGCGTCTGTCCCGGCATAGGCTGAGCCGGGAATCCGATCAAACCGGCACCAGTCCGGCACCGTGCCCGCCCTCCGGCGGGGTCGCGCGTCGGACCGGCAGACGGCACGAACGAACGGGAGCCACGGGATGGCGCAGGCGGACTGGACGGACCGGACGGCACCGGCGGCGGGAGGCGGGGCCCCGGCGACCGTCGGGAGCACCGGCACCGGCACCGGCCCGGACGGCGCCGGTAGCCCCTGTAGCCCCGGTGGCGCCGGTGACCTCGGCGGACCCGGGCCCGGCCCCGGCCTCGGCGGTCCCGGTGGCCTCGGCGGTCCCGGGCCCGGTGGTCCGGGGGGTGCGGGCCGGTCCGGTTCCGGCGCCGGGTTCCTCGGCCTGCGCGGCTGGGGCCGGGACGCCCGGGGCAGCAACCCCTGGCGGCGCGGCCTGCTCCTCGCCGCCCTCGCCCTGCTCGCCGCCGCCCTGCTGGCCTTCCACGCCGAGGTGCCCAACACCGTCGGCAATCTCGGCAGCCTGCTGGAGACCTTCCTGCCCTGGGTCGGCCTGGCCGTACCCGTCCTGCTGGTGCCGGCCCTGCTGCGCCGCTCCGCCACCGCGCTGATCGCGCTGCTGCTGCCGGTGGTGATCTGGTTCAACATGTTCGGCGGGCTACTCAGCGACAAGAGCGGCGGCGCCGGGGACTGGACGGTGGTCAGCCACAACGTGGCCGCCGCCAACACCGATCCGCAGCGCACGGTGCAGCTGCTCAAGGACTCGGGCGCCCAGATCGTCGCGCTCCAGGAGCTGGCCGGCCGGCCGCTGCGCGCCTACGAGACCGGGCTGGCCGACAGCTACCCGTACCACGCGGTGGAGGGCACGGTCGGGCTCTGGTCGAAGTACCCGATCAGCGGCGTCTCGGTGGTGGACATCAAGATGGGCTGGACCAGGGCCTTCCGCGCCCAGGTCGGCACCCCGCAGGGCCCGGTCGCGGTGTACGTCGCGCACCTGCCGTCCGTCCGGCTGAAGGCCGAGGGCGGCTTCACCGTCAACCAGCGGGACGCCAGTGCCCAGGCCCTGGGTGACGCGATCGAGGCCGAGTCGCTGAAGAAGGTGCTGCTGCTCGGTGACCTCAACGGCACCATGAACGACCGCAGCCTGGCGCCGGTCACCTCGCAGATGCGCTCGGCCCAGGGCGCGGCCGGTGACGGCTTCGGCTTCAGCTGGCCGGCGTCCTTCCCGATGGCCCGGATCGACCAGATCATGAGCAAGGGCGGTCTGAAGCCCACCGACTCCCGCACCCTGGGCCACGACGGCAGCGACCACCTCGCGATCGCGGCCACCTACCGCTACCAGGGGTGACCACCGGCGGCCGGGACCGGGGCTGATCGCCGGCGGTTGGTGATCAGCCCCGGCGCCAGCGGTTGGTGATCGGCAGCCGGCGGTCCCGGCCGAAGCCCTTGGCGGAGATCTTCGGGCCCGGCGGGTACTGCCGGCGCTTGTACTCGGCGGTGTCGACCAGCCGCACCACCCGGTCGACCACCGCCGGGTCGAAGCCCGCCGCCACGATCGAGTCCCGGCCCTCGTCGCCCTCGATGTAGCGGCTGAGCACGGTGTCCAGCAGGTCGTAGTCGGGCAGCGAGTCGGTGTCCACCTGGTCCGGCCGCAGCTCGGCGGACGGCGGCTTGTCGATGGTGTGCTCCGGGATCGGCGCCGGTTCGCCGCGCCGCGCGGCCTCCTCGTTGCGCCAGCGGGCGAGCCGGAAGACCAGCGACTTGTAGACGTCCTTGATCGGACCGAACGCGCCGACCGAGTCGCCGTACAGCGTGGAGTAGCCGACCGCCAGCTCGCTCTTGTTGCCCGGCGCGAGCACCAGGTGGCCCTCCTGGTTGGAGATCGCCATCAGCAGCGTGCCGCGCAGTCGGGACTGCAGGTTCTCCTCGGCCAGGCCGGTCAGCTCGGTGGCCGCCAGGTAGGCGTCGACCATCGGGGCGATCGACACCGTCCGCAAGTGCAGCCCGGTCCGGCGGGCCAGCTCGGCGGCGTCGTCCCGGGAGTGCTGGGAGGAGTACCGGCTCGGCATCGAGACGCAGTGCACGTTCCCGGCCCCCAGCGCGTCCACCGCGATGGCCGCCACCAGCGCGGAGTCGATGCCACCGGAGAGGCCGAGCAGCACCGAGCGGAAGCCGTTCTTGCGCACGTACGCCTCGGTGCCGGAGACCAGCGCGGCCCAGATCTCGGCCTCGTCCGAGATCCTGGGCGCCACCTCGGCCCGGAGCGGCGCGGCGGGCGCGGGCAGCGGCTCGCCGCCCAGTTCGCGGCGGACCAGGTGCAGGCCGTCGGTGAGCAGCAGCCCGTCGGTGTGGTCGCTGCTCGCGGCCGGCAGGTCGAGGTCGAGGACGAGCAGGTGCTCCGCGAACTGCGGCGAGCGGCCCAGCACCCCGCCATCCGCGCCGACCACGATCGAGTCGCCGTCGAAGACCAGCTCGTCCTGGCCGCCGACCATGTTGACGTAGGCCAGCGCGCAGCCCGCCTCGGCGGCGCGCCGCCGGACCAGTTCCAGCCGGGCGTCGTCCTTGTTCCGCTCGTAGGGCGAGCCGTTGAGCACCAGCAGCAGGCCGGCCCCGGCCTCGCGGGCGGCGCTCACCCGGCCGCCGTCCTGCCAGATGTCCTCGCAGATCGCGAGCGCCACGTCCACCCCGTGCAGCCGCAGCACCGGCAGCTGGTCGCCGGGGACGAACCAGCGGTACTCGTCGAACACCCCGTAGTTGGGCAGGTGGTGCTTGGCGAACCGGGTGACCACCCCGCCGCGGTGCAGCACCGCGGCGCAGTTCTGTGGCGACCCGGCCGGGCGGCCGAACCGCGGCGAGGCCTGGTCGGACCGGCCCAGGTAGCCGACCACGACCGGCACCTCGCCAAGCCCCTCGCCGGCCAGCCGCGCGGCCAGGGCGACCAGCGCGGACCGGGAGGCCTCGACGAAGGAGCGGCGCAGGGCGAGGTCCTCCACCGGGTACCCGGTCAGGGCCATCTCGGGGAAGGCGATCAGCCGGGCACCGGCCTCGACGGCCTGGGCCGTCCGGCGTACCACCTCGTCCGCGTTGCGGTCGAGATCACCGACCCAGGGGTCGGTCTGGCACAGGGCGAGACGGAGATTGGGCATGCCGCGAGTCTAATCGTCGATCTGACGCGATGTCGCGTCCGAGGGTTGCCACTGCCCTCGGCGGCCGCGATCCGCCATGATGGGGACAGTCGCTTTCGGGTGGTTTCCGGGCGTAACACGAACGTAAAGAGCAGAGGTGAGACTGTCCCCATGGGCAAGCAGCAGGAGTTCGTGCTCCGGACGCTCGAAGAGCGTGACATCCGTTTCGTCCGACTGTGGTTCACCGACGTGCTCGGGTTCCTGAAGTCGGTCGCGGTGGCGCCGGCGGAGTTGGAGCAGGCCTTCGAGGAGGGCATCGGCTTCGACGGGTCGGCGATCGAGGGCTTCGCCCGCGTCTACGAGTCCGACATGATCGCCAAGCCGGACCCGACCACTTTCCAGATCCTGCCCTGGCGCTCGGAGACGCCCGGGACGGCCCGGATGTTCTGCGACATCCTGATGCCGGACGGCTCCCCGTCCTTCGCCGACCCGCGGTTCGTGCTCAAGCGCACCCTGGAGAAGGCCTCCGAGCTCGGGTTCACCTTCTACACCCACCCCGAGATCGAGTTCTTCCTGCTGAAGAACCTGCCCGGCGACGGCACCGCGCCGATCCCCGCCGACCAGTCCGGCTACTTCGACCACACCCCGCGCGGGGTGGGGCACGACTTCCGCCGCCAGGCGATCACGATGCTGGAGTCGATGGGCATCTCGGTGGAGTTCTCCCACCACGAGGGCGCGCCCGGGCAGCAGGAGATCGACCTGCGCTACGCCGACGCGCTCTCCACCGCCGACAACATCATGACCTTCCGTCTGGTCATGAAGGAGGTCGCGCTGGAGCAGGGCGTGCACGCCAGCTTCATGCCGAAGCCGTTCTCCGACCACCCCGGCTCGGGGATGCACACCCACCTCTCGCTCTTCGAGGGGGACCGCAACGCGTTCCACGAGTCCGGCGCGGAGTACCAGCTCTCCAAGGTCGGCCGCTCCTTCATCGCCGGACTGCTCAAGTACGCCGCCGAGACGGCCGCCGTCACCAACCAGTGGGTCAACTCCTACAAGCGGATCTGGGGCGGCTCGCAGCGCACCGCGGGCGCCGGCGGCGAGGCGCCGTCGTACATCTGCTGGGGCCACAACAACCGCTCGGCCCTGATCCGTGTCCCGATGTACAAGCCCGGCAAGCAGGGTTCCACCCGGATCGAGGTCCGCTCGCTGGACACCGGCTGCAACCCCTACCTCGCCTACGCCGTCACTCTCGCGGCCGGCCTCAAGGGCATCGAGGAGGGCCTCGAACTCCCGCCCGGCGCGGACGACGACGTCTGGGCGCTCACCGACGCGGAGCGCCGCGCCCTCGGCATCCAGCCGATGCCGCAGAACCTCGGCGAGGCCATCGACCTGATGCAGCGCAGCGAGCTGGTCGCCGAGACCCTCGGCGAGCACGTGTTCGACTTCTTCCTCCGCAACAAGCGCCAGGAGTGGGAGGAGTACCGCTCCGAGGTCACCCCCTTCGAGCTGCGGAAGAACCTCCAGGTTCTGTAAGCCCAGGTCAGCGACTTATCGCGGACATGCGAAGGCCCCGATTCGGCGGATCATCTCCGCTGGCTCGGGGCCTTTGTGATCTCTCTGGGCCGTCTATGGGCCGTCAGGTGTGGGACCGGCGGCCCAGCCGAGCGACTCGTACAGCTTGTCCACGGCCCGGCGGGTGCGGCCGTCGCTGCTCGGCATCAGGTGTGTGTAGACCCGGAGCGTGAAACCGGGGTCGCTGTGCCCGAGGTAGCCACTCAGAGCCTTGATGCTCTCGCCGGCGTCCAGGAGCACAGAGGCGTAGAAGTGCCGAAGGGCGTGCATGCCATCCTCGCGGGACGCCTGGTGTCGCTTGCCCTTCTCGGGCACGGGGATGACTCCGGCGGCGACGAGAGCAGGCTTCCATGCGTAGGTGTTGAAGTCGCTGCGACGGACCGGCCCGCCTTCCTCGCGGGAGAACAGCAGCAGCTTGGTCACCGGCGGCCCGTCGGGCGTCAGCCAGGGCAAGGTGACCTCGGCGGGCGGGAACTCCTCCATGTGGACCTTGAAGATGTGGCCGACCTGTTCGGGGAGCGGCACGTCCCGGACCTTGCCGCGCTTCGGTGGGGCGAAGACGAGGTGGCCGCCGATGTCCTTCACCTGGTAGCCGATGTGGAGCCACCCCGTGTCGAAGCCGATCTCATCCACGGGCAGGCCGAAGACCTCACCTTGGCGGAGACCACAGCCGCCGGCGGCGTCGGTCATGGCTTGGTAGCGCTCGGGAAGACCGGCCCGCACGCCGGATACCCGCTCGGGAGTCCACGGCCGTACGCGGCCCGGAGCACGGCCAGGTGCTGTGACCGTGCGCGAGCGGCACGGGTTGTCGGTTCGCAGCTTGTCGTCCATAGCGGCTGCGAAGATGCCGGAGACGTTGCCGAAGATGACACGGCGGTACGACGACGCGGGCACGGCCTTCTCCAGCTCCGCCAGCCATTCCCGGATGTGCGACGGCAGGAAGGAGTCCATCGGGCGCGGCCCGAGGTACGGGATCGCGTGCCGTCGGATCTGGGCATCGACGGATGCGCGTGTGTTGGGGTCGGTCGTCTGGGAGCTGAGCCACCTCTCGGCGTACTGCTTGAAGGTCGCCCGAGCGGCCTTCGGGTCGATGTACTGGCCGCGCGACATGTCGGCTTCGATGTCGGTCAGCCACTGGTCGGCCTTGCGCTTCTGGCGGTCGGGGAAGGACTTGGACTTCTCGGTGCCGTCGGGGCCGACGTAGCGGGCGCGGTAGCGCATGCCGGTGCCGTGCCGGTCGGTCTTCACCTTGCGGGGCTTGCCGTCGGGGCCGGGTTCGGTTTTGTACCAGCGGTCTTGGATGTGTCCGGCCATCAGGCGGCCTCCCCGCTCAGGGTCTCGATCCAGGCGTGGACCTTGGCGGGGTCGAAGCGCAGGTGTCGGCCGATGCGGAAGCCGGGCGGGCCGGTGCGCTTGCGACGCCACTGGTAGACGGTCTCGACCGGGATGCCGAGCAGCGCAGCCAGGTCGATCGGGGTCAGGTAGCGATCGGGCAGTGCCCCCCTCACAGCCATACGAAGTCCCTTTCCTCTGAGGCGAGTTGTGCTTTGAGTTCCTGTCGGTCGGTGGTGTGTCGTGCGTGCAGGTCCCGGGCGATGGTGGCGGCGAGCATGGATTCGCCCGGGGAGTTCCCGGCGCCGGCGAAGGCCCAGTGGGCGAGGACCAGGGTTTCGGCGTCGGGCAGGTCGTCCAGGTCCGGGAGGCCGGCGGCGAGGAGCCGGTCCCGCAGGTCGGTGTGGGCTTGTTCGGCGCGGTAGTCGGCGCGGACCTGGCGCAGGGCGCCGAGGGTGGTCGAGTACGTGGGGGACTTGGAGGAGAAGTGGCCCCGGAAGCCGAGCATGTGGGACCAGTGCGCGAGGAGGCGGCCGGGGTAGTCCTTGTCGAGGTCCCAGCAGGCTTCGATCAGGCGCCGGGTGTGGGCGGGCAGGTCGTGGCGGTCGAGTTCGTGGCGCTCCAGGATGCGGCGGTCCACGGTCTCGGTGGTCTCCGCGCTCTTGGTGGCGTACTTGGCGACGTAGGAGGCCACCGCCTGTTCCGTGATCTCGCCGGAGCCGAAGGCGCCGATCGGGCGGACGTCGACCTGGGTGCCCCACTGGAGGATGCGGGCCGGGTGCTGGCCGGCGGCGGCGACCGGGACGCCGGCACGGCGGGCGGCCTCCCGGATCGCGGCGTCCAGGAGAGCGACGGTGGCCCAGTCGGGTGGGGGTGTGTCGGGTCCTTTGGGGCCGTCGATGCGGATGACGGCGTGGAAGTGGACGGCGCCGCGTCGCTGGTACTCGGCGACCTTGCCGAAGGAGATCTTCGCTTCCTCCTTGAACTCGTACTGGTAGAGCCCGGCCATCTTGGCCATGGTGCGGAACAGGTAGATGGTGAAGCGGCGCCACAGGTCGGGGGCGTGGTTGTTCCACAGCACGGCGTGCGCGTAGTCGTACCGGTCCGGGTCGAGTGGCGTGCCCAGGAGGGGTGAGTCCTTGGGGTGGGCGTGGCCGCAGCGGCAGGCGCCGGTGTCGGGTCGGTTGTGGACCGGCCCGAACGACGGCGCGGTGAGGGTGGCGAAGACGCGGGGGTGGGAACGGACCGTGTCCGGGACGCCCTTGGAGTCGTCGCCGGCGAGTCCGGCGCGGATCAGGTGGAAGGTGTCGGCGGAGTAGGTCCGGGCGCAGGACGGGCAGCGGGAGGCCCGCCGGTTCCCACACGCGACCTTGAGCCGCCCACCGGGTTCGTGGTCGGTGGAGTACCGGTTCCAGACGGCGCCGGTGGGGGCGTGGACCAGGGTGCGGAAGCCCTTGAGGTGGATCGGGTGGGCGCAGCCGCCGGTGCGGCGTAACTGGTCCTGGAGGCGGGGGAGGTCGCCCCGGGAGGCGAGCCGGGCCAGGTCCGCGACCGCGAGCCGGGACGCCTCACCGGGGAGAGCGGCAGCGTGGGTCACGCGGCCACCGCCAGGACGCGGGCCAGGTTGGGGGTGTGCTCGGGGCAGGGGCGGAAGAACGGGCCGTCGTCGGTGAACTCCTCCAGGGGGATGGGCTCCCAGCCGGTGTGGCCGTCGTTGTCGTCCCAGACGTCGACGTGGCACGGGCAGGCGCCGTACTGGCCATACAGGTGGCCTACGCAGTCGCACGGCACCAGGACACCGGCGACGCCGGACAGGGCGCCGTCCGAGTCCACGACCCGCAGCGTTCCCGAGCAGGCCGGGCACGCGTCGGCGGCCGGTGCGGGGATGGAGTGGAGCGAGCAGGACACGAAGTCGCCCAGCGCGGCCCGGTACTTCGCGGGGACCGGGATGCGACCGGTTCCGCCACACAGGCACTGAACGAGCGCGACGGCGAGACCGGCGAGGGTGGCAGCAGGCATGATGGAGGCTCCCTTGGAAGAGGGGCGAAGGGGACGGCGCGTCGGCTTGGCGGTTGAGCGTCGTCCCCGCTGCATGTGCTGGCGGCGTGTTCGGCAGCCCCAAGGAGACGGGGGCGACCGGGGATCGAGCAGGCGGCGTGTTCGGCGGTTCCTCCCCGTCAGGAGAAGGTGACCGCCGGGGGCGAGGCTGACCAGCTTGGCTAGCCTGGTTGGCCACATCTCGAAGGTAGGGGACATGGCTAGCCATGTCAACAGCCTGACTAGCCTGGCTGTCCCGATGTGGGAGTGGGGGCATATCGTTGCGATATGCCCTTCGCCCCGGAACCCCTTGACCCGGACGACAACCGACCGCCCTATGAGCAGGTGGCGAGCAGTCTCGGCGCGGCCATCCGTACGAGGAAGCTCGCTCCAGGCGAGAAGTTGCCGTCACACAAAGACCTGACCGAGATGTACGGGTTCGCCCGAGCGACGATCCAGCGCGCCTTGCGCGATCTCGAAGACGAAGGGCTCGTGGTGTCCCGTAAGGGCAGCGGAGTCTTCGTCCGGAATCGGACCGAGCGCCCCGCAGGCCTGCGCCCATACGTTGAGCAGGCGTTCGCCAGCCAGCACGTCACGATCGACTTCGCCGGATTCTCAAGCGAGACGCTTCATGGAGCGCTTCAGGAGCCGCTCGACAAAATCCGCGTCGGCCGGCTGACGCCCGCGAGCATCACGGTCCGGATACTCGTGCCGGACATGGCTGTACCGCAGGCCGCCCCAGTCAGGCGCGCGGACTGCGCCGACGACCCGCGACTGCGTGACCGGATGCACGGCATCATGGTCGGCTATGCGCGCAGCATCCGTGATTCCGTGGCGGAGCTAAGTCACCTTGGCTTGGTGCCGGAGGCGCGGGTTGATGTGAGGGTCCACAGCGGAACGCAGTTCTTCAAGCTGTACGTCGTCAACCAGACCGATGCCTTCTTCGGGTACTACCCGATCAAGCCCAACAAGGTAGTGGCCCAGGGCGAAGCCATCGAGATCTTTGACCTGGTTGGCAAGGACACCGTGCTGTTTCATCACTCGGTCAATGACAGCGAGTCGTCCAGCGGCTTGCAGCAGGTCGAGCAGGCGCGCATGTGGTTTGACAGCGTCTGGGAGACCATCGGAAGGGACTTCGACCTCGATGCCTAGTGACGAGCTGATCCGCACGCTGGCTGTGCCGGGCTTCCTCTTCGACTTCGATGGACCCTTGTGCAACGTCTTTGCTGGCCTGCCCGCTCCTCAGGTGGCACAGGATCTTGGACGCCTAGTCCTATCTCGCGAACCTTCGTTGAGGAGTCGGGTGCAGGCCACGAACGACCCGCTTGTGGTGATGAGCTTGGCCTATGAGGCCGATGGCCAGTTGGGCGAGGATGCCGAACGGGCTCTTACCGCAGCCGAAGTCGCCGCCGTTGCAGTGGCCGGAGACCCCACGAGGGGAGCCGTCGAAGCGCTCCACGAGGCTCGTGCAGCAGGCCGCCGCATCGCTGTCGTGAGCAATAACTCGGCGGACTGTGTTTGCGCATTCCTTGAGCGCCACGCACTTGCGCAGTACGTCGAAGACATTGTGGGTCGGCCAACTGGTCGGCCCGACCTCATGAAGCCCAGTCCGCACTCGCTGTTGAGGGCCGCCGAGAATCTTGGAGTCGAGATTGCCAAGTGCACTCTGATCGGTGACTCCCTGACCGATATCGAGGCAGCCCACGTGGCCGGAGCAACCGCCGTCGGCTATGCAAACAAGCCACACAAGCGTCTGGCGTTCGACAGAGCGGGTGCCGACTCGATCATCGACGGCATGGGAGAGATTGCCGGGGCACTGCGCCTGTAGCCGGTCGGCGGGTCGGAGTGGAGTGGGAAGAGAAGAAGAGAGAGGGGGTGGGGTGGGAGTGGGTGTTATGAGTTTCGCTACTGAGTCAAGGGCGCGCACGGCGCGCCAGCGCGCGGCCCTGGCCGCTCGCCTGCGCTCCTGTCTTCGCCCCACGCCGGCGGCGGCCCAGCCGCGCACGCGAGCATGCGGCCAGGGGTGCCGAGGTTAGAACCCGCCGGGGCTGGGGGCGGGCGGTTCCACGGTTTTACCCACCTGTCAGGACCGGGACCCGCACCGAGCAAGACCGGGGGGCCACTCGGCCAAATTGCGGTCAGGCCCAGAAGCCCTGACCGAGTCGCAGCAGCTTACGGCCCCCCGATCATGCTCGGACCCAGACCAGACAGGACACCGGCCAAAACCGCTCCACCGCCCGCTTGAGTGCTGATCCTCGCCGTGTCTACCCCCAGGCGTACAGGCGCGTAGCCTCTGCCCGGTGGGAACTGCAACCCCGAGATGGCTGGAGGCCAAGCGTGGACGTTCTGAGCTCTCGATTCTCGATCAGGCTGACGGATCAGCTTGCGTGTTACCCGCGCGAAGTCTGGACGCTGGAGTTTCCTGAGGTCGAGCTACCAGCGGAGCAGGCAGAGAGTGATCTATCGGAGATAGCGACTCTGAGCGGCCAGCTGCCCCACCCGGTGTCGCACCGCCTCCGTGTCACGCGGGTTCGTACGGCATGGGGGGCGGCAGGGTCGTACGGTGACTTCATCATCGAGGTGTCTGCCGGCATTCTCGGAGGTGCCGGTACAGCCGGGCTTACTGCTGGCGTCAGGACTGTCATAGACAAGATCAAGAGCCGGGCGCTAGATGGCTTGAACGCCGTCCCGTTGACACGCGACCAAGCAGCGGAGCTTGTTCGGACGCACATCGAGCTGCACTACTCGGAGCCCGCCGCGACCCTAGTTGAGGCTGAGTCGGTTCTCGCTATCGAAACCGGGGGCTTTGAGTTCTCGTTCAAGGCTTCGACTGGGCTTACGTACGGTGGAACGGTCGGTGAGATCGCTGGCACTCCGAGCTGTACGCGGGTCTGGTGCAAGGACGAGGGAGATCGGCCAAGGGGTCGGGCGTGACTTTGGGGAGCCGGGAGGCGTGGGCCGTCCAGGGGCCGTGCGAGGCGAGCCAAGGGTAGTCAAGGCTGACAGTCGTCGACGGCTCCGCAGCAGCTCAGAAGCGCTTGACGGGACTTTCCCGCAGGTGGGTCGAATGGGGCATCAGTTCCTCCGCAACAAGCGCCAGGAGTGGGAGGAGTACCGCTCCGAGGTCACGCCGTTCGAGCTGCGCAAGAACCTCCAGGTGCTCTGACAGGCCGTCAACCGCGCGAGTGGGCCTGCTCCGGTCGGAGCAGGCCCGTTCCGTTGTGCGGGTCCGCCCGCTCCCGTCGGTCTCCGGCGGGAGCGGGCGGAGCGGGCGTCCGGGCAGGGGTCCCCCGCGCACGCTAATTCGTTGGGCCAATGCGGTTACCCTGCAGCGGTGCGAGCCGTGACCAGGTGACGCGGGAGCGTATTCAGAAGATCCGTTTTGCGGATCATCCTGGAGTGTCATGCGTACTCGAATCACCACCCTGGTCCTGTCCGGACTGGCCTCGGCCGCCCTCGCCCTGGGCGCCGGCGGCACGGCCTACGCCTCGCCCCTCGTCGACCACACCGTTGCCTCCGAATCGCCGGAGGCCCAGGGCGAGTGGGTCGACAGCCTCCTGCGTCTGGCCGAGGAGGACACCGGCTCCGCCGCCCGCGCCTGGGCCTTCCCCGGTCGCAGCACCGTCTACTCCTCGCCGGTGGTCCGCCCGGCCCACCGGGCGGACGACGGCGACGGTGAGGACAGCGAGGCCGGCGAGGCCTCGGACGCCGACCTCTCGGAGGTGGCCGAGGGCGACGCCGTCGAGCAGGGCGACGCGGCTCGGCGGGCCGAGGGCGAACGAGCTCCGACGGCCCAGTCGTCGGAGCTCGTCCGCTCCGAGGGCTCGTCAGCCGGTGGCGGCGAGCACTGCGACGAGAACGCGCCGGGCCACCCCGGCGACCACGGGCCCGCCGGCTGCGACTGCGAGCACGGAGAGCACGGGGAGCACGGGGAGCATGGAGAGCACGGGGAGCACGAGGGTCATGGCGGCCACGAGGGCCATGAGGGTCACGGTGGCCACGAGGGCCACGGCAGCCAGGGCCAGGGCCAGGGGCAGGGGCAGGGCCAGAGCAAC
Source organism: Kitasatospora sp. NPDC086009 (assembly GCF_044540385.1). Classification (NCBI taxonomy): domain Bacteria; kingdom Bacillati; phylum Actinomycetota; class Actinomycetes; order Kitasatosporales; family Streptomycetaceae; genus Kitasatospora; species Kitasatospora sp. NPDC086009. Next base: position 374,240 of record NZ_JBITSA010000002.1, read on the forward strand.
GAGCAGGGTCAGGGGCAGGGCCAGGCCCAGGGTCAGGACCAGGGGCAGAGCCAGAGCGGCTCGCAGAACCAGGGTCAGGACCAGCACGTCCAGGTGACCGTCAACGTGCAGAACGTCGTCACGAACAACCTCAACAACAGTGCGAACAACAGCGCCGCCAGCAACTCGAACAACTCCGCGCAGAACAGCGCGCAGAACAGCGCGCAGAACTCGGCGCAGAACAACCAGTCGGCCTCGCAGGCCAACAACCTCTCCAACCAGCAGAGCCAGTCCAACCACCAGGCCTCGCACAACCTGAACAAGGCGACCCTCGTCGCCAAGGGCCAGGCGCCGGGCAAGTCGGCTCACCACGGTGGCGGAGAGCACGGAGAGCACGGAGAGCACGGCGAGCACGGCGAGCAGACCGGGCACGGCGGGGGCGGGCACTACGGTTCGGGCGGGGGGTACGCGTCCGGCCAGCACGGTGCGGGCGAGCACCACTCGGCCGAACACCCCCACGGGGAGCTGGCCGAGACGGGCTCCCGGGGGACGCCGATCCTGATCGGCCTCTCGGCCGCATTCCTCGCGGCGGGTGTGGCGGCGATGCGGCTCGGCCGACGGCGCGCATGATCGGGTCCGTCCCCCCGGGCTGCCGGACAACGCGCCGGGGCCGGACAGCGTGACCGTCCGGCGGGGCACCCGGTCGGGCGTTGCGGGCGACAGGGCGGTGCGCCGTGAGCGGCCGCCCGGCGCTCTGCGTCCGGCCTTCACCCGTTCGACGTACAGGAAGCCGATGCCGCCGTCCGCCTCCAAGGAGGAGAGGACGGCGGTGTCCGTGCTGCCGGCCGGAGGGGCTGCCGGCGCCGGGGGCGACCGGCGCCGGTGAAGGTGCTCGGCGGCGGGGCCCGTCCGCCGGGCGACCGTGAGGCTCCCGGTCGTGGCCGGGCGGGACCGGTCCGCGGTCGCGCCCGGCGCGGCGCCGTGCGGGCGCGTAACCTGCTGAACGGGCGGATGGAGGGGTCATGGAGGAGCAGCGGGCCGGGAGCCGGGTGAGCCGGCCGGAGATCAGGCTGGTCCGGCGCGGGTTCACCGACCCGGCGCAGGCCGTCCGGCTGCTCGCCGGGCCCGGTCTGGAGGGACTGGCCGACGACCCGGTGCTGCTGGACGCGCTCGGCGCCACGGCCGATCCGGACCTCGCCCTGCTCGGCCTGGCCCGGCTGCTGGAGGGCGCCGACGAGACCGAGCGGCACACCCTGCGCGACACCCTCACCACCTCCAAGCCGCTGCGCGACCGGCTGCTCGGCGTGCTCGGCGCGTCCACCGCGCTCGCCGACCACCTGGCCCGGCACCCGCACGACTGGCACGTCCTGGTCACCTTCGAACTGCGCGACATGCACCCCGGCCCGGAGGACTTCCGGCGCGCGCTGCGCGAGGGCCTGCGGGCGGACGCCGCCGTCAGCCCGGCGGACGCGCTGCGGATCGCCTACCGCCGCTGCCTGCTGGCCATCGCCGCCCGCGACCTCACCGGCACCACCGACCTCGCGCAGACCGCCGCCGAACTGGCCGACCTGGCCGGCGCCACCCTGCAGACCGCCCTGGAGATCGCCGCCGAGGAGGACCCGGAGGCCGCCGGCGCCTGCCGCCTCGCCGTCATCGGCATGGGCAAGTGCGGCGGGCGCGAGCTCAACTACGTCTCCGACGTGGACGTCATCTTCGTCGCCGAACCGCGGGAGGGCGTCGAGGAGCAGGAGGCGATCAAGGCCGCCACCCGGCTGGCCGCCGCGCTCACCCGGCTCTGCGCGGACACCACCGGCGAGGGCACCATCTGGCCGGTGGACGCCAACCTGCGCCCCGAGGGCCGCAACGGCCCGCTGGTCCGCACCCTGGCCAGCCACCAGGCCTACTACCAGCGATGGGCCAAGACCTGGGAGTTCCAGGCGCTGCTCAAGGCCCGTCCGGTCGCCGGGGACGCCGAGCTCGGGGCCGCCTACCTGGCGGCGCTGGAACCGATGGTCTGGCAGGCCGCCGCCCGGGAGAACTTCGTCACCGACGTGCAGCAGATGCGCCGCCGGGTGATCGACTCGATCCCCGTCACCGAGCTCGACCGCCAGCTCAAGCTGGGCCCGGGCGGCCTGCGCGACGTCGAGTTCTCCGTCCAGCTGCTCCAGCTGGTGCACGGCCGCACCGACCCGGCGCTGCGCAGCGGCAACACCCTGGAGGCACTCGGCGCGCTCTCCCGGGGCGGGTACGTGGGCCGGGCCGACGCCGCCTCGCTGGACACCGCCTACCGCTTCCTGCGCTCGCTGGAGCACCGGATCCAGCTCCACCGGCTGCGCCGCACCCATCTGATGCCCACCGGCGAGGAGGACCAGCGCAGGCTGGCCCGCTCGCTCGCGCCGCTGATCAACGACGACACCCGGGCCGACCCGGTCGCCGCCCTCCAGCGGGAGTGGAAGCGGCACGCCGTCGAGGTCCGCCGGCTGCACGAGAAGCTGTTCTACCGGCCGCTGCTGGACGCCGTCGCCGAGCTGCCGACCGGTGCGACCGGGCTGAGCCCGGACGCCGCCCGGGCCCGGCTGGAGGCGCTCGGCTACGCCGACCCGGCCGCCGCGCTGCGCCACCTGACCGCGCTGGCCTCCGGCGTCAGCCGCAAGGCCGCCATCCAGCGGACCCTGCTGCCGGTGCTGCTGGGCTGGTTCGCCGACTCGGCCGACCCGGACGCCGGGCTGCTCAACTTCCGCCAGGTCTCCGACGCGCTCGGCCGCACCCCCTGGTACCTGCGGCTGCTGCGCGACGAGAGCGCCGCCGCCGAGCAGCTGGCCCGGGTCCTCTCGGCCGGCCGGCTCGCCCCCGACCTGCTGCTGCGGGCCCCCGAGGCGGTCGCCATGCTGGGCGACCCGCAGGGCCTGGCGCCGCGCGGCCGGCCCGCCCTGGAGCAGGAGATACTGGCCGCCGTCGGCCGCGCCGACTCCGCCCCCGCGGCCGTCGCCGCCGCCCGTTCGGTGCGGCGCCGGGAGCTGTTCCGGACCGCCGCCGCCGATGTCCTCGGGCGGCTCGGTGACGACCCGGCCGAGGCCCTGGACGTCGCGGGCGAGGCGCTCACCGCGCTCAACGCGGCCACCCTCCAGGGCGCGCTGCGCGCCTGCACGGCCGGCTGGGAGGCCCGGCACGGGGAGCTGCCGACCCGGATCGCGGTGATCGCGATGGGCCGGTTCGGCGGGCACGAACTCGGCTACGGCTCCGACGCGGACGTCCTCTTCGTCCACGAGCCGCTGCTCGGTTCGCTCGACCAGGACGCCGCCCGGGCCGCCCAGGCGGTCTGCCACGAGCTGCGCACGCTGCTCTCCGGGCCGTCCACCGAGCCGCCGCTGGTGGTCGACGCCGATCTGCGCCCGGAGGGCCGCAACGGCCCGCTGGTGCGCACCCTCGCCTCCTACGCGGCGTACTACCGGCGCTGGTCGCACGCCTGGGAGAGCCAGGCACTGCTGCGCGCCGACCCGGTGGCGGGGGACGCGGAGCTGGGGGAGCGGTTCCGGCAGCTGATCGACCCGCTGCGCTACCCGGGCTCCGGGGTGCCGGAGCGGGACGTGGTGGAGATCCGCCGGATCAAGGCCCGGATCGAGGCCGAGCGGCTGCCGCGCGGCGCCGACCCGACCACCCACACCAAGATCGGCCGGGGCGGACTGGCCGACGTGGAGTGGACCGTCCAGCTCCTCCAGCTCCAGCACGGGCACGAGCTGCCGGCGCTGCGGACCACCCGGACCAGGCCCGCGCTGGCCGCCGCCACCGAGGCCGGGCTGGTCGGGGCGGAGGACACGGCGGTGCTGGACGCCGCCTGGGTGCTGGCCTCCCGGGTGCGCTCCGCCGTGATGCTGGTCCGCGGCCGGCCCGGGGACAGCTTCCCCGGGGAGGCCCGGGAGCTGGCCGCGGTGGCCCGCTACCTCGGGTACGGCGCCGGGCACAGCGGCGAGCTGGTGGACGACTACCGGCGCACCACCCGGCGGGCCCGGGCGGTGGTGGAGCGGCTGTTCTACGGCTGATCCCCGACCGGCTGCGCCGCGGCCACCGGAGGATCGCTGCGCCCCGGCCCCCGGAGGTCCGGCGAAGGGGCCCTGGGCAAGGGCCCCGGGGTACGCCGAAGGGCCCGGCGGAAAGCTCCGCGGGCCCTTCGCCGTACCGGTCTCAGCGCCGTCCGGCGCTCACCGCGGGCTCGCTCCACTGCTCGGGCACCGTGATCGGCTCGTCCGCCGCCCCCCGGGCCGGGACCTTCGGCAGGCGGTAGACCCAGACGTGGTAGATCAGCCGGGCCACGACGAAGCCGACCGTGAGGCAGGCGACGCCGCCGACGGCGTCCATCCAGAAGTGGTTGGCGGTCGAGACGATCACCACCAGGGTGGCCACCGGGTAGAGCAGGCCGAGCGCGCGGACCCAGGCCGCGCGGGCCAGGAAGAAGATGGCCAGGCCGCACCAGAGCGACCAGCCGATGTGCATCGAGGGCATCGCCGCGTACTGGTTGGAGACGTGCGTGGCGGGCCCGGAGGCCATCGAACCCCAGGTGTTGTGGACCTTCAGGGTGTCGATGAAGCCGCCGTCCGTCATCAGCCGGGGCGGGGCGAGGGGGAAGAAGTAGAAGCCGACCAGGGCGATGCCGGTGGTGACGAACAGCACCGTGCGGGCCGCGGCGTAGCGGCCCGGGTGGCGCCGGTAGAGCCAGACCAGGACGCCGATGGTGATGATGAAGTGCAGCGTCGCGTAGTAGTAGTTCATCCCGACGATCAGCCACGAGAACTTGTCGACCGCGTGGTTGACCGAGCGCTCGACGGCCACGCCGAGGCTCTGCTCGAAGTCCCAGATCCAGCCCGCGTGCTTCTGGGCTATCGCTTCCTGTTCCGGGACGGCGTTGCGGACGAGGGAGTAGACCCAGTAGCTGATCCCGATCAGCGCCAGCTCGAACCAGATCCGCGGTCGCGCCGGTGAACGGCGCTGGTCACGGATGCGGCCGCGCAGCGCGGCCGCGCGGGACTGGGCGACGCGGGTGGCTCCGTCGGGCACCCGGCCGGAGCCGGCCGGGCCCGCTGCGGAACCGCCACCGTGCGCCGCCGCGGCGCGCTCGGCGCCGGTCTGCTGGATCTCGGTCGGTTCCCCCATGGACGAGAAGTCTGCCAGACGTCCCGTAGCCGTCTGCTCATCCTCTGGAAGTGGATTCTTCACCGACTGTCCCCCTTGAGGGCTAGGGGACTGCTCCCACCGGGGTAGGGGGTGCTGTGGGATCTGGTACGAACCGGCGGGACGGGCATACGTCCTATTCTCACGCCGAGTGCCTCGGGTGGCGCAATCGGGGGCGGGCAGCGGCACGCCGGGGGCCGAAATTTCCGGGACCGAAACCCTTTCTGCATCTTGCTGAAACAGATTGCAGACCGCTAGCGTCCTGGCAACTCGACACCCTTACCCCCGCAAGGGAGCCCTCAGTGGCCGATGTCCCGCCCCGCCGCACACGCCGACGGAGCACCACCCCGATCCGCAGACCCGGCCGCACGGCCGTGCTGCTGGCCGCCGCGCTGACCGCCGCCACCCTGGGCGGCGCGGCTCCCGCGGCCTTCGCCGCGGCCCCGCCCGGCCCGCCCTCGGACGCCGCGCTGGCCGCCACCGCCGGGCGGCACGACCTCTCCCGCGAGCAGTTCTACTTCGTCCTGCCGGACCGTTTCGCCAACGGCGACCCGGGCAACGACACCGGGGGCATCACCGGCAGCCGGCTGGACCACGGCCTCGACCCGGCCGACAAGGGCTTCTACCACGGGGGCGATCTCGCGGGCCTGCTCCAGCGGCTCGACTACATCCAGGACCTCGGCACCACCGCGATCTGGATGGCCCCGATCTTCAAGAACAAGCCCGTCCAGGGCGCCGGCGACCAGGCCTCGGCCGGTTACCACGGCTACTGGATCACCGACTTCACCCAGGTCGACCCGCACTTCGGCACCAACGAGCAGCTCAAGGAGCTGATAGCCAAGGCGCACGCCAAGGGCATCAAGGTCTTCTTCGACGTCATCACCAACCACACCGCCGACGTCATCGACTACGCGCAGCAGCAGTACGGCTACCGCTCCACCGGGGCCTACCCGGTGCTGGACGCCGACGGCCGGCCGGTCGACGAGACCGCCGTCGCCGACGCGGGCGCCGGCTCCCCGGCCTCCTGGCCGAAGCTGACCAAGGACTCGTTCCCCTACAGCCCGGTCTTCCGCAAGCCCGCCGACACCGCCGCCAAGGCCCCGGCCTGGCTCAACGACCCCGCGCTCTACCACAACCGGGGCGACTCGACCTTCGTCGGCGAGTCCGCCACCGAGGGCGACTTCTCCGGCCTGGACGACCTCGACACCCAGAACCCCAAGGTGGTCCAGGGCTTCGAGAAGGTCTACCAGCAGTGGGTCAAGGACGCCGGCGTGGACGGCTTCCGGATCGACACCGTCAAGCACGTCAACATGGCCTTCTGGCAGCAGTGGGCGCCCGCGCTCAAGGACTTCGCCGCCAAGCAGGGCAACAAGAAGTTCTTCATGTTCGGCGAGATCCTCTCCAGCGACCCGGCGGTCACCTCGCCGTACGTCACCAAGGGCCGGCTCCAGGCCACCCTGGACTTCCCGTTCCAGAGCGCCGCCCGCTCCTACGTCTCGCAGGGCGGCTCGGCCCGCGGCCTCGCCGACGTGTACGGGCAGGACTACCGCTACACCACCGCCGACACCGACGCCTACGAGCTGCCGACCTTCCTCGGCAACCACGACATGGGCCGCTTCGGGTCCTTCCTGCTCGGCGACAACCCGGGCGCCGACGACGCCACCCTGCTGAAGAAGGACCGGCTCGCCTCCGAGCTGCAGTTCCTCACCCGGGGCCAGCCGGTCGTCTACTACGGCGACGAGCAGGGCTTCACCGGCGCCGGCGGCGACAAGGACGCCCGGCAGGACCTCTTCGCCTCGCGGACCCCCTCCTACAACACGGACCGGATGCTCGGCGGCCCCTCCGGCTCCGCCGACCGCTACGGGCGCGACGGCGAGCTCTACCGGGGCATCGCCGGGCTGGCCGCGCTGCGCCGGGACCACCCGGCCCTCGCCGACGGCGCCCAGATCGAGCGGTACGCCGCCGACGGCGCGGGCGTCTACGCCTTCTCCCGGATCGACGCCGGGCAGCAGGTCGAGTACCTGGTCGCGGTCAACAACGCGGCCGAGGCGAAGACCGTCACCCTGGACACCTTCTCGGCCGGCCAGGGCTTCGACCGGATCTACCCGGCCGCGGGGGAGCGGCTGACCAGTGGCGCGGACCGCGCGGTCACCGTCACCGTGCCCGCGCTCTCCTCGGTGGTGTTCAAGGCCGCCGGGAAGCTGGCGCCGGTCGCGGCCGCGCCGACGCTCGCGCTGCGGACCCCGGCCGACGGCTCCACCGGCACCGTCACCGTCGGCGCGGACGTCGACGGCGGCGGCTTCGACCGGGTCACCTTCGCCGCGCAGATCGGCGACGCGCCCTGGCGGACCCTCGGCACCGCCGACAACGGGACGTACCGGGTCACCCAGGACCTCGGCGCCGTGCAGCCCGGCACGGTGGTCCGCTACAAGGCCGTGGTTCAGGACTCCAGCGGCCACCTGCGCTCGGCCACCGGCAGCTTCACCACCGGCACCCCCGTCCCCGCCCCGGCGCCCAGCGCCACCGCCCGCCCGTACGCCGTCGTGCACTACCAGCGCGAGGACGGCGACTACGACGGCTGGAACCTCTACGCCTGGGGCGACCTCGCGGACGGCGAGGCCACCCCCTGGCCCGCCGGGCACGGCTTCACCGGCCGGGACGCCTACGGCGCCTTCGCCTACGTGAAGCTGAAGGAGGGGGCCTCGGACGTCGGCTTCGTCGTCGAGAAGGACGGCGTCAAGGACGTCGACACCGACCGCCACCTCGATGTCGGCGCGACCGGCGAGGTCTGGCTCAAGGAGGGTGACCCGACCGTCCGGACGGCGAACCCCGGGCCCGCCAACACCCAGCCCGCCGGCACCGCCGTCATCCACTACAACCGGGCCGACGGCGACTACACCGGCTGGGGCCTGCACGACTGGACCGGCGCCGCCACCCCGACCGACTGGGGCAACCCGCTGCTGCCGGTCCGCCGAGACGCCTTCGGCGCCGTCTTCGAGGTGCCGCTGGCACCCGGAGCCACCAGCCTCAGCTACGTCCTGCACCGGGGCAACGACAAGGACCTGCCGACCGACCAGTCGCTGGACCTCGCCGCCAACGGCCACGAGGTCTGGATCCTGGGCGGGCGGGAGGGCTACCTGCTCCCGCAGAACGCCGCCGCCGCCTCGCAGCTGGACCCCGGCTCCGCCAAGGCCCAGTGGATCGACGCCCGCACGGTCGTGGTGCCCGCCGGGTACGGCGCCAACGACGCCGCACTGGCCGGCGGCACCAGCGCCCAACTGGTGTACGACCCCGAGGGCGGCATCCGCGCCGAGAAGGGCGTGCTGAGCAAGGCCGGGCAGTGGATCCGGCTGACCCCCGCCGCCGGGCTGACCGACGCCCAGAAGGCCGCCTTCCCGCACCTGGCCGGCTACCGGGCCTTCACCGTGGACGCCCGCGACGCGGCCCGGGTGCCCGCCGCGCTCCGCAGCCAGCTGCTCTTCACCGAGCACCTGCCCAGCGGCGCCGCGCTGGCCGCGACCGGGGTGCAGACCCCCGGCGTGCTGGACGACCTGTACGCCCGCCGCACCGGCCGGGTGGACTTCGGACCGGCCTACTACAACGGCAAGGTGGCGCTGTCGGTTTGGGCGCCGACCGCGCGGGAGGTCTCCGTCCAGCTCTTCGACGGACCGGCCGGCGGCACCCCGAAGACCGTCCCGCTGAAGCTGGACGACGAGACCGGTGTCTGGGAACTCGTCCGTGACAAGGCCGAGTTGGACGGCAAGTACTACCTGTACCAGGTGAAGGTCTGGGCGCCGTCCGTCCAGCAGCTGGTGGTCAACACCGTCACCGACCCGTACTCGGTGGCGCTGTCCGCCGACTCCGGGCGGAGCCTGGTCGCCGACCTCGCCGCCAAGGCGCTGAAGCCCAAGGGCTGGGACGACCACACCGTCCCGAAGGCCGTCCCGCCGGCGCAGCAGCAGATCCAGGAGCTGCACGTCCGGGACTTCTCGGTCGAGGACGGCACGGTGCCGGCCGCCGAGCGCGGCACCTACCTGGCCTTCACCGAGTCCCAGTCGGCCGGCATGCGGCACCTGCGGGAGCTGGCCCAGGCCGGCGTCACCACCGTGCACCTGCTGCCGACCTTCGACATCGCCACCATCCGGGAGAACCGGGCCCAGCAGAAGCTGCCGGCCTGCGACCTCAAGGCCCTGGCGGCGGACAGCGAGCGGCAGCAGGAGTGCGTGGCGGCCGTCGCCGCCGAGGACGCCTACAACTGGGGCTACGACCCGCTGCACTACAACGTGCCGGAGGGCTCGTACGCCACCGACCCGGAGGGCACCGCCCGGACGGTGCAGTTCCGGCAGATGGTGCAGGCGATCCACCAGTCCGGGCTGCGCGTGGTGCTGGACGTGGTCTACAACCACACCGCCGCCGCCGGCCAGGCCGAGCACTCGGTGCTGGACCGGGTCGTCCCCGGCTACTACCAGCGGCTCGACGCCAACGGCAAGGTGACGACCGACAGTTGCTGCGCCGACACCGCGCCCGAGCACGCCATGATGAACCGTCTGGTGGTGGACTCGGTGACCACCTGGGCGCGTGAGTACAAGGTCGACGGCTTCCGCTTCGACCTGATGGGCCTGGATCCCAGGTCCACCATGCTGGACGTGCAGGCCGCACTGCGCAGGATGACACCGGATTCGGACGGCGTCGACGGGAAGAACGTCTTCCTCTACGGCGAGGGCTGGAACTTCGGCGTCGTGGCCAATGACGCCCGCTTCGCGCAGGCCACCCAGCTGAACATGGCCGGCACCGGCATCGCCACCTTCGACGACCGGATCCGGGACGCGGCGCGCGGCGGCAACTTCCAGCTCTCCTCGGCCCCGCAGCAGGGCTTCGCCTCGGGCCTGTACTCCGATTCCAACGGTTCGCCGGCCAACGGCACGCCTCAGGAGCAGAAGGACCGGCTGCTCAAGCAGATGGACCAGCTCAAGGTGGCGCTCACCGGCAACCTGGCCGGCTACGCGTTCACCGACAGCGCGGGCCGGGCCGTCACGGGCGCGGGCGTCGACTACAACGGCGCCCCGACCGGGTACGCGGCCGTGCCGGGCGAGGCGGTGGAGTACGTGGACGCGCACGACAACACCGACCTGTTCGACGCGCTGGCCTACAAGCTGCCCGCCACCACCGCGCCCGCCGACCGGGCCCGGATGCAGGCGCTCGCGCTCTCGCTGACCGCGCTCACCCAGGGGCCGGGCTTCGTCCAGGCCGGCACCGACCTGCTGCGTTCCAAGTCGCTGGACGCCAACTCCTACGACTCGGGCGACTGGTTCAACGCGATCCAGTGGGACCCGGCGCAGGGCAACGGCTGGGGCCGCGGCGTGCCGACGGCGGCCGACAACAAGGAGATGTGGCCGGCCGCCAAGTCGCTGCTGGCCGATCCGAAGCTGGCGATGGGGGCCGCCGACATCCGGGCGACCACCGCGCAGTACCAGCAGTTCCTGCGGATCAAGCAGGGCTCGCCGCTGTTCTCGCTGCTCACCCTGGCCGCCGTCCAGCAGCGGCTCTCCTACCCGCTCTCCGGCACGCCCGGCGAGACGCCCGGGGTGATCACGCTGCACCTGGACGGCACCGGGCTGGCCGGGGCGCAGAAGGGCATCACCGTGGTGTTCAACGCCACGCCCACCGCGCAGAGCCAGACCGTGGCCGCCCTGAAGGGGACGGCGCAGGCGCTGCACCCGGTCCAGGCGGGCGGGGCCGATCCGGTGGTCCGGCAGTCCGGTTTCGCCGCCGCCACCGGCACCTTCACCGTGCCGGGCCGCACCGTGGCGGTCTTCGTCCAGAACTGACGCTCCGCCGTACCCGGCCCCGCACCGCCCTCGGGCGGCGCGGGGCCGTGGTATTTCCCGCCGGTGCCCGGCGCGTGAGTGGCCGAAAACCGTCGTTGGCACGGCCGGAAAGGTGAGGTGACGGATCCGCCCGGCAGCACGGTCCACCGTGCGGATGCCGAGCGGGCCCTGAGCGCTGGTCAGTGCCCGCCGGAAGTGATCGAACCTTTCGGGTGGCGATGAAAACCGTCGTCGGTAGTTCCCGCGCCTGTAACACGGACGGGGGTCCGACGGATGAACGGTCCCGGTAGCTAATCGGCCAATCAGTGGCATGCATCTGTCATTCACGGCTCGTTTACTGCCACGATTCCCCCGGCTGCAGACGAGGGGGCCCCACCCCCCGGTGCGGCTGTCCCAGGTCAGGTTCAGCGCCTCTTCCTGCCAGCAACTGCTCGGTCTTTGCTCCGCAACCGCACCCGCGCCGCGCACCCGGCGGCGGGGGCCCCCACTGCGCCGCAACCCTGCGGCCAGGTTCTCTCCACCGCACGCGCACCCCGCGTCGGTCGGAAAAGGAGTCCGCATGTCCCGTTACACCCAGGCTCGGAAGGCAGCGGTTGTCATGGCCGCCTCCACCGCGCTTCTGGTGACCGGCATCCCCGTCATCGCGCAGGCCGCCACCCCGGACGCGCCGGCCGCGGTCGCCGCCCAGCAGGCGAGCCGTGCCCAGCTGATCGCCTCGGCGACCGGGCAGACCGCCGCCCTCGCCCAGACCCTGGGCCTGGGCAGCGAGGAGAAGCTGGTCACCAAGGACGTCTCCCAGGACGCCGACGGTACCCGCCACCTGCGGTACGAGCGCACGCTGAACGGCCTTCCGGTTCTCGGCGGCGACCTGGTCGTGCACCAGAGCGCCACGGGTGCGACCAAGGGCGTGGACCGCGCCAGCACCGCCCCGCTGACCGGCGTGAGCACCACGCCGAAGCTGGCCGCGCCGGCCGCGCAGTCCGCCGCGCTGGCCGCCGAGTCGGGCGCCGCGCTGGAGTCCGCGCCCCGCCTGGTGGTCTGGGCCGCCGACAACAGCCCGCGCCTCGCGTGGGAGACGGTCGTCTCCTCCACCGAGGCCGACGGCACCCCGAGCAAGCTGCACGTGGTCACCGACGCGACCTCCGGCCAGGTCATCCAGAAGTTCGAGGGCATCCAGACCGGCACCGGCAAGGGCGTCTTCGTCGGCAACGTCACCATCGGTACGACCCAGTCGGGCTCCTCGTACCAGATGAAGGACGGGGCTCGCGGTGGGATGTACACCACGAACCTGAACCACGGGACCTCGGGCACCGGCACCCTGTACACCAAGTCGACCGACAGCTGGGGCGACGGCACCGTCGCCAACAGCGAGTCGGCCGCGGTCGACGCCCACTACGGCGTCGCGGCCACCTGGGACTACTACAAGAACACCTTCGGCCGCAACGGCATCCGCAACGACGGTGTCGGCGCCTACAGCCGCGTCCACTACGGCAACAACTACGTGAACGCCTTCTGGGACGACTCCTGCTTCTGCATGACCTACGGCGACGGTGACAGCAACACCCACCCGCTCACCGAGCTCGACGTCGCGGGCCACGAGATGAGCCACGGCGTCACCGCGGCCACCGCCAACCTGAACTACTCGGGTGAGTCCGGCGGCCTGAACGAGGCCACCTCGGACATCTTCGGCACCATGGTGGAGTTCTACGCCAACATCCCGACCGACAACCCCGACTACCTGATCGGTGAGTTGATCAACATCAACGGGGACGGCACCCCGCTGCGCTACATGGACAAGCCCTCCAAGGACGGCGGCTCGGCCGACTACTGGTCCTCCACGGTCGGCAACAAGGACGTCCACTACTCGTCCGGTGTCGCCAACCACTTCTTCTACCTGCTGTCCGAGGGCAGCGGCGCGAAGGTGATCAACGGCGTCAGCTACAACTCGCCGACCCAGGGCAACATCGCCGTCAGCGGCATCGGCCGGGACAAGGCGGCGGCGGTCTGGTACCGCGCGCTGACCACCTACATGACCTCCACCACCAACTACGCCGCGGCGCGCACCGCGACGGAGAAGGCGGCCACCGACCTGTACGGCGCCGGCAGCGCCGAGCTCAACGCGGTCAGCACCGCCTGGGCGGGCGTCAACGTGGGCACCGCTCCGAACCCGGGTGGCGTCACCGTGACCAGCCCGGGCAACCAGAGCACCGCGCTGAACGGCTCGGTCAACCTGCAGATCGCCGCCACCGGCGGCACCGCCCCGCTGACCTTCACGGCCACCGGCCTGCCGACCGGCCTGTCGATCAGCTCCAGCGGCAAGATCACCGGCACCGCCACGACCGCGGGCACGTACAACGTGACCGTGACCGCGAAGGACGCCGCCAACAAGACCGGTTCCACCAGCTTCACCTGGACCGTCTCCGGCGGCGGCGGCAGCTGCACCCCGGCGCAGCTGCTCGGCAACGCCGGCTTCGAGACCGGCAGCGCCGCCCCGTGGACCGCCTCCAGCGGTGTCGTGGACAACAGCGCCTCGCAGGCCGCGCACGGCGGTACCTGGAAGGCCTGGCTGAACGGCTACGGCTCCGCCCACTCGGACAACCTCTCGCAGACGGTGACCATCCCGGCCGGCTGCAAGGCCTCGCTCAGCTTCTACCTGCACGTCGACACGGCCGAGACCGGCTCGACGGTGTACGACAAGCTGGCGGTCACGGTCAACGGCACCGCGCTGAAGACCTACTCGAACGTGGACGCCGCCGCGGGCTACCAGCTCCGCACCTTCGACCTCTCGTCCTACGCGGGCCAGACGGTCACCCTGAAGTTCGCCGGCACCGAGGACGCCTCGCTGCAGACCAGCTTCGTGATCGACGACACCTCGATCGCCACCAGCTGACCCGCTCCGGCGGTCAGTAGAACCAAGTAGGACAGGGAGCAGGGCCCGGCAGCCACGGCTGCCGGGCCCTGCGTCGTGGGTGCGGCGGGCGGCCCGTCCGGGGGCCCGCCCGGCGGGCACGGGGCGTGAGCTTCCGGAAACGGACCGGCAACCGCGGGGCAACCGCCGGGCAACACGAAACACGGGCGAAACGTGTCCGTCCGCAACCAGAAATCCGCCCTCGCGACACTCTCCCAACCGACCCGCGCTCCTCCCTGGCGCGGGCCCGTGGGAAGGCACGCCCCTATGTTCCTGGCTGACCCGTCGCCCGGCCTCGACACCGGAGACACCGCCTGGCTGCTGGCCAGTACCGCACTCGTCCTGCTGATGACCCCCGGCCTGGCGCTGTTCTACGGTGGCATGGTCCGCACCAAGAGCGTGCTCAACATGATCATGATGAGCTTCGTCTCCATCGCCGTGGTCACCGTGGTCTGGCTGCTGGCCGGCTACTCGCTCGCGTTCGGCCCGGACGTCGACGGCTGGGGGCTGATCGGCGGCCTGGACCACCTCGGGATGGCTGGAATCACCCCCTCCTCGCTCACCGGCCACGTCCCCACCGTGCTGTTCGCCACCTTCCAGCTGACCTTCGCGATCATCACCGCCGCGCTGATCAGCGGCGCCATCGCGGACCGCGCGCGGTTCGGTTCCTGGGTCGCCTTCACCGCGGTCTGGACGCTGCTGGTCTACGTCCCGGTGGCGCACTGGGTGTTCGCGCCCGGCGGGTGGATCCTGTCGAAGCTCGGCGCGCTCGACTTCGCCGGCGGCACGGTGGTCGAGGTCAACTGCGGGGCCAGCGGACTGGCCCTGGCCCTGCTGCTCGGCCCCCGGATCGGCTTCCGCAAGGAGGCGATGCGCCCGCACAACCTGCCCCTGGTGCTGCTCGGCGCGGGCCTGCTCTGGTTCGGCTGGTTCGGCTTCAACGCGGGCTCGGCGCTGGGCGCCAACGGCCTGGCCGCGTCCGCGCTGCTCAACACCCAGGCGGCCGGCTGCACCGGGCTGCTCGGCTGGCTGCTGGTCGAGAAGCGCCGGGACGGCCACGCCACCACCCTGGGCGCCGCTTCCGGCGCTGTGGCCGGCCTGGTCGCCATCACCCCCTCCTGCGGGAGCGTCGACCTGCTCGGTGCGCTGGTGATCGGGCTGGCGGCGGGCGTGGTCTGCTCGTACGCGGTCAGCTGGAAGTTCCGCTTCGGCTTCGACGACTCGCTGGACGTGGTGGGTGTGCACTTCGTCGCCGGGGTCATCGGCACCGCGCTGATCGGCCTCTTCGCCAGCGCCGCGATGACCGGCGGCCCGGTCGGGCTGCTGCACGGCGGCGGCCTCGGCCAACTCGGCAAGCAGCTGGCCGCGGTGGCCGCCGTCGCCGTCTACGCGTTCGCCATGACGTACGGGATCGGGCGGGCGGTCGACCGGGTGATGGGCTTCCGTGCCGACGAGGAGCACGAACTCACCGGCCTGGACCTCGCCGTGCACGCCGAGACCGCGTACGATCACGGCGTCCTGGGCCACGGTACGACCGCCCATGCCACCACCGTGCTCACGCACTCCTCCGACAGGACCCCCTCCGCATGAAGCTGATCACCGCGATCGTCAAGCCGTTCAAGCTGGACGAGGTCAAGAACGCCCTGCAGGCCATCGGGGTGCACGGACTGACCGTCACCGAGGCCAGCGGGTACGGGCGCCAGCACGGGCACACCGAGGTCTACCGGGGTGCCGAGTACCGGATCGACCTGGTCCCCAAGGCCCGGATCGAGGTGGTGGTCGAGGACGCCGACGCGGACCAGGTGATCGAGGAGATCGTCCGGGCCGCCCGGACCGGGAAGATCGGCGACGGCAAGGTCTGGGCGGTGCCGGTGGAGACCGTCGTCCGGGTCCGCACCGGCGAGCGCGGGCCGGACGCCGTCTGAGGCCCGCCCCGCCGTCCTGAGCGGCGCTGAGCGGCCCTGAGCTGCCCTGGAGACACTACGGCGATGCCCCCGTGCGAGACCGCGCGGGGGCATCGCCGCGCCGCGCGACGAGTGGAAGGTCGTATACGAGGTTTCCGGGGCTGCGGAAACGTTGTTCCCAAGGCCTTGACGGGCTCTCAGAGTGACCTTAGGTTCAGCGCTGAAAGTTTCCTGCAAGTTTCAGCAACCTTTCATGCGCGGTACCCCAGGCTGCCCCACCCCAGCCCCCAGGAGACATCGTGGTCACCACCGCCCCCGTCCGCCGGCCTGCCCGGACGGCCGGCGCGCTCGCCGCCTCCGCGGCGCTCGCGCTCTCGCTCACCGCCGCCTTCGGCGCGGCCCCCACCGCCCAGGCCGCCCCACCCGGCAACGGCAAGGACGTCACGGCCACCCTCTTCGAGTGGCGCTTCGACTCCGTCGCCAAGGCCTGCACCGACACCCTCGGTCCGAAGGGCTACGGCTTCGTCGAGGTCTCGCCGCCCCAGGAACACATCCAGGGCGGCCAGTGGTGGACGTCCTACCAGCCGGTGAGCTACCGGATAGCCGGGCGCCTCGGCGACCGGGCGTCCTTCAAGAGCATGATCGACACCTGCCACGCGGCGGGCGTCAAGGTGATCGCCGACTCGGTGGTCAACCACATGGCGGCCGGCTCCGGGACCGGCACCGGTGGTACCAACTACACCAAGTACACCTACCCCGGGTACTACCAGGACCAGGACTTCCACTCCTGCCGCACCGCGATCAGCAACTACGCCGACCGCTCGAACGTGCAGAACTGCGAACTGGTCAACCTCTCCGACCTGAACACCGGCAGCTCCTACGTCCAGCAGACCATCGCCGGCTACCTGAACGACCTGGCCTCGCTCGGCGTCGACGGCTACCGGATCGACGCGGCCAAGCACATCGCCGCCGCCGACCTCGCCGCGATCAAGGCGAAGACCGTCAACCCCAACGCGTACTGGGTGCAGGAGGTCATCTACGGCGCGGGCGAGCCGATCCAGCCCACCGAGTACACCGGCACCGGCGACGTCGACGAGTTCCGCTCCGGCACCTGGCTGAAGAGCGCCTTCCAGGGCGGCCGGATCGCCGACCTCGCCTCCTGGGGCTCCGGTCTGCTGCCGGGCGACAAGGCCCGGACCTTCGTCGACAACTGGGACACCGAGCGCAACGGCTCCACGCTGACCTACAAGGACGGCTCCGCCTACACCCTGGCCAACGTCTTCATGCTGGCCGACCCCTACGGCTCGCCCAACGTCTACTCCGGCTACGCCTTCTCCGGCCACGACGACGGCCCGCCCAACGGCGGCACCGTCAACGCCTGCTACAGCGACGGCTGGAACTGCACCCACGCCTGGCGGCAGGTCGCCAACATGGTGGGCTTCCGCAACGCGGTGGCGGGCACCGGGATCACCAACTGGTGGTCCAACGGCAACAACGCGATCGCCTTCGGGCGCGGCGGCAAGGGCTTCGTGGCGATCAACCGCGAGAGCGGGCCGGTCACCCAGACCTTCCAGACCTCGCTGCCGGCCGGCTCCTACTGCGACGTCCAGCACGGCGACCCGGCGGCGGGCGGCTGCGGCGGCCCGTCCTACACCGTCGGCTCGGACGGCCGCTTCACCGCGACCGTCGGCGCGGGCGACGCGGTGGCGCTGTACGTGGGCGCTCCCGGCGGCGCGGGCAGCTCGGGCGGTTCCAGCGGTTCCGGCGGTTCCGGCGGCGGGACGCCGGTGAGCGGCGGCGCCTCCTTCGCGGTCAACGCGACCACCGTGCCCGGGCAGAACATCTTCGTGGTCGGCGGCACGGCCGCGCTCGGAGGCTGGGACCCGGCCCGGGCGCTGCCGCTCTCCTCGGCCGCGTACCCGGTCTGGAAGCTGGACGTCACGATGCCGGCGGGCACGTCCTTCGAGTACAAGTACGTCCGCAAGGACGCCTCCGGGGCCGTGACCTGGGAGTCCGGCGCCAACCGCACGGCGACGGTGCCGGCCTCCGGCGGCCTGGTCCTGAACGACACCTGGCGCGGCTGACCCGCGCCGACGGCCGCCACCCTCCGCCCTGCGTCGGGGAGGGCGGCGGCCGTCAGCGTGCCACCCTCCCCGGGCGGCCGTCAGCGCGCCGCCCGGCAACTACCCCGGGCGAGTGGATCCCGCCGCTTCGCCGCCCCGGTACGGGTGAACGCTGTCAGCATCACGGGATGAGAACCACCCCCGCCGTCCTGGACGTCGAACTGTGCGGCGGCCGCTGGGACGGTCACCGCAAGCGGGTCCACGCCGCGGCTCCGCCGCCCTCGCTGCGGATGGTGCTGCGGGCCGAACTGCCCGCCGCGGAGGCCGGCGAGTACTGGCCGACCACCAGCGTCTACCGGCTGGACGAGACCGGCGGCCGACGGCGCTACCGCCACTCCCACGACGAGTAGCGCCGGGTGCCCCGCGGTCCGCGTCGGCCGGGTGCCCCCGCGGCCCGGGTCAGCCGCGTCCGATGTACGGCATCGCGGTCGCCATCACCGTGGCGAACTGCACATTGGCCTCCAGCGGCAGCTCCGCCATGTGCCGCACCGTGCGGGCCACGTCCGCGACGTCCATGGTCGGCTCCACCGCGATCCGCCCGTCCGCCTGCCGCACGCCGGTGCTCATCGCCGCCGTCATCTCGGTCGCCGCGTTGCCGATGTCGATCTGCCCGCAGGCGATCCGGTACGGACGCCCGTCCAGCGACAGCGACTTGGTCAGCCCGGTGACGGCGTGCTTCGTCGCGGTGTACGCGATCGAGTGCGGTCTCGGCACGTGCGCGGAGATCGAGCCGTTGTTGATGATCCGGCCGCCCCGCGGGTCCTGGGCCTTCATCCGCCGGAACGCGGCCCGGGCGCAGAGGAAGGCGCCGGTCAGGTTGAGGTCGACCACCGCCCGCCATTCGGCGATGTCCAGCTCGTCCACCGCGGCGGGCGCGCCGAACGTCCCGGCGTTGTTGAACAGCAGGTCGACCCGGCCGAACGGCTCGGCGGCCGCCGTGAAGAGCGCGTCCACCGCCGCCGGGTCGGTGACGTCGGTCGGCACCACGACGGCCGCCCCGCCGCCCGGTCCGGCCGCCGCGCAGAGTTCGGCCGTCCCGCGCAGCGGCTCCTCCCGCCGTCCGGCGAGCACGGGCAGCCACCCGGCGGCGGCCAGCTCCACGGCCACGGCGCGCCCCACCCCGCTGCCGGCTCCGGTGACGACGGCGATCTGCTGTGGCATGGCGGTACTCCTCGGAGGGTCTTCGGGCGGCCCGTCGGTCGACGGCAGGTGCGATCGTTCCCGATCCGCCGCCCCGAGTCACTGGTGGAAGGTCCCAAAGTCCGGCCCCCCTCCCGTCCGGCGCGCCGTCGGTTGTGGGGGCCCCGCAGGCGCCCCCGCCACCCGGCGGGGCGGGCCACCCGCCGGATGGCGGGGGCGCCTGCGGGGCTTGACCCGATCGGGGACAAACCTTGAATCGGCGCAGGCCGCAGCGCAACCGGGCCGCCCGGGTCCACGTCATAAGATCGCAGGACGGCGCGCTCCCGCGAGGGGCGGCGCGCCGCCGCCCCGGGGACCGGCGTGACGTCGCACCCCGGGTCTGTCCGGCCCCACCCGGGGGCCGCCGGCCGGCTCCCGAGGGGCCGGGCGTGACATCGGTCGGAGAGTCCTCACCGTGCAGCCGCAGTCCACCCGTGTCCGTGCCGCCCTGACCGGCGCCGCCGCCTTCGCCCTGGCCGCCTCGCTGGCGGCGTGCGGCAGTACGGATGCCGGCGGCAAGGGGGACGCCGCCAAGGCGAGCAGCGCCAAGGGCGGCGCCGGTACGGCGAGCGGCACCCCCGCACCCGGCAGCCCGACGGCCGCCCCCGGCACCCCGACGACGACGGCCCCGAACCCGGCCGGCAAGGTCCTCATGCCCACCGGCCCGGAGGCGAGCTTCGGCAAGGCCCGGGACACCGCGGCCGGACAGATCCTGATGACCACTTTGAACGGGCCCAAGTCGGGCGTCTCCGGCAAGGTCTGGGTCTGGCTGCCGCCCCAGTACAACGACCCGAAGTACGCCCGGACTGGCTTCCCCGTGCTCACCCTCTACGCGGGCGGCCAGAGCGCGGGATACAACACCTGGACCGACAACCAGCTGCCGATCCAGGAGATCGACGCCGATCTGGCGAAGGCCGGCAAGGCGCACCCGTTCATCATGATCATGCCGGTGCAGAACCTCGACTCCAACGAGGCCAAGGCCCTGGAGTGCGCCGACATCCCGGGCCAGCCCAAGATGGGCACCTGGATGGCCGAGGACATCCCGGACTTCGTCCGCGCCAACTTCCGGACGGTGAAGGGCCGCGACGGCTGGGGCCTGATGGGTGCCTCCACGGGTGCGTTCTGCAGTGCCAAGCTGGCGCTGCAGCACCCGGACAAGTTCAAGGCCGCCGTCCCGATCGACGGCTACTTCAACCCGGACTCGCCGCTCTGGAAGGGCCACGAGGCGGAGCGGCAGGCCAACAGCCCCGATCTGCTGGTCACCCAGGGCAAGGCCGAAGTGAAGCTGCTCGCCACCGCGGGCGGCGCCAACCCGTTCGAGATGAAGCTGGTCAAGGCGTGGGTCGCCAAGGCCGCACCGCCGCTCTCGGTCGAGTACTACGAGCAGGCCGGCGGCAAGCACCTCACCAGCGACTTCAAGAAGATGATTCCGGACACGCTGCAGTGGCTGACCAGGAACCTCGCGGGGCCGCAGAGCGACTGACCCGGCCGGGGCGGCGCCGCCGTGGACGCGTCCGGTGGCGCCGCCCCGGCGCGGGCCGCCGGACGCCGGGTCGGGGCCCCGCCTCCGTCTTCGTCCCCGCCTCCGTCTTCGTCCCCGTCGGCGCGCCCGTCGCCGACGGCGCGGACGGCTGCCGCCAAGTCCGCGGCAGGCCGCTGACCTGCGCGTCAATCGGACATTGATTCGCCTCTGATCGACTACGGCCACTGTGGTGGGACCGCATTCCGCCAGTGCCGCCAGCCACGGAACCGGTCCGGGAGGACCGGTCGTGCCATGCCGTGCAAGCCCGCCGTGCCAAGTCGTGAAGAGAGTGCCATGCCGAGCCGTCTGCTGTCCCTAGCGTCCCCCTCCGTGCCCGCCCAGGCGGGCTCCCAGTGTCAGCGGGCCGCCGACGAGGAGCCGCAAGCCATCCGGTTCGCCGGGCTGCGGCTGGTGCACAAGGCCCTCCGTCGCGACCTCGCCCGACTGCCCAACGCCCTGCGGCTGCTCCAGCCCGGCGAGGACGAGAAGGGCGAGGCGCTCCTGCGGCACTGGACCTTCGTCACCGCGATGCTGACCTGCCACCACGAGCAGCAGGACATCCGGGTCTGGCCGTTGGTCCGCCGCTTCGCGCCCGAGCTGCGCCTGCTGCTCAACTGGCTGGAGAGCGACCACCACAACCTGGACCACTCCTTCACCCGGGTCACCACCCTGGTCCGGATCGCCAGCCGGGACGCGGGCAGCACCTGGCCGGTCGCCTACGCCATGGACGACCTGGCGGCCCGGCTGGAGACCCACCTGCGGATCGAGGAGCGCCAACTGCTGCCGCGGATGGAGCGGGTCTTCGCGCGGTCCTCGCGGGTGGGAAGCCTGCCGGAGCTGCTGGACCTGCTGCGTTCCGCCGACGGCCCCGGTACCGCCGACGCGCTCGCCTGGCTGCTGGACGGCGTCGAGCCGGCGGTGGTCGAGTCCCTGCTGGCCCAGTGCGGCGACGATGTGGCGCGCAACTGGCCGCACTGGCACGCGACCTACCAGCGCTGCACCGGCCTGCTCTGGGGCCCGGCGGAGGCCCTGGACGGCTCCGCCGAGTGAGCGGCGGGCCGTTCGCGGGCCCTCGATCTACGCGCGTGGCATATGCCGGGCGCCTATGTCGCGACGGGGTGCGATGATCGGCGCCGGGTCCGCGTCGGGCGCGCTGGGCGTCTCAACTCCCCGTGCCCCCTAAGGGATTGACCCCGGTGCCGTAGGGGGCGGGATGGTCCGGACAGTCCGGGGGCGGCCAGGGGGAGGGTACCGCCGGGGGCCGATGGCGGGGCCCGGGCCGCCGCCTACCGTCGGAACCATGACCACAGCGACCACCACCGCGCGCCCCGCGCGCCGGCCCGTACCGGGCCGCCCGACCCTGTTCGCGGCGGCCGCCGTGCTGCTGCTCGGTGCCGGGCCGACCGCCTGCGAGGGCGGCGCCGCGCTCTGCACCAGCGACAACAGCTGCGACGTCGTCGTCCGTACCGCCGGCGGCGACTCCACCCACACCGTCGAGGTCTTCGGCGGCGACCGGACCGTCGAACTGATTGTCAGTCACATCACGGACAGTGCGGCCGAGGTGAGACTCGGGGACGACACCAGGACCGTCGCCGAGGGTGCCGAGACCGCCATCGGCACGGCCAAGATCACCCTGCGCGACGCCAACGCCCACGACCACGACGCCGAACTCCACGTCAGCCGCTGACCGTCGCCGCGGTCGAACGTCGCCGCCACGCACCGGGTGCCGCAGTCGCCCGTCGCCGCCATCGGCCGGGTGCCGCCGCGGGCCGGTACCGAGCCGCGACCGTGGCCCGCTACTCGGGCAGGCGGTTGAGCCAGGTCAGCGGAGTCACCCAGATCGCCTTCTCCGGCGAGCCGTCCCACTCCACCGGCAGGCCGGCCGCCTCCAGCGCCGCGACCACCGCGCGGCCGATCTCCACCGTCCTGAGCTCCGCCGGCTCGGCGCTCCCGCCGTCGGCCCGGAACCCGCCGTAGCGCAGCATCAGTCCACGCCCGGCGGCCGCCCCCTCGGTGTCCTGCTGATGGAAGAAGACGAAGCCGCGCGAATCCTCGTCCGCCTCGCCGCCGATCTCCGCATAGCCGCAGTTCGCACAGCAGGTGAAGTCCATCGCCGCGACGATGCCCTGCTCCTCCAGCGCGTCGAAGGCCTCCTCCAGCCGGTCCACGTCCGTGGTCTCCGGCCACGAAGCCTGCTCGGCCAGCCGCTCCTGCCAGAGCGGGGCGACGATCTCCTCGGCGTCCTCCGGCTCCAGCCCCTGGTCCTCGAACTCGTCGACCAGGGACTCGGCTATCTCGTCCGGCTCCTGGAACCCGCAGCGGATCAACTCGCGGGCACGCTCCTCCGCCTCGCGCCGTACCTCGAAGCTGAGCTCGGTCTCCTGGTTCATGCCCGCATCCTCGCACCGACCACCGACAGTCCCGCCGGCCGCCCCCGGTGCTACCGTCCGCCGGTGCCCTCCCTTCTCGAACCGCCTCTGATCACCCGTCTGCTGGCGGCCGACCGCATCCTGATCGCCGGCGCCGGCGGTGGATTCGACGTGTACGCGGGCCTGCCGCTGGCACTCGCGCTGCGCGCGGCCGGCAAGGAGGTGCACCTGGCCAACCTCTCCTTCAGCCACCTCCACGGCCTCCCCGCCGAGGTCTGGCTGGAGCCCGACGTCGCCCGGATCCGCCCCGACACCGCGGCCCCCGACGGCTACTTCCCCGAGCGGACGCTGGCCCGCTGGCTGCACCGGCAGGGCATGCCCGACACGGTGTGGGCGTTCCCGAAGGTCGGGGTGCGGCCGCTGCGCGACGCCTACCGGGCGCTCACCGCCCATCTCGCCGTCGACGCCGTGCTGTTGGTCGACGGCGGCACCGACATCCTGATGCGCGGCGACGAGGCCGGCCTGGGCACGCCGGAGGAGGACATGGCCAGCCTCGGCGCGGTCGCCGGGCTGACGGAGGTCCCCGAACGCCTGGTCGCCTGCCTGGGTTTCGGCATCGACGCCTTCCACGGCGTCAACCACGCGCTGGTGCTGGAGAACCTCGCCGCGCTGGAGCGGGCCGGCGGCTACCTCGGGGCGTTCTCGATCCCGCGCGACAGCCGGGAGGGCGCGCTCTACCTGGACGCCGTCGAGTACGCGAGGGCCGCGTTCCCCGAGTACCCGAGCATCGTCAACGGTTCGGTGGCGGCCGCCCTGCGCGGCGAGTTCGGCGACGTCCGGTTCACCGACCGCACCAAGGGCAGCCCGCTCTTCGTCAATCCCCTGATGACGCTGTACTTCGGCGTCACCGTCGAGGCCCTGGCCGCCGAGCACCGCTACCTGCACCTGATCGAGCGGACCGTGCTGACCCGCCAGATCAGCAGCGTGATCGAGGAGTTCCGCGACACCCTGCCGGTTCGGCGCCCGCCCCGGCAGTTCCCGCACTGACGGCGGCGGGTGCGCCGGGCCCCGGCGCCCGTTCAGCCCGAGGCGAGCCGGAACTCCAGGTTCCCGAACCGGACCTGGTCGCCCGGGCGGACGCGGACGCCGCCCGCGACCCGCAGCCCGTTCACGTGCGTGCCGTTGGTCGAGCCGAGGTCGTACAGCACCCAGTCCTCGCCCTCCCGCCGCAGTTCGGCGTGGTGGCGCGACACCGAGGCGTCGTGCAGCCGCAGCCCCGAGCCCGGCACCCGGCCGATCGTCAACTGCCGTGCGGCGGGGTGCGGCAGGCTCAGTCCGGGCAGCCGCTCGATCCGCCAGGCCCCGCGCAACCGCACGCCGAAGGCGGAGAGCTGACCCACCGTCCGCAGGACGAAGCGGCCGAACGGATTGCCGGTCGGCAGGTCGGCCATCGCCCGGTCGAGCTCGGCCCGACTGCCGGCGTGCAGGACGAGTTCCATCCGGCCGAGGAAGGTGTCGTGGGACAGCCGGCCGCTGCCCGCGCCCTCCCGCAGCACCCCGAGCGCCTGGTCGCGCTCGGCCTCGGACGGCCGGACCACGTGCGTCCGGATCTCAGGAGACGTCATGGCCCGATTGTCGGGTCACCCGCCCGTGCCTGTCCAGATTGCCGGGCGCGCCGGTCGGCCCGGCGGCCGCCGGTCCGTCCGCCGGTCCGTCCGCCCGGCCGTCCACCCGGCCGGCCGCCGGCCCGGGGTCAGGCCTTCCTGGCGGCGGCCAGGATCTTGACGGTGGTGTGCAGGAAGCGGGCCGTGGCCGAGCCCCGGTAGGACGCGCCGAAGAGCTTGCTGCCGGTGCGCCACTTGCCGTCCCGCAGGTGGATCACCACGTACGCGGCACCGGCGTCGGCGCCGATCACCTCGTAGTCGCCCTTGGGCGAGGTGTAGGGGACCGGGAAGTCCGCCGGCAGCGGCTCGGAGAGGAAGTTGACCACCAGACGGATCTCCGGGGTGGCCTCGATGCCCGCGAACGGCTCGGCGTCGAGCAGCGCCGCCACCTCGTCCACGGTGCGCAGCATCGTCGGGACGGGGTAGCCGAGCGCCTCGGCCAGGTGCTCCTCGATGCGCCGGGTGAGCGCGGCCCGGTCCGGCTCCGCGGTGCGGAAGAAGACGTTGCCGCTCTGGATGTACGACCGCACGTCGTCGAGGCCCAGCTCGGCGAAGAGGGCGCGCAGCCGCTCCATCTTCACCGTCCGGCCACCGACGTTGAGGGCCCGCAGGAACGCGATGTACGTGGTCGTGGTGGTCACCCGTCCAGTCTGGCACCGGGCACCGACAGCGCCTTCGACAGCGCCTCCCAGGCACGGTCGGTTCCCGGTGCCAGACTGGAGGCCATGGCTACCTGGCAGGATTTCGAGCGCGAGGCACCGGAGCTGGCCCTCGCCGTGCGGGCCCGTTTCGAGGCGAACAAGCACCACGTCCTGGCGACGCTGCGCGCGGACGGCTCGCCCCGGGTGAGCGGCATCGAGGTGGACTTCCTCGGGGCGGACCTGACGCTCGGGTCGATGTGGGGCGCGCGGAAGGCGCGCGACCTCCAGCGCGATCCCCGCTTCGCGCTGCACAGCACCCCGAGCGACGAGACCCTGGCGGGCGGTGACTCCAAGCTCTCCGGCCGGGCCGTCGAGATCACCGACGAGACCGAGCTGGCCGCCTACGCGGCTGACCTGCCGGAGCCGCCGCCCGGCCCGTTCCAGGCCTTCCGGCTGGAGCTGGAGCAGGCGGTGCACACCACCGTAGGCGACGACCACCTGTGGATCACGTCCTGGCGGCCGGGAGAGCCGGTGCGGCGGATCGAGCGGCACTGACCGGTGCCGGCCGCCCGGTCGCGGCGGCACCGTCCGCTCGCGGGCCCTACGGCAGGACCGACTTGAGGACCTCCGGCGTGCGGGCCACGACGGCGTGGCCGTCCTCCGCGGTGATGATCGGGCGCTGGATCAGGATCGGGTGCTCGGCCATCGCCGCGATCCAGCGCGCCCGGTCCTCCGGCTCCCTGGTCCAGCGCTTCATGCCCAGGTCCTGGGCCGCCTGCTCGTCGAGCCGGGTGATGTCCCACGGCTCCAGCGACAGCCGCTCCAGGACCTGCTCCAGCTCCGCGGCGG
This sequence comes from Kitasatospora sp. NPDC086009, assembly GCF_044540385.1. NCBI lineage: Bacteria > Bacillati > Actinomycetota > Actinomycetes > Kitasatosporales > Streptomycetaceae > Kitasatospora > Kitasatospora sp. NPDC086009. The sequence goes on from NZ_JBITSA010000002.1 coordinate 400,372, forward strand.
TCGGCGGGTCCTCCAGGTAGCGCCGCACGGTGTACTTGGCGCCGGCGGCTTCCAGTGCGCCGAGTGCCGTGCGGCACTTCCCGCAGCGGGGGTTGATCCAGATCTCCATGCCGCCAGGGTACCGACTGCCGGTCCCCGGCCGGGTGAACCCGGGCTCCCGGGAACTACCGTGCGTCCACCGGCGGTTTACGAACCGGCAGCGAGGCCCCGGGAACGCGGTCTCGGCAGCGGACCGCGGGAGGGGAGCACCGGGTGGACGGCGCGTCGATCATCGAGCGGCTGACGGCCGACAGGGGCATGGCGGACCCGTACCCGCTGTACGCGCGGCTGCACGAGCTAGGCCCCGCCGTGCCCGCCGGGCCCGGCACGGTCCTGGTGGCCGGCCACGCCGCGGCCAACCGGGTGCTGCGTGACCCCGGCTTCGGGTTGGAGGACATCGAGCTGCTGGCGGAGGCGAACGCCGAGGTGGCCCGGCACTCGTCGGTGACCCTGCTCGGCCGCTCGATCCTGCAGCGCAACGCGCCCGACCACGCCCGGGTCCGCTCGCTGATCGCCTCGGCCTTCAACGCCCGCCGGGTGGCGGCGCTGCGGCCGGCCGTCGAGGCCGCGGTCGGCCGGCTGGTGGACGCGATGGCGGAGCAGGGCGCGGACGGCTCGCCGGTCGACTTCATGGACGCCTTCGCGTTCCGGCTGCCGGTCGAGGTCATCTGCGAACTCCTTGGCGTCCCGGAGCCGGACCGCTACCGGTTCCGCGCCCTCGCGGGAGACCTGACCGTCGCCCTGGAGCTGGTCCAGGACCTCGCCGAGCTGGCCGTCGCCGACGCCGCCGCCGACGAGCTGTCCGGTTACTTCACCGCGCTCGCCGCCGAGCGCCTGGCCCGTCCCCAGGGCGACCTGGTCAGCGACCTCGCCCGGATCGCCGTCGACGCCCCGGAGCGGATCTCCGGCCGCGAGCTGCTGGCCAACCTGGTGCTGCTGCTGGTGGCCGGCTTCGAGACCACCACCAACCTGCTCGGCAACGGGCTCTCGCTGCTCTTCCGGCATCCGCGCGCGATGGCGGGGCTGCGCACCGGCGCGCTCGCCCCGGCGCGGTTCACCGACGAGGTGCTGCGCCACGACTCGCCGGTCCAGCTCACCACCCGGATCGCGCTGGCCGCCGGGCTCGACGTGGCCGGTGTGCCGACGCCGCCCGGCACGGTGGTGCTGGTCCTGCTGGCCGCGGCCAACCACGACCCGGCCCGCTACCACCGCCCGGAACTCTTCGACCCCACCCGGACGGACAGCCAGCCGCTCAGCTTCGGCGGCGGCGCGCACTTCTGCCTCGGCTCCCAGCTGGCCCGGCTGGAGGCCGAGCTCGCCGTGCCGGCGCTCCTCGACCGCTTCCAGCGACTCGCCCCCGGAGGCGTCCCCACCCGCCGCGACCGCCTCGTCCTCCGCGGCTTCGACACCCTCCCCGTCACCATCCGCTGACCCCGCCGAGCCCGGAACGCACCGTGCCCTGGGGGCCAGCGAAACGCTGACCCCCAGGGCATGGTGCGAGGCCGAACGGCCGTGCGGCGAGGGCCTTCTACAGGTCGTAGTACAGCTCGAACATGTCTCCGACCTGCGGAAACATGGAGCCCCTAGGAGATCATTTCACAACCAGTGCACGCGCGGCGGCCTCAACGGACGCGAGGCGCCGAAAGGCGCCAGGTGGTGATGATGAGGTCGCGCCAGTTGGTCGCTGTGGGGTGCTACGTAGGGCTAGCGAACTTCGTACAAGGCGTCCAGATCGGTCGCGATACCTCGCAGGTCGGCGCGCGGTCGCCTACTCGGACAGGGGTGAGAGGCGGAGGCGTTTGAAGGGCGGAGCGGCTGGGCGCCGGTGCTGCCGCCTGGCGAAGCATCGCGGCGGCGCCAGCCTGCTGTGAAGCGGCCGCTCGCCATGGCTGCGGCTCAGATGAAGAGTTCAAGCTCGGGGCTCAAACCGCTCTGGATCTCGGCGACGACGATCCAATGACGATGGCCCTCCAGTCTGTACACCGCCCGCAGTCGGACCACCGGCGCCTCGTCGTAGTAGTCCTCCGCCCAGTCCGCGATGCGGTCCTGGTACCAGCTCGGCGGCCGGGACTGCTCCACTGCCGGGGTACGAAGTGGCCGCCTCGTTCCAGACCACCCTTTAGGACGGCCTCGCGGCCCGGCTCGGTGACTAGGCCGATACCAGGGCTGAAGCGGACAGGCTTCCAAATGACGTTCGGCAGCTTCGCGCGCTGCCCGTCGGTCAGGGCCGGCCCGGCCGAGTGGCCCCGGTCGTTCAGCAGCGTGAGGGTCACCCGTGTCCAGACGGTCCAACCCGACCGGCCCGTCGAGGGCGACGCTCAGCCGGAAGTGGTCGGGGCCAAGGCGAGTCACATTGAACCTGAGTTCAGGCGTGAGTTCGCGGGGCCAGCGGTTCCGCTGGATCCCCGCGACCTCCTTGGCAGTGGCCGCCGCGTCCTTGGCGGTGAAGACGCCTCGAGGGTGGCCTGGCATGCCAGGGCCGCGGTTGACACAACACCGGCAGCAGTCCAGAACGTGCCGTCCATCCAGAAATGGGCCATGGCGTGGACCGTGGCAGCGCCCGTCTCCGGACCAGGGAGGGACGATCGAACCAGGACGTGATCGTTGGCCAAGCCTCAGCGCCCTCGCCTTCGCCCTCGACACTTTCCTCCCCGCCCGCTGCCACATCCCCGCCCCCACCCTGACCCGACTGCCTGTCTCCTAGAGGCCCGGACCCTCCTCGCCCGACGGGGGCGGGCGCACGCACCTATTGGCTGCGGGCCTCCGGAATGCGCCAGGTGATCAGGAAGCGCTCCGACGGGGGCTGGCCGGGTCTGCCGACCGGGATCATGCTTTTCACGAGGTAGCCGAAGACCTGGTGCTGGGCCTCCTCGGAGATCTCGTCCCAGGTGTCCGGGGTCAGGGTCATCACCTCGCGCACCAGGCTCTGGTCGGCCTCGGCGCGTAGCATCTCGATGCGGTCCTCGCGGTCCATCGTGTCGTCGGCGTGCATGGCTCGGATCGAGGCCGGGAGCAGGTTCGGCTCCGCGCGCAGGCGCCGGACGATCTCCTGGCAGGCGTAGCGGAAGCCGAGGTGTATCTCCAGCGCCTCGTAGCCCGGGTCCCGGTAGCCGTAGGGCGAGCCGCTCTCGGCCCCAATGTAGTCGCCCTTGAGGATGCGAAGCAGTGCGCGCAGGGCGAACTCCGCACCGTGGTCCTCGATGAGCCGGACGCCGGAGCTTACCCAGTCGTCCTCCGTCACCAGGGGCTCGTGCGGGACGGCAAGGGACGGGTGGATCTCGATGGCGTTGAACGGATTCAGCAGCATTCCGGCGACCAACTCCGGTGTCCACTCGCCGGTCTCGCCACCCCAGCCGTGCAGCGTCAGCTCCCTGGCGGACCTCATGGTGCCCGCTTCGCCAGCGCTCACCGCCCGCCACAGGCGCTGGAACCGCCGGACCTCGCCCTGCGGGTCCCTGGGCGGGTCACACTGGTCGGCCAGCACCGCGACGATCGCCTGGACGGTGTCCCACTTCGGTGCGTGGAGGCCGTTGAGAGCGGTGCGGACGCCTTCGTGGCTGGGGCAGCCGGGGAGGTCGGGTCGGTCCGCGATTAGGGCGCTGATCCTACGTGAACTCAATTTCCCAGCTGCGCGATGCAGTTCTTGTAGGGATCGGGCCAACTCGCTCTGAGAGAGGGTCAGTTGGTTAAGCGTAGTGGCTGCCACGGCTCGACAGGCTACCTTCCTGGGTCGGATGCCGGACGACCGCACATTCCTGTGTCGACGGCTGTCAGGTTTCGCCAGACTTCTCGGGGTAATGGCTGTCAGAATGGTGACAGGTCGTTGGCGGTGGTGTCGACGATGGGCGTACGCGCCGGACCGCGGCCGCGTCCCGTCCCAAGGAGCCACACCTGTGCACATTCCCGCCTATGCCTGGGTCATGATCCGCTCCGCCATGCCGATGGTACCCACTTCGCGTCAAGTTGCCGCACTGGATTGCTGCTTGTGCGACCAGCCGTTCGACGGCCGGGCGGCCGTCCCACTCGGGCCGACTCCGGCCACAGGCCTGTTTGGATGCCGGGACTGCCTGACCCGGCTGGTGAAGCGGGCTCGCCAGCTCCGCGACAGCGCGCTCGTCCAGGAGGCCGACCTGGCGCACGCGCAGGCGGCGGCGTGGAGCGCGACCCGCCTCCGCCACCTGGCTTCCCTCGAACACGTGCGGCGGGCCGCGGAGGCCGTGACAGGTCTTGCCGAGGACGACGGCGTCGAACCGCTCGACGTGGCGTGGCTGCTGGTGTCGCTGGAGTCGGCGCGCGCCTGGACCACCGAGGACGCTCCCCGGCCGCCCGGTTCCGAGCCGGTGGACGAGGAGCTTCGGGAGGCAGGTTTTCGGATCTCGCTGGAGATGATCTCCGCCCGTGAGGCCGTGGCGCGGCGCCTTGTCTACCACCTGATCAACGAAGCCGCGTTGCCGGAACCGGAGGCCTGCGCGGAAATGGAGTGCCCGGAGTCCTGCTTCGGCCGCCACGATTGGGAACACATCGACTGCGGACCGGACGCCGTCTTCGAGGACCTGGCCTGTCGCGGGATTGAGCTGGAACGCACCGACGACCTCCTGCCGCCGCGGCGCAGACCGTCAGTCGAGGAGGAGCCGCCGCTCACCGGCTTCGACGGCGACCCGGACGAGCTGGTGGACAAGTACGGGCAAGTGCTGGCGTACTTCGGGCTCGACCATGAGAACACCGAGGTACTCGTCGACGCTGCCGCGGTCGGGCTGGTGGCCGATGTCTGGCGCAACGGCCCCTTGGACGCGACACACGCGGCCGGTACTGGGCCGTCCGACGGCGAGATCTTCGCCCAGAGCGTCGACCTCTACCGCGCGGCCCGCGCAGCCCTGCTCTCCGCGCGGGATGGCGGCCCAGAGGAACTGCTCGTGTTCCAGGCAATCGCCTCCGATGTGCGGCTGCGGTGGGCGGGCGGTTCCTCCTTCACCCTGTTGGCCTGCGGAGAGCCCACCGACGAGTTCTGCCAGGACATCGATAACCGGCTCTGGTTCACCGGCAAGCAGATGAAGGAACTGGGCTGGAGGACTTCGTTGATGCACCGGGCGATGTCGGCCGTGGTCAAGACCCCGGGGCACTTCGGCATGCCGGGCTGGCCCGCCGTCGCGGCCACCGCCCTGCGGAGAATCGACACACTGGACCGGACGGACGCGCCCGGGACGCTGCACGACCTCGCAGCCGTCGAAGTCGCACTCAGGGAAGCACCGGACCGACTGGGCGCGGACGCGCTCGACTGGCTCTGCCGCCGGGGCGTGTTTGCCCCGGAAGTGGGCGTGCCGCGGTGAACTGGGACGGAATCACCATCGGCATCCTCGCGGCCTTCGGATGCGTCATGCTCGTACTCGCCCAGATCCGCGAGGTACTGGCCAAACTGCCCGAACTGATCCGGTCCTGGCGCCGGGTGCGACAGGAACTCGCGGCCCCGGTGCCCAGACCGGACGGGCACGGCAGTGACCCGGGTACCGGCACTGTCTAAGAGGTCCTAACAGAAGTCATAGTCGCGTGACTGTCAGATGATGCGCTCGTTGGTCCGTCTGTTGGAAAGAGGGAGTCTCGTCCGTGGGTCGTGTCGGACGAAATATGGGGCTTGATCGAGCCGTTGTTGCCCGGGCCGGCGCCGAAGCTGAAGCAGGGGCGACCTCGTGATCCGGACCGGCAGGCGCTGTGCGGCTGTTCGTGCTGCACACCGGCATCCAATGGGAGTACCTGCCCCAGGAGCTCCGCTTCGGCTCGGGCATGACCGGCTTGGCCGCCTGGAACGAGGCCGGCGTGTGGGACCGGCTCCATCTGGTCCTGTTGCGAAAGCTCCGGGCCGCCCGGCAGCTCGACTGGTCCCGGGCGGTGATCGACTCCAGCCACGTCCGGGCTGCCCGGAGGGGCCCAAAAGCAGACCGAGCCCGGTGGACCGCGCACGACCGGGCAGCAAGCACCACGTCCTCGTCGACGCCCAGGGCATCCCGCTCGCGGTGTCACTGACCGGAGGCAACCGCAACGACGTCACCCAGCTGCTGCCCCTGCTGGCGAAAGTTCCCGCCGTGGCCGGCCTCGTCGGCCGACCTCGGCGCCGCCCCGACCTCCTGTTCGCCAACCGCGGCTACGACCACGACAAGTACCGGCGCCTGGTGTGGAAGCAGGGCATCAAGCCGATGATCGCTCGCCGGGGCGTGCCTCACGGTTCCGGCCTGGGCGTCTACCGTTGGGTCGTCGAACGGACCATCGCCTGGCTCCACGGCTTCCGCCGCCTGCGCATCGGCTGGGAACGGCGCGACGACATCCACGAGGCCTTCCTCGGCCTCGCCGCCTGCCTGATCACTCACCGCCACGTCAAACGCCTTTGTTAGGACCTCTAAAGAGGTCTGCCGCTTTGGGGGTAGGGCTCGAACTCGGCGCGCGCAACAAAATCCCCCGTGCCGGTTTTCCGTCCGGCGAGGGCCACTTGTCGGCCAGCATAGGAGAAGTTGCGAGGCTCGGGGCGCCCTGCATGCCTGTTCACCGTTTCACTCTCATTTCACATCGCGAGTTGGCAGCGTTACTCCTGCAGGTGTTTCCGCAGGTCAGGAGAGGTCCTGACCTGCGGAAACGACGAGGGATCGACCTGTGTTCCCGCGGAGGGGTCCCTACAGGTCGTAGTTCTGATCGAACATGCCTCTGAGCTGCGAAAACATGACCCCCAAGGAAGATCATTTCATAATCAGTGCACACGCGACGGGGATCACGATGAGACGCGGTGAGAAGTGTCGAGCGGAAACTGTGAGGAGTCGAAGAGCCTGGTCCTCGGCGACCATTTCAAGCACAGGTGCGGAGACGCACCGATAAAGTGCTGCTCGCCATCGACCTCAAGGACAATCCGTTCGGCTTCGGCTGCGGAGCCGTAGAGGGATGGTCCCTGTCAGCCATGGTGACGGGCCAACAGGGAGTCGGGGATCGCTGCCGTGATAGGGGGTTCATGAGTTCCACGATGAGCGAAGTGCAGATCCTCGCGGGCTCGCGTGCAGAGCACGAGGAAGCGGAGGCGTGCCTCGACACCGGTCGGGTCCTCCGTGTAGCTGTCCAGGTCGGGGACGAAGACGCTGTCGAACTCCAGGCCCTTCATGCTCATCGTGCTGACGATTCTGATGGGATGGGTCGAGAAGTCCATGGAGTTGCGGTAGTGGTCGTCGAAGACGTACGCCTGGGTCTTCTTCTCGAGCCCACGGGACGCCAGCTCGCTCTGAATCCCTCGGATCGTCTGGACCGACCTACAGATGATTCCGATGCTTCGGTCCTGATGGGCGTTGAAGTACTGCACGATTCCGGTGAGGAGGCCTTCGAGGGACGGAATCCGCATGACGACGGGCAGGCTGCCGGACCGCCTCGGCAAGGGCAACTCGGTTCGGTCCTCCACGCGGAACTCCGACGCCAGCATGGCGATCTCGCGGCTGCTCCGGTGATTCTGTCGCAACTCCAACGGAGCAGCTGGCGTACCGAGCGTCCGACAGAGCTCGACAAGTGCCGTCTCCTCAGTACCTATGCGCTGTTTCTCATCCGCGAAGACGGTGACATCGACACCGAGGATGCGGCAGAGGCGGTAGAAGCCGAGCGGGAGATTCTGGCCTTCGTCGACGACGAGGTGCACCGTCACCCCGACGCCCCGCAGCATGCAGCTCCGCTGCATCTCGACCCAGTCGAAGCGCCGCTCATCCTCGGCGGCCCGTGGCGGTTTGCTTTCGAACTTCTCCCGCCACAAGGCATTGAGCCACCGGGCGCACGTGGTCACGCGCGGCGTCCCGGTCAGCTCCGGGGCCAGTTGCGCGATGTACTGGTGCAGCAGGTTGTAGCGGGTGAGGAGGACGACCTCGTGGCCGGCCGTGGCCAGCGCCCACGCACGGTAGACGGCCATCACGGTCTTTCCGCCGCCGGGGGGACCGGTGACGACGTGGCGTCCCCGGAAGGGCAGTTCGACCACCGCCCGCTGGTCGCCTCCGAGTTCCAGCAGTGAAGGGAATCTCATGACCCTTCCACTGCCTCGGCCGACTCCAGCAGGGCCGCCTGCAGAACCTCCTGAAAGAAGCCGGGAACCTCGTTGCCGCCGATCAGTAGAGTCCGGTCCAGGAGGGAATTGTCGATCTCGCAACAGGTCTCCGGGAGCAGGGTGCAGGCGTGGCACGCCGCGCGGTTCAGGTTGGCCAGCGACCGACCCGTCGAGTCGGCGCATAGTGGATCCTGCGAACACCACTGGGCTGATTCGAGCAGGCGGATCAGCGTCTCCCCCAGATACGGCGGCCGACCCTGACGGACGAGCCCGCCGAGGGTCCCCTCGGTGTCGCCAGCGGCCGTGTAGATGAACACGCCGGCCTGCGGTGGGTACGTGCTGTCCGTGGGATGGCTCCGGGCGTAGACGCGCTCGCGCAAGGATGCGGCGTTGTAGCCACTGTCGTAGGACAGCTGGCGGATGAAGTGGTGGGCCAGCGTATGCAGCATGACGAAGCGGGGCAGCAGCACCGGTCCTGACTTGTCCCTCAACCTGTCGACCTTGAACGATGCCTCCAGGTCCTGCTCGATCCGTCGGGTCCAGAGGCGGACCGATTCGAGTCGTTCCCAGGCACCCAGGCGTTCCTCGTCCAGTGAGACGAAGATCCCTTCGCCGTAGGTCTCCACAGCGGGCAGCCACTTCGCCCGCCTCGCGGTGTCGACCGAGACGAGTCGACCGCCCTCGTCGTTGTCGCCGGAGCTGGGTTCGTAACGGGAGAAGCCTTCGAGTGCCCGGACCTCGCGCACCTTGTCCGCCACGACGACGGAGGCGATCCTCCGATCCAGCTCCTGCATCGAGTTCGGGGCGGTGCTCGCGATGTCGAGACGCGTCCGACGCACGGAGAACGTCTTGGACCCGGGTACGGACTCCGGCTCGGAGAACGCCGCCCACTCGGCGATGCTGAGGTGCTCGTCCGAGCCGAACGGCGACGACGGGGTGTCTTGCGCGGAGGCACGGCGGCCGATCGCGTCGACGAACTCCTCGGTGACCCCGCACTCGGAGGCGATGATGGTCCGGAAGCTGTCGGCGATCGGACTGCCGTAGCGGTCCCGGTAGTCGAGCCAGAAGCGGTTGTCGACGACCAGTTGGATCGCCGGGTCCTGTTCAGACGGGGCGTTCGGGGCCGGGATATCGATCGCGGAGTGGACGACCGGGAAGTAGACGTTGGCAGCACCGCGCTGTACCGCCTGAGGGGTCTCCTCACAGGATTCCGGCTCGTCGGTCTCGTACTGCCAGGGGTGGGTCCCGGCGCAGTTCATGCCCAAACCTCGTAGGACGTTCTTGTGGCTGATGCCCGAGAGATCCCGCTGGGCGCGGCAGGTCTCGCACTCGATGTGCAGGGCCTCGAGACCGGACGATTCGGGTGTGGCGAGGAACCGGAGCCGACCAGACCGGCACTGTCGTTGATCGTGACCCTCGCTCGCTGAATGAGCCCAGCGGAACCAGTTGATGTCGGCCAGGTGACCGGACCGACAGACCTGGATGAAACGCATGGGCGCCAGTTTCGGTCTGCTCGGGCAGCGCCCGCAGGTGGGAACCCGGTCCTTCTCCTCGAGCGAGGTCTTCCAGAACGCCATCGACCGGCAGAGGGGGCAGAACAGCCACTTCGGGAAACGCACGTACGTGGGCCCGTTGCGGCTGGTGTAGGCCGCTTTCCCCGATGGGATGACGGGAGCCGAACGGAAATCGTCCACGCGCAGCTTCGTCGCGAGCCGGGGGGACTCCACCCGTTCGGCGGTCTTGGCCCAGCTGCGGATGTCCGCAGCCACGAACGATTCGCCCCGAAGATCGATAATCCCGCCGACCCCGAACGGAACAATGGTCTGCGTTCGGCGGACCTTGCGACGGATGTCCTTCACAGCGTTCACGCCCCTCTGACGACGACGAGGCAGTCGCGGTCGACATTTCGCATCGATTGGGCCGTTTCCCACAGACCCTCCTGCTTGCCGAAGTCGGTCAGGAGGGAGTTGAATGTGCGGCCCTGGGGACGGTAGTACAGCCGCCCGCCTTCGCCCCGCGCGCCCTCGGCGGCCTGCTGCCACTCGTCGATCCGCCTGTCCAAGTGCTCCGCCGTTGCTTCAGCCTCGTCCGGGTCGGCACGCCGTACGTGGTCGACGATGAGATTCCGGATCCGGGCGACCTCGTCCATGTGATCCAGGATCTCCCCGGCCCTGTTCTCGGCAGAGAGCCCGATCCCGTGGCGCACGAGGATGGTGAGCACGGCGTGCAGGGCGCGATCGCGGGACGGGAGCGACCACGGGGTGACGCTGGTGGGTTCGACGTGCCGGTAGAGCGAACGATGATAGACGCCGAACGACTCGTAGTGAGAGCGGTCACGAGGCTTGGTCGACCGGAACAATGTGACGATCAGTCCCGGGACGTCGCGTCGGCCCACACGGCTGGTGGCCTGGATGTACTCGGAAGTCGTCTTGGGCTGTCCGTTCATGAGCATCAGGCCGAGCCGAGGAACGTCGACACCGACCGACAGCATGTTGGTGGTGGCGAGGAAGGAAACACTGCCCTGCTCCCCGAAGCGCCTTCCCAGGCGGTCGAGCAGCCGCGGTTGGTCGGCTCGCGGGACGTTGCTGGTGAGTTCGACCACCGAGTCGTCGTTCAACCGGCGGCGTCGGGATTCGTCCTTGGTGAGGTGCTCCAGCCGCGCCGGGATGTCGTCCCTCGCGATCGTGACGGTCCGGCCGAGTTCCCTGAGGCTGTTGTGGTAGGCCACCATGGTCCAGTAGGCGTCCCGTCGTGCCTCGTCGCCCCCCAGGTCCATCGGCGCCTGGAGGCCAGCGGCGCCCACGTGGACAGTCGCCGTGGAAGCGGTGTGGCCCTGGGCCATCACGCCGACGTACAGGCGCCCGGGCTTCTCTTCGTCGGGTGAGGCGAAATACGAGCGACCCGCCTCGAGACCCGCGGGTGGGAACAACTGGACGGGACGTCCGTAGAGGCTTCGGATCTGGTCCTGTGAACGTCGGATCGTCGCCGTGGATGCAATGACCTTTGGTGTCGTGCCCTGCCAGGAGCAGAGTTCGAGGACTGCGGATTCGTACAGGCCGACCGTGGTCCCCAGGGGACCTGCCAACAGGTGCAACTCGTCCTGGATCACCAGGGACGGCGCTCGCCTGCCGTCCTTGCCGAAGAGGTTGCCGGCCTCGGACTCCCACGCCAGGCGGGCGAACTTGTCCACCGTGCCGAGCACGAAGGTCGGCGGTTCCCGGTAGATCTGCTCGTCCACCACGGCGACGGGCAGCCGGTCGTGGAAGACGCACGATTGCCGCGGACAGAAGAACCAGGTCTCACCTCCGTCCGCGTGGATGCCAAAGTCCTGGCCCTGACCGCTGCGTTCGGGGACGATTTCGGTACCGCACCAGGGGCAGCGCTCCAGCAGGAAGCGGTCGTCCGGTTCGGGCGACTGCTTCAGGGCGTCGAGTTCCTGTTCGGCGGCGGAGATCCTGTTCGGCGTCGTCTCCTGACCGACCCAAAGCCCGATACTGATGGGTTCCTGCCCGAGGTCGTGGCGCAGCTCGCCGTCGTGGCCGGCTCTGATGTACTCCAGCGCGCAGATCGCGGTGGCCGTGCGCTGGAACTGCTGCGTGGTCAACAGACTGAGGGTGTACCGGCTCAGGACCGCGGTGCCGCCGCCCGCGACACCGTACTGGAGACGGCGGCGGATGATCTCGAAACAAGCGGTGAGCAGGTAGGTCTCGGTCTTTCCGCCACCGGTCGGAAACCAGATGAGGTCGACCGTCCTGCGGTCCTCGTGGTCCGGGATCATCAGGCTCTCTACCACGAGCAGGAAGTAGGCGAGTTGGAACGGGTGCCAGGCGTAGTCGGTGGGAGGCTCCGCGAGTTCGACCACCTCGCTGTTCCTGCGTCGGCGATTGCCCGCCAGCTCGGGACGGCTGTGGAGCATTTGGAGTGCCATGGCCCGATTGGCGAGACGGAAGGATTCCCGCGCCCGATCCCCGGTGGGTGTCGACGAGGTGAGCGCGGTCACCCCGGAGGCCATTCGGTCGAGCGCCGCGCCGATCCTGCCCAGCAGGCGCCCGGCAGGAGCGGCGGCCCATCGCGGCAATGACTCGGCCGCGGACTGCTGGGCCTCGAACCACTTGCGGTACCCGAGGACGAACGAGTGCAGGCCGTCCCGCAGATCCTCGACCGTGAGCTCGGGCTTCGACAGGTGCGCGAGGTTGAGGACCGGCAGGTCCCGGGGACCGTCGGGCTTGATGTGCGCGACGACCTGTTCCGGCATGACCTCAGTACGCAGGGCGGTCACCGGGCCGGAGCTGTCGTCCCACACGACGGCACATCCGTGGCCCACGGCACGGGTGATGATGTGCCGGTACTGCACACGCAGCTCCTGCTCCTCCTCGTCTCTGCTGTTGAGGCGGGTGCTCGGGTATTCGAGCACACTGCCGTCGCTCGTGGTGGCGCGGAGCGAGACCTGGAAGAGCATCAGCTCCCGGTTCTTGTGACGACTCTCATCCTCCCTGTGCGCGTTGGACAGCACGCAGGTGACGAGGTGCCCGGTGCCGAAGCTGCGCCAGCGGACGTGCAGCAGGCCGTGTCCCTCCAGGCAGGAGACCGGTGAGTCGAATCCGAGTTCCACGGTCGTGGGCGTCGACAGCCTCGGCTGTCGCCTCCAGCTGCGTCGTCCGCCATCACGGAGCGTCAGGTAGCGCGATGCCTCGCAGAGGACCTCGATCCGACGGGCGTCAGTGAAGAAGGAGAAGCCGAGAGAGGAGGGGAGCCAGGCGTTGGCCTCGGCGACCGGATCATCGGCAAAGCCGTCGTCCTCGCCCGACCCGGCCGCGGACTCGTCGAAGCTCTCCTCGCCCTCGACCGCCGCGTGTTCGAGCATGGAGGAACCGCGCGGGTGCAGCGTGCCCATCAGGTAGCGGCGGTCCGGCGGATCGACGATGTGTTCCTCCTCCTCGGGCCCCGGACCGACCAGTTGACGGCGGAGGTAGGAGACGTAGGTGTCTCGGTGGGCGGAGAGCGACGGCTCGGCGTCGGTCACTTCGGTGCTCCCCCTCGCGTGATCACGGCCGCGCCCAGATCGCCCAGCATCTTCCTGACACCTGGACGACATGCGACCCAGAGCTGGGCACGAGCCCTAGTGCAGGCGACGTAGAGCGCATCGAGTCGGCCGTCCAGATGCTGGGGCTCAAGGTCGATCAGACAGACGACGTGATTCTCGTGCCCTTTGAAGTCGGCGACGGACGACCAGGTGAGCCTGCGCCTGGTACGGGCGGAGCCGACCACGTCGGTGAAGAGTTCGATCTTGGACACACGCCGGCACAAGCGGGCGGAGCTCGAGTCCCAGTCGCCCGCGACCGACAGCAGCGTGATGTCCTGTGGTGAGACCTCCTGCTCCAGGAGGTCGTTCACGTAGGCATCGAGGAACGCAGCCTCGTCCTGCGCGTCCTGGACGTTCTGGTACAAGGGGCGCTCTCCTTCGCCGGCCGAGGCGACACCCACGTCGGCGCCCGTGTAAGCCTTGACCTCCTTGACGATCTGCACGGTGTTGCGGCAGTTGCGCTTCATCGGCCCGTTCATCGTGCCCATGCCGCGCAGGTAGGCCCATGCCTCGGGGTCGAAGGTCGCCGGAGCGAGTAGCTGGTTGTTCTGGTCCAGCATGAATGTCCATCGGCCCTGTTCGAGCCCGCCCGCCGACAGACCGTCCAGGACACTGAGACTGTCGAACGTCATCAGGTCCTGGGCCTCGTCGACGATCAGGTGGTCGAAGGTCCGACCATGAACCTCCGCCAACCGATCGAACGGCAGGACGGTGACCGGGTGGTCGGAGAGGATCCCGGTCAGGTGGGTGGTCAGGGTGGGGCTCGCGGCGGTGAAGAGAACGCTGCCGGTAGCGGAGCTGCGTCGCGCGGCCTCGGCCGCGAGGAACGTCTTCCCGGTACCGGCGCCTCCGGTCCAGATGAGGCGGGAGTTTGACTCCAGCTCGTCGAGTCTGTCTAGCTGCTCCTCGGTGAGGCGCTCGAAAGCCACGTCCAGGTCCGTCAGCCGGGCGCGCAGGTTCGGGACGAGATCGAAGTCCGGGCGTACCGCCTTGAGCATCTTCTCGCGCAGCGGCGCCGGTACGGGGGTCTTCGCCCACCGGTTGCGCGTGCGCCAGAAGCGGGTGGCCCGAGCGATGCCCTCGGTCAGCCCGCGCCCGCCGTCGTATGACTTGCTACCCAGATACTGCTCGGGCTCGAACTCGGTGCTCCGGTCGAGGTCGACGTCGGGTGTGATCACCAGATATCCGCTCGGGACCCCCAGCGTTCGTAGATCGCCGACCCGCTCGCCGAGCTGCTGCTCGAACGCGTGCATACCCCCGCTGGCCTGAGCGAAAGGGCTCTCGCCGGGGTGCTCGTCGACACCGGACGGCCCGTAGTACCACTTACCGTCCTGCTGGCCAACCCTGCCGCCCTTGACCTCGATGAAGAGCAGCAGCTCCGGCATGATGACGACAAAGTCGATCTCGCCGACGCGCTTCCGGGCGTGTCGTGGGAGGTGGACCGAGTGCAGCGCGACGCTCCGGGCATCCGGGATCGCTTTGAGCGCCGAGAAGACACTGCGCTCCGCCCGACTGCGCGTGCTGTTCGAGATCTCACTCGGGATGATCCGCATCAACTCTCCCCACCCTCACCGACAGATCTTCAACATACCGACTTTCCGCCATTCGAGTGCGGGCTGTGTCGAGGAGTCGCTGGCAGTAGGGGTCGGTCGAGTGATGAACTACGGGGGGACACGTGCGAGCGGGTGGGGCGATCATGGTGAACGGTGGTGCAGCCGGTGGGCGCCTGCATGGTATCGACCGGGCTTTCCTCGTCGGTCTGATCGGTCGATTCGAATCGGAAGGGGTGGACGGCAGGTACGCGCTGACACAGGTGGCGAGGGCCGCGCGCCTCGACGAGGAACAGGCCGTTGACCTGTGGATGTCGGTCGCCAGGAGCCGGGCGGGCTTCGCCTCCGACGAGGGGGAGCGGGTCGGGGCCGGGCCGGTCGACAGGTCCGAAGCGGTGTCCGTCGAGAACGTGGATGACGCCGCCGAGTTCGGCTTCCCCGACGACGAGGTGGAAGCTCCGGACATCGACCAGTTCCGGGGTACGGTGCGTGTCCATGACCTGGAGGCGGCACGCCGCCTGGGCCGGATCGTGCTCCGTGCCGATCGGCGGCGACTTCACCCGGACAAGCATGTCCTGAGCGCGGAGGAGGAGGTGGGACTCTGTCTTCTGTTCCGAGACGGCATCGCGGCGGGGGCAGAACTGCCGGACGGATACGTCGCCGCTCTCGCACGCGACGGCGAGCCATACCAGGCATTTTCGGCGATGATCGCCCATAATCGCCGGTTGGTCCTCAGCACCGTTCTGGCGCTGGGGTACCGGGCGGATCACCCTGATCACGAGGATCTCGTGCAGCACGGCACGATCGGTCTGATCAGGGCTGTGGAGAAGTTCGACATCTCCGTCGGGTGCAAGTTCTCCACCTACGCGACCTGGTGGATCCGTCAGCGCGTCACTCGCGCAGTGGCCGACGAAGGGTCGGTCATCCGCCTTCCGGTCTACATATGGACCGAGATCGAAAAGCTCCGGCGGAGAGAGCGGGAGTTCCACGAGCGAGGAGTCCGACCGACCGCCCTCGATCTCTCGCTCGCATGCGACCTGCCCATGGAAAAGGTGACCGAGTATCTGCGGCTCGGTCGACGGACGGCCTTCTCGATGGACCAGCCCGTCGGTGAAGGCGTGACGCTCGGACAGCTGATGGTCGTCGAGACGGCATCGGTCCCGGGGCCGGAGCACGCGCTGTGGTCCCGGTTCCAACGCCAGGAGCTCCTGCAGTGGTTCGAGGACTGCGGACTGCAGGAACGGGACCGCAAAGTGCTGTTCCTGAGGTTCGGATTCCTCGACGGCCGGCGGTGGACCTTGGACGATATCGGCAAACAGTTTAATGTCACGCGCGAACGTATTCGGCAGATCGAGGGCAGAGCACTGAAGGACCTCGGGATCCTGCTCGGCCTGCGGCCGGACAATGCCGCTTCCGAGCGACGGCGGTCGAAGGCGGCCGCGAGGCGGGCGGCCCTGGAGCGGGCCGAGCGGGGCGGAACCCCGGGGCGTCGCGGTACGGTCGGCAAAGCGGAAGTAAAGGACAGTTCCGAGGGGAGAGGGGGAACGGTGACCTCGAAGGAGGCATACCCCGGTCCGCAGAAGGCCGGACCAGCGGGCGAGCACGGTGTCGATGCCACGGGCCTCAAGGCGGCGATGTCGACGACCACGGTGGAGGGTTCTTCGGGTGGTGTCGGTGTGCCGCCGGTCTGGTACCACCGTCCCGGTCACAAGGATGGTGGGCGGGAGTTCGGCAACGCGGCCGCCTTTGCCTTCGAGGCGGACCTGGAGGTACTGGCACGCGAAGCCACGCAGAACAGCCTGGACGAGCGCGATCGGCGGAACGACCGTCCGGTCAGGGTCCGTTACACGATCCACGAGCTGACCGGGGACCATCTGGCCCGATTCCGAGACGCGATCCGTTGGGACGACCTCAGGCCGCACTACGAGGCTGCCGCTTTGCAGGACCAGAAGGTCGGACGCGTCATCAGCACAGGTCTGCGCGAGATGTGCGAGAAGGAACGGCTGGTTCTGCTCCGCATCGACGACTACAACGCGAGCGGCCTGACAGGCGACGACTACGAGAACGGCCGGTTCGCCGCCGTGGTCCGACGTCAGCTCGACAGCCGGAAGGCGGACGCTTCGGCCGGGGGCTCGTACGGCCTTGGGAAGGCGACCCTGTGGGCCACCAGCCGGCTCGGCCTCGTGCTCATGAACTCGACTCTCTCCGAACCGCACGAGGGACACATTAGGCGCCGGCTGATCGGACGGCTCGACCTGCCGTGGCGGGAGGTGTCCGGTGAGAGGTTCGCGGGTCCCGCCTGGCTGGGGCAGCCGGACCCCGCAGCGGAGAACACGAGTGTCGTTCGCTCCTGGTGGGCGGACGAGGAGACGGTTGAACGCCTGCACCTCACCAGGGAGTACGACGACCCCGGGACGTCCTTCCTGATCGTGGGAGCGCACGACGTGGCGAGCCTCGTCGGTGCGGGACCGGACGATGACGGCGACCCGAGTGACGACGAGGACAGTCTGGAGCGCATGCACCAGCGTCTGGTCGGTGCACTGGGAGGTAACTTCTGGGCCGCAATGACGGCGGGAGGGGATCGTCCCCACCTCCTGGAGGCGTCGGTCCGGACGCTGCGCAATGGTGTGGCACACCTTGCGGAGGAGCGGGTCGATCCCCAGCTGCACCAGCCCGCTCGTACCCGCGCGCTCCAGGCATTCCTGGCCGGTACCACGGTGGACCGGCTCACTGCTGCGGGGCAGGTGGCTCTCGCCACGGTGCGCTTGAACCTCCCCGAGCGGGAGGGGCTCGCCGTTACTGCGGGCGAGCACCGAGCGGTGCTGCTGGTCACCGATGCCACGGACGCCGATGGCAGGATCAACCAGGTGACCACGATGCGTGGAAACCGCATGACGGTCCGGACCAGCCGGGTACCAGGGCTCCCGGTCGGGACCAACCCGTTCCAGGCCGTGCTGCTCGCGGGCCGGGCGGCGGGGGAGGACGCGCCGTTCGCCGTCGAGGCGGAGGAGTTCCTGCGTGCCTCGGAGCCGCCGGAGCACAACAAGTGGGGCCAGACCGACGAACTGAGAACGCGCTACTCGCCGTCCGCACACCGTCGGATCGCGGCGATGACGGCGGAGATCAACAAGGCGGTGCAGCAGCTTGTGGCGGTCACCAGGAAGGACAAGCGCGACGGCACGAGCAGGGTTAGTAGGCGACTGAAGATCTCGGGGAAGCCCGCCGTCAAGGTCAGGGGTACGGTCACGCCGCCCAGGCTCGACGATCTGGAGACCATCATCGACTCCTTCGGCGCCTGGCAGATCACTGCGGTGGTCAAAGTGTCGCCGGGAGAGGAGGCGTGGGCCATGAGCCCGGTGGCGAAGGTGGAAGTGCGTTCCGGCCCCCGCCCGTTGGTCCGATGGTCCGAGCTGGCCGCTGTCAGTAACTGTGAACTGGTCGACGGTGTCCTGCACTTCGCACCGGGTGCGCGACGCGCGGTGTTCCGCGGAGTCACCGACGTGTCGACGCATCCGGTACGAGCCGGACTGGCCGGACTCGTCGTCGAACTTCAGGAGAGCAAGGAGGCCGACGCATGAGGGCCTACGCGTACCCACGGTTGACCGGTCCGGTGACGACCAGGGTTACCGCGGTTCGGCTGCGCGGTCCGGGCGACAGTCGGGAACACTTGGAGTCCCGTGGGTGGTCGGTGGTCGAACAGGTCGTCGCGCTCGGCATGGCGGAGCGGGGCGACTGGCACACGGCCAGGCTCTCACTTGCGGTGACGGTGCCTGCTCGGGAGATCGAGACGAAGAAGCATTGGTCGGACGTCGCCGTCGTCGCCGTACTGACGGAGGGGATCACAAATGCCCGAACGGTGGCCCGGTTGACACCCGGCACCGATGGCGGCCAGGAATGGACCGGTGAGATCGAACTCGACCGGGACAGCCACGTCGACCGGGCGTCCCTCGCCGTGCACGTGGCTGCCACGGTGGGAGGTGTGACGGGCAGGATCATCGGGTCCACCGAGCAGGATTGGCTCGTCGACGTGACCTCTGAAGCTCCATTGAGGGATCGCCAACTCGATGTAACCACTGTAAGTTTCGCTCGCGGCAAGGAGTGGTTGAGGCCCTTCAGGGAGGTTCCCTGGATAGTGGATATCTCCGGTCGAATGCCCGCAGTGCGCCTGAACTCGGACTTCGAGGGATTCGCGGCACTCGTCCAGAGCCCTGGTTCTAAGATGGAGACCATGGTGGGTGAGATGCTGCTGGCGCAGATGTGCGCGGAGGTGTGGACAGCGGTGTTCCATACGGCCATCGGAGACCTGGAGATCGAGGAGGACGGGGCGCCGCTCTTCCCACCGGACTGGCGGGGCGCGGTGCTCCGCGAGATGCTTCCGGACATCGTGCCCGGGCGATCGGCCGAGGCGGCCCTGCGCGAGGTCCACAACAGGCGTGTCGGCGAGGGTAGCTGGGCCGATCTGCAACCGCGGATCCAGTACGCCGCGGCTCGTCGCGCTGATGTTCCCAAGGCATTGACCTCTGCTGTCCGTGATATCGAACGATTCGAGCAGGAGACCCACGCGTGACCTCCCGACCGGAGCACTTGCCGGAGCGCCTCGCTCTGATCTCCGATGCGCAGGCCGCCGAGTACCTGACGGCGGGAGTGCTCGAAGGAAAGGACGATGTCCGTTCCATCGCTCTGAGCAAGGCGGCGGAGCCGCTGCCCGGAGATGACGTGCGAGCAGACTTGTACCGTGTCCGGGACCTGATCGACGACGCGATGGACATGTTCCACTCCGAACGGCCGACCGCGGCGGACGCATGGTTGGCCCCGAGACTCCACGAAACCCTTCGACTGACTCGTAGGGAAGCCGCCGAGAAGGGATTCTGGACCTACCTGGCCCTCGGGGTGGCGCCCGACTACGTTGTGTGGCGTCACCTGCCCGACCCGAGGGCCGACGGGTCTCCCCGCGCCGTGGCCCGGGACAGGTTCGTCGGTCCACACTACAAGCAGGCGTTTGCCAGGCTCTGGTGGGCCGCCGAGCTGTTCCGTGACGGCCCGGACTACCGGCCTGTTGTTGTCGCCTGCGGCAACCAGGACATGCTCAATTCCGCGGTGCGGCTCGATGTCATCGACCACCGCCCGACCGCTCTGGCCTTGGTCCGACTCCTAGAGCGGGGAACGGTGCGGACCGGGCGGGAGGTCAATGCGTTGATGCCGGCGATCAACGCCGCAGCGGTCACCCTGATGTACGACGTCATCGCCCCGGACGTCGATCGTGACGGAGATGCTCTGCGCGAGTGGGTCGAGGGCGCGGCCTCAGCTCTTCCTGCTCTGCGGAACACCTTGCCGGACGGACCCGACGAGGAACAGGTCCCGGAGGACGCAGTGCGGCACCTGGTGGCCCAATTCGAGGATCTGTTCTCCGACGTCTCGGTCAGGGGGCGGGCTTCCGGTGAGTCTGGTTGACCTTGTGGCTGTCCTCTGGGCATCGGGTCCGGTCACCGCATCCGATGTCACGTAGGCGGGCGATCAGATCGTCGCTCACTTCCGGCCAGGTCGTCGAGTCCGCCAACTGTGCGCCCGAGGGAGCGGTGCCGCGCAGCGCGTGGCTGAGCACGTGCATGCCGAGTCGGGGCGGCACGGCGTTTCCGACCTGCTGCGCCTGATCGTTGCCCGACCAGGGGAAGTTGTGTGGGAAGGTCTGCAGCACTCCGGACTCGGCGATCGTGAACCGATCAAATTTGTTCTCTTCGTAATCCATTTGTGTCCGGTAGATTTTGTTACGGGATACCTTTCCGGTGACGGTGAAGGCGGGCTCGGAGGACAGCCGCCGACCGCGCTTCTTCGGGTTGCCGTTGGAACCGTAATTGGATACGACGAAGAACTTCGTCCGGCCCTTGGCGTGGAACCGGGACATGTCGACCGACGAGCCTGGTAGCACGTCAGCGGCATCGAGCGCCTCCGCCATGGAGACCCAGTTGTCTGCGGGACGGGAATCGATCGTGAATGCCTCTGTCTGGCTTGTCTTGCCCCTGCCGCGACGCACATCGAAAGAACGGTGCGTTGTGCTGGGCCGTGAGACAGCGCCGGAGCCCACGAGGCGCGCGATGAGCACTGCTCGAGTGCGTGTCTGTGGGACCCCAAACTGTTCGGTCTTCAGCACCCAGCAATCCGCCTCGTACTTGACGCCTCCAAGCCGTCCTTCGCCACTGCGCAGGAGTTGGGCGTAGACCTCCCACAATGGCAGCACCGCGGGTACCTGTTCCAGGACGATCGCCCGATACGGGTCACGGCCCTTGGTCTCTATTGCCTTGAGCAGCCAACGGAGGGGCTCCAACACCAGTGCGGTGCGTGGGTCCACGTTCAGGGAGTGCAGGTCCTCGTCGATCCGGGCTTCGTCCTCGCCGGAGACGAGTCGGCGGATGAACTCCTTCACCGTGTCGAGCGCTGCCCTTCCGGCACCACGCCCCGCCACGGAGAACGACTGGCACGGGGGGCCGCCAGCCAACACGTCCACCGACCGGGGGATCTCGTCGAAGCGTGTCCGGCGCATGACGCTGACATCGGCGTGGAATGTCGGAAGGCCGGCCGCATAACGGGTTTCGCAGGCGTTCCGATCCCATTCGATGCCGATGCTCTTGTACCCCAGGAAGTGCGCGGCCACATCGAGCCCGCCGGGGCCCGCGAAGAGGTCCAGGACGCGGACTTCATCGAGAGGGTCGATCTGTGTTCCTGGGCTGCTCATGGGGCTGAAGTCTAGCCGGCGGCAGCGACAGCGCCGAGGGCCGGGCGTCGACCGGCTGGTCGTGAGCACAGGGGTACGTTGAGCGTCAGGCGTCCTTGGCCTGTCGACTCCGCGGTTCCGGGGCCGCTGTTCCGTGCGGTGTCCCCTTACCGCGGCGGTGTTGTCCACGGTCCGAGCTCTCTACGAGGAGTCGAGCGAGCCGCCTTCTCCTCATCCACGGCCGTGGCGACCGTGCGCGCGACGGTGTTTGGTGACTCGTGTTCCCAGAAGCGCATGACCGTCCAACCCTCGGATATCAGCTGGGCGTTCGTCTCCAGATCTCGTCCGATGTTGCGGTCGAGCTTTTGCCGCCACCACTCCGCGTTTGCCTTGGGGCTCGTGGCGTGCTCCGGGCAGCCGTGCCAGAAGCAGCCGTCGATGAGAACGGCCAACCGGGCTCGTGTGAATGCGATGTCGATCTTGCGTCTGCGCATGCCGGGCACGGGAAAGTGGGTGCGATAGCGATAGCCCGAGGCATGGAGGATCTTTCGTACGGCTAGCTCGGCCGCCGTGTCGCGGCTGGTCTGGCGACTCATCCGGGCCGAGACCTCAGGGGTGGAGGGCAGTACAGCTGGCATGGCTCCATTGTCCCGTTCTCATGGCGTGCACCGGCATCGTGTGCCCGCCTGCCTGGGCACTGGCGGTGTCACTGCTGATGCTGTCAAGGTCCCTGAGGCTGGGTCTCCGGCAACGCCTTCCGGCGTGGCAGTCGGCGATGCCGCACGATTACCGAGATGCCTCGCCCCATCGCCGCCAGCACGATCGCGAAATAGACCGCCGCGACGGTGTGGCCAGCGGGACGGTGCCGGCCCCGCCTCCGGGGGGTGTGGAGCGGGGGCGCAGACCGAAGGCGAAGAGTGTGGGGAGGCTGACGACGATGATCTTCCGCCGCTCGGGATTCGTGCGCCGAAGCCCGGTCGGCCGGTTGGAATTAGTTACATGCAATGCGCTCGACGGGGAGACCCGGCCGAGCGCAGGCGCGGGCTGCTTGCGTCCTGATCACCACGTGATGCAGCGGGTCCTCAGGTTGGCTCGCCAAGCGGCAGCCAGGACGACGCACACGCAACGGCTACTCATCGTCACGACGCTGGGGGCTGTGCAGTGGCGGTCAGGCCTCTGAGGAGTTTGCGTCGAGATCGAACTCGGTGCACTCTCATTTCACACCGCGAGCCCGTGAGTCTTCGAGTGCAGCTTTCCCACGGATGTTTCCGCAGGTCAGCGAGGCGCTGACCTGCGGAAACGGTGAGAGATCGAACTGCGTTTCCGCAGGTCAGACGGGGTCCTACAGGTCGTAGTACAGCTCGAACTCGTGGGGGTGGGGGCGGAGGGCGATCGGGGCGATCTCGTTGGTGCGCTTGAAGTCGATCCAGGTCTCGATCAGGTCGGGCGTGAAGACGTTGCCCGCGAGCAGGTACTCGTGGTCGGCCTCCAGGGCCTCCAGGACGGCCGGGAGCGAGGACGGCACCTGCGGCACGTTGGCGTGCTCCTCGGGGGCCAGCTCGTACAGGTCCTTGTCGACCGGCTGCAGCGGCTCGATCTTGTTCTTGATGCCGTCGAGGCCGGCCATCAGCATCGCGGCGAACGCGAGGTACGGGTTGGACGACGGGTCCGGCGCGCGGAACTCGATGCGCTTGGCCTTGGCGTTGGAGCCGGTGATCGGGATCCGGATCGCCGCCGAGCGGTTGCGCTGCGAGTAGACCAGGTTGACCGGGGCCTCGAAGCCGGGCACCAGCCGGTGGTAGGAGTTCACCGACGGGTTGGTGAAGGCGAGCAGCGAGGGGGCGTGCTTCAGCAGGCCGCCGATGTAGTAGCGGGCGGTGTCGGACAGGCCGGCGTAGCCCTGCTCGTCGTAGAAGAGCGGCGAGCCCTCCGTCCACAGCGACTGGTGGACGTGCATGCCCGAGCCGTTGTCGCCGAAGATCGGCTTCGGCATGAAGGTGGCGGTCTTGCCGTTGCGCCACGCGACGTTCTTGATGATGTACTTGAACAGCATCAGGTCGTCGGCGGCGTGCAGCAGCGTGTTGAACTTGTAGTTGATCTCCGCCTGGCCGGCCGTGCCGACCTCGTGGTGCTGGCGCTCGACCTCCAGCCCGGCCGCGGCCAGTTCCAGCGACATCTCGGCGCGCAGGTCGGCGAAGTGGTCGACGGGCGGGATCGGGAAGTAGCCGCCCTTGTACTTGACCTTGTAGCCGCGCACGTCGCCCTCGGCGGAGCCGCTGTTCCAGGCGCCGGCCTCGGAGTCGATGTGGTAGTACGACGCGTTGGCGCTGGTGTCGAAGCGCACCGAGTCGAAGACGTAGAACTCGGCCTCGGGGCCGAAGAACGCGGTGTCGGCGATGCCGGAGGAGGCGAGGTACGCCTCGGCCTTCTTCGCGACGTTGCGCGGGTCACGGCTGTACGCCTCGCCGGTGACCGGGTCCTGGATGAAGAAGTTGATGTTGAGGTGCTTGTCCCTGCGGAAGGGGTCGAGGCGGGCCGTGGCCAGGTCCGGGACGAGTGCCATGTCGGACTCGTGGATGGCCTGGAAGCCGCGGATCGACGAGCCGTCGAACATCAGGGTCTCGGACGGGTCGAAGGTCGCCGCGGGTACGGAGAAGTGCTGCATGACGCCCGGGAGATCGCAGAACCGGACGTCGATGAACTTCACATCGTTGTCCTGAATGAACTGCTTCACTTCGGCGGCGTTGTTGAACATCCATCCTCCTCGGCGTGCGAATGGGGCTCACCCTAGGAACAGGCCGTTTCCGACCGGTGACCCGCTCGTTTCCTGAATGTTAACCGCCGCCCCCGGGCGGGCGGCAAAGTCGTACGCTCCGGGGCAAAACGCTTCGCCGGCCCGGATCGCGCCCCCCGAGTGGTCTGGACCACTTGGGAAGCCCCGGGAGACGCGATTCACCCTCCGGGGGAGCCGGTGCCGAGCCGCGCCGTCCGCCCGGTTAGTGTGGATTCGTGGACACCAGAGAAGCGTTGGGATCGTGGATCGACGGCCCGAAGGCGGCCGCCGAGAAGATGGGTGCCGACTTCGGCCACCGCGGTGAGCGCCTCGGACTGCCCAAGGAGGGCACCGGCTCGATCGGCGGCCCGGGCCGGCGCCTGGGCGCGCTGTTCGTCGACGGCTGGCTGATCGCCCTGGTCGCCTACGGGCTGCTGGGCAAGGGCTCGCCGGCCTCGGCGAACCTGTGGACCACCCCGCTGTTCTTCGCCGTCACCGTGCTCCTGCTCGCCACCACGGGCACGACCGTCGGCAAGCGGCTGTTCGGTCTGCGGGTGGTCCGCCTGGACGGCCGCCGCGCGACCATCCCGCAGGTGCTGCTGCGCACCCTGCTGCTCTGCCTGGTGGTGCCGGCCCTGGTGTGGGACCGCGACACCCGCGGCCTGCACGACAAGGCGGTCGGCACGGTCGAGGTCCGCATCTAGCGGACGCCGCCCCACGGCGCCCCCCCGGAACGACGAACGGCCCCGCAGCGGAGATTCCGCGGCGGGGCCGTTCGCGTCGATGGGGGAGGGGGTCAGCGGACCTGGCCGCCCTTGGGCATCCGGGCGCCCTTGGGCATCGGGCCCTTGGGGATCGGCGCCTTGGAGAGCAGGTCGCCCAGCGCGCGGAGGCGGTCGTTGGTCTCGGTGACCTGGGCGGGCGTGATCGCGCGGGGCAGTCGCATCAGGTGGACCTGCAGCTTCTTGAGCGGGATCTCGCCCTCGCCGGTGCCCACCACGATGTCGTGCACCGGCACGTCGCCGACGACCCGGGCCATCTTCTTCTTCTCGGACGCCAGCAGCTGGCGGACCCGGTTCGGGTTGCCCTCGCCGATCAGCGCGATGCCGGCCCGGCCCACGGCGCGGTAGACCGCGTCCTGGTTACGGGTGACCGCCACCGGGGTGGAGCTCGCGCTCCAGCCTCGCTTGATGTTGTTCAGCACCGCCGCCACGGCCCCCGGCTGCCCTTCCATCTGCCCGAACGCCGCGCGCTCGGCCCGGCGCCCGAAGACGATCGCCATGGCCAGGAAAGCCACGATGAAGCCCAGGATGCCCAGATAGATCGGGTGGTCGATCGCGAAGCCGATGGCGAGGAACACGCCGAAGGTCAGCAGGCCGACGCCGGCGATGATCAGGCCGATCTTGGTGTCGACCTTCTTGGTCATGGTGTATGCCAGGCGGATCTGCTTCAGTCGCCCGGGGTTCTCGGATGTTTCCCTCGCCATAACGCTCATGGTACGTGCCGTCGGTACGGGATAACCAAGCCCGGGTACCCGTTCGCACCGAACCGTGACCCGGGTGCCCCGGGACGGTCGCGCACAGTGGTCGCGCGGGGGCGGCGCCGGAGGGGCCCTAACGGCGCGCGGACTCCACCACGGGGCCTCCCGGCACCGTGTCGCGCTCGCGGTCCGCCGCGTAGCGGCGGTTCTCGCAGACCGCGGCCCAGGCGTTGCGCCGGGCCTGTCGCTGCCCGCCCGCGAGCAGCACGCTCTCGGCCAGCCGCAGCGCGGTGCCCACCGACCGGATGCCGACCTGCATGTCGAACAGCTCCTCTTGTGGCGGATCCTGTCGCGGATCTCGTCGCGGATCTCGTGGTGGATCACAGGGTGGATCGTGTGGCGGAAATGATTCGAACGCTTCCATCCTCACCACTCCGTGTTACCAGCCCGTGACCCGTCAGTCAAAGCCCGGTGAACCCGAAGGGGCGGAGCCGTAGCTCCGCCCCTCAGATGGCTCACACCGGACGGCGGCCGGACCGGACCGCGGCCCCGCGGCCGGAACGACCCCGCAGCGGCCGCCGGCCGCAACCGGCCCCGCGGCCGCGGCCGGAACACGACCGGACGCGGTCAGACCGCCGCGGTCCGCTCGCGGTGCTCCAGCGCCTGCCGGTACAGCCGCCCGGCGCGGTACGAGGACCGCACCAGCGGGCCGGACATGACCCCGGCGAAGCCGAGCTCCTCGGCCTCCTGCTGCAGCTCGACGAACTCGTGCGGCTTCACCCAGCGCTCGACCGGGTGGTGGCGCAGCGACGGGCGCAGGTACTGGGTGATGGTGATCAGCTCGCAGCCGGCGCCGACCAGGTCGGCCAGCGCCTGGCTGACCTCCTCGCGGGTCTCGCCCATGCCCAGGATCAGGTTGGACTTGGTCACCAGCCCGGCCGCGCGGGCCTGGGTGATGACGTCCAGCGAGCGCTCGTAGCGGAACGCCGGGCGGATCCGCTTGAAGATCCGCGGCACCGTCTCGACGTTGTGCGCCAGCACCTCGGGGCGGGACGAGAAGACCTCGGCCAGCTGCTCCGGGACGGCGTTGAAGTCGGGGATCAGCAGCTCGACGCCGGTGCGGCCGCTCTCGCGGCCGGCGGTCAGCGCGTGCACCTGGCGCACCGTCTCGGCGTACAGCCAGGAGCCGCCGTCCGCCAGGTCGTCGCGGGCGACGCCGGTGATGGTGGCGTAGTTGAGGTCCATGGTCACGATGGACTCGGCGACGCGGCGCGGCTCGTCACGGTCGAAGTCGGCGGGCTTGCCGGTGTCGATCTGGCAGAAGTCGCAGCGGCGGGTGCACTGGTCACCGCCGATGAGGAAGGTCGCCTCGCGGTCCTCCCAGCACTCGAAGATGTTGGGGCAGCCGGCCTCCTGGCAGACCGTGTGCAGCCCCTCCTTCTTCACCAGCGACTGGAGGGCGTTGTACTCCGGCCCCATCTTCGCGCGGGTCTTGATCCACTCGGGCTTCCGCTCGATGGGGGTCTCGCTGTTGCGGACCTCCAGGCGGAGCAGCTTCCTGCCGTCGGGTGCGACAGCGGACACGTGCGACTCCTAGAACTAGACGGGGTACCCCCAGGGTACGCCTGTGCTTGTACGGCCTTCGCCGGGCCCGTGGCCCGCAAACGCAGGGCAACAGTGCTACCGGCCGGTAGATTCCCGGGTGGCGAGGTCGGTCGGCCCCCGGGGGCGGGCTCAGCGGCCGAGTGCCGGTTCCGGCAGCTCGGCGAACACCTCCGCCAGGCGCTTCTCGACCACGGACAGCGCCTCGCCGACTTCGAAGTCGCGGCCCAGCTCACCGGAGAGCGAGGCCACGCCCGCGTCCCGGATGCCACAGGGCACGATCCGGTCGAACCAGGTCATGTCCGGATTGCAGTTCAGCGCGAAGCCGTGCATCGTCACCCCGCGCGAGACGCGGACGCCGATCGCGGCGAGCTTGCGGTCGTCGCCGCGCTGCCCGGCGTTGGACGGCGCGTACTCGGGGCCGGCCAGCCGCGGGTCGATGCCCAGTGGCAGGCCCATCCGCAGGGTGAGCTTGCCGATGTCCACCACCTGCGCCGGGTCGACCACCGCGTCCGGGATGCTCGCGCCGAGCACCCAGACCCCGCTGCGGCCCTCGATCCGGGTGGTCTCCACGCCGAACTCGCCGCAGGCCCGGATCAGGGCCTCCTCCAGCCGGCGCACATAGGCGACGACGTCCATCGGCTCGGGGAGCTTCACGATCGGGTAGCCGACCAGCTGGCCGGGGCCGTGCCAGGTGATCTCGCCGCCCCGGTTGACCTCGACCACCGGCGTGCCGTCCAGCGGCAGGTCGGCCGGGTTGGTGCGGCGGCCCATGGTGTACACCGGGGGGTGCTCCAGCAGCAGCACGGTGTCGGGGATCTCGTCCGCGACCCGCAGGGCGTGCAGCCGCTGCTGCTCCTCCCAGGCCTCCTGGTAGGGGACGGCACCTTCGCCGGTGCCCAGGCGCACGAATCGTACGTTCCCGCTCATGCGCCCACCTCGTCGCGCTCTGTGGCCACTGCTGCTCCTTGCCCGGCGTTCGAGACCAACCTCGCCACTGTACGCCCGAGCCCCGGCCGGTCGTTCAGGTGCCCGAATGCGGTGGACGACCGGCCCGAACCGCCCGCAGCGACCCCCGGGAGCGCCCCGGGAAGGCCCCGGGAGCACCCCGGCTCAGGCGCCGGCGAGCAGTTGGAGGCGCAGCGCCAGCTGGAGCTCCAGCGCGCGCTCGGGACGGTTCCAGTCCGGGCCCAGCAGCGCCTCGACCCGGTCCAGCCGCTGCACCACGGTGTTCACGTGCACGTGCAGCTCGTCCTTGGCCCGGGTCAGGCTGCCGCCGCAGTCGAAGTAGGCGCGCAGGGTGCGGACCAGTTCGGTGCCGCGCCGGGCGTCGTAGTCCAGCAGCGGGCCGAGCGTCGCGCGGACGAAGCCGTCGACGTCGTGGCCGTCGCCGAGCAGCACGCCGAGGAAGCCCAGGTCGCGGGCCGAGGCGCCGTCCCCGGCCCGGCCGAGCACCCGCAGGGCCCGGACGCAGCGCAGGCCCTCGGCGTACGAGGAGGCCAGCGCGACCGGCCCGGCGGCGGGACGGCCGACGCCCACGGTGACCGGGAAGCCGGCCAGCCGGGCCAGCCGCTCGGCGGCCAGCTCGGCCGCCTGCTGGGCGGACGCCGGGCCCGCCGTACCCGCGGCGCCCGTCGGCGCGTCCTCCGGGAGCAGCAGGACCACGGCCTCGCCGTGCTCCGCGCTGATGCCGCGCGAGCCGAACAGGTAGCGCCCCGCCGCGCCCGCCAGCCGGCCGCGGTCGGTCGCCGCGGCGCCGGGGGCGCCGGCCGGCTCCGCCACCAGCACCAGGTGCGGGCGGCCGAGGTCCACGCCGAGCCGGCGCCCGCGCGCGGTCAGGCCGGCCGGGTCGCGGTCGGGGGCGGTCAGCAGGTCGGCCAGCAGCTCGCCGCGCACCCGGTTCTCGGTCTCGGCCACCGAGCGGCGCAGCAGCAGGAGCAGCGCGGTGACCACCGCGGCCCGTTCGAACAGCCGCCGGTCGGCGTCCTCCAGGCCCGGCCGCCCGCGCAGCACGAGGGTGCCCAGCGGCTCCTGGCCGGCCAGCACGGCGCAGACCCAGTCCTCGCCGTGCCGCACCGACCGGCCCTCGGCGCGGGAGGCGGCGACGGCCCCGGCCAGCCCCTCGGCGGGTCCGGCCCGGCCGGCCAGCGGGTCGCCCTCGGTGTCCAGGACCGCCACCTCGCCGCCCAGCAGGGCGGCGACCTCGGCGGCGACGTCCGGTACCTCGGCGCCGCGCAGCACCAGGTCGGTGAGCCGGTCGTGGCCCTGCTCGGCCCGCTGGACGGCGGCGGAGTGGGCCCGGATCAGTTCGTTGGCGCTGTTCAGCCCGGCCAGCGCGGCCCGGGTGTCGGCCAGCGACTTGGCGGTGTCCAGCGCGATCGCGGCGTGCGCGGCCAGCGAGCAGAGCAGCGCGACCTCGTCGGGGGAGAAGGCGCGCGGGGCGCGGTCCGCGGCGAACAGCACCCCGATCACCCGCCCGCCGAGCAGCAGCGGCACTCCGATGATCGCCACCAGGCCCTCGTCCAGCACGCCGGCGTCGATCGTGCCGGTGTGGTGGAACCGCTCGTCGGTCCGGTAGTCGGGGGTGGCGTACGGGCGGGCGGTCTGGGCGACCAGGCCGCCGAGGCCGTCGCCCAGGCTCAGCCGCAGGGTCTGGAAGAGCACCGAGACGGAGCCGTCGGTGACCCGCATGTAGGTGTCGCCGGCGGCCTCGTCCGGGAGGGTCAGATAGGCGGTGTCGGTGCCGAGCAGCAGCCGGGCCCGGCGGACGATCGCCTGGAGCACGGTGTCCAGGTCCCGGGAGGCGGCGAGGTCCCCGGCGGTGTCGAAGAGCGCCGTCAGCTCGGCCTCGCGGCGGCGGTGCTGACGCAGCGTCCGGTGCACCCGCAGCGCCTGCCAGGTGGCGTCGTCGATCGCGCTCAGCACGGCGGCCGGCGCCCCCCGGCGGCGAGCGTCGGCCAGGACCTCGGCGAAGTCCTCGGTGGCGGCCCCGGAGGCCAGGAGGTCGAGCAACCGCCGTAGCGCGGGTGCCGCGCCGGTCTCGGGACGGGGGTCGTTCACGGTACGGCCGCCAATCGGCAGTGGGTCGCTACCCCAGGGACGGAAGCGCGATCGTAGCCGCTCGGCCCGGCGGGCGCGGGTGGCCGGTGCGGGTGGCCGGCGCGGGTGGCCGGCGCGCACGGTGTCGTGGGCGCCGGCCACCGGTCCGTCAGGCCCGCGCGGTCCTGGTGACGGCGGCGCTCTCCGGTGCACCCGCCACCCGGTCCTGCGCACCGGCCTGTGCACCGGCCTCCGGGTCGGCCTCGGTCAGGTCGCGGCCGCGGGTCTCCCGGGCGCAGAGCACCGCGAGGACGGTGATCACCGCCGCGACGGCGACGTACACCGCGATCGGCGTCGAGCTGCCGTAGTCCTTCAGCAGCGCCGTCGCGATCAGCGGGGCCGGGGCGCCGGCCGCCACCGAGGCGAACTGGGCGCCGATGGAGGCGCCCGAGTAGCGCATCCGGGTCGCGAACATCTCGGAGAAGAAGGCCGCCTGCGGCGCGTACATCGCGCTGTGGAAGACCAGCCCGACGGTCACCGCCAGAAGCAGCGAGCCGAACGAGCGGGTGTCCACCAGCCCGAAGAAGACGAACGCCCAGACCCCGACGCCCACCGCGCCCACCAGGTACACCGGCTTGCGCCCGACCCGGTCGGAGAGCGCCCCGAAGACCGGGATCAGCGCGAACTGGATCGCCGAGGCGATCAGCACCGCGTTCAGCGCGGTCTGCTTCGGCAGGTGCACCTGGGTCACCGCGTAGGCCAGCACGAAGGTGGTCATCACGTAGTACGAGATGTTCTCCGCCATCCGGGCGCCCATCGCCACCAGCACCTCCCGCCAGTGGTGGCGCAACACCGCCACCAGCGGGGGCTGCTCCACCGCCCGGCCGGCCGCCTTCCGCGCCTCGGCGGCCGCCAGCGCCTGCTGGAACAGCGGCGACTCGTCCACCGCCAGCCGGATCCACATGCCGACCGCCACCAGCAGCGCCGACAGCAGGAACGGCACCCGCCAGCCCCAGGACAGGAAGGTGGCGTCCGACTGCACGGTGGTGAGCAGCGACAGCACGCCCGCCGCCAGCAGGTTGCCCGCCGGGGCGCCGCCCTGCGGCCAGGACGCCCAGAAGCCGCGCCTGCGCGCGTCCCCGTGCTCGGAGACCAGCAGGACCGCGCCGCCCCACTCGCCGCCGAGCGCGAAGCCCTGCACCAGCCGCAGCACGGTCAGCAGCACCGGCGCGGCGGCGCCGATCTGGTGGTACGTCGGCAGCAGGCCGATCAGCGTGGTCGAGCCGCCCATCAGCAGCAGGCTCACCACCAGCAGCCGCTTGCGGCCGACCCGGTCGCCGAAGTGCCCGAAGACCAGCGCGCCCAGCGGCCGGGCGGCGAAGCCGATCGCGTAGGTGAGGAAGGCGAGCAGGGTCCCGGTCAGCGGATCGCTCGCCGGGAAGAACACCTTGCCGAACACGAGCGCCGCGGCCGTGCCGTAGAGGAAGTAGTCGTACCACTCGATGGTGGTGCCGATGAGGCTGGCACCGACCACCTTCCAGAGGGGGGAGCCTGGTCTCGCGACGGCGGGGGAACTGGCCATGGGCGGGGTCACCTCGAAGGGGGGAGTGGGGTGCGGGGGCATCAGCGGGCCGTCCAGCCGCCGTCGACGGGGAGGCTGGCGCCGGTGATGTAGGAGGCGTGCGCGGAGCAGAGCCAGAGGGCCAGCTGCGCCACCTCGTCGGGTTCGATCAGCCGCTTGACGGCGGGCCGGTCGAGCATGATCTGCTCCACCACCTCGTCCTCGCGGATGCCGTGCGCGAGCGCCTGGTCGGCGATCTGCCGCTCCACCAGCGGGGTGCGCACGTACCCCGGGTTGACGCAGTTGCTGGTGACTCCGTGGGGCGCGCCCTCCAGCGCGACCGTCTTGCTCAGACCCTCCAGGGCGTGCTTCGCCGTCACGTAGCCCGACTTGAAGGCGCTGGCCCGCAGGCCGTGCACGGAGGAGATGTTGACCACCCGCCCCCAGCCCCGCGCGTACATGTGGGGCAGGGTGCGGCGCAGGATGCGGAACGGGGCCTCGACCATCACCCGCTGGATCAGGGTGAAGCGCTCGATCGGGAACTCGTGGACGGGCGCGACGTGCTGGAGGCCGGCGTTGTTGACCACGATGTCGGCGTCGTCCGGCAGCGTCTCCACCGCCTCCGGGTCGGCGAGGTCGGCGACGTGCGCCACGCCGCCGATCCGCCCGGCGAGTTCCCGGGCCGGGGCGGCCGCGAGGTCGACGACGTAGACCCGGGCGCCGGCCTCCGCGAAGGCTTCGGCGCAGGCCCGGCCGATGCCCGAGGCGGCCCCGGTGACCAGGGCCGTACGGCCTTCGAGCGGGCGGGCTGAAGTGGTGTCCATGGCCGAGAACGGTAGGAAGCCGGCGGCCCGGCTCCCATGTGATGGCGTACCACAGCGGCCGGGCGCCCTGTGGTGGTCACCGCTACGAGGGCCGATCGGCGGTTCAGCCGCCCCGGGCCAAACCCGTGCCGCTCGGGCTTCCCCACAATGGGCGCCGATGCTTCACCCGTTCGGAGGATTGCTCGGTCAGAACCGCCCATAGCGCCCGAATGCTCGCTACATTCACGCCGATTCCCGACAGGGGGCGCCGCCACAGGCAGCCGAAGTGCTGGTGGAGCCGGTACGGCGTCCGAGAGGTGTTGACTGACTATGCCCCAACGGCCTGCAACCGACAGCCCGGCGTACGGACCGCTCGACCCGCTCGACCAGCACCGAGGTCCGGTCGGCCGGGCCCTTCCGGACGCCCCCGAGGCCCCGGCCGCCGCCGATATGCGGCTGCCCGCGCAGGTCACGACCGCACCGCACCGGAGCGCCCCGGCGCCCGCGGACGCGCCCGTCGCACCCGCGCCCGCCCCGCCACCGGCCGCGGTGAGCACCGGTCCGGCTCCGCAGAACGGCCAGCTCGCCGCCCTGATCGAGGAGGCCGGCTTCTCGCACGCCGGCCTGGCCCGCCGGGTCGACCAGCTCGGCCTGGAGCACGGCCTGGACCTGCGGTACGACAAGACCTCGGTCACCCGCTGGCTCCGCGGCCAGCAGCCGCGCGGGGCCACCCCGGCGCTGATCGCCGAGGTCTTCACCCGCCGGCTCGGCCGCCGCCTCACCGCCCAGGACCTCGGCCTGGACGCCTGCGCCCCGGTCTACGCCGGCCTGGAGTTCGCCGAGACGCCGCAGGAGGCGGTGGACATCGTGGCGAGCATGTGGCGCAAGGACAACGGCCCGCAGTCCGAGCTGCGCCGGATCGCCTTCACCCCGGCCGGCCTGGTCGTCCCCAGCCGGGACTGGCTGATCGGCCGCACCGACGAGCGGGTCGCCCGGGACGGCTCCACGCTGCCCCGGCCGGACACCGCCGCCGGCCCGGCGCCCGGCGGTCCGGCCGGGCCCGGCGGGCCGTCCGCACCCCAGGCGCGCGCTGCGGCGCCCGGAGCGTCCCCCGCCCGCCCGGCCCGCGGCGCCGGCGCACCGCCGGCCCCGGCCGCCTCGGCCGCCGCGATCGGCCGGGTGCCGACCCAGAGCCGTCGGCCGCCGACCGCCGTCGAACCGCCGTACACCGACCCGGCCCGCGAGCCGAGGCCCGCGCTGCGCGTCGGCCGGGGCGACATCGCCGCCATCCGCGCCGTCGGGGACCTCTTCCGCGCGCTGGACCACGCCTACGGCGGCGGGCACGCCCGCCAGGCGCTGGTCCGCTACCTGGAGAGCGAGGCCGAGCCGATGCTGCGCGGCCGCTACGGCGAGCAGATCGGGCGGGCGCTCTTCGGGGCCGTCGCCGACCTGACCAGGCTCGCCGGCTGGACGTCCTTCGACATCGCCGCGCACGGCCTGGCCCAGCGCTACTTCGTCCAGGCCCTGCGGCTCTCCCAGGCCGCCGGGGACCGCGCGCTCGGCGGCTACATCCTGGTGACGATGAGCCAGCAGGCCGTCCATCTCGGCCACGGCCGGGAGGCGGTCCAGCTGGCGCGGGTCGCCCAGCAGGGCGTGGGCACCGCCGTGCCGCCCACCGTGCAGTCGCTGCTGCACGCCGCCGAGGCGCGCGGCCACGGCCTGCTGGGCGACGTCCGCTCCTGCACCACCGCCCTGGTCCGCTCCGAGCGGGCCCTGGCCGGCGCCCGGGCCGGCGATGAACTGCCTTCCTGGGCGCGCTACTTCGACGAAGCGCAGCTCTCCGACGAGTTCGCCCACTGCTACCGGGACCTCCAGCAGTGGCGGACGGCGGCGCAGCACGCCGAGAAGTCCCTGCGGCTGCGCTCGCCCGCCTACGCCCGCAGCCGGATCTTCTGCCGGATGGTGCTGGCCACCGCCCGGCTCGGCATGGGGGACTTGGACGAGGCGTGCACCATGGCCACCGACGCACTGCGGGCGGCCGGGGAGATGCGCTCGGCCCGTTCGCTGGAGTACGTCCGGGACTTCCACCGCCGGCTCACCCCCTACCGGGGCAGTCCGGTGGCCCGCGCCTTCGAGGAGACGGCGCGCCAGGCGGGGGTGATCTGACGACGGCCCGCGCCGGGGGGCCGCCCGGCCGGGCCCGGCGGCCGGTCCGCCGCGGCGGCTACCAGCTCTCGGCGTTGACCCGCTGCCGGTCGCCCCCGGCGGCCGGTGGGCGGGCGCTCCCGCGCAGCCGCTGGGCGAGCAGTGGGAAGGCCAGGACGGAGAGCATCCCCGCGCCGACCAGCGCGGCCGCGGTGGAGGACGGCAGGTGCCCGGCGTCCACCTCGATCGTGGTGATCACCACGACCAGCGGCAGCGCGGTCGCGCCGTACAGGCCGAGCGCCGCCCGGTCGCGGCGGCCCAGCCCGATCGGGGCGAGGAGGGCCGCCGGCAGTCCGCGCACGGCCAGGAGCAGCAGCAGGAACACCGGGACGAGCAGCAGGCTGCCCGGGTCCCGGAGCAGCGCCTCCAGGTCGAAGTTCATCCCGCTGACCACGAAGAACACCGGCACGAGGAAGCCGAAGCCGATGCCCTCCAGCTTGGCCTCGATGACCTCCTCCGTGGCCTCGGGCACGTCGGTCAGCAGCAGATGGGAGATGATCCCGGCGGTGAAGGCGCCGAGCAGCATGTCCAGGTCGAGCCAGACCGCGGCGGACACCATCGAGGTCAGCACCAGGATCACCGTGCGGATCGCGAACTGGCCGGAGGTGCGCAGGGTGCGGCGGATCAGCCGGGTCACCCAGTCCGGCCGGGGCCGCCGGGCGAAGCCGACGGCGGCCGTCGTGATCACCGCGAAGACGGCCAGGATGACGGCGGTCCTGGCCGGGCTGTTGCCGCTGAGCAGGATCGCGACCGCGATGATCGGCCCGAACTCGCCGACCGCGCCGGTGGCCATCACCAGCGAGCCGAACGGCGTCGGCAACTCCCCGGAGTCGCGCAGGATCGGCAGGATGGTGCCGAGCGCGGTGGTGGTGAGCGCGAGCCCGGCGAAGGCGCCGTTCAGCGGGTCCCGGTTGACCGTGGCGCCCACGCCGAGGGCCACCACCAGGGACACCAGCCACGCGGCGCCCGCCCGCTTCAGCGGGCCGCCGCGCAGCTTGGCGAAGTCGATCTCGTAACCGGCCAGGAACATCAGCATCGCCAGGCCGAATTCGGAGAGCGCGTCGACCAGCCCGTCGACCTGCGCCCAGTCCAGGACGTCGGGGCCGATCAGGACGCCGAGCACGATCTCGAACACCACCGTGGGCACGGCGACCCACCGCAGCAGCCGGTCGGCCAGCAGCGGGGCGGCCACGGCGGCGGCCGGGATCAGGATCAGTGCGAGCGGGTCGATCCGGCAGTCGGCGCTCACCGGGCGAGGGGCCCGGGGTCCTGGACGGAAAACGTCCGATTAGCGGTCATATCGGCATACTGGCATGCCGTGACGTGCCGTCCCGGCAGCCCGGCGGCCGCGTGTTACGCCGCCGCCTCCGCCTCCCGGGCGGAGACCGGCAGCCCGAGGTCGCGCGCCACGGCCAGGGCCGCCCGCCGCCCCGACACCAGGGCGCCCTGGACGCTGCTGGTGTCCCGGTGGTCGCCGCAGACGTACAGCCCGGCCAGCAGGCGCACCGGGCGGCGGTTGTTGTGCGGCGGCGGCATGGCCGGCACCGCGTCCGGGACGTGGCGCACGCTCAGGAACTGCCAGCCCTTCGTCGGGACGCCGTACAGCTCCGCCAGCCGGGCCCGCACCGCGGGTTCGAGCGCGGCGGGCCCGCCGGAGTCGAAGGAGCGCCGCCCCAGCACGGTGGTGGCGATCAGGGCCTGCCCGGGCGGGGCGTACGAGTGGTGCAGCTCGCTGAGCACCAGGGAGTGCGAGACCAGCGGCGGGTGGCCGTTCGGCCGGTCGCCGTCCAGCAGCAGGACGGCCTCGCCGATCGGCGCCCGGTCGGCCGCGTGGTAGAAGGTCGTGACGGGGTGGAAGTCCGGCAGTCGCAGCCCGGGCAGTAGCGCGGCGGCCGAGCGTGCGTCGGTCGCCACCACGACGGCCTGGGCGCCGATCCGGCCGTGGCCGGCGGTCTCCACGCCGTCGGCCGCGATCGAGGTGACCCGCACGCCGGGCCGCAGGGTGTCGGCCGGCAGGGCGGCGGCCACTTGGGCCGGGACGGCCGCGATCCCGTCGGCGGGCAGACAGAGGCGGCCGCGCGCGTAGCAGCGCAGCACCAGGTCGGCGATCCGGCTGCTGGTGCCCAGGGCCGGATCGCTGAGCAGGGCGCCGAGCAGCGGCCGCAGGAAGCCGTCGACGGTGCGCGGGGCGAGCCCGCGTTCGCCGAGCGCGCGGGCGGTGGTGGTCTCCGGCCGGGCCTGCAGTCGGCCGGCCGGGGTGGCGGCCAGCCGGCTGAGCCAGCTGCCCAGCCGGGCCTTGTCCAGCGGACTGCCCAGCGGGGCCCGGGAG
This sequence comes from Kitasatospora sp. NPDC086009, assembly GCF_044540385.1. Taxonomy (NCBI): domain Bacteria; kingdom Bacillati; phylum Actinomycetota; class Actinomycetes; order Kitasatosporales; family Streptomycetaceae; genus Kitasatospora; species Kitasatospora sp. NPDC086009. Next base: position 437,598 of record NZ_JBITSA010000002.1, read on the forward strand.
GCCGCCTGGCGGGCGGCGGTCAACTGCGGGTCCCCGGCGCGGTAGCGGCGGCCCCCGCTGTGCACGAGCACGCCGGGCGCGAGCGGGTGCAGGCCGAGCCGGTCCAGGTCGAGCGCCCGGCTCAGCTCGGGGTACGCGGTGTTCAGCAACTGGCTGCCGTGGTCGAGCCGGAAGCCGTCCAGCTCGCGGGTGGCCATCCGGCCGCCGATCCGGCCCGAGGCCTCCAGGACCTGGACGGTCAGGCCGTAGCCGGTGAGCGCGCGGGCGGCGGCCAGGCCCGCGAGTCCGGCCCCCACCACGACGACGTCCGGATCGGACTGTCGGCGGGTGCGGCGGGTGAAGTCGTATGTGGGCACTGGCGTGCTCCCTCCCTGGTCCCGGAGCTTCGGCCGACGCAGGCAGCGGGGTGCCGGGACACGGTCCGACGGTGTGATGCCCAGTCAGTACGAGCGTCAGACAAGCACACCGGGCCCTATCCGGGTCCCGGGGAGGGTTCGACAGCATGCGGTGGGGGCGCGGTCACACACGGTGCCCGCAAGTGGTCCGGTTCGGGCTCCACGGGCGCGCACCGTCACCAGGGGCGTGCGGCGCGCCTGGTTCGTGCTCCCGTGCGCCCCCTCCCGGAGCCCCTCCCGACCCCCGCTCGGCATATGCCCCCGGCCAGGGCTGATGCCGTAGCGGGCGTACGCGGGCGGCCCGGGCGGGGCAGCCGCGCCCGGACCACTCGGCCTACCGCAGGCGCCCTACCGGACGCGCCCGCTCCGCGCGCACCCCGCGGCCGCCCGGAGCGGCCGCCACCATGCCGCCCCGCGGCGACGGCGCCGCCGCGACCGCACGGCACCGCCGCTACGGCTCCGCCACTCGCGGAACCGCCGCGACGCCGCCCCGCCGCTACAGTGCCGCCCGCACCGCCGAGTCCACGTCCGGGTGCTCGAAGCGGAAGCCGGCCTCCAGCAGCCGCCGCGGTACCACCCGGTGGCTGCCGGTCACCTCGACGGCCAGCTCGCCCAGCACCGCCTTGAGCGCCGCCTCCGGCACCGGGAACGGCGTCGGCCGCTTCAGTACCCGGCCGAGCGCCGCCGTCAGTTCGGCGTTGGTGACCGGCTCCGGCGCGCTGAGGTTGAACGCGCCGCTCAGGTCGTCGCGGTCGATCAGGAACCGCAGTGCGGCGACCTCGTCCGCCAGTGAGATGAAGCTCCAGTACTGCCGGCCGTCGCCGAGCCGCCCGCCGAGCCCCAGGCGGAACAGCGGGAAGAGCCGACCGCCGGCCCCGCCCGCGGCCGAGAGCACCAGCCCGGTGCGCGGGTGGACCACCCGGATCCCGGCCCGTTCGGCGGGCCGCGCGGAGGCCTCCCACTCGACGCAGACCTCGGCGAGGAAGTCGTCCCCGGCGGGCGAATCCTCGTCGATCACCCGGTCGCCGGTCTGGCCGTAGTAGCCGACGGCCGAGGCGCTGACGAAGACCCGGGGCGGCTTGTCGAGTTCGGCCATCGCGACGGCCAGCGTTTCGGTGCCGAGCACCCGGCTCTCCCGGATCTCCCGCTTGTACGCGTCGGTCCAGCGGCGGTCGCCGACCCCGGCGCCCGCCAGGTGCACCACCGCCTCGACGCCGGCCAGCCCGGCCCGGTCCACCTGGCCCAGCAGCGGGTTCCAGCCGATCGCCGTCGTCCCGTCCGGCCGCGGACCGGTTCTGGAGCGGTGCCGGACCAGCCGGACCACCTCGTGGCCGTCGGCCAGCAGCGAGCGGACGAGTGTCGAGCCGATCAATCCCGTGGATCCTGTGACCGCGATGCGCATGGGCCCATCCTCGCAGTTTCCGGCGGCCGGAACTCCGTATCCACCCCGGGCGCGGCTGACTAGCATGGCGCGCATGCACGCCGAAGATCTGATCATCCGTCCCGCCCAGACCGAGGACGAGAAGGAACTCTCCGCGCTCAACCGGGCCGCCTGGTCCTGGCAGAGCGACGTCGCCCCGCAGCCGGCCGAGGGGGACACCGTGTTCGACGAACGCCACACCCCGGACCAGTTCCTGCTCGCCCTGCTGGGTGGCCGGATCGTCGGCTACATCCGGGTGGTTCCGCCCACCCCGCTGGCCAGTAACGGGCACGTGCGGCAGATCCAGGGGCTGGCGGTCTCCGCCGGGGCCCGCGGCCGGGGCGTCGGCCGGGCGCTGGTGGAGGCGGGCTGTGCGGCCGCCGCGGAGCAGGGGGCGCGTCGGATCACCCTGCGGGTGCTCGGGCACAACGCCCCGGCCCGCCGCCTCTACGAGGCCTGCGGCTTCGTGGTCGAGGGTTCGCTCGCCGAGGAGTTCCTGATCGACGGCCGGTACGTGGACGACATCTGGATGGCCCGTTCACTGCTCGGCTGACCCCGCGCTCCGCCCTCCCGCGCCTGGCGGGTCGCCCGTCGCCCCCTCCGGCGCGGCGGGTGGGTCGCGTGCCGCCTCCCGGGGCCCGAGTCGCTGACGGGACGTCAGATCAGGGTCCCCGGGGTGGTGCAGACTCGTGACAGACCCAACCTGTCTGGAGCAGTGCCGCGCCGGGTACCGTACGGCCGTGAGCAACTCGACGCCTCCCGGGTGGTACCCGGTACCGGGTGCGGACGGCACGCCCGGTCATGAGCGCTGGTGGGACGGCAACGCCTGGACCAGCGACGTCCGCCCCCTCCAGGCGGGCGGCGGCGGGCTCGCCGACGCCCCGACCCAGGTCTCCTGGCAGACCCCGCAGCAGCCCGCCCCCGTCTCCCCGCCGCCCGCGTACGGCTACGGCGCGCCTCAGCAGGGCACGCCCGGCTACGGCTACCCGACGCCGGACCAACAGGCCTACGGCTACCCGCAGGGCGGCTATCCGCCGTCGCCGCCGCCGCCCGGCCGGATGAAGCCGGGCGCGGTCGTGGGGATCGTGGTCGGCGTGCTGGCCGTGGTCGGCGTGGTCGCCGCGATCGCCCTCAACAGCGGCGGCGATCCCAAGGCCGACCCGGAGCCGGTGCCGACGGTCACCGTCACCGACACCCCGAGCCGGACGCCGAGCCCCGGCCCGACCACGCGCACACCCGCGCCCACGCCCACGCCGGCCCCTAGCCTGCCGCCGGTGCCGGTGGTCAAGGACACCGCCGCGGACGCCCAGCACTCCATCACGGTGCCGATCTTCCAGGGCTGGGACTCGCAGACCGACACCACGCACTCGACGGTCTTCCTGGGCAGCGGCCGCTACACCTGCCCGAGCGGCGGCTCCTGCATCAGGGGCCAGTTCTCGGTGGAGAAGGACACCATCTCCGGAGCCTCGGCCCGGGCGGCGGCGGAGGCGGCGATGCCCACCTACGCGGCGGCGATCTTCACCGGGATCACCTCGCACACCGACGCGGGCTCCGCCAACACCACCGTGGCGGGCGTCTCCGGCTACGCGGTGCGGTGGCACATCACCACCTCGGACGGCACCAAGGGCTACATCCTGCTGGCGGCCGTCCCGGCCAAGGGCGGTGGCTTCGTGGCCTTCGAGGGCGGGGTCGACGACGCCGCGGGCGCACCCGATCCCACCGTGCTCGACCAGATCCTCAAGGGCATCAAGCAGGACGGCAGCGGCTCCGGCTCCGGCACCTGAGCCCGGGCGTCCGACGCCACCGGCAGCCCGAGCGGGTGTCCGAGCCACCCGCTCGGGCACCCGCTCCGGCGTTCCGGCCGCCACCGGGCCGGACCTCCCACCGGGCCGGACCCTTCGCCGGGCCGCTCCCGGTACCGCTCCCGGGTCAGTCCCCGTACCGCTCCCAGAGCTTGGGGAACCGTTTCGCCATCGTGTCCGGGTCCTCGAAGTCCAGCGCGGCGCCGGCCGGCCGCGCGGGCTGCCGGTCGCCCACCTCGGGCAGCGGCAGCCCGGTCAACTGCTCGTACGCCTCGTCGGCCGCGTAGCCCAGGTCCTCGGCCTCGCCGTCCTCCTCCTCGTCGAACTCCGGGAGCAGGTCGGCCAGATCGTCCGGCTCGTGCAGGCCGCCCTCGAACACCTCCCGCCCCTGGCCGATCAGCCAGCAGCGGAAGTAGTCGAAGGTGTCCTCGGAGGCGCCGTCCAGCAGCAGGTGGGCCGCGCCCCACAGGTCGGTCCGGTAGGCGCGCTGGAACCGGGCCTCGAAGAGCCGCGCGAAGTCGATGACGTCGTCCGGGGTCAGTTGGACGAGCCGTTCCACCAGCCGTTCCGCCTGCTCGTCGGGGTCGCCGTCGGCGTCCTCCCGGGTGTCGTCGATGATCTGCCAGAAGTCGGTCTCGTCCATCACCGCTCCAGCATCCCTGTTCGCCCGCGCGATCGCATGCGATGGGCCCGGCGAAACGCGGGCCGCGCCGGGGGAGTACGGGTACCGAGGCCGGTGTCGGGCGGCCGGGCGCCAACGCGGAACCCCGCGCCGTCCGGGGACGACGCGGGGTTCCGTACTGCGTGGGCTGCCGTGGCGGCCGGCTCAGAGGCCGAGCTCGACCTCGAACTCGCCGGCCTCCAGGATCTCCTTGACGGCCACCAGGAAGCGGGCGGCGTCGGCGCCGTCCACCAGGCGGTGGTCGTAGGAGAGCGACAGGTAGGTCATGTCACGGATGCCGATGGCGGTGCCGCCGTCGGCCTCGATGACGACCGGGCGCTTGACCGTCGCGCCGATGCCCAGGATGGCGACCTGGTTCGGCGGCACGATGACGGTGTCGAACAGCGCACCGCGCGAACCGGTGTTGCTGATGGTGAAGGTCGCGCCGGACAGCTCGTCCGGAGTGATCTTGTTGCCGCGGACCTTGCCGGCCAGCTCCGCGGTCTTCTTCGAGATGCCGGCGATGTTGAGGTCGCCCGCACCCTTGATGACCGGGGTCATCAGACCCTTCTCGGAGTCCACCGCGATCCCGATGTTCTCGGAGTCGAAGTAGGTGACGGTGCCCTCGGCCTCGTTGATGCGGGCGTTGATCACCGGGTGGCTCTTCAGCGCCTGGGCGGCGGCCTTGACGAAGAACGGCATCGGGGACAGCTTCACGCCCTCGCGGGCGAGGAAGGCGTCCTTGGCCTTGCCGCGCAGCGAGATGACCTTGGTGACGTCCACCTCGACGACGCTGGTCAGCTGGGCCTGCTCGTGCAGGGCCTTCAGCATGTTGTCGCCGATGGCCTTGCGGATGCGGGTCATCTTGACCGTCTGGCCACGCAGCGGGGACGGCGCGGCGGCGGCCTTCGGCGCGGCGGCCGGGGCGGCAGCGGCGGGGGCCGGAACGGCCTTCGCCGCCTCGGCGGCGGCGATGACGTCCTGCTTGCGGATGCGGCCGCCGACACCGGTGCCGGTGACGGAGGCCAGGGCGACGCCCTGCTCGGCGGCGAGCTTGCGCACCAGCGGGGTGACGTAGGCGTCACCGCTGTCGGCGGCCGGCGCGGCGGCCGGAGCCGGGGCGCCGGCCGGAGCCGGGGCGGCGACCGGAGCGGCCGGAGCGGCCGGAGCCGGCGCGACGGGGGCCGGGGCGGCGACGGGGGCCGGGGCCGGCGGGGCCACCGGGGCGGCCGGAGCCGGAGCCTCGGCCGGAGCCGGAGCCGGAGCCGGAGCCGGAGCGGGGGCGGCGGCCGGAGCCGGGGCGGGAGCGGCGGCCGGAGCCGGGGCGGGAGCGGCAGCCGGGGCCGGGGCGGCCGGGGCCGCGCCCGGGGCGCCGATCAGCGCGAGCTGGGCGCCGACCTCGGCGGTCTCGTCCTCGCCGACCAGGATCTTCACCACGACACCGGCGACCGGCGACGGGATCTCGGTGTCGACCTTGTCGGTGGAGACCTCGAGCAGCGGCTCGTCGACCTCGACCGTCTCACCCTCGGCCTTCAGCCAGCGGGTGACGGTGCCCTCGGTGACCGACTCGCCCAGCGCGGGGAGCAGCACCGGGGTGGCGTCGGCGGCCGGCGCGGCGGCCGGGGCGGCCGGAGCCGGAGCCTCGGCGGCCGGGGCGGGGGCGGCGGGCGCCTCCGCGACCGGGGCCGGGGCGGCGGCCGGAGCGGCCTCGGCGGCCGGGGCCGCGGCGGGGACCGGCGCGCCGGAGCCGTCGTCGATGACCGCCAGCTCGGCGCCGACCTCGACGGTCTCGTCCTCGCCGACCTTGATCGAGGCCAGGATGCCCGAGGCCGGGGCCGGGATCTCGGTGTCGACCTTGTCGGTGGAGACCTCGAGCAGCGGCTCGTCGACCTCCACACGCTCACCCTCGGCCTTCAGCCAACGGGTGACGGTGCCCTCGGAAACGCTCTCGCCCAGCGCGGGCAGTGTTACTGAGACCGCCATGGTTTCAGCGACTCCTATCAAGTCTTGCGTACTGGAATGGGGGGAGTGGGGCGTGATCAGTCGTGCGCGTGCAGCGGCTTGCCGGCCAGCGCCAGGTGCGCCTCGCCCAGGGCCTCGGACTGGGTCGGGTGGGCGTGGATGAGCTGCGCGACCTCGGCCGGCAGAGCCTCCCAGTTGTAGATCAGCTGCGCCTCGCCGACCTGCTCGCCCATCCGGGCGCCGACCATGTGGACGCCGACCACGGCGCCGTCCTTGACCTGGACGAGCTTGATCTCGCCGGCGGTCTTCAGGATCTTGCTCTTGCCGTTGCCGGCCAGGTTGTACTTGAGGGTGACGACCTTCTCCTTGCCGTACAGCTCGACGGCCTTGGCCTCGGAGATGCCGACGGAGGCCACCTCGGGGTTGGAGTAGGTCACGCGGGGGACGCCGTCGTAGTCGATCGGCACGGCCTTGAGGCCGGCCACGCGCTCGGCGACCAGGATGCCCTCGGCGAAGCCGACGTGGGCCAGCTGCAGGGTCGGGACGAGGTCGCCGACGGCGGAGATGGTGGGCACGTTGGTGCGCATGTACTCGTCGACGAGCACGTAGCCGCGGTCCATCGCGACGCCGTTCTCCTCGTAGCCGAGGCCGGCCGAGACCGGGCCGCGGCCGATGGCCACGAGCAGCAGGTCGGCGTCGATCTGCTTGCCGTTCTCGGTGGAGACGCGCACGCCGGTCTCGGTGTACTCGACACCGGAGAAGCGGGCCTTCAGCTCGAACTTGATGCCGCGCTTGCGGAACGCGCGCTCCAGCAGCTTGGAGGAGTTCTCGTCCTCCAGCGGGACCAGGTGCGGCAGCGCCTCGACGATGGTGACGTCGACGCCGAAGGACTTCCAGACCGAGGCGAACTCGACGCCGATCACGCCGCCGCCGAGGATCACGGCGGACTTCGGGATGCGGTCGAGCTTGAGCGCGTGGTCCGAGGAGATCACGCGGTCGCCGTCGATGGTCAGGCCCGGCAGCGACTTCGGCACGGAGCCGGTGGCGAGGACGATGTGGCGGCCCTCGACGCGCTGGCCGTTGACGTCCACCGAGGTCTGCGAGGAGAGCTTGCCCTCGCCCTGGATGAAGGTCACCTTGCGGGAGGCGACCAGGCCCTGCAGGCCCTTGTACAGGCCGGCGATGACGTCGTCCTTGTACTTGTGGACGCCGTTGATGTCGATGCCCTGGAAGGTGGCCAGAACGCCGAACTCGGCGGCCTCCTTCGTCTCGTCCGCGATCTCGGCGGCGTGCAGCAGTGCCTTGGTCGGGATGCAGCCGCGGTGCAGGCAGGTGCCGCCCAGCTCACCCTTCTCGACCAGGGCGACGCTCAGACCCAGCTGAGCGGCGCGGAGCGCCGCGGCGTAACCGCCGCTTCCGCCTCCGAGAATGACTACGTCGAAAACGGTGCTGGCGTCGTTCGCCACGTCACGTCCTCCATGCAATGGGGTGGGTCGCCGGGCCGGTCGCGGTCCGGTGGGTCGGAAGCCTTTGTGGGGCGCCCAGTCGTGCCGGAAATACATCTTCGCACTTGTTCACGGCAGCTGATGTCCGGGTCCACCCCACGGGCGTCCCAAAGGGCGGTCACAGGGGCGGGAACAGCCCCGACCGAAGGGCATCATCGCAGCTCAATGCGGGCTTGACAGCGGCGGGAGCGGCCTTTGGCGCGGCCCGGCCCGCCCCCGGTTCCGCACTGTGGAACAAAGTTTCGCCCGCAGCGAACAGAGGTGCGGACGGGCTCCCGCCTTCTACTCGCAGGTAACAGCGCCGCGGGCGGGCGGGCACCCGAGGGCGGGCCGGCCCCGGGAACGCGGACGGGGTCCGGCGCGAGTGCGCGGGACCCCGTCCGTCCGAACCCCGGATCAGGCCTTGTCGCCCGCCGCGGTCCGCTCGGCGAAGCGGACCAGGGTGCGCACCGCGCTCGCGGTGCCGCCCTTGGGGGTGTAGCCGAACGGCGCGCCCTCGTGGAAGGCGGGGCCGGCGATGTCCAGGTGGGCCCAGTCGATGCCCTCGGCCACGAACTCCTTGAGGAACAGGCCGGCCACCAGGCCGCCGCCCATCCGCTCGCCCATGTTGGCCAGGTCGGCGATGGTCGACTCGGTCATGCCCTTGCGCAGCTCGGCCGGCAGCGGCATCGGCCAGGACTGCTCGCCGGCCTCGCCCGCGACGGTGTGCAGGGTCTCGCGCAGCTCGTCGTTGTTGGCCATCACGCCGAAGGTGCGGCTGCCCAGCGCCAGCATCATCGCGCCGGTCAGCGTCGCCACGTCGACGATCACGTCCGGGTTCTCCTCGCCGGCGCGCACGATGGCGTCGGCCAGCACCAGGCGGCCCTCGGCGTCGGTGTTCAGCACCTCGACGGTCTTGCCGCCGTACATGCGCAGCACGTCACCCGGGCGGGTGGCGGTGCCCGACGGCATGTTCTCGGCCAGCGCCAGCCAGGCGGTGACGTTGACGGCGAGGCCCAGGCGCTTGGCGGAGACGACGGCGGCGAACACCGCGGCCGCGCCGGCCATGTCGCACTTCATGGTCTCGTTGTGGCCGGCCGGCTTCAGCGAGATGCCGCCCGAGTCGTAGGTGATGCCCTTGCCGACGAACGCCAGGCTCGCCTTGGCCTTCGGGTGGGTGTAGGCCACCTTCACCAGCCGCGGCGGGTTGGCCGAGCCGTTGCCGACGCCGAGCAGGCCGCCGAAGCCGCCCTTGAGCAGCGCCTTCTCGTCCAGCACCTCGACCTTGAGGCCGTGCTCCTTGCCGGCCGCCTGGGCGATCGCGGCGAAGCCCTTGGGGTTCAGGTCGTTGGGCGCGGTGTTGACCAGGTCGCGGGCGCGGTTCATCTCCTCGCCGAGGACGACGGCGCGCTCGACGGCGGCCTTGGCGTCCTTGCTGCCCTTGCGGACGGTCAGCAGCACGAGCTCGCCGACCGGCTCCTTGGCGCTGCCGTTGCCCTTGTAGGTGCCGAAGGAGTAGGCGCCGAGCAGGCCGCCCAGCGCGACCGCCTCGACCTCGTCGGCGGACTCGGCCGGCAGGGCCAGCGCGGCCTTCTTGCTGCCGCCCAGGGTGCGGGCGGCGACACCGGCGGCGCGGCGCAGCGTCTCCAGGCCGTAGCCGGCGTCGGCGGCCTCGCCCAGGCCGACCGCGAGCACGAGCGCGGCCTTCAGGCCGGCGGGGGAGGGGACCTTGACGGCCTCGCCCTCGGCGCCGGTCGCGCCCAGGGTGGTGAGGACCTCGGCCAGCTTGCCCTCGAACGCCTCGCTCACGGCCTCGGCGCCCGGCGCCAGCACGATGCCCTTCGGGCCCTTCGCCACACCGATCACCACGGCGTCCGCGCGCAGCGAGGCGGCGGAGGAGGTGCTCACAGACAATGCAGTCACGTAATGCGTCCTGTTCTATCGCGGTCCACGGCACCGGTCACGGCACGGCTGCCGCACCGGCGCAGCCCGGGGCCGCCACTGCGGGCCGTCCCGCCGGAACGGGCCGGGTCCGGGGCCCCTGGCGCGTGCGTCCACCGGTCACGGCGGCCGCACACACCAGAAGCCCCGGCTCCTCGACGCGCGTCGGCCGGGCCGGACCTGCGACGGTGCAGGGCTGCGGTGCTCCACGCATGGTAGTCCGCATGCTGGGATCACGCGCCGCCGGTGTCCCAACGCCGGGAGCGGGGGCCGGCGGCGGGTCTCAGCCCATCAGCGCGAGGGTGACCAGGGTGCCGGTCGCGGCGGTCTCCGCCATCGCGCCGAGGACGTCCCCGGTGATGCCGTCGAACCGGCGTACGCAGCGCCGCAGCAGCAGCCAGGAGCAGCCGAGGCCGACCGCAACGGCCAGCGGCAGCCGGAGGACTGACGAGCCGTCGAGCAGGCCGAAGGCGGCCAGCAGCAGCGCCGAGCCGGCCGTCGCCGCCACCGCCGCGGCCGGCGGCACGGTGCCGGCCACCATCGCGCCGAGCCCGCCCGGCCGGGCGGCCGGCACCGGGCGCAGGCAGCCCCAGCCGAGTGCGCACCGCGCGGCCGTCGCCGAGGCGAGCACCGCGAGCGCGCCGCCGGCCGGCGACGCGTCGAACCGGCCGGTCAGCGCGGCGATCTGGGCCAGCAGCACCAGCACCAGGGTCAGTACGCCGAACGGCCCGATGTCGGACTGCTTCATGATGCGCAGGGCGTCCTCGGCCGGTTTGCCGCTGCCCAGGCCGTCGGCGACGTCGGCCAGGCCGTCCAGATGCAGGCCCCGGGTCAGCGCGGCCAGCACGCCGACGGCGGTCACCGCGCCGAGCGGCCCGCCCGCGCGCCAGGCCACCAGCGCTCCCGCGCCCGCGGCCAGTGCCCCGAGCGTCAGGCCGACCACCGGCGCCGCCGTCATCGCCCGGCCCGCCGTGGGGCGGTCCCACCGCTCGACCCGCACCCTCAGCACGGAGAGCGTGCCGAACGCGAACCGCAGCCCCTCACCCCACCGGGCCGGCTCCCGTGCCGAAGCGTCCTGCATGGCCCGCCGCTCCTCGCATCCGTACCGTGGTGCGCCGCGCACCGCGACGACCCGCCCCCGTCCGGGCCCCGGGGCGGTCAGACCCGGCCGAGCAGCTCCGCGGCCGAGGGCAGCTTCGGCTGCTCCTTGGGGGCCGCCGGGGTGCTCGGGGCGGGCGCGTGCTCGGCCAGGGCGTCCGCCGCGGCCTGCAGCAGCGGCAGCGCCATCAGCGCGCCGACGCCCTCGCCCATGGTGATCTCCTGCTCCTGCAGGGGCGTCAGGGTCAGCCGGTCGTAGGCCTTGGCCTGGGCCGGCTCGCCGGTGGACTGCCCGGCCCGCCACCACTCCGGCGCCCGGAACGCGATCCGCTGCGCGACCAGCGCGCAGGCCGCCGAGACCACACCGTCCAGCACCACCGGGAGCTTGCGCACCGCGGCCTGAAGCAGGAAGCCGGTGATCGCCGCGAAGTCGGCACCGCCGGTGGCGCCGAGCAGCGCCAACTGGTCGCCCAGCACCGGCCGGGCCCGCCGCAGCGAGTCCCGGACGGTCGCGCACTTGACCATCCACACCCGGTCGTCGATGCCCGAGCCGCGCCCGGTCACCGCGGCCGCGTCGGTGCCGCAGAGCGCGCCGACCAGGACGGCCGCCACGGTGGTCGCGCCGACCCCGAGGTCGCCCAGGACGATCAGGTCGGTCCCGGCGTCGGCCTCCTCGTCGGCGACGGCCATCCCGGCCCGGAAGGCCTTGACCGTCTCCTCGGGGCTCAGCGCGTCCTCGACGTCGACCCGGCCGGAGCCGCGCCGCACCCGGTGGGCGACGACCTCGTCCGGGAAGTCGGAGGGGTCCGCGTCCACCGCGACGTCCACCACCCGCACCTCGGCGCCGAAGCGCCGGGCGAGCAGGGCGACCGGCGCGGTGCCGTCCAGCACCGCCCGCACCCGGGCGGCCGTGCCGCCCTGCGCGGGCAGCCGGGACACCCCGAGGGCCGCCACCCCGTGGTCGGCGGCGAACAGCAGCACCTTGGGCGCCGACAGCGGCCGCACCGGGGAGCGGCCCTGTACGGACGACAGCCAACTGCCCAGCTCCTCCAGCCGGCCGAGGCCGCCGCGCGGGCGGTCCAGCGCCTGCCAGCGCTCTTCGGCGGCCCGCCGGGCGCTCTCGTCGGGGCGCTCGACGAGCGAGGAGAACGTATCGAGATCCACGGTCGTGTCCATCGATCGGAAGGCTACACGCCGCGGGTGTTCAGCCTGCGGCGGGCTTGACCGTCAGAACCTGCCCCGCCACGACGAGCAGCACACGCTCCGAGGCGTCGGCCACCGCCATGTTCAGCCGGCCCAGGGTGTCGCGGAACCGGCGGCCCGAGGCGGTGGCCGGGACGACGCCCATGCCCACCTCGTTGCTCACCGCGACCACCGGGCGCCGGGTCGCCGCCCAGGCCCGGGCGAGCTCCTCGCAGCGCCGCTGGACGGCCGCCTCGCCGCCGTCCGCCCAGACCGCGTCGTCCCAGGCGCCGCACTCGTCCATCACCGCGGTCAGCCAGAGCGCCAGACAGTCGATCAGCACCGGCGCCGGGTCGGCGGGGTCGGCCAGGACCGCCGCCAGGTCGCAGGTCTCGGCGGTGCGCCAGCTCGCCGGCCGCCGGTCGCGGTGCAGCGCCACCCGCTGGGCCCACTCGGTGTCACCGTCGCGGGCGCCGCCGGTGGCCACGTACAGCACGTCCGGGTACCGGGCGAGCAACTGCTCGGCCCTGGTGGACTTTCCGGAGCGGGCGCCGCCGAGGAGCAGGGTGCGGGGGAGTGCGGGGTGGGCTGCCATGCCGTCCATCCTGCCAAGGCGGTGGCGCCCCGCCCCGCGCGGGCCCGGCCCGGCCGGCCGGGGAGCCGCGACCCGGCCGACAAACGCGGCCCCGGTCAGGCATACGGAAGATCGGGCCGGGCAGGCTAAGGTGCGCGCAGCAGCAGGCAGCGCACAGGTCGTCAGTGGGAGGAACCGGGCATGGTCTGGACGTGGCGGTACGAGAAGGCGGACGGCACCGTGGTGGCCCCGGGCGGCGGCCAGGAGGAGGAGTTCGCCGGCCAGGGGGACGCCGAGACCTGGATCGGGGAGAGCTGGAAGCAGCTGGCCGAGGACGGCGTGGACACCGCGGTCCTGCTCGACGACGGCCGGGAGATCTACTCGATGAGCCTGCACGAGGCCTGAGCCCGCCCGCACGCCCTCGGGAGCGGCCGCTACTTGGCCCCGAAGACGTGCAGCAGCGCGGCGACCTGCCGGTACGGGTCGGTGCGGCCGGCCCGCTCCTCGGCCTCCAGCAGCTGGGCCAGCTGCCGGCCGTCCACCGGCGGCGCCGCGTCGTCGGGCGCGCTGTCGGTGAAGACCCGCACGCCGTACCAGTGCCGCAGCGGCACGGACACCTCGGAGAGGGTGACGGCGAGGTCGGCGAGCCGGTCGGCCCGGGCGGCCAGCCCGAGCCGGTTGTAGTAGCGGTCGCTCTCGAAGGCGTGCAGGGCGGCCCGCCAGTCCCCGGCGGCGGCGGGCCGCAGGGCCAGCGCGTCACGGTTGCGGACCAGCAGCGAGAGCAGCCCGCCCGGGGCCAGCAGCCGGGCCAGCGAGGCGATCATCGGATCCGGGTCCGGCAGGTACATCAGGACGCCGTGGCAGAGCACCACGTCGAAGCTGCGCGGCCCGAACCAGCGCCCGCACTGGTGGCCGTCGCCGCTGAGCAGCTGCATCCGGCCGCGGACCTCGGGCGGCTCCTCGGCGAGCGCCCCCTGGGCGACGCCGAGCGCGACCGGGTCGGAGTCGATCCCGGTGACGTAGTGGCCGTCCCGCGCCAGCCGCAGGGCCTGGGTGCCCTGGCCGCAGCCGATGTCGAGGACGCGCTGTTCGGCGCGGCCGGTCAGCTGCTCGGCCAGCTGCCGGGCGACCAGCTCCTGCCGGACGAGGTTGCGCAGGCTGCCGAGGCGGTCCAGCCACGGGCCGGTGCCGCCGGCGAAGGAACCGCTGCGCGAGGGCAGCCGGCGCTCCTGGGCGAGCCGGTCGTGGCCGCCGTCCCCCTGGCCCGGAAGCGCGTACAGGCCGGGCCCCTCCCAGGAGGGAGGGGCCCAGCCGGAGTCCACCGGTTCGGCGGTCAGGGCTTCTCTCCGCGCCGCACCTGCGGCTTGGGCAGGCGCAGCCGGCGCATCTGCAGGATGCGCATCAGGCCGTAGGCGACCGCGCCGCGGGTGTTCTGGCCCGCGAACCGCTCGGTGAGCGACTTGCGCAGACCGAACCCGAGGCGGACGAAGTCCAGCACCACCAGCACGAAGAAGGCCAGGAAGAGCAGGGTGGAGAGCAGCTGGAGGGCGGGCACCTTGACGATGCTGAGCACCAGGATGACCACGGCGGCGGGCAGGAAGAACTCGGCCAGCGACCAGCGGGCGTCCACGTAGTCGCGGGTGAACTTGCGCACCGGGCCCTTGTCACGGGCCGGCAGGTGCCGCTCGTCGCCCTCCAGCAGCGCGGTGCGCTGCTTCTCGCGCTCGCTGCGCATGCGCTCGCGCGCCTGGCGGGAGGCCTCCTTGCGGTCCTTGGGCACGGTCACCCTGGTCCGCCGGTGGGCCTCGGCCTCACTGCGCTTGGGCGTCGGCCGGCCCTTCTTCGCCTGCGGATCGCGGGTCTGGGTCGTCTCGTCCTGCTTCTCCAGCACGGCGGCGGAGGCAGCGGCATCATCTGAACGGCGTCGGAACACACCCCCAGCGTACGGGGTGCGCGACCGCTTCCACGGGTGTCCTCGGACCCAAACGCATATCGATCGCGCCGGTCCGGGCCCTCGGCCGGGCTTCCGGGGGTCTTCCCGTAGGGGATCACCGCTTCGGACGATGGGTGGGATGAGGGGCGGATCCACCCCGGGGATGAGGCCCGGGAGGGGGACGCTGTAGCAGTCTTGTTGCAGGCAGGTGCACTGCGGCGAAGGGCTCGCTGCACATACACTCGTCGTGTCTGGTAACGAGATAAAGACCGCAGGCCGGAGAAGGGGGCACCCGAGGCCCATGAGCGACGGAATCATGAAGCGTATGGGGTTGATCTTCCGCTCCAAGGCGAACAAGGCCTTGGACCGGGCGGAGGATCCCCGTGAGACGCTCGACTATTCGTACCAGAAGCAGCTTGAGCTGCTGCAGAAGGTGCGTCGCGGTGTCGCGGACGTGGCCACCTCGCGCAAGCGCCTGGAGCTCCAGCTGACCCAGCTGCAGCAGCAGTCCGCCAAGTACGAGGACCAGGGCCGCAAGGCCCTCTCGCTCGGCCGGGAGGACCTCGCGCGCGAGGCCCTGACCCGCAAGTCGAACATGCAGTCCCAGATCACCGACCTGGAGACGCAGTACCAGCAGCTCCAGGCCGAGGAGGAGAAGCTCACGCTCGCCTCCCAGCGGCTGCAGGCCAAGGTCGACGCCTTCCGCACCAAGAAGGAGACGATCAAGGCCACCTACACCGCGGCCCAGGCGCAGACCCGGATCGCCGAGTCCTTCTCCGGCATCTCGGAGGAGATGGGCGACGTCGGTCTGGCGATCCAGCGGGCCGAGGACAAGACCGCCCAGATGCAGGCCCGGGCCGGTGCGATCGACGAGCTGCTGGCCTCCGGCGCGCTCGACGACGCCAGCGGTCTCGGCCGCAAGGACGACATCGAGGCCGAGCTGGAGCGGGTCGCCGGCGGTTCGGACGTCGAGCTGGAGCTGGCCCGGATGAAGGCCGAACTGACGGGCGGCTCGCCGGCCTCCGGTCCGCAGGCCATCGAGCCGGGCAAGGGGCAGCCGCAGGACGCCCAGCCGGACTCCCCGCGGATCAACTACAACAAGTGACCTGAGCTTCACCCCACGAACCAGGGAGACGCACGGCATGATCATGAGGGTCATGGGGGAGGGCCAGTTCGAGGTGGGCGACGCCCATCTGAACCGGCTGAACGAGCTGGACGACGAGCTCGTCACCGCACTGGACTCGGGGGACGAAGAGCAGTTCCGCCGAGCGCTCGGGGAGCTGCTGGGCGCCGTCAAGGAGTTCGGCACCCCGCTGCCGGACGCCTCGCTGGAGCCCTCCGACCTGATCCTCCCGGCTGCTGACTCGACGATCGACCAGGTCAGGGAGCTGCTGCGGGCCGAGGGTGACGGCCTGATCCCCGGATTGCCCGAGTAGCGGCCGTCTCGCGCCAGACGAAAGGGCGGGCTCCTCCAGTACGGAGGAGCCCGCCCTTCGGCGTGCGGTGGCTACGGCAGGGCGAGCATCCGGTCCAGCGCCGCCTTGGCGTGCTTCTCGGTCTCCGGGTCGACCCGGATCACGTTCGGCACCCGGCCCTCGACCAGCGACTCCAGTGCCCAGACCAGGTGCGGCAGGTCGATCCGGTTCATCGTGGAGCAGAAGCAGACCGCCCGGTCCAGGAAGACGATCTCCTTGTCCGGGTGCGCCTTGGCGAGCCGGCGGACCAGGTTCAGCTCGGTGCCGATGGCCCACTTGGAGCCGGGCTCGGCGGCGTCCAGCGCCTTGATGATGTACTCGGTCGAGCCCACCATGTCGGCGGCCGCGACGACCTCGTGCTTGCACTCGGGGTGCACCAGCACGGTGACGCCGGGGATGCGCTCGCGGACGTCGTTGACCGAGTCCAGCGAGAACCGGCCGTGCACCGAGCAGTGGCCGCGCCAGAGGATCATCTTGGCGTTCCGCAGCTGCTCGGCGGTCAGGCCGCCGTTGGGCTTGTGCGGGTTGTAGAGCACGCAGTCGTCCAGCGAGAAGCCCATCTCGCGCACCGCGGTGTTGCGGCCCAGGTGCTGGTCGGGCAGGAAGAGCACCTTCTGCCCCTGCTCGAAGGCCCACTCCAGGGCCCGCTTCGCGTTGGACGAGGTGCAGATGGTGCCGCCGTGCCTGCCGGTGAAGGCCTTGATGTCGGCGGAGGAGTTCATGTACGAGACCGGGACGGTGACGTCGGCTATGCCGGCGTCGGTCAGGACGTCCCAGCATTCGGCGACCTGCTCGGCGGTGGCCATGTCGGCCATCGAACAGCCGGCCGCGAGGTCCGGCAGGACGACCTGCTGGGCGTCGCCGGTGAGGATGTCCGCGGACTCGGCCATGAAGTGCACGCCGCAGAAGACGATGTACTCGGCCTCCGGGCGGGCGGCCGCGTCGCGCGCGAGCTTGAAGGAGTCGCCGGTGACATCGGCGAACTCGATCACCTCGTCGCGCTGGTAGTGGTGGCCCAGGATGAAGACGCGATCCCCGAGCGCCTCCTTCGCGGCCCGCGCACGGGCGACGAGGTCCGGGTCGGAGGCGGCGGGAAGGTCGCCGGGGCACTCGACGCCGCGCTCGCTGTTCGGGTCGGCCTCACGGCCGAGCAGCAGCAGAGCGAGCGGCGTCGGAGTGGGGTCGACGCCGTAGGTCTCGGTGATGGTGGTGGTCACGGGCGGGTGCCCTTCTGTGCGGCCGATCAGTCGGTGCAGCCTTCTCGTCTATCTGACGCTATCTATGATAACCGCTTAGCGTCAGACTGACGATGGCCATTCTGTCGATGTGACGAGAACCGCTTCCCGCTTCGGGCCCGTTCGGCGGCGCCGGAAGCACGATATGGGGCGGTTCGGCGTGGCCGAACCGGTATCCGGGCCCGGCCGGGTTTGGCTGGGCCCATGAAGGCAATCGCGATCCGCCGCTACGGCGGCCCCGAGGTGGTGGAGTACACCGACCTCCCGGACCCCAAGGTCGGGCCGGACTCGGTACTGGTGGAGGTCAGGGCGGCCGGGGTGAACCCGGTGGACTGGAGGGTCCGGGACGGCGCTCTGGACGGCCTGCTGGACGTCCACTTCCCCCTGGTGATGGGCTGGGACGCGGCCGGGGTGGTCCGGGCGGTCGGCGGCGGGGTGACCGAGTTCGCCCCCGGCGACGAGGTCTACGGCTACGTGCGCAAGGACTCCGTCGAGCACGGGACCTACGCCGAGCTGGTCGCCGCCCCCGTCCGCACGCTGGCCCGCCGGCCCGCGGCCCTGGACTGGGCGCAGAGCGGCGGCCTGCCACTGGCCGGCCTGACCGCCCTCCAGGGCCTGCGGGCGCTGCGGGTGGCCGCGGGCGACACCGTGCTGGTGCACGCCGCGGCCGGCGGCGTCGGCCACCTGGCCGTGCAGATCGCCAAGGCGTTCGGGGCCCGGGTGATCGGCACCGCGGGCGAGCGCAACCACGACTACCTGCGCGGCCTCGGCGCCGAGCCGGTGGCCCACGGCGAGGGCCTGGCCGAGCGGGTCCGGGCCCTGGCGCCCGGCGGGGTGGACGCCGCCCTCGACCTGGTCGGCGGCGGGGCCGTCGAGGTCTCGGCCGCCCTGGTCGCGGACCCGTCCCGGATCGCCTCGGTGACGGACTACCGGGTGAAGGCGCTCGGCGGCCACTACGTCTGGGTCCGCCCCGACGCCGCCGGGCTGGCGGAGCTGGCCGCGCTCGCCGACGACGGGCGGCTCACCGTCACCGTCGCCTCCACCTTCCCGCTCGCGCAGGCCGGCTCCGCCCAGGCGCTCAGCGCGGAGGGCCGCACCCGGGGGAAGATCGTGCTCCTGGTGGACTGAGAACGGTCCGCGAGCCGTCATCTGCCAGCGGTGGACTCGGTCCTGTCATCCGCCAGAATGGTGCAGAACCGTTTCGGCGGCCACCGTCCCGCCGACCCCCGTACGACCCGTGGAGCCCCGCACCGATGACCAGCAGTCGAGCACACGAGACGGTCGGGGCGACCCTCGACGAGACCGACCGTCTCCTGCTCGCCCGGCTGGGCAGCGACGGCCGGGCCTCCTACGCCGAGATCGGCGTGCAGGTGAACCTCTCCGCCACCGCCGTCCGCCGCCGGATCGACCGACTGCGGGCGCGCGGGGTGGTCCGCGGCTTCACCGTCGTCCTCGACCCCTCGGTGCTCGGCTGGCAGACCGAGGCCTTCGTCGAGGTGTACTGCCGGGAGCGGACCGCCCCGGAGGAGATCCTGGCGAGCCTGCGCCAGTTCCCCGAAGTGGTCGCGGCCTGGACGGTCACCGGCGACCCGGACGCCCTGGTCCACCTGCGGGCCTCCGACACCCGGCACCTGGAGGCCGTGATCGAGCGGATCCGGCGGGAGCCCGGCGTCCAGCGCAGCCGCTCCTCGGTCGTGCTCTCCCAGCTCATCGGCTGAATCCGAACGGCCCAGTCCGCTCCCTCCAGGGGCCGGCGCGGCCGCCCCCCGGGGCCGCCCGGCGGCCTGCGCAGGAATCCTGCGCGGGCCCCGGCCAAGACGCTCGAATCCTGCCTGACCAGCCGCGTTCGGACGCGCGGCGGGGGCGCGGTGCTGCCTAGGCTGATCACATCCGGCGGAGCGGTGAGACGTCCCGCGCCGCCGGACCTCCCCCGACACCCCACAGCCGAGAGGGACCCCCGTGTCCGCAGCACCCGACCGCATGCACCGGCCAGACAACGAGCTGGTCGACCTGGTTTTCGACTACATGCGGGAGCGGCTGCAGTACGACCCCGTTCCGCTCGACCACCCCGGCGACGGCGAGCACCTGCGCACCCAGCTGGCCGGTCTGCTCAACGCGGACGGCAACAACCCGGCCGACGTGCTGAAGCTCTACGACCACGAGCTCTCCCGCGCGGTGATCTCCGCCGACAGCCCGCGCTACCTCTCGTTCATCCCGTGCGCGCCGACCAAGGCCGCGCTGCTCTTCGACATGGTCGTCTCCTGCGCCTCGCTGCAGGGCATCTCCTGGCTGGAGGCGGCCGGCGCCATCGCCGCCGAGAACCAGGTGCTGCGCCTGATCGCGGACCGGGCCGGGATGCCCGAGTCGGCCGGCGGCACCTTCGTCTCCGGCGGTTCGGCCGGCAACCTCTCCGCGCTGGTCGTCGCCCGCGACACCGCCCGCCGCCGGCTCGGCGTCGGCCCGGAGGCCCGGCTGCGGATCGCCGTCGCCGACCAGGTGCACTCCTCGGTCAAGAACACCTTCAACATCATCGGCGTGGAGGCCTTCAAGGTCCCCACCGTCGACCGCCGCTTCACCGGCGAGGCGCTGCGCGCCGCCCTGGCCGCCGACCCGAACCCGGAGACGGTGATCGCCGTCGTCGGGACGGCCGGCACCACCAACGAGGGCATCATCGACGACCTCCAGGGCCTCTCCGAGGTGGCCCGCGAGCGCGGCCTCTGGTTCCACGTGGACGGCGCCTACGGCGGCGCGGGCCTCTTCGCCCCCTCCGTCCGGGCCCGCTACGACGGCATCGAGCACGCCGACTCCTTCGTGGTGGACCCGCACAAGTGGCTGTTCGCCCCGTTCGACTGCGCCGCGCTGATCTACCGCAACCCGCAGCTCGCCCGCGCCGTGCACACCCAGGACGCCTCCTACCTGGACGTGCTGCACACCGAGGGCGACGAGTGGAACCCCACCGACTACGCCTACCACCTGACCCGGCGCGCCCGCGGCCTGCCGCTCTGGTTCTCGCTGGCCGTGCACGGCACCCAGGCCTATACCGACGCCATCGAGACCGGCCTCACGCTGGCCCGGGACACCGCGCAGCTGATCCGCGACACCGAGCACCTGGAGCTGCTGTTCGACCCGCAGCTCTCGGCGGTCTGCTTCCGCCGCAAGGGCTGGACCAACGACGACTACTACCGCTGGTCGCAGCAGCTGCTGGCGGACCAGATCGGCTTCGTCACCCCGACCGGCTGGGACGGCGAGACGGTCGCCCGCTTCGCCTTCCTGCACCCGGGCACCACGATGGCGATGGTCCGGGAGATCCTGGACACCATGGTCTGAGCCCCCGCGGCCGACCGTGCGAACGCGACGGCCCCCCGCCGGCCGACCGGCGGGGGGCCGTCGCGTCACAGCAGCGCGCCGTCGGGCAGGTACGGCGCCGGCGGGCGCATCCCGCGCAGGCCCAGGAAGCCCACGGTCCGCGGGCTCAGCCCGACCTCCAGGCCGACGTCCAGCGCCCACTCCTGCTCGGCGGTCAGGTGCCCCACGTGGGCGTCCACGCCGTCCGGCACCCGCGCCAGCGCCTCGCGCAGCAGCCGGGCGGCGATCCGCTTCGAGGTCGCGGCCAGCAGCCGCACCTCGCCGCCGTCGCGGTAGCAGTAGCCGCTGCCGGCCAGCGCGTCGGCGATCAGCAGCTCCTCGCAGTGGCCCAGCATCAGCTCGTGGTCCGGCCCGTGCGCCGCGCCGCGCAGCCGGCGGTCCACCGAGTCCAGCAGGTGCCGGTGGCTGGCGTTGCCGGGGTGCACCGGGATGTCACCGGGGTCGAGCAGCCCGGCCCGGTCCACCCGGCCGGTCAGCGCCATCGCCGGGTGCAGGGTGAACCCGGCCAGCCGGTACCGGCGGGCCGCCGCCGGGGACGGCGGGACGCAGAGCATCCCGCGCAGGCAGCCGCGCCCGTACGCGGCGGCCCGCTCCAGCAGCAGCCGGCCAAGGCCGTGCCCCTGCGCCTCGGGCCGCACCACGAGCAGCGCCAGGATCCAGAGGCCCTCGCGGCGCAGCGACAGCACCGCGCCGACCGGTTCGCCGTCGCGCTCCGCCAGCCAGCAGCCCTGCGGGTCGGTCCGGACGAGGTGTCTGGTCCTGGCCAGCCGGCCCACCGGGGGCCCGTCCTGCGGGGCCGGGCCGGCGGTGTCGGCGAGCGGCGCGAACGAGGCGCGGGCGATGTGCTGGACGGCCTCCGCGTCGGCGGCGGTGTCCTGGACCAGGCGCAGGATCATGCCCACCATCCTGGCCGTCGCACCGGTCGCCCGGGGCCGGTTCCGCCGGATCCGCGGTCGGGGCGGTGTCCGAGCCGCGCCGTCTGTGCGAGCATGGGGAGCGTAGGGGAGCGGGTGGTACACCCGGCCCACGAATATTCCGCCGCCGAAAGCCGCCGAAATTACACCGCCGTCCGGGAAATGAATCCGGACGGCCGTTGGTTGGCACTGGCGGCAGACCGTCGTCAAGACCGGGAGAAAGCAGATGACCGTCCAGGACGAGACCACCGTCGAGAGTGGCATCCTCCTTACCGATGCCGCCGCGGCCAAGGTCAAGGGCCTGCTGGAGCAGGAGGGCCGCGACGACCTTGCGCTTCGCGTCGCCGTCCAGCCCGGTGGTTGCTCCGGCCTGCGTTACCAGCTGTTCTTCGACGAGCGCTCGCTCGACGGCGACGTGCTCAAGGACTTCAACGGTGTCAAGGTCGTCACCGACCGGATGAGTGCCCCGTACCTCGGCGGCGCCACCGTCGACTTCGTGGACACCATCGAGAAGCAGGGCTTCACGATCGACAACCCGAACGCCACGGGCTCCTGCGCCTGCGGCGACTCGTTCAGCTAGTCGGCAGACGGCGAGGGCGGCCCCGGATTCTCCGGGGCCGCCCTCGCCGTTTTCCCGTACCGGGCCACGGGCCCTACTTCCCGCCGATCTCCGGGCCGGGGCCGGCCGGGTCCGGGCCGACGTGCGGGTCGCTCTCCAGCGGCACCGGCTGACCGGTCGCGAGGTCCGTCACCGCCCGGCCCATCAGCGGCTGCTTCAGGTCGGCGGTCACCGTCTGCCGCTTGGCCAGCTCGGCGCAGGCCTGCCCGGCCGGCATCGGCGCCGCCACCGTGACGCGGACGTCCACCCGTCCGGGCTTGGACTCGTCCGCCTTCAGCGCGTACTTCTCGCAGATCCCGCCGTAGAACCAGACCGTCAGCTTGGTCCCGTCCACCCGGTAGGTGATCGCGGGGTGGGCCGGCCGGCCGTTCGGGTCGGGCTCACCGACCGCGATGCCCTCCCGCGGGGGAGTGGGCACCGGGGTGGGCGTCTGGCCCGGGCCGGTGCCCGGCGCGGGGCCGGTCGGCCGGGGGTCGGGGGTGCTCGCCGTCGGATCGGTCGGCGGGGTCGCCGCCGGCGGCGAGTCCGGGGCCGGCGGCGCGGTGGTGGCGGTCGTCGGGGCGGGGGAGCCGGGCGAGGGCGTCGCGCTCGCCGACGGCGAGGCCGAACCGGTGGCCGAATCCGCGGCCGCCTTGCCGTCACCGTCCCCACAGCCGGCCAGCGCGGCCGCCGCCAGCAGCAGACCCGCCAGGGCCGCCGCCCGCCGTCGGCCCGGCCGGGCGGGCCGTGCTCCACCGGTACGCCGGGGCATCGTCTCCAGGTCCATCTGACATCCTCCCGAGGGTTTCGGCGGCGCCGCCTCCACGGCCGCACCGCGCGGATGTGACGTGCCTCGGACGAATCCGGTTCCCGCCCGCCCCCGGGGAGGATCACATGCCGTACTCGGCCATCCCGGCGACCAGGCGCTGGGCCCCGGAGGAGACGCTGAAACCGACTGGGGCGGGAGCGCTGGGCTCCGGGCCGGTCGCCAGCAGCGGCCAGAAGCGGCGCAGCTGCCGGGAGGAGTCCACCAGCGCGTCCAGCGTCTCGCCGTCGGCGTCGCCCTTGAGGGCGGGCGGAACACGCAGCGGGTGGTGATTTGGCATCATCGGGCATCGCTCCGATCCACGGTGCCGCGGCCGCACTGCCACGGCTCGGTCAGGGCCGGACCGGCCCCTGCCAGCGACCCTAGGCCGCCCGTCCGGCCCCCACCAGAGCTACCCGGGGGTAGTACACGTTCGACGGCGACCGGTGCCAGGAGGGGCGCTCTTGCTGCCGCCCGCCCCCCGCCCGGTACCGTGGGTGGGTTCCGCCCCCTGCTTTTCCCGTGGCCCATGCCGCCCTCCTGAGGAGACCTCCCGTGCGTATCGCCGTCGCCGGTTCGATCGCGACCGACCACCTGATGACGTTCCCCGGTCGGTTCTCCGACCAGCTCGTGGCCGAGCAGCTGCACACCGTGTCGCTGTCCTTCCTGGTCGACACCCTCGACATCCGTCGCGGCGGTGTCGCGCCGAACATCGCGTTCGGCATGGGTGTCCTCGGGCTGAGCCCGATCCTGGTCGGCGCCGCCGGCGCGGACTTCGGGGAGTACCGCAGCTGGCTGGAGCGCAACAACGTGGACTGCCGCTCGGTCCACATCTCCGAGACCCGCCACACCGCCCGCTTCATGTGCACCACGGACGAGGACCACAACCAGATCGCCTCGTTCTACACCGGTGCCATGGCCGAGGCCCGCAACATCGAGTTCAAGCCGATCGCCGACCGGGTCGGCGGGCTGGACCTCGTGCTGATCGGTGCCGACGACCCGCAGGCCATGGTCCGCCACACCCAGGAGTGCCGGACCCGCGGCTACGCCTTCGCCGCCGACCCGTCGCAGCAGCTGGCCCGCCTGGACGGCGAGGACATCCGCGAGATCGTCGACGGCGCCGCGTACCTGTTCACCAACGAGTACGAGGCCGCGCTGATCGAGACCAAGACCGGCTGGGACGCCGAGGAGATCCTGACCCGGGTGGGCACCCGGATCACCACCCTCGGCAGCAAGGGCGTGCGGATCGACCGCAAGGGCGAGGCCCCGGTGGTCGTCGGCTGCGCGCCCGAGGAGGCCAAGGTCGACCCGACCGGCGTCGGTGACGCCTTCCGGGCCGGCTTCCTGGCCGGTCTCTCCTGGGAGCTGGACCTGGAGCGCTCCGCCCAGCTCGGCTGCATGCTCGCGACCCTGGTGATCGAGACCGTCGGCACCCAGGAGTACGAGCTGCGTCCGCTCGCCTTCCTGCAGCGCTTCGAGGCCGCGTACGGCGCCGCAGCCGCCGCCGAGGTCCGGGCGCACCTGGTCAAGTAGCCGAGCGGTCCGGCGTACCCGCTCAGGCGGTGCGCCGCACCAGGTAGGCCGAGCCCCGGTCGCCGCCGAAGTCGGCGGCCGGGGCCTCGCCCAGGTACTCCTGGCCGCGCATGCCGCACCAGGCCGGGACGTCCAGCCGGGCCGCCTCGTCGTCGGCGAGCACCGCGACCGTCCCGCCCGCCGGCACCTCGCCGATCCGCTTGGCGAGCTCGATCACCGGCAACGGGCAGCGCTTGCCCAGCGCGTCGATCACCAGCGCGTCGGTCGCCGGCGCGCCGCTCTGCGGCCCGGGGGCGCCCGCCGGCTCCCCGGCCGGCCCGGGCAGCGCCAGGTCCAGCCCGAGCGGGGCGCGGACCCGGGCCACCAGCTCCGGCAGCACCGCGAGGAACCGCTCGACGTCGGCCTCGGCCGCGCCGAACGGCAGCGAGACCCGGACGTTCCCCTCGGTGAGCACGCCCATCGCCGCCAGCACATGGCTCGGCGTCAGGGTGGAGGAGGTGCAGGACGAACCGGAGGAGACCGCGAAGCCGGCCCGGTCCAGCTCGGTCAGCAGCACCTCGCCGTCGACGTACAGGCAGGAGAAGGTGACGAGGTGCGGCAGCCGTCGCACCGGATCGCCGACCACCTCGACCTCGGGCACCGACCGCGGCACCCGGGCCCGGATCCGCTCGACCAGCGCGTGCAGCCGGGCGTTCTCCCGCTCGGCCTCGGCCCGCACCGCCCGGAGCGAGGCGGCCGCGGCCACGATCGCCGGGACGTTCACGAAGCCCGGCACCCGGCCGCCCTCGCGCTCGTCGGCCGGCAGCGGCGAGGCGTACCGGACCCCCTTGCGCACCGCCAGGACGCCGACCCCGGCCGGGCCGCCCCACTTGTGCGCACTGGCCGTCAGCAGCGACCAGCCGCCCGGGACGTCCACCCGCCCGGCGCTCTGCGCGGCGTCCACCAGCAGCGGGACGTCACCGCAGACCTCGGCCACCTCGGCCACCGGCTGCACCGTGCCCACCTCGTGGTTGGCCGACTGGAGCACGGCCAGCGCGGTGTCCGGCCGCAGCGCCGCCGCGAACCCCTCCGGCGACACCCGCCCGTACCGGTCGACCGGTACCACGCCCACCTCGCCGCCGGCCCCGGGCCGGGAGTGCTCCCAGCGCTCGGCGGTGTGCAGCACGCTGGAGTGCTCCACCGCGGAGTGCACCAGGTGCGCGCCCCGGCGCCGGTGGCCCGCCAGCGCGCCGAGCATGCCCGTCTGGACGGCCTGGGTCCCACTGGTGGTGAAGGAGATCTCGTCGGCCCGGGCGCCGAGCACCTCGGCGACCGTCTCGCGGGCGGCGTCCAGCAGCATCCGGGCCTGCCGCCCGGAGCGGTAGAGCCGGGCCGGATCGGCCCACCCCTCGTCCAGCGCGGCGGTCAGCGCCTGCCGCGCGACGGGGTGGAGCGGGGCCGTGGACGCCACATCGAAGTACACGGTCACATTTAACGACACTCCCGGTCGCATTCCGGCCGTCGGCCACGCTCACCGACCGTCAGACGATCAACCCGAATGTCCGATTCGTCCTCGTCCGACGGGCCGTCACCCACGTTGTTCGAGGTCATCCCCCGATCGGGCGTACGGACCTCTAATGCCTACGATGACCTGCGGCGCAGCCCTTGCGGGGCCTGATCGGGCGACCGGGCGGCGCGTTACCGGGACCTGCCCGTCAGCAGCGCATAAGGCTGGAGTAGGGTTTGGCCCGCATAAGCATTCAAACCGTGCCCGTGGACGGGTCGCCGGGGAGGCTCACAAACCTCCGCGGGGCGACGCGAAGGCGGGCGAGACTTCGGGAAGGCGCTACGTGAGTCCCAACGGCTCCGACCGCTCGCCGCGGCGCACGATGCGGCGGAAGCTGCCTCAGGCGCTGGCACTGGGCCTCGTCATCGCGACCGCCACCGGCTGCTCGGCCAACGACCTCCCCAGGCTTGGCCTCCCGAGCCCCGTCACCGAGGAAGGGCCGCTGGTCCTCCACATGTGGCAGGGGTCCTGGATCGCGGCGCTGGTGGTCGGCGTACTGATGTGGGGTCTGATCATCTGGAGCGTGATCTTCCACCGGCGCAGCCGCACCGGTGTGCAGGTCCCTCCGCAGACCCGGTACAACGTGCCCATCGAGGCGCTCTACACCGCGGTCCCCATCATCATCGTGTCGGTTCTCTTCTACTTCGTCGCCCGCGACGAGTCGAGGCTGATCTCCGTCTCCGAGAAGCCGCAGCACACGGTCAACGTGGTCGGCTTCCAGTGGAGCTGGGCGTTCAACTACGAGAACACCGAGAACCCCGACCCGGCCAACAAGGACGCCGCGTACGACGTGGGCACCCCCAAGGAGGTGCCGACCCTGTACCTGCCGGTCAACGAGTCGGTCCAGTTCCGGCTGACCTCTCGTGACGTCATCCACGACTTCTGGCCCGTCAACTTCATGATGAAGATGGACGTCGTCCCGGGCGTGGTGAACAAGTTCGAGGTCACCCCGACCGTCAAGGGCACGTACATGGGCAAGTGCGCCGAGCTCTGCGGCGTCGACCACTCGCGCATGCTCTTCAACGTGAAGGTCGTCGACCGCGCGGAGTACGACAAGCACCTGGCGGACCTCCGGGCCAAGGGCCAGACCGGCGCGGTGCCCTCCGGCATCACGACCATGGGAAGTGAAGAGAAGTGACCATCCTCAACGAGCCCGCCGCGGCCGGCGGGGGCGCCGGGGCCGTCACGGTCGGGGCGCAGCGGACCCGGAAGCCGGGTTCGACCATCATCAAGTGGCTGACCACCACTGACCACAAGACGATCGGCACGCTCTACCTGGGCACGTCGTTCGCCTTCTTCCTGATCGGTGGCATCCTCGCCCTGGTCATGCGCGCCGAGCTGGCTCGTCCCGGGACCCAGATCCTGTCGAACGAGCAGTTCAACCAGGCGTTCACGATGCACGGCACGATCATGCTGCTGATGTTCGCGACGCCGCTCTTCGCCGGCTTCGCGAACTGGATCATGCCGCTCCAGATCGGCGCCCCGGACGTGGCGTTCCCGCGTCTGAACATGTTCGCGTACTGGCTGTACCTGTTCGGCTCGACCATCGCGGTGGCCGGCTTCGTCACCCCGCAGGGTGCGGCCGACTTCGGCTGGTTCGCCTACTCCCCGCTGTCGGACGCCGTCCGCTCGCCGGGCATCGGCGCCGACATGTGGATCATGGGCCTGGCCTTCTCCGGCTTCGGCACCATCCTCGGTGCGGTCAACTTCATCACCACGATCATCTGCATGCGCGCGCCCGGCATGACGATGTTCCGGATGTCGATCTTCGTCTGGAACGTCCTGCTGACCGCCGTGCTGGTCCTGCTGGCCTTCCCGGTCCTGGCCGCCGCGCTGTTCGCCCTGGAGGCGGACCGCAAATTCGGGGCACACGTCTTCGACCCGGCCAACGGCGGGGCGCTGCTCTGGCAGCACCTCTTCTGGTTCTTCGGCCACCCCGAGGTGTACATCATCGCGCTGCCGTTCTTCGGCATCGTGTCGGAGATCATCCCGGTCTTCAGCCGCAAGCCGATGTTCGGCTACTCCGGCCTGATCGCGGCCACCATCGCGATCGCCGGTCTGTCCGTGACGGTGTGGGCCCACCACATGTACGTCACCGGCCAAGTGCTGCTGCCGTTCTTCTCCTTCATGACCTTCCTGATCGCGGTCCCGACCGGTGTGAAGTTCTTCAACTGGGTCGGCACCATGTGGAAGGGCTCGCTGAGCTTCGAGACCCCGATGCTCTGGACGGTCGGCTTCCTGGTCACCTTCCTCTTCGGTGGTCTGACGGGTGTCCTGCTCGCCTCCCCGCCGATCGACTTCCACGTCTCGGACTCGTACTTCGTCGTCGCCCACTTCCACTACGTGGTCTTCGGCACCGTCGTCTTCGCGATGTTCGCCGGCTTCCACTTCTGGTGGCCGAAGATGACCGGCAAGATGCTGGACGAGCGCCTCGGCAAGATGACCTTCTGGACGCTCTTCATCGGCTTCCACACCACCTTCCTGGTGCAGCACTGGCTCGGCGCGGAGGGCATGCCCCGCCGCTACGCCGACTACCTGGCCGCGGACGGCTTCACCACGCTGAACACCGTCTCGACCATCGGCTCGTTCCTGCTCGGCCTGTCGATCCTGCCGTTCCTGTACAACGTCTGGAAGACGGCCAAGTACGGCGAGAAGGTCGAGGTGGACGACCCGTGGGGCTACGGCCGCTCGCTGGAGTGGGCGACCTCCTGCCCGCCGCCGCGGCACAACTTCCTCACGCTGCCCCGGATCCGCTCCGAATCGCCGGCCTTCGACCTCCACTACCCGGAGATCGCCGCGCTGGACTACCTGGAGAACCACGGTGAGCCGGCCAAGCACCTCGCCGGTGTGACCCCGGCCAAGTACGACGTCCCGCAGCTGGGCAAGGGCAAGAAGGAAGGCGACGCCTGATGAAGGAACAGGGCAAGATCTTCCTGGGCCTCGCGGTCTTCACGCTCGCGATGGCGATCACCTACGGCGTCTGGACCAACCACTCCGACCTCGGGGTGGAGGCCGCCGGTACCACCGCGCTGTTCCTCGCCTTCGCCCTCTGCGCCTTCATCGGGTACTACCTCGCCTTCACCGCCCGCCGGGTGGACAGCGGCGCTGGTGACAACCCCGAGGCCGAGGTCGCGGACGACGCCGGCGAGCTGGGCTTCTTCGCCCCGCACAGCTGGCAGCCGCTCTCGCTGGCGATCGGTGGCGCGCTCGCGTTCATGGGCGTGATCTTCGGTTGGTGGCTGCTGTACTGGTCGATCCCGATCATCCTGATCGGCCTGTTCGGCTGGGTCTTCGAGTTCTACCGGGGCGAGAACCAGAACCAGTAGGTCTCCCTCGCACAGGGCCGGGCATTCCGCAAAGGATGCCCGGCCCTTTTGCGTCCCCGGAGTGACGGCCTCACCCCCCTGGGCGAACGGGGGGTCGCTCGGATGTCGCTCCGCCGCTTCACGTTCCTACGATCTGATCAATCGTGCGAACCCTCGGAGGCGGTCATGGCCGACAGGCGCGGAACCGCAGGTATCGGCAGCATCTCGCTGGCTCTCGTCGTACTGGCCCCACTGGCCGCCTGCTCGTCCGGTGAGGACGACGCCCCGGGCGCCGTCCACCGGGTCGACGCGGCCCCGCTGGTGCACCTCTCGGCGACCGGGACGGTGGATCCGTCCCAGCCGGTGACGGTGACGGCGGTACCCGGCAGCCGGCTCACCGACGTCACGGTGGTCGGTCCGGACGGCCGGGTGGTGGCCGGACAGCTCTCGGCGGACCAGCTCAGCTGGCAGACCACCGGGCGCCTCAAGGCGGCCACCGCCTACACCGTCAGGATCGCCGCCGACGACGGCAAGGGCGGTCGCGGCGAGACCACCGCCGGCTTCAGCACGGTGGCGGGCCAGCGCCTGCTCACCGCCAAGCTCGGCCCGGACTCCTCCGGCACCGGCCTCTACGGCGTCGGCCAGCCGCTCACCGTCCAGCTCTCGGAGGCGGTGAAGGACCCGCAGGCCCGCCAGGAGGTCGAGCGCGCCCTGACCGTCACCTCGCAGCCCGCCGTCACCGGCGGCTGGTACTGGGTGGACGACAAGAACCTGCACTTCCGGCCGGAGGAGTACTGGCCGACCGGCACCACCGTCAGCCTGGTCTACGACGGCACCGGCAGCCGGATCGCGGACGGCCTCTACGGCGGCGACCGCGCCGCGCTGGCCCTGCGGATCGGCGAGCGGGTGGAGTCGGTGGTGGACGCCGCCACCCACGAGCTCACCCTGACGCGCGGCGGCGAGGTGGTCCGGACGATACCCGTGACCACCGGCAAGCCCGGCTTCGACACCCGCAACGGCGTCAAGGTGGTGCTCGGACAGGAGCGCCAGGTGCGGATGAGCGGCGAGACGATCGGCATAGCCGCCGGCAGCTCGGAGGCCTACGACCTCAACGTCGAGTGGGCCACCCGGGTGACCTGGAGCGGCGAGTACGTGCACGCCGCGCCCTGGTCGGTGGGCTCGCAGGGGGTGGCGAACGTCAGCCACGGCTGTACCGGCATGAGCACCGAGAACGCGAAGTGGTTCTACCAGAACACCCGGATCGGCGACCTGGTCACGGTGGTCAACAGCCAGGGCCCGAGCATGGAGTCCTTCGGCAACGGCTTCGGGGACTGGAACATCGCCTGGACCGACTGGGTCAAGCACAGCGCCCTCGGACAGCCCGTCAACACCACGCCGCCGGCCTCCCGGGCCCCCGCCACCGGGATGATCCGCCCGGAGCTCTGACGCCCCTCCCGGCCCCGGCCCGGGCCGCTCAGCCCTCCCGGCCGGGCTCCCGGTGGGCCAGCCGCAGCGCCGTCGCCACGGCCGCCAGGGCGTCCGCCTCCGGCACGCCGAGCCGCCGGACCCGCTCGGCGTACTCGGTGGCCGCGGCGGCGGCCAGCCGGTGCGCGGTGTCCCCGGTGGCGGCGATCAGGGTGCCGCGCCGGCCGTGCGTCTCCACCACCCCGTCGGTCTCCAGCTCGCGGTAGGCCCGCGCCACCGTCCCGGCCGCCAGCCCGAGCTGCTCGGCCAGGGCCCGGACGGTGGGCAGCCGCAGCCCGGTCGGCAGGTCACCGGTGCGGGCGCGCTCGGCGATCTGCTCCCGGATCTGCTCGTACGGGGGCGTGGCGGCGGCGGGGTCGACGGACAGCTCCACGGGGGCTCCTGACGGTGGGGCGGACGGGAAAGCCCGAGGGCCGCCGACCAGGAAGAACTCTGGTCGGCGGCCCTCGGGGGTGACGCGGGGGATGCGTACGGGATCAGTGGTGGCCGTGGCCGCTGGTGATCTCGTGGTGCTCCTCGGCGGTCGGCTTCGGGATCCGGCTGCCCTCGCCGTAGAAGCCGCGGGAGAGCTTCGCCCGGGTACGGGGGATCAGCCCGGCCTTGGCGGCCACGCCGTTCTCGTCCGTCTCGGCCGGCAGCTCGAACACGGGCGGCTGCTCGTGCGAGGTGAGCTTGTGCAGGTCGGCCTGCGGCAGCTGGGCGTGCACCTCGATGAACTCGCCGTGCGGCAGGCGCTTGATGACGCCCGTCTCGCGGCCGTGCAGCACCTTCTCCTTGTCCCGGCGCTGGAGGCCGAGGCACCAGCGCTTGGTGGCGATGAAGGTCAGCACCGGCACCACGAAGAAGCCCACGCGGACGAAGTACGTGATGTCGTTGATCGACAGGTGCAGGTGGGTGGCGAACAGGTCGTTGCCACCACCGACCAGCAGCACCAGGTACAGGCTGATCCAGGCGGCGCCCAGCGCGGTGCGGACCGGCGCGTTGCGCGGGCGGTCCAGGATGTGGTGCTCGCGCTTGTCGCCGGTGACCCAGGACTCGATGAACGGGTAGACCGCGATCGCGACCAGGACCAGCGGGAAGATCATCAGCGGGACGAAGACACCCAGGTTCAGGGTGTGGCCCCACAGGCCGATCTCCCAGCCCGGCATGACGCGGATCAGGCCCTCGGAGAAGCCCATGTACCAGTCCGGCTGGGCGTCCGTGGACACCTGGTCGGGGCGGTACGGGCCGTACGCCCAGATCGGGTTGATCGTGGCGATCGCCGAGACGGCGGCGATGAGACCGAAGACCAGGAAGAAGAAGCCACCGGCCTTGGCCATGTAGACCGGCATCAGCGGCATGCCGACGACGTTCTTCTCGGTCTTGCCCGGGCCCGCCCACTGGGTGTGCTTGTGGTAGAAGACCAGGATCAGGTGCGCGACCAGCAGGCCGAGCATGATGCCGGGGATCAGCAGCACGTGGATGGTGAAGAACCGCGGCACGATGTCGTGGCCGGGGAACTCGCCGCCGAACAGGAACATCTGGATGTAGGTGCCCACCAGCGGGACGGCGAGGATCGCGCCTTCCATGAAGCGGATACCGGTGCCCGAGAGCAGGTCGTCGGGCAGCGAGTAGCCGAAGAAGCCGTCGAACATGCCCAGGACCAGCAGCAGGAAGCCGAAGACCCAGTTGATCTCACGCGGCTTGCGGAACGCGCCGGTGAAGAACACGCGCATCATGTGCACGAGCATCGCGGCCACGAAGACCAGCGCGGCCCAGTGGTGGATCTGGCGGACCAGCAGGCCGCCGCGGACCTCGAAGCTGATGTCCACCGTCGACGCGTACGCCTCGGACATCGGGATGCCCTTGAGCGGGATGTACGAGCCGTCGTAGATGACCTCGCCCATGCTGGGCTTGAAGAACAGCGTCAGGTACACGCCCGTCAGGATGATGATGACGAAGGTGTAGAGGCAGATCTCGCCCAGCATGAAGGACCAGTGGTCCGGGAAGATCTTCCGCAGGTTGGCCTTGGCGAGGGAGTAGATCCCCAGCCGGCCGTCCGTCCAGTCAGCAGCCTGCTCCCACTTGTTGGCGGGCTTGGCACGCGTGCTGCCGGCGGGCTTGGCGGCACCGGAGGTGGTGCTGCTCGCGCTACTCATCGAGCACGCTCCCAGTAGCTCGGGCCGACGGGCTCGTCGAAGTCGCCGGTGGCGACCAGGAAGCCCTTCTCGTCAGTGGTGATCTTCAGCTGCGGCAGCGGGTGGCCGGCCGGGCCGAAGATGACGCGCGCGCCGTCCGCCAGGTCGAAGGTCGACTGGTGGCAGGGGCAGAGCGCGTGGTGGGTCTGCTGCTCGTACAGGCTGATCGGGCAGCCGACGTGGGTGCAGATCTTGGAGTAGGCGAGGATGCCCTCGAAGCCCTTCTCCCGGGACTCGGTGTCCTTGATGTCCTCCGGTGCGATGCGCACCAGCATCAGGGCGTCCTTGGCGATCTGCTGCTGGAAGTCCTCGTCGTGCGTGCTGAGACCCTCCGGCATGGCGAAGGTCAGCGAGCCGACGATGACGTCCTCGGCCTTCATCGGCTGGTTGGTGTTCATGTTGATCAGCTGCAGCGGCTTCACATCGGTGGCCTCGCGCCAGCCGGTGTGCTCCAGCTTGTCCTCGGGCAGCGGGCCCAGGTCGCGCAGCAGCACGACGCCGGACAGCGGCACCAGGGCCATCGAACCGATGAGGGTGTTGCGGATCATCTTGCGGCGGCCGAAGCCGGACTCGGCGGCGCCGGTCCTGAACTGCTCGATGACGTCCGCGCGGACCTCGTCGTCGGCCTCGATCGGGTGACGCTCGGCCGGGATCTCGTGGTCCGACATCAGGGTGCGGGCCCAGTGGACCGCACCCGCGCCGATGCAGAACAGCGCGACGCCCAGGGTCATGCCCAGCGCGAAGTTCAGCGCGCTGACGTGGCCCAGCGGGAAGATGTAGACGATCTTGTCCGGGTCGATGGCCACGTAGGAGGCGATGAAGCCCACGGTGGCGAGCATCGAGACCACGAACATCAGCGAGACCTGGCGCTCGGCCCGCTGGGCGGCCCGCTCGTCGATGTCGGTGCGACGCGGTTGGTGGGCCGGCAGGCCCGGGTCGGCGAACGGATCGCCGTGGGCGGCCACCTCGTGGTGTCCGGCGGAGCCGTGTGACTCCGGGAGCTTCTCTTCTGACATGTCGTGGCTCATGACTTCTTGGCCTTGGTGGTGTGGGCGGCGACCCAGATCGCGACCGCGATGAGCGTGCCGAGACCGAAGATCCAGCCGAACAGGCCCTCGGTCACCGGACCGAGGCTGCCGAGCGTGAGACCGCCGGGGTTCGGCTCATCGTTGGTGGTGTGGCGGACGAAGGCCACGATCTGCTTCTTCTGCTCCTCGGGCATGGTGGTGTCCGGGAACGACGGCATGTTCTGCGGGCCGGTCTGCATGGCCTCGTAGATGTGCTTGGCGTCCACTCCCTCCAGCGACGGGGCGTACTTGCCCTGGGTCAGGGCACCGCCCTGGCCGGCGAAGTTGTGGCACTGGGCGCAGTTGGTGCGGAACAGCTCGCCACCCTTGGAGAGGTCCTCGGGGTTGGTCGAGGTGTACTGCTCCTCGGTCGGGATGACCGGGCCGGGGCCGAGCGAAGCCACGAAGGCGGCGAGCTGGTCGATCTCCGCCTGCGAGTAGATGTTCTTCTTGCGCGGCACCTGGGCGCCGGGCTGCTGGGCCGGCATGCGGCCGGTGCCGACCTGGAAGTCGACCGCGGCTGAGCCGACGCCGACCAGGCTCGGACCGTCGCTGCTGCCCTGGCCGTTCAGGCCGTGGCAGGAGGAGCAGCCCACGGCGAAGAGCTTCTTGCCCTCATCGATCGCGAGCGACTGCGCGGCGACGTCGGCCTGCGCCTTGTCGGCGGGCGCGAACGCGGCGTACAGCCCCCCGGTTGCCGCCAGGGCGAGAAGTAGGACGACCAGCGCCGCCAATGGGTGGCGCCGTCGTGCGGAGAGCTTTTTCACGGAATAACCCCGGTGTCAGGATCTGGTCGACTGGTGGGTGCACCCGGCGGCCGGTCTGGCCGGCACGAGGCTGCCTGTCTAGGGCTGCGCGCGCGGTCGGTCGGTTGGGAGCGTAGGCACCGGCAAATCGGGCCGTCGCCGGTGAGGGCGGGACCCGGAGCCGGTGGCCAGCGACCTGATCAGCTGGTTACTTGATCAGGTAGATGGTCGCGAACAGGCCGATCCACACGACGTCGACGAAGTGCCAGTAGTACGACACCACGATGGCGGCGGTGGCCTGCTCGTGCGTGAAGCGCTTGGCTGCGTACGTCCGTCCGAGGACCAGCAGGAAGGCGATCAGACCACCCGTCACGTGCATACCGTGGAAGCCGGTGGTCAGGTAGAACACCGTGCCGTACGGGTCGGAGGACAGCGAGAGGCCGTCCTTCTTGACCAGCTCGGTGTACTCGAAGATCTGGCCGCCGATGAAGATCGCGCCCATCACGAAGGTGATGACGAACCACGAGCGGAGCTTCTTCACGTCCCCGCGCTCGGCAGCGAACACGCCGAGCTGGCAGGTGAGAGAGGAGAGCACCAGGATCGTGGTGTTGACCGAGGAGAAGGGCACGTTGAGGGCGTGCGCCTTCTCGCTCCAGAACTCGGCTCCCTTGACGGAGCGGAGCGTGAAGTACATCGCGAAGAGGGCCGCGAAGAACATCAACTCGGAACTGAGCCAGACGATCGTTCCGACGCTGACCATGTTCGGCCGGTTGACCGATCCGTGCGCGTGCCCGGTTTCTACTGCTGTTGCTGTCGCCACGACGGACATTATGTCGGTCCCTTATTCCGTCTTCACGCCGGGGGGTGTCCCTCGGAGTGTCCGGTGCGTGCGGTATGCCCCGGTGGGGCCCGCCGGGACGCCCGGATGGCGGCTGAGCAGGGGCGTGTCCCTTTTCTGACGGTTCTTCGAAGGCATCTTCGACCCTGATGCCCAGCGTGTCGCTCCACTCCTTCGGGGCCCGCCGGGAGTAAGGGAAAGGCCCTCGGGTCGGCCGTACGGGTGGACCGCGACCGCGGGGGTGACGGCCTGTCCTCCGGGCGGGTGAGTCGTGGGCGCGGCGGCTTGAGACGGATCGCGCGGGAGTGGCTCGGCGGGCGGTGATCGGGAGTAGCATCCGGGTTGAGACGAACGTGGTCCGGATCACACTTGAGGGAGCAGGGCCCATGGCGTACACCACCGACGAGACGCTGACCGTTCTCGTCTACAGCCACGACCGCAACACCCGCGAGCAGGTGCTGACGGCCCTCGGCCGCCGGCCCGCGGAGGATCTGCCGGAGCTGACCTACCTGGAGTGCGCGACGACCCCCGCGGTGCTGAAGGCACTGGAGAAGGGGGGCGTGGACCTCTGCGTGCTGGACGGCGAGGCGGTCCCGGCCGGCGGCCTCGGGCTCGCCCGGCAGTTGAAGGACGAGATCTACGGCTGCCCGCCGGTGCTGGTGGTGATCGGCCGGCCGCAGGACTCCTGGCTGGCCGCCTGGAGCCGGGCCGACGCGGCCATCTCCCACCCGGTGGACCCGGTGGCGCTGGCCGAGGCGGCCGCCACGCTGCTCCGGGCCCGGCTGGCGAAGCGGGCGCCGGCCGCCCGGTAGGACCGCGTCTCAGTGGGAGAGAAGTGAAGGCGA
The DNA here is from genome assembly GCF_044540385.1 of Kitasatospora sp. NPDC086009. Lineage (NCBI taxonomy): Bacteria > Bacillati > Actinomycetota > Actinomycetes > Kitasatosporales > Streptomycetaceae > Kitasatospora > Kitasatospora sp. NPDC086009. The sequence continues at coordinate 473,985 of NZ_JBITSA010000002.1, forward strand.
CGGCGGGGCGGAGGCGTCCCGCCGCTCGATAGGCTGGCTCCATCCTTACGGAGAACCCCTCGGGGAACCGACAAGAGCTGGAGTCAGCCATGGTGAACGTGAACCCTGCGAACGGCGGCAAGGACCCCGTGCAGGTGGTCCGCACCTGGCCGGACATCCTGTCGGCGCTGCTGCGGGGCGAGGACCTCGACCGGGCGGACACCGCCTGGGCGATGGACCGGATCATGAGCGGCGAGGCCTCCGCCGTGCAGATGGCCGGCTTCATGGTCGCCCTGCGGGCCAAGGGCGAGACGGTGGACGAGATCGTCGGCCTGGTGGACTCGATGTACGCGCACGCCGAACCGCTCTCCATCCCCGGCCCGGCGGTCGACATCGTGGGCACCGGCGGCGACCGGGCGAAGACCGTCAACATCTCGACCATGTCGGCGATCGTCGCCGCGGCGGCCGGTGCCAAGGTGGTCAAGCACGGCAACCGGGCGGCCTCCTCGGCGAGCGGCTCCTCGGACGTGCTGGAGAAGCTCGGCGTCAATCTGGACCTCTCGGCCCGGCGGGTCGCCGAGGTTGCCGAGGAGGTCGGACTGACCTTCTGCTTCGCGGCCAGGTTCCACCCCGCGATGCGGCACACCGCCCCGGCCCGCAGCGGCCTCGGGGTGCCGACCGCCTTCAACACCCTCGGCCCGCTGACCAACCCGGCCAAGGTCACCGCACACGCGATCGGCTGCTTCGACACCCGGCTGGCCTCGCTGATCGCCGGGGTACTGGCCCGCCGGGGGTCCACCGCGCTGGTCTTCCGCGGCGACGACGGCCTGGACGAGCTGACCGTCACCACCACCTCCCGGGTCTGGATCGTGCGCGACGGCGAGGTCACCGAGACCTCCTTCGACCCGCGCGACGTCGGCGTCCAGCTGGTGGGCATCGAGGCGCTGCGCGGCGGGGACCCGGCGTTCAACGCGGACGTCGCGCGCCGGCTGCTGGCCGGGGAGCGCGGGGCGGTGCGGGACGCCGTCCTGATGAACACGGCGACGGCGCTGGTGGCGCTGGACCTCACCGACGCGCCGCTCGCCGAGCAGCTGGCGGCCGGAATGGAGCGGGCCGCGGCGGCCATCGACTCGGGCGCCGCGCAGGATCTGCTGCGGCGCTGGTCCGAGGCCACCACCCGGGTGTGAAGCGGCGGTCGGGCCCGCGGGGGGATGCCTCCCCGCGGGCCCTTCGCGCGTCCGGCGGGGGCGTCGCCGGGCCCCGGCGGTGGACCGCTGTCCGGATGGCGGACCCCTGTTTGACCACTCGGCGGACGCGACCTAGAGTCTTCGCCAGGTCATGAGTGACAGCGTCAAGCCCCAGCTGGCTGTCCGGCAACCCTCCGTCCGTGGCGGGGTGCCCTGGGTGAGGACCGGGTCTCGCGGCGAACCGTCCGCGTGACAAGCGCGGACGCCGGCTGACACGCACCTCCGGGGTCCTTACCCGTCGAAGGAGTGCACCCCCATGTCCGTCGCCACCGAGATCTGCGCCCCGCTCCCCGTCCTCGGCCACGACGTCGAGGTCCCGCTGGTCAACGGTGACAAGGTCACCTACGCCGCGCTCGACTACGCCGCCAGCTCCCCGGCGCTGCAGCGGGTCTGGGACGACGTCGCCGCCTACGCCCCCTACTACGGCAGCGTGCACCGGGGCGCCGGCTACCTTTCCCAGCTCTCCACCGACCTCTTCGAGCAGAGCCGCCGCACCGTCGCGGACTTCCTCGACCTGCGCGAGGGCGACCAGGTGGTCTTCACCCGGGCCACCACCGACTCGCTGAACCTGCTGGCGGGCGCCGTCCCGGCCGGCACCCGGGTCTTCGCCTTCGAGACCGAGCACCACGCCTCGCTGCTGCCCTGGCGCCACGCCGGGCTGAGCGTCACCTACCTGCGCGCCCCGCGCTCGCACGCCGAGGCGGTCGCCGCGCTGGACGCCGCGCTGGCCGAGGCCCCCGAGGGCCCCAAGCTGCTCTGCGTCACCGGCGCCTCGAACGTCACCGGCGAGCTCTGGCCGGTCGCCGAGCTCACCGAGACCGCCCACCGGCACGGCGCCCGGGTGGTGCTGGACGCCGCGCAGCTCGCCCCGCACCACCGGGTCTCGGTGCGCGAGCTGGGCGTGGACTGGATCGCCTTCTCGGGCCACAAGATCTACGCGCCGTTCGGCGCCGGGGTGCTGGCCGGCCGGGCCGACTGGCTGGACGCGGCCGAGCCGTACCTGGCCGGCGGCGGCGCCACCCGCACGGTCGCCCGGGAGGCCGACGGCTCGGTGGCCGTGCAGTGGCACACCGGCCCGGCCCGGCACGAGGCCGGCTCGCCGAACGTGATCGGCGTCTACTCCATCGCCTCGGCCTGCCGGGCCCTGACCGAGGCCGGCTTCGACGCGCTGGAGGCCCGCGAGCAGCAGCTGATCGCCCGGCTGAAGGCCGGGCTGGCGGAGGTCCCGCAGGTGCGGGTGCTGAACCTGTTCGGCGCGGACTCGGCCCGGGTGGGCGTGCTCTCCTTCGTCGTCCAGGGCTGGAACAGTTCGCACTTCTCGGCCGCGCTCTCCGCCGAGTACGGCATCGGGGTGCGCGACGGCCTGTTCTGCGCGCACCCGCTGGTGCGCACCCTGCTCGGCGACGAGGACGTGGCGCCGTCCGAGTGCGGTGCGCCGGAGGCGTCGCTGCCGGGGGAGCGCAGCCTGAACGCGATCCGGGTCAGCTTCGGCGCGGGTACCCCGGACGAGCACATCGACCGGTTCCTGACCGCCGTCCGCGAGCTGGTCACGGACGGCGCGGCCTGGAACTACCGCAACGAGGGCGGCCGCTGCGTCGCGGACACCCGGCGCGAGGGCTGAACGGGGGAGGCTACTCGCCCAGGCCGAGCGCGAAGGCGGTCTCCAGGTCGTGCTGGGAGTAGGTGCGGAAGGCGATCTGGGTCTCGGTGTGGGCCACGCCCGGGACCTTGTTCAGCCGGCCGGGGATCACCTCGGCCAGGTCGTCGTGCCGGCGCACCCGCACCATCGCCACCAGGTCGTAGCCGCCGGTGACCGAGTAGACCTCGCTGACGCCCTCGATGGCCGCGATCGCCTCGGCGATCTCCGGGATGCGGTCGACGCTGGTCTTGATCAGGACGATGGCGGTGATCACTGTTCGGGCTCCTTTGTGAGGTGCCGCCAGGGTATCGGGCGTCAGCGGGGCCGTCGCGAGGGGCGGGTGGCCAGCGTGCAGGCGTACAGGAACCCCGCCGAGAAGCCGATCACGTGGACCAGGTAGGCGACGCCCGGCCCCGCCGAGTGCACCGACCACCACTGGAGCGCGAACCAGAGGCCGAGCACCAGCCAGGCCGGGAACCGCAGGGGCAGGAAGAGCAGCAGCGGGACGAGCGTGGTCACCCGGGCCCGCGGGTGCAGCCTCAGGTAGGCGCCGAGCACGCCGGCGATCGCCCCCGAGGCGCCGATCAGGACCCGGGTGTAGTCCGCCGAGTGCGCCTCGGCCAGCGCGAAGCCGTAGGTGGCCAGCGAGCCTGCCGCCAGGTAGAAGAGCGCGAACCGGGCCCGGCCGAAGCGGGCCTCCACGGTGGGGCCGAAGACCTGGAGGAAGAGCAGGTTGCCCAGCAGGTGCAGCCAGCCGGCGTGGACGAAGAGCCCGCTGAGGACGGACATCGCCGGGTGCTTGCCGGGGGTCGGGGCGGCCGGGCAGCCCGGCACCGGGTCGGGGGCCTCGGCCACCTGTTCGGCGCTCAGCGGCCGTCCGGCCAGCAGCTCGGCCGGGACGGCGCCCCAGCGCTGCTCGTACCGCTGCTCCGCGCAGACCCGGTCCTGCCCGCGGCCGTACAGCGGGTTGAGCCCGGCCGCCGGGCCGAGCAGGAAGACCAGCACGTTCAGCGCGATCAGTGCGTAGCTGACGGCCGGGACGGGCGCGGCCGGGGGGCCGTCCCGCGCGCCGGTGTGGTCGAGGACCGGGATCGCCATGCGACCAAGCATCCCTCCGTCCGGCCCGGGCGACACCGCGCTGTACGGCAGGTGGACCACCCCCGCGATCGCCGTGACCGGTAGCCGGGGTGGTTGCCCCAGGCAATAGGCTTGGGGCGGGCAATCCCGCCTCCCGCCGCCGATGCCGGGGCTCCGGGGGGAGCGCCTGAGCCCACCCAGGGACCACCCGAGAGGACCCCCGATGACCGTCCCCGCCCTGACCGCAGAGACGCGTTGGCGCTGCACCCTGTGCGGCAACCTGACCCGCTTCGATGTCACCCGCACCGCCCGGGTGACCGAGTTCCTGCACTTCGACCTGGCCGGCGAGTCCAAGGTGGAGGAGACCGAGGTGCACAGCGAGACCATCGAGTCGGTGCGCTGCCGCTGGTGCAACGCGGTGGACCAGGTCGAACTGGTGGCCCGTCCGGGCGCCGAGGCCGCCGAGCAGGCGTGATGCCCGCCCCGCGCGGTGGACGGTGCGCGGCACGGCCGTCCGCCGCGCGGGACAATACAGACAGAGCGCACGGAGCGTGACGACCAGGGGTACGGCCGACGGCCGTACCCCGCTGGCGAGGATCGGAGCCGAGGACGTGGTGGACGCAGCGCAGGAGCCCGCCGGGCCGCAGGGGCGGCAGCCCGCTGTGGACGCGCAGGCGCCGGACGCGGTCGAGGCCGCCGCGCCCGGCACCGGCGCCCCCGCCGAGGAGGTCGACGGCGAGGAGGCCGGCGGCTCCGGCGGTGAGGAGCCGGCGGCAGCCCGCGCGGCCGAGAAGCTCGACCGGCCGCTGCCCGAGGGGGTGCGCCGGCGTGTGGTGGGCCTCGCCGCCGACGCGCTCGGCGGGCTGCCGGTCGCGGAGCTGCCGCAGACGCTGCGCCCGTACGCCAAGTTCACCCCGGCGCGCCGGGCCAAGTACGCCGCCACCGCGCTCGCCGCGGCGCTGGAGTCCGAGCCGGCGTTCCGGGTGCGGATAGCGGAGCGGCTGCGGCTCGGGCAGCCGGACCTGGTCCGGGCGCTGGAGTCGGGCAGCGTGCCGGGCGCGGCCGATCCGATGGACGTGGCGGCCGCCGCCTACCTGGTCCGGTCGGCGGGCTGGAGCCGCCTGGTCGTCGAGGCCGGTGAGGAGGCCGAGCGGGCCGGCGCCGAGGGCGCGGCGGCCGAGGCGGCCCGGCTGGCCGAGAAGCTGCAGGCAGAGCTGGCCGAGGTGCGCGCCGCTGCCCGGGCGGACCTGGACCGGCAGCGGGCCGAGTCGGAGGACGTCCGCAAGGAGGTGGAGTCGCTGCGCAAGAAGGTGCGTTCGCTGGAGAGCGACACCCGGCGGGCCCAGGCCGAGACGCGCCGGGTCACCGGGGAGCTGGAGGCCCTGAAGGCGCAGACGGGCGTCGAGCGCGGCGCCGCCGAGAGCGAGGCGCGGCGGCTGCGGCACCGGATCTCCGAGCTGGAGAACGCCGCCGAGCAGGGCCGCCGTTCGGCCCGCGAGGGGCGCAGCGTCGAGGACATGCGGCTGCGGCTGCTGCTGGACACCGTGCTGCAGTCGGCGCAGGGGCTCCAGCGGGAGCTGGCCCTGCCGGTCTCCCAGATCCGCCCGGCCGATCTGGTCGAGGCGGTGGTGCCGGGTTCGGCCTCGCCGCACGACGTGGCGCGGCGCGGGCTGGCCGAGGACGACCCGGCGCTGCTGGACCAGCTGCTGGCGATCCCGCAGGTCCACCTGGTGGTGGACGGCTACAACGTGACCAAGACCGGCTACCCGGCGCTCCCGCTGGAGCAGCAGCGGATCCGGCTGCTGGGCGGGCTGGCGATGCTGGCCCAGCGCACGCAGGCGGAGGTGACCTGCGTGTTCGACGGCCAGGACCTCGACGTGCCGGTGATCCTGGCGCCGCCGCGCGGGGTCCGGGTGCGGTTCAGCCGGACCGGGGAGACCGCCGACGAACTGATCCGCCGCCTGGTGCGGGCCGAGCCGCAGGGCCGGCCGGTGGTGGTGGTCTCCACCGACCGGGAGGTCGCGGAGGGCGTGCGGAAGGCGGGCGCGCGCCCTGTAGCCTCGGTGCTGCTGCTGAACCGACTGGCCCGGCCCTGACCTCGGCCGGGGGTCGGCCGGCAGGGGATGACGCCTGGTCAGCGCCCGGTTTGCGGGGATGTGTGGATCCCGTGAAGTCATGGCGGGGGGCGGGAGTTCACGCCATCGGGGGAGTGGCGCAAAGCGTGGATCTTCACTAGGGTCTGGCGTCAAACCTATTTTCCGGATTCTCACTCGTTCGGGTGAGTCCGTTGGAAGAAGGAGCCGGTCACTTGGCCACCCACCGCCGTCCCAAGCAGTCGAGCCGTGCACGGGTCACCGTGCTGACCGCTGCCGCTGCGACCGCGGTCGCCCTCTCGGCCCAGGTCAGCGCCCACGCCGCGCCCAGCCCGTCCCCCAAGAAGGAGGACGTGAAGGCGCAGGTCGACCAGCTGCAGGAGGAGGCCGAGCAGGCCACCGAGAAGTTCAACGGTGCCAAGGAGCGGGCGGACCAGCTGCGCAAGCAGGCGGACCAGCTCCAGGACCAGGTGGCTCGCGGCCAGGACCAGATGACCCAGCTTCAGGGCGGGCTGGCCGAGGTCGCGGCCGAGCAGTACCGGACCGGCGGCATCGACCCGTCCGTCCAGCTGATGCTCGCCTCCGACCCGTCCGGCTACCTGGACAAGGCCGCCAGCGTCCAGCAGGCCAGCTCCAGCCAGACCGAGGCGCTCAAGGGCCTGCAGGACCAGCAGCGCCGGCTGGACCAGCAGAAGGCCGAGGCGGCCGCCGTCCTCGCCTCGCTGGACAGCACGACCAAGGACCTGAACCAGTCCAAGGCCGAGGTCAACAAGAAGCTCAAGGAAGCCCAGGACCTGCTGAACTCGCTCAGCGCCGCCGACCGGGCCGCGCTGAAGGCCGCCCAGCAGCAGGCCGACCGGGCCTCGCGCGGCAGCGAGCGCACCGACCTGAGCAGCCTCCCGCAGGGCAGCGGCTTCGCCGGGCAGGCCGTCGCCAACGCGATGAGCAAGCAGGGTTCGCCGTACGTCTGGAGCGCGGTCGGCCCGAACTCCTTCGACTGCTCCGGTCTGATGGTCTGGTCGTACGCGAAGGCCGGCGTCTCGCTGCCGCGCACCTCGCAGGCGCAGGCCAACTACGGCTCGAAGGTGGCCTCGCTGGCCGACGCCCAGCCGGGCGACCTCATCATCTACCGCCCGGACCGCAGCCACGTCGGGATGTACATCGGCAACGGGATGGTGGTCCACGCGCCGCACACCGGTGACGTGGTGAAGGTGATGAAGGCCGACGCGATGCCGATCAACGCGATCCGCCGGGTCTGACGGACCGACATGCCCACGGGCCGGGATCCGGCCCTGTGATCCGCGCCACCCCCGGAACCGGGGGTGGCGTCGGTGTCTGCGGCCGCATCATGACAAACGATCAGCTCCATGTGGGCGCGTGATCACACCCGGTCATATTCACAAATGAACTTGGATATTCTTCCGGCATTTTTCTGACAAGGATTTGAACGGATCACGGTTCTGTTACTAGGGTCGTGCCTCGAACCACCGCACAGTCGATCACCCAGCAGGGGTGGCGGCGGAGGTTTACCGCCGAGTTCGTGAAGCAGCGGGGCAGAGCATCTGCCCGTCGGGGAGTCCAGTAGTCGGGGGCGCTGTGGAACGGAGCCGGGGAACCATGTTCCTCCGGGGTGAATCGGCGCCAGGTCGACCGTCGTGCGGTCGGTGAGGCGTCGTAGGGCACGCTTCCGGCCCGAACCCGTCAGCTCACCCGGTAGGCGGACGTAGGAAGAAGGAGTCCGCCTTCGTGGCGTCCCATCGTCGTCCCAAGCCCGCCGGCCGCGCCCGGGTCTCGATTCTGACCGGTGTCGCCGCCGCGGCGGTCGCGCTCTCCGCGCAGTCCGGCGCCCACGCCGACCCGACGCCGACCAAGGATCAGGTCAAGGAGCAGATCGACCAGCTCAACGAGCAGGCCGAGCAGGCCACCGAGAAGCTCAACGGTGCCCAGGCCAAGCAGCAGGAGCTGCAGAAGCAGGTCGGTGAGCTGCAGGACAAGGTGGCCCGTCAGCAGGCCGCGGTGACCGAGGCCCAGGGCGGTCTCGCCGAGATCGCCGGCGAGCAGTACCGCAACGGCGGCATATCGCCGACCGTGCAGCTGATGCTCTCGTCCAGCCCGGACAGCTTCCTCAGCCAGGCCGGCGCCATCAACCAGGCCGGCAGCACGCAGTCCGGTGCGCTGAAGGACCTCCAGGAGCAGCAGCGCAGGCTCGACCAGGACCGCAACGAGGCCCAGGGCAAGCTCGGCGAGCTCGAAGCCACCACCCAGCAGCTGAAGGCCTCCAAGGAGGAGGTCCAGGGCAAGCTGGCCAAGGCCCAGGACCTGTACAACTCGCTGTCCGAGCAGGAGCGCCAGGCGATGCGCGCGGCCGAGGAGAAGGCCGCCGCCGAGGCGAAGGCCAAGGCGGACGCCGCCAAGGCCGAGGCCAAGGCCAAGGCGGACGCCGACCGCGCCTCCCGCGACAACACCCGCGACCAGCTGCCCGCCCCGTCGTCGCCGGCCGCCAAGCCCGCCGCCGCGGCCGCCGCGCCGTCCGCGCCCGCCGCCAACGGCTCGCGCGCCGCCGCCGCGATCGCCGCCGCGGAGAGCAAGCTGGGCGCCCCGTACGTCTACGGCGCGGCCGGTCCGAGCTCCTTCGACTGCTCCGGCCTGACCAGCTGGGCCTACGCCCAGGCGGACGTGTCGCTGCCGCGCACCTCGCAGTCCCAGGCCACCGCCGGTACCAACGTGGGCACCAATATCGCCAACGCCCAGCCCGGCGACCTGATCATCTACCGTGCGGACCGCAGCCACGTCGCGCTCTACGTCGGCGGCGGCCAGGTCATCCACGCGCCGAAGCCCGGCGCGAACGTCCGGTACGAGACCGCCAGCATGCTGCCGATCTCGGCCATCGTGCGCGTCTGATCCGACGTCTGCTCCCGCAGGCCCGGTCTCCCCTCGTGGGAGGCCGGGCCTGCGGCTTTCGTGCTGGACCGTGCTGATGTCCGATTGCGGGTCAAATATTCGGGTTGGGAGGGGTTTGGACTCGCTCGCCCGGACTCGCTAACGTCTGCCACCGGACTCCCGCTCGACAGCCGCCCGCACCGGTGCGGCGGCGGGGCCGGGTCGCAGGATCGGAGTTACCGTCGTATGGCCGTGCACCGCCGTTCCCCCCTGCCGGGCGCGTTCGCCCGTGCGCTGGTGCTGACCGCCGCGGCCACCACCGCGCTGGGGGTGGCCACGGGGGGTGCCGCCCAGGCCGCCCCGGGCACGCCGGACGGGCCGTCGAACCGCAAGGACGTCAAGGCGCAGGTGGAACAGCTGTACGACGAGGCCGAGCAGGCCTCGGAGAAGTACAACGCCGCACTGGACGTCCAGCAGCGCCTCCAGCACGAGACCGGCACGCTCCAGCAGCAGGTCGCCGTCGCCCAGGGCGAGCTCAACGAGCTCCGCGGCGACCTCGCCACCGTGGCCGGCGCCGAGTACCGGGGCGGCGGGATGGCGCAGACCGTCCAGCTGATGCTCTCCACCGACCCGGAGGGCTACCTCTCCAAGGCCCGCAGCCTGGACCAGGCCGCCGAGCGGCAGAACGAGACGCTGCACGAGGTGGTGGCCCGTCAGCGCCGGCTCGACCAGCGCCGGTCGGAGGCCTCGATGAAGCTCTCCGAGCTGGAGGAGACCCGCCGGGCCCTGGCCGAGAGCAAGCAGCAGATCCAGCAGCGGCTGGCCAAGGCGCAGCGGCTGCTCAACAGCCTGGGGGCGGGCGAGCGGGCCCGGATGGTGGCCCAGGACGCCCGCGAGGCCGAGCAGCGGGCCACCCGCGGCACCGACCGCCTCGACCTGGGCACGGCCCCGCCCGCCTCCGAACGCGGCGCGGCCGCGCTGGCCGCCGCCGTGCGGATGATCGGTTCGCCCTATGTGTACGGATCCGCCGGGCCCCGCGCGTTCGACTGTTCCGGTCTGATGTACTGGAGCTGGCGGCAGGCCGGAGTGACCCTGCCGCGCACCTCGCAGGCCCAGGCGTACGCCGGCCGGCGGGTCAGCATCTCCGACGCGCGACCGGGAGACCTGGTGATCTTCTACCGGGACAGGCACCACGTCGGCATGTACGCCGGCGGCGGGGTGATCGTGCACGCCCCCTACCCGGGCGCCAAGGTCCGCTACGAGAGCGTCAACGCGATGCCCGTCGCGGAGGTGATCCGGCTCTGAGCCGGCCCGTCCCGACCCCTCCTGCCGACGCCGTGACACGCCGCCGCGCACTGTCCCGGCGCGGGGCCCTGCTGCTCGCGGCGGGCGGACTGGCCCAGCTGTCGCTGCCCCGGGCGGCTCCGGCGGCCTCAGTGGCCGCGGTGGCGGACCAGCGGGCCGAGGTGGTCGCGGTGCTGGCCGAGCGGGCCCGGACGCTGACCGCCCCACCGTCCGCGCCCCCGGTGGAGGCGGCCTACCGCAACCTCGTGCTCGGTCCGGCCGGTCGGCCGGACCGGCTCACCGCCACCGCCGAACTGACCGTCCGGGTGACCGGCTACGACGCCTACCCGGTGGTCCACCCGCGCCGGCTGGAGCTGTGGCGGACCGGCGGGGGCTGGCGGGTCGAACGCGAGGACGGCCCGGACGGGCCGGCGCCGCTCTGGGACTTCGGGGCCGTCCGGGCGGCGGCCGGCGCGCACTGCCTGGTGCTCGGCCTGGCCGACGGCCCGGACCCGGCGCAGCTCATGGCCGTGGCCGACCGGGCCGTCCCGGCCGTCACCGCGCTCTGGGGCACCGCCTGGCCGGGCCGGCTGCTCCTGGAGCTGCCCGCCACCGAGGAGCAGTTCGGCCGGCTGCTGGACGCCGACCCGGCGGGCTGGACCGGCATGGTGGCGGTCACCACCGCCGCGCCCGGCGCCCCCCGGCACACCCCGGCCGACCGGGTGCTGGTCAACCCCGGGGCCTACCGGGGGCTCAGCGACTTCGGCCGCCAGGTGGTGATCACCCACGAGGCCGTGCATGTGGCGACCCGGGCCGACACCCGGGCCTGGACGCCGCTCTGGCTCTCCGAGGGCGTCGCCGACTGGACCGGCTACCGGGACTCCGGCCGCTCGCCCCGGCAGATCGCCCCCGAGCTGGCCCGGGACGTCGCCGCCGGCCGGGTGCCCTCGGCGCTCCCCGCCGACCGGGACTTCACCGCCGGGGCCGACGGCATCGCCCAGGCCTACGAGCAGGCCTGGCTGGCCTGCGACCTGATCGCCCGCCGCTTCGGGCCGGACCGGCTGGTCGGCTACTACCGGGCGGTCGGCGCGGCGGGCGCGGGCGCGGGCCGGGAGGAGCAGTCGGACCGCGTCCTGCGGGACGAGCTGGGCCTCGGACTGGCCGAGTTCACCGCACTCTGGGTCGCCGAGGTCCGCCGCCTGGCGGCCTAGCGCCGCCGCTGGGCCCCTAGCGCCGCCGCTGGGCCGGCGGCCGGTCGATGCCGTCCAGCAGGTCCTGCTCGTACGCGATCCCCGGGCGCACCGGGTAGCCGTTCGCCGACACCGGCTCCGGCTCCGCGCGGTCCAGCACGACGGTCGGCGGGAGCTGGGCGGCCCCGCGGGTCGAGCGCCAGAGCCGGACGCAGGAGAGCCCGGTGGCGGCCAGCAGCAGCAGGTTGCGCAGGGTCAGCGCGGTGACGGCCCAGGGCTCGCTGCCGACCAGCTCGCTGAAGAGCAGCGGGAACTCCACCACGGTCAGCGGCGTCGCGGCCAGGACCAGCAGCGCCACCGGGCGCTGGCTGGTGCCGCGCACGGTCAGGCAGACCGCCGCCACGCCGACCAGCCAGACCAGGTACTGCGGGCTGATCACCCGGCTGGTCACGGTGAAGATCAGCAGCGCGGCCAGCGCCGCGTCGTACATGGTGGCCGCGTTGCGGCGCTTGGCGGTGAAGCGCCAGAGCAGCAGCCAGGCGAAGCCCAGCAGGCTGCCGGCCAGCATCACCTTGCCGACCACGTTCACCCACGGCCCGAGCATCTCGACCGAGCCGTAGTTCATCGTCACCCTGCCGTCCCAGGCGCCGGCCATCCGGGCGAAGTGCAGCGGCAGCGCGCCGACCGACTCCACCTCGACGCCGCGGTCCTTCTGGAAGGTCAGGAACTCGAAGGCGCCGTTCATCCCGGCCGCCAGCAGGAAGCCCACCGAGACGGCGGTGGCCGCGGCGGCGGTCCAGGAGCGGCGGGTGCGGCGGCCGGACGGGGTGCCGATCAGGCCGATCAGCGGCCAGATCTTGATGATCCCGCCCAGCCCCAGCAGGATGCCGCCGATCGCCGGGCGGCGGATCAGCGCCAGCAGGCCGGCCACCGCGACGGCGGTGACGATGACGTCGTACCGGTTGTAGATCATCGGACCGAGCAGTGGCACGCCGGCCACCCAGACCCAGGCGCCGGTCAGGGCCCGGCCCCTGCGCAGGCCGGTACGCACCAGCAGGGCCATCGCGACCGCGTCGGCCAGCCCGCAGATCACCCAGAAGGAGACCAGGTACGACCAGGGCAGCAGCCCGGGCAGCATGATCACCAGGGCGGCGCCGGGCGGGTACTGCCAGGTCACGTCGTCCAGCGGGAAGGTGCCGGTCTGCAGGACGCCGTACCAGCCGTGGTAGATCAGCCAGACGTCCGTGGTGATGTCCCCGCCGGCCATCCGCAGCACGCCGGTCACCAGCAGCAGCAGCAGTGCCCGGGAGGCCAGCCACGTCCCGCCGAGCGCGCAGAGGGCCCCGGTACGCCGGGAGGGGCCGGTGGGGGCCGGTACGGGCTCCTGGCGGACGGCCAGCGCCGTGCCGGGGCCGTCGGCGCCGCTGGGTGAACCGGACTTGGTGGCCGGGGCCAACTCCACTGCGCTCCCTCGTTCGTCTCGGACGTCCCACCGGAGGCGTCGCGCGACGGACGCCCGGGCGGCCGGTGCCGGGCGCGGCGCCACGTTCGGCGGGGCCGCACCGGCTGCCTAGGTTCTAGGACAGACCCGGGGGAGAAACGGTTGCCGTGCGCGGATCCGTTCCCGGCGGGTCGTGGTGTTGACCTATCGTACGGATCACCCAGCGGTACACCGAGCACCCCCCGACCGAGCGAGCCGTGGCCAGATGCACAAGACCTTGATCGTCACCAATGACTTCCCGCCGCGACCCGGCGGCATCCAGGCCTTCGTCCACAACATGGCTGTCCGTCAGCCCGCCGGGAGCATCGTGGTCTACGCGTCGACCTGGCGCGACGGCGCCGAGGTCGCCCGCTTCGACGCCGAACAGCCGTTCCCGGTGATCCGCGACCGGACGAAGGTGATGGTTCCCACACCGCGCGTCACCCGGCGGGCCGCCGAGATCCTCCGCGCCGAGAAGTGCGACTCGGTCTGGTTCGGCGCGGCCGCCCCGCTCGGGCTGATGGCGCCCGCGCTGCGCCGGGCCGGAGCCGGCGGGCGGCTGCTCGGCATGACGCACGGCCACGAGGCCGCCTGGGCCCAGCTCCCGGTGGCCCGGCAGCTGCTGCGCCGGATCGGCGCCGGTACCGACACCCTCACCTACCTCGGCGAGTACACCCGCTCCCGGATCGCCGACGCGGTCGGCCCGGAGGCGGCCGCCCGGATGGTGCAGCTGCCGCCGGGGGTCGACGAGCAGACCTTCCACCCCGACTCGGGCGGCGCCGAGCTGCGCCGCCGGCTCGGGCTGGCCGACCGGCCGGTGGTGGTCTGCGTCTCCCGGCTGGTGCCGCGCAAGGGCCAGGACACCCTGATCGAGGCGATGCCGCAGATCCTCGCCGAGGTGCCGGACGCCGTGCTGCTGATCGTCGGCGACGGACCCTACCGGGCGGACCTGGAGAAGCTCGCCGACGCCCGGGGCGTGCGCCACGCGGTGCGGTTCACCGGCGCGGTGCCGTGGTCGGAGCTGCCCGCGCACTACGGCGCCGGGGACGTCTTCGCGATGCCCTGCCGGACCCGGCGGGGCGGGCTGGACGTCGAGGGCCTGGGCATCGTCTACCTGGAGGCCTCGGCGACCGGTCTGCCGGTGGTGGCCGGGGACTCCGGCGGCGCGCCGGACGCGGTGCTGGAGGGCGAGACCGGCTACGTGGTGCCGGGCGGCTCGCCGGCCGCCGCGGCCGAGCGGATCGTCCGGCTGCTGAACGACGAGGAGCTGCGCCGGCGGCTCGGCGAGGCCGGGCGGCGCTGGGTGGACCGCTCCTGGCGGTGGGACCTGCTGGCCGGGCGGCTGACCTCGCTGCTGGCGGGCTGACGAAGCGGTGCGGGCCCCGCCACCGCGGCGGGGCCCGCACCGTACGGTCAGCGCTGGTAGATCGCCTCGACGTCGGCCGCGAAGTCCTTCAGCACCAGGTTGCGCTTGAGCTTGAGCGACGGCGTGAGGTGGCCGCTCTCCTCGGAGAAGACGGTGTCCAGCAGCCGGAACTTCTTCACCGCCTCGGCGTGCGAGACGGCGGCGTTGCCGTCGTCCACGGCGGCCTGGACGGCGGCCAGCAGGTCCGCGTCCTCGCGCAGCTCGGCCACCGTGGCGGTGGCGGGCTTGCCGTTCAGCTCCTTCCACTTGGGGAAGAAGTCCTCGTCCACGGTGACCAGGCAGCCGATGAACGGCCTGCGGTCGCCGACCACCATCACCTCGCCGATCAGCGCGTGCGCCCGGATCCGGTCCTCGATCACCGCCGGGGCGACGTTCTTGCCGCCCGCGGTGACGATGATCTCCTTCTTGCGGCCGGTGATGGTGAGGTAGCCCTCGGAGTCCAGCGAGCCGATGTCGCCGGTGGAGATCCAGCCGTCCTTCAGCGCCTCGGCGGTGGCCTGCGGGTTGTTCCAGTAGCCGGTGAACACCTGCGGGCCCTTGAACAGGACCTCGCCGTCCTCGGCGATCCGGACGGCGGCGCCGGGCAGCGGCTGGCCGACCGTACCGATCTTCGGCTTGTCCCACGGGTTGAAGGCGGTGGCCGCGCAGGTCTCGGTCAGGCCGTAGCCCTCCAGGACGGTGAAGCCGATGCCCCGGTAGAAGTGGCCGAGCCGCTCGCCGAGCGGGGCGCCGCCGGAGATCGCGTGGGTGGCCCGGCCGCCGAGCGCGGCGCGCAGCTTGCTGTAGACCAGCTTGTCGAAGATCTTGTGCTTGATCCGCAGGCCCAGGCCCGCGCCGCCGGCGTCCAGCGCCCGGCTGTACGCGATCGCGGTGTCGGCGGCCTTGTCGAAGATCTTGCCCTTGCCGTCGGCCTGGGCCTTCGTGCGGGCGGTGTTGTAGACCTTCTCGAACACTCTCGGCACGCCCAGGATCAGGGTGGGCCGGAACGCCGCCAGCTCGGCGGTGACGTCCTTGATGTCCGAGACGTGGCCGAGCTTGATCGGGGCCATCGCGGGGGCGATCTCGGCGATCCGGCCGAGCACGTGGGCCAGCGGCAGGAAGAGCAGCACCGAGCTCTCGCCGGTGCGGAACAGCGGGGCCAGCCGCTCCACGATGTTGCCGCACTCGGCCATGAAGTTGGCGTGGGTCAGCTGGCAGCCCTTGGGGCGGCCGGTGGTGCCCGAGGTGTAGACGACGGTGGCGATCGAGTCGGCCGTCGCCAGCGACCGGCGCTCGGCCACGGTCGCGTCGGTGACGTCCCGGCCCGCCCCGGCCAGCGTCGCCAGGGCGCCGCCCTCGATCTGCCAGGTCTGCCGCAGCAGCGGCAGGCGCCCCCGGACCTCCTCGACCACCGCGGCGTGCTGGGCGGTCTCGGTGAGGACGGCCACCGCCCCGGAGTCGCCGAGGATCCACTCCACCTGTTCGGCGGAGGAGGTCTCGTACACCGGCACGGTGATCGCGCCGGCCGTCCAGATCGCGAAGTCCAGCAGCGTCCACTCGTAGCGGGTGCGGGACATGATGCCCACCCGGTCGCCGGGCTCGATGCCCGCGGCGATCAGACCCTTGGCGGCGGCGTGCACCTCGACCAGGAACTGGGCGGCGGTCAACTCCTGCCACCGGCCGTCCACCTTGCGACTGAGCACCACGACGTCCGGGTGCCGCTCGGCGTTCTGGTGCACGAGGTCGGAGAGGTTACCGCCGCTCGGTACCTGGTAGAGGGCCGGAAGGCTGAAGTCGAGCAAGACTGCTCCTCGTTCGCGACGCTGCGGGACGGCAGGACGTTACTGCCCGGTAGGCAGCTTCGACCAGGGGGGTCGGCTCCGGTGTTCGAAGTGTCACACCTTTACCCGGTCCGACCAGGCCGTGACCGGGTCGTTCGAATGGCACCCTACGGCAGCCCGGACGTGACCGGCGGGTAGCCTGCGAGCGCCCCCGAGCCCGGGGCCGCGCACCCTCCGAGCCCCGGACCTGAGGGATCGCCGGGCGCGATAGCCTGCTCCGGGCGCACCCGACCGAGCAGGCTCGGCCGGGCCGGCAGCAAGGGACGACGCGGAGGGCCATACCCATGGCGGAGCACACCAGGTCGAGCATCACCATCGACGCGACCCCGGCGAAGGTCATGGCCGTGATCGCCGACTTCGCCGCCTACCCGGCCTGGACCGGCGAGGTCAAGGAGGTCGAGGTGCTGGAGACCGCCGAGAACGGCCGCGCCGCCCAGGTGCGCCTGCTGCTCGACGCCGGCGCCATCCGCGACGAGCACGTGCTGGCCTACACCTGGGACGGCGACCGCGAGGTCGGCTGGACGCTGGTGCGCAGCCAGATGCTCCGTTCGCTGGACGGCTCCTACTCGCTCGCCCCGCTGGACGGCGGCCGGACCGAGGTCACCTACCAGCTGGCCGTCGACGTCAAGATCCCGATGCTCGGGATGATCAAGCGCAAGGCCGAGAAGGTCATCATCGACCGGGCGCTGGCCGGACTGAAGAAGCGCGTCGAGGGCTGACGCCGGGAAAGCGGGGCTGGACGGCATGACGGCGACACGCACCATCCTGGTCAGCGGCGACGCGGCGGCGCCCATGGTGGCCGCCGCCACCGCCCTGCACGCCGCCCGGCAGGGGCGGCGCACCCTGCTGCTGGCCGCCGACGACCCGCACCGCACCCTGGACGCCGTCCTCGGCGCCCGGCTGGAGCCCGAACCGGCCCCGTACACCCCCGGCCTGACCGTGGCCCGGATCGACGAGCAGGCCGCGTTCCGGCACGCCCTCGGCGAGATCGGCGGCCGGATCAAGCCCGCGCTCGACCTGCTCGGCGCCGACCCGCTCGACCCCGAGGAGCTCACCGCCCTTCCCGGCACCGCCCGGCTCGCCCTGCTCCGGGCCCTGCCCGCCGCCGAGGCCGACGTCCTGGTGGTGCTCGCCCCGCCGCCCGCCGAGCTGATCGCCGCGCTCGCGCTGCCCGAGCAGCTGGAGCGCTACCTGGCCCGGCTGGTGCCCGAGCAGCGGCAGGCCGCCCGGGCGCTGCGCCCGCTGCTGGCCGGCCTGGCCGGGGTGCCGATGCCCGCCGACTGGCTCTACGAGGGCCGGACCAAGGCGGCCGCCGCGCTCGCCGAGGCCCGTGCGGCGCTCGCCGCCCCCGGCACCAGCGTCCGCCTGGTCACCGCCGCCGACGCCCACCCGTACGGGGAGCTGCGCCGGATCCGGGCCGGGCTGGCGCTGCACGGCCACCGGCCGGACGCCGTGGTGGTGCACGGCGCGCTGCCGGACGCCGCCGCCGACTCGGCCGACCCCTGGCTGGCCGGGCTGGCCCGGCGCCGGCAGGAGGAGCTGGCCGCGCTGACCGCCGCGAGCGACGTCCCGGTGCTGGTCACCGGGTTCGCCGAGGTCACCCTGGAGGCCGTCGCGGACCGCCTCTACGGCGCGGGCGCCGGCCCGGCCCCGCTCGACCCGAAGCCGTGGAGCGTCGAGGACCGGCTGGCCGAGGACGGACTGCTGGTCTGGCACCTCGCGCTGCCCGGCGCCGAGCGGGCCGACCTGGACCTGGTGCGGCGCGGCGACGAACTCGTGGTCGGCCTCGGTGCCCACCGGCGGGTGCTCACGCTGCCCTCGGCGCTGCGCCGCTGCACGGTGGCGGGCGCGGGCCTGCACGACGGGGCGCTCGCCGTCCGCTTCGCGCCCGATCCGGCGCTCTGGCCGCGCGGCTGAGCACCCTGCGCGGACGCGACCGGGCCTCCCGCGCCGCCCGGTGACCGTGCGCCGATTCGTCTCCCGCGCCGCCCGGTGACCGTGCGCCGGCCCCGATGGCGGGCCGTCGGGGCGGTCGGGCCCGTCCGGTAGCGTCGGGGCCAGGGGCCGCAGGCGCGGCCGGAGCTGAGGAGACGCCCGCGATGACCACTGCCGACGACCGCACCGAGCAGGCCGCCGAGCACCCGTTCGGCCCGGAGCTGGGCCCGCTGGTGGACGAGGTGCGCCGGTTCGCGTCCGTCGTCGGCCAGAAGGCCCAGGAGGCGAGCGCCGACACCCTGATCTCGCTGGCCGGCCTCGCCGAGCGCCTGCGCGAGAAGCAGCCCGAGGTGTACGGCCACCTGTCCGCCGCCGGCACCGGCCTGGCCGCCGCCGGCGGGGAGCTGATGGCCGCCTACCGGGCCGCCGTGGCCGGCCACGAGCACCGCTGGACCGCCGGGGACGCCGCGCGCAGCGAGCGGATCGACCTCGACACACCTGACGGGCCGTCCGACAAGCAGTGAAGCCCGGACTCCCGGGAAGTGACCGTGCGGACCCTTGCTGTGACGGAGCGGGGCGGAATGTACGACTTTTGAAGCTGCTCGGCGAGCTTGGTCGTGAATTGTCTTCGGTTAATGTAGGCGACGGTGTGTACGGGGGCAGGGTTGGACGGTACCGTTCCGTCCAGCGGGAACGAGTGAATAGCTGAGGGACACATGGCTCTGACCATCGGCGTCGACGTCGGCGGGACCAAGATCGCGGCAGGCGTGGTCAACGAGGCGGGCGAGATCCTGGCCCGGACCAGGGTGCCCACCCCGGCCGACCCGCAGTGGGCGGTCGATGCCATCGCGCAGGCCGTGCGCGAGCTCAAGGAGCAGTACCCCGACGTGGTCGCGGCCGGCGTCGGAGCCCCCGGCTTCGTCGACCGCGACCGCTCCACGGTGATCTTCGCCCCCAACATCGACTGGGAGGACGAGCCGCTGCGCGGCCGGATCGAGGAGCTCACCGGCCTGGACACCGTGGTCGAGAACGACGCCAACTGCGCCGCCTGGGCCGAGTTCCGCTTCGGCGCCGCCGCCGAGTACTCGGACATGGTGCTGATCACCGTCGGCACCGGCATCGGCGGCGGGATCGTCCTGGACGGCCGGCTGCACCGCGGCCGGTTCGGCGTGGCCGGCGAGATCGGCCACCTCAACATGGTCCCCGACGGCCTGCCCTGCGGCTGCGGCGGCAAGGGCTGCTGGGAGCAGTACGGCTCGGGCCGGGCGCTGCGACGCTACGGCCGGGAGATGGCCGCCGCCGACCCGGTGCGCGGCCGACGGATGCTGGATCTCAACGACGGCGTCGCCGAGACCATCCGCGGCATCCACATCACCGAGGCGGCCGAGGCGGGCGACCCGCTCGCCCTGGACTGCTACAACGAGCTGGCCGACTGGCTGGGCCGCGGCATGGCCGACCTCGCCGCGCTCTTCGACCCGGCGGTCTTCGTGCTGGGCGGCGGGGTCTCCGACTCCGGCCGGCTGCTGCTCGACCCGGTCGCCAAGGCCTTCGAGCACTACCTGACCGGCGGGGTGCACCGCCCGCGCGCCGAGGTGGTGCTCGCCTCGATGGGCTCCGCCTCCGGCATCGCCGGCGCGGCGGACCTCGCCCGCACCGTCTGACCCACCCCGCACCCGCCGACGGCGGCGGCGCGACCGGAGCCCTCGTGGCCCGGCCGCGCCGCCGCCGTCGTGTTCCGCCCCGGCCGCCCGGCCCCTGTCGTACGGTCGACACCGGACGAAAGGGGAGGACAGCCTTGACCACCGGACCGACCGACCTGCCGCCGCCCGGGCCGCGGCGGCTGCGGCTGCTCAGCTACAACATCCGCTCGCTCCGCGACGACCGGCGCGCCCTCGTTCGGGTGATCCGGGCCTGTGAACCGGACGTGGTCTGCGTTCAGGAGTCGCCGCGTTACTGGCGCCCGCGGGGCCGGGCGGCCTGGCTGGCGCGGGCGACCGGCACCGAGGTGCTGGCCGGCGGCGGCCGGATCGCCGCGGGGCCGCTGCTGCTCGGCGGCCCGGGCGTGGAGCTGCTCGCGGTCCACGACCGGCTGCTGCCCAAGACTCGCGGGCTGCACGCGCGCGGCTTCGCGAGCGCGCTGGTCCGGATCGCCGGCTCGGCGCCGTTCGGCGTCACCAGCTGCCACCTGAGCCTGGACGCCGAGGAGCGCCGCGGCCAGTTCGAGCTGCTGCTGGACCAGCTGAAGATCACCGAACTCGGCGTGGTGGCGGGGGACTTCAACGAACACCCGGACGGCGCCGGCTGGCAGCTGCTGGCCGGCCGGCTGCAGGACGGCCATCTCGCGGCGCCCTGGGGCGGCACCTTCACGTCCGTCCCGGAGAACCCCTACCAGCGGATCGACGCCGTCTTCGCGACCCCCGGCGTCCGGGTGCTCGCGTGCGGGGTGCCGCACGGCCTGCCCGGTGTCACCGAGGGCGATCTGCGGGCCGCCACCGACCATCTGCCGCTGCTCGCCGTCCTGGAGCTCCCGGCCGGCTGAACTCCGTGGCCGGGCCGGGGTGACCGGCCCGGCCACGGGCCGCCGGTGCGCCGGCCCTACACGACGGCGCCGCCGTGCGGGTCCTCCGGCTCGTCCTCGTCGCGCTCCTTCATCCGGACCACCAGGGTGACGAAGCCACCGAGGAACGCGGTCACGCCGACCCAGGCCGGCCAGCCGGACACCTCGCGCCAGACCACCGCGTCGAACAGCAGCAGGGCCGGGCCGCCGAGCACGGCGAGCCAGGCGAACTTGGCGGTGACGTCGGCGGCGGGCAGCGGCGGCGGCTCCGGCGGGACGAAGTGGCCCTCGTCCGTCTCCTCGGTCAGCTCGAAGTCGCGCGGGCCCGATCCGGCGGCCGGCATCACCGGGCGGGTGGAGCGGGGCCGCGGCTGCGGTGCCAGGTCGGCGAGGTCGTCCGGGTCGGTGCCCTCCTTGAACCCGCCCTTGAGCTCGCCGCGCGCCCGGAGGTCCTCGACCTCCGGCCAGTCCGGGTTGTTGAGGTCGACGGGGTCGTCGAACTGGGCGACCAGCGCGGCGAAGATCTCGTCCTGCTCGGCCTGGCTGCGCTCGGGCGCCCGCCGCACCCGGGGCGCTTCGGGCGCCGGGGCGGCCTCACCCGAGGCGCCCTCGGTCTTCACGCCGTCGGTCTTCGCGCTCTCGGTCTGCGCGCTCTCGGTCTTGGCGGCCTCGGTCCTCACGCCGTCGGCCTTGGCGGCCTCGGCCTTCGAGGCGTCCGCCTCGGTGTTCTCCGCGTCCTCGCGGGGCGCCTCGTCCTCGCCGCCCGCCGTGCTGCTCTCGTGCACTTCCGGCCCTTCAGCCTTGGTGATCGTCGGATTCGATCCGGGTGACGCCCGCCGCGTGCGCGGGAGCCAGCCGTCGGATGAAGTCCTGGCCGGCCGCGAATATTTCCGCCGCGTCGTGGTCCAGCGTCGCGACGTGGTAGCTGCGCTGGCACAACCGCTCCGTCACGTCGGTCGAGGATATCCGGGCCAGCACCAGTTCCGAGTTGGCCGCCGAGACCACGTGGTCCTGCGGGCTGTGGAAGAGCAGGACCGGCTGGGTCACCTGCGGCAGCCGGCGCTGCACGTCCTTCCAGAGCCGGGCCAGCGACCAGGCGGCGTGCAGCGGCGTCCGGTCGTAGCCGACCTCGACGGAGCCCGGGCGGGCGATGTCGTTGGCGATCCCGGGCAGGCTCGGCACCACGTGGCGCAGCACCGGAAGCAGCACGCTCGCGGGGTTGTCGGAACGCACCGACGGGTTGACCAGCACCAGTCCGGAGACCACCGGGCCGTGCAGCGCGGCCAGCCGCAGCGCCAGCCCGCCCCCCATCGACAGCCCGAGGACGAAGACCCGCTCGCACTCGGCGGCCAGCGCCAGCAACTCCCGCTCGACCTCCGCGTACCAGTCCTCCCAGCGGGTCACCTGCATGTCCTGCCAGCGGCTGCCGTGGCCGGGCAGCAGCGGCAGCGAGACGGTGTACCCGGCCGCCGCCAGCTCCTCGGCCCACGGGCGCAGCGACTGCGGCGAGCCGGTGAACCCGTGGCAGAGCAGTACGCCCACCGGCCCGCCCCGGTGGCGGTACGGTTCGGCACCGGGCAGCAGCGGCATGACGGGCTCCTTCGCGGGCGGCGGCGCGTTGGGACGGGGGAGGGCGGAACGGCGGGCTGCGGAAACCGCATCGTCCCACGCGCCCGCACGCGTCGTACACCCCTGCCGGACACCCCGGCGGGGCGGGGCGGGGCGCGGGCGGTGGCCGCGGGGCATTAGGATCGACCGGTCCGCATAACAGGAGGCCCGGCGTTGTTCTACCGACTGATGAAGATGATCGTCGCGCCACTGCTACGGATCTTCTTCCGGCCGTGGATCGAGGGTGAGGAGAACATCCCCGCCGAGGGTGCCGCGATCATCGCGAGCAACCACCTCTCCTTCTCGGACTCCTTCTTCTTCCCCGCGCTGATCAGGCGTCGGGTGACCTTCATCGCCAAGGCGGAGTACTTCAACACGCCGGGCCTGAAGGGCAAGCTGACGGCCGCCTTCTTCAAGGGCGTCGGCCAGCTGCCGGTGGACCGCTCCGGCGTGCGCGGCGCGGGCGAGGCGGCGATCCGCAGCGCGATCGCCGTGCTGGACCGCGGCGAGCTGTTCGGCGTCTACCCGGAGGGCACCCGTTCGCCCGACGGCAAGCTGTACCGCGGCAAGGTCGGCGGCCTGGCCCGCGTCGCGCTGGCCACCGGCGCGCCGGTGATCCCGGTCGCGATGATCGACACCGAGAAGGTGCAGCCGCCCGGCCAGGTCGTCCCCAACTTCGGCATCCGTCCGGGCATCCGGATCGGCCGGCCGCTGGACTTCTCCCGCTACCACGGCATGGAGAACGACCGCTTCATCCTCCGTTCGGTGACGGACGAGGTGATGTACGAGATCATGCGGCTCTCCGGCCAGGAGTACGTGGACGTCTACGCGACCGCCGCCAAGCGGCAGATCGCCGACGACAAGAAGCGTGCCGACGCCGAGCGCAAGGCCGTCCAGAAGGCCGAGCAGGCCGCCGCCAAGGCCGAGAAGGCGGAGGCGGAGAAGGCGCAGAAGGCCGCCGAGCAGGAGCAGAAGGAGAGCGGGTCGGCCTAGGCCGGGAGGCCGGATCCGCCCGCAGGGGGAGGGGCACGGAGATGTCGGACGGCAACAGACCCGGAGCGGTCGGCGCCGCGGTGGCGGCCGGCGGCATGTCCGTCGAACTGCCGCTCTGGCGGGCCATCTCGTTCTTCCGGGTGCTGGCGCTCTGCTACGCGGTGCTGCGCTACCTCGACTCGTACCTGGAGTTCCTGCACCCCGTCGCCGGCTGGATCTACCTCGGCACGCTGACGCTCTGGACGCTCGCCAGCACCCGCGCCTTCGCCGGGCCGCTGCGCTGCACCTGGTACGTGCTCGGCACCGACCTCACCCTGGTCGTCACCGGCATCGTGATGAGCGGGATGACCGATGACCCGGCCCGGATCGCCCACGGCGCGCCCACGCTGCCCACCATCTGGGCGGCCGGCACCGTCCTGGGTTTCGCGGGCCGGGGCGGCTGGCGCTGGGCGGCGGCGGCCGGATCGGTGATCGGGGTGGCGAACATCCTCGGCCACGGCGGTCCTACCGGCGACAACATCCACAACATCGTGCTGCTGATGGTGGCCGGCTGCGCGATCGGCTACGTGATCGAACTGGCCCGCGCCAGCGAGGCGACGCTGACCCGGGCGCTCCAGGTCGAGGCCGCGAACCGGGAGCGCGAGCGGCTCTCCCGGGACATCCACGACGGGGTGCTCCAGGTGCTCGCCCTGGTCCAGCGCCGGGGCGGCGAGCAGGGCCCCGGCCGGGGCGCGGACTTCGCCGAACTCGGCCGGCTGGCCGGCGAGCAGGAGCGCGCGCTGCGGGCCCTGATGAGCGGCGGACCGCTGCCCGCGCAGCGCGCGCCGCTGGAGCCGCAGGACCTGCGCACCCTGCTCGGCCCGTACACGGACGAGCGGATCACCCTCTCCGCCCCCGGCACCCCGGTGCTGCTGCCCGGCCCGGCGGCCGGCGAGCTGGCGGCGGCCGTGGGCGCCGCGGTCGACAACGTCCGCCGGCACGCCGGGCCCGGGGCGCATGCCTGGATCCTGCTGGAGGACGAGCCGGAGGCCGTCACGGTCAGCGTCCGCGACGACGGTCCGGGCTTCGCGGCCGGGCGGCTCGGTGAGGCGGAACAGGCCGGCCGGCTGGGCGTCTCCCAGTCGATCCGCGGCCGGCTGCTGGACCTCGGCGGTACGGCCGAGCTGTACTCGGTGCCCGGGGAGGGCGTCGAGGTCGAACTGCGCGTCCCGAGGAGGGGTTCCGATGGCTGACCAGCCGATGACCGACCGGCCGCCGGTGCGGGTGATGGTCGTGGACGACCACCCGATGTGGCGCGACGCCGTGTCGCGCGACCTCGCCGAGGCGGGGCTGGACGTGGTGGCCACCGCCGGGGACGGCGAGGAGGCCGTCCGCCGGGCCCGTGCCTGCGCCCCGCAGGTGGTGGTGCTGGACCTCAACCTGCCCGGCCTGTCCGGCGCCGAGGCCTGTCGCCAGGTGGTCGCCCAGGATCCCTCGGTGCGCGTCCTGGTGCTCTCCGCCAGCGGTGAGCACGCGGACGTGCTGGAGGCGGTGAAGTCCGGGGCGACCGGCTACCTGGTGAAGTCGGCCGGCCGTGACGAGCTGCTGGACGCGGTGCGCCGCACCGCCGTCGGCGACGCGGTCTTCACCCCGGGCCTGGCCGGGCTGGTGCTCGGCGAGTTCCGCCGGCTGGCCGCCGAGCCGGCCGCCCCGACGGCCCCCGCCGCGCCGCAGCTGACGGCCCGGGAGACCGAGGTGCTGCGGCTGGTCGCGAAGGGCCTGTCGTACCGGCAGATCGCCGACCGGCTGGTGCTCTCCCACCGCACGGTGCAGAACCACGTCCAGAACACCCTCGGCAAGCTCCAGCTGCACAACCGGGTCGAGCTGGTCCGGTACGCGATCCAGCAGGGCCTGGACGACGAGGCCTGACGCCCCGGGGCGGGGGCGCGCCGGCCGAACGGGCGCGCCCCGCCCGGGGTCTCAGCCGTGGACGGCGGCGGCCGACCGCAGCAGTTCGGCGACGATCCCGACGCCGTCCCGGGTGAGCACCGACTCCGGGTGGAACTGCAGCCCGGCGAACCCGGCGCCGCGCAGCGCGTGGACGTCGCCGGTCAGCCGGTCCCGGGAGACCTCGACGCCCTCGGCGGCGAGCCGGGCGGCGTCCTGGTCCGAGCAGCGCGCGGTGAAGGTGTTGTAGAAGCCCACCGTGTGCCGGGCGCCGAAGAGTTCGACCGTCTCCTGCGCGCCCTGGTGGGGCACGGCCTTGCGGGCCAGCGGCAGTCCGAGCCGCTCCGCGAGCAGCTGGTGGCTCAGGCAGACGGCGAGCAGGGGCGCGGTGCGGGCACCGGAGCGGACGGCGGCCAGCGCGTCGGCGACGATCGGGCGCAGGACGGCCATCTT
Source organism: Kitasatospora sp. NPDC086009 (assembly GCF_044540385.1). Taxonomy (NCBI): domain Bacteria; kingdom Bacillati; phylum Actinomycetota; class Actinomycetes; order Kitasatosporales; family Streptomycetaceae; genus Kitasatospora; species Kitasatospora sp. NPDC086009. The sequence goes on from NZ_JBITSA010000002.1 coordinate 499,572, forward strand.
GGGGTCGTCGGCGGCGGCCGGGTCGCCCGGGCCGGGGCCGAGCACCAGCGGGCCGGGGTGGGCGGCGACCCGCTCGCGCAGGCCGGCTTCGTCGAAGCGCGCCACGGTCACCCGGTGGCCGAGCGAGGTCAGCAGGTGGGCGAGCATCGAGGTGAAGGTGTCCTCGCCGTCCACCACCAGGGTCTCCTCGCTCCGGGTGACCGGGGCCGGCTCCTGCATCCGGAGCCAGAACGGCGCGAGGTCGGCCCGCCGGGCGTCCAGCGCGGCCTGGACCCGGTGGTCCTCGGCGAGCCGCGGGCCGGACGGGTTGGGGAGCCGGGCGGGGGCCGGGCGGGCGCCGATCGCGGTGAGCACCCCGGCGGCCTTGGCGTGGGTCTCGGCGACCTCGGAGTCCGGGTCGGAGTGGCGGACCAGGGTCGCGCCGACCCGGACGACCAGCCGGCCGGTGGCCGGGTCGATGTCGGCGGTGCGGATGCAGATGGGGGAGTCCATCTGCTGGCCCCCGCTGGCCGAGCGGCCGATCAGGGCGAGCGCGCCGGCGTAGTAGCCGCGCCCGCCGCGCTCGTACCGGCTGATCACCCGGGTGGCGTTCTGGACCGGGCTGCCGGTGACGGTGGCGGCGAACATGGTCTCCTTCAGCACCTCGCGGACGTCCAGCGAGGTGCGCCCGCGCAGCTCGTACTCGGTGTGCGCGAGGTGGGACATCTCCTTGAGCCGGGGGCCGAGCACCTGGCCGCCGAGGTCGCCGACGGTGCACATCATCTTGAGTTCCTCGTCGACCACCATGGTCAGCTCCTCCAGCTCCTTGGGGTCGCGGAGGAAGGCGAGCAGCGAGTCGATGTCGGAGCCGCCCGCCGGATAGCGGTAGGTGCCGGAGATCGGGTTCATCACGACCGTGCCGCCGCTCTGGCGGACGTGCACCTCGGGGGAGGCGCCGACCAGGACCCGCTCCCCGGTGTGCACCAGGAAGGTCCAGTAGGCGCCGCGCTCCTGTTCGAGCAGCCGGCGGAAGAGCGTCAGCGCGAGCGCGGGGGAGTAGTCCTCCAGGGTGGCGGTGAAGTCCCGCCGGATGACGAAGTTGGCGCCCTCGCCCCGGCCGATCTCGTCCGCGATCACCCGGCGGACGATCCCGGCGTACTCCTGGTCGTCGATGTCGAACGCGCCGCCGGTCAGGGCGACCGGCCGCCGGGGGAGCGCTGGGAGCAGCTCGGCCAGCGGGAGGGCGTACTGCTCGGTGACCGAGAGCGCCTGCAGCGGGGTGGCGTCGTCGACGGCCTCGAAGCCGCGCTCGCGGATCTGCCGGAACGGGACGAGGGCGAGCAGGTCGTGCACCGGGCCGTCGGCCGGGACGCCCGCGCGGACCGGCAGGTCGGCCAGCCGTTCGTAGCTGTCGACGGTGCCCAGCAGGACCTCGACGGTGTCCGGCGCGAGCCGGGGGGAGCGGCGGTGCAGCAGGGCGAACGCCGGGGCGTCGGGGCCGGTGAGGCGGGCGAGCAGGTCGGCTGCGAGGTTCACGGTGCGGCTTCCTTCCGGGAGGGCGGGTGCGGTGGTTCGGGGTTCCGCTCCCGGGAGGGCCGTCTGCGCCGAAACGCCGACGGCCGCCCCGAGGGGCGGCCGTCGTGTTCGTCTAGGAACGCGCGATCGGTGGGCCACCCGAGGGGTCGGCCCACCACCAGGAAAAGGTGTGCGGCGCGTTCATGCGTCGAGCGTAGCGGATCCGGCGGGCGCCGTGAGCCGCCTCACACGATTGTCCACCGGGTGTCTCACCCAGCGAGCGGCGGTCACAATTCGGTTGTCCCACCCCGTAGCCTTGCCGTGTGACCGTGACGAATCCCCACCCCTGGCAGTCCCTGCCCGCGGCGCAGCAGCCTGAATGGCCGGACCACGAGGCTCTGCGCAAGACCCTTGCGGAGCTCGCCTCCTATCCGCCGCTCGTCTTCGCGGGCGAGTGCGACCAGCTGCGCGCCCGGCTCGGTGCCGTGGCGCGTGGTGAGGCGTTCCTCCTGCAGGGCGGTGACTGCGCCGAGGCCTTCGACGGTGTCTCGGCCGAGCACATCCGGAACAAGCTGAAGACCCTGCTGCAGATGGCGGCCGTGCTGACGTACGCCGCCTCCGTCCCCGTGGTGAAGGTCGGCCGGATCGCCGGCCAGTACTCCAAGCCGCGCTCCAAGTCGACCGAGACCCGCGACGGCGTGACGCTGCCGGTCTACCGGGGCGACTCGGTGAACGGCTTCGACTTCACTCCCGAGTCCCGGAACCCGGACCCGGAGCGCCTGAAGCGGATGTACAACGCCTCCGCCGCGACGCTCAACCTGGTCCGCGCCTTCACCACCGGCGGGTACGCCGACCTGCGCCAGGTGCACGCCTGGAACCAGGACTTCGTGCGCAACTCGCCGGCCGGCCAGCGCTACGAGCAGCTCGCCCGCGAGATCGACAACGCGCTGGCGTTCATGAACGCCTGCGGCGTGGCGCCGGAGGAGTTCAAGACCGTCGAGTTCTACTCCTCGCACGAGGCGCTGATCCTCGACTACGAGACCGCGCTGACCCGCGTGGACTCGCGGACCGGCGAGCTGTACGACGTCTCCGGCCACATGGTCTGGATCGGCGAGCGCACCCGCCAGCTGGACCACGCGCACATCGAGTTCGCGTCCAGGATCCGCAACCCGATCGGGGTGAAGCTCGGCCCGACCACCTCGGTCGACGAGGCGCTCACCCTGATCGAGAAGCTGGACCCGGAGCGCGAGCCCGGCCGGCTCACCTTCATCACCCGGATGGGCGCGGGCAAGATCCGCGAGCACCTGCCCACCCTGGTGGAGAAGGTCACCGCCTCCGGCGCCCAGCCGGTCTGGATCTGCGACCCGATGCACGGCAACACCTTCGAGGCCTCCAGCGGCCACAAGACCCGCCGCTTCGACGACGTGCTCGACGAGGTCAAGGGCTTCTTCGAGGTGCACCGCGGCCTCGGCACCCACCCGGGCGGCATCCACGTGGAGCTGACCGGCGACGACGTCACCGAGTGCGTCGGCGGCGGCGACGAGGTCCTGGTGGACGACCTGCACCAGCGCTACGAGACGGCCTGCGACCCGCGGCTCAACCGCAGCCAGTCGCTGGACCTGGCCTTCCTGGTGGCCGAGATGTACCGCGGCGGCAACTGAGCCGTCGCCCCCGGGCGGGCCGTGCGGCCGGCCCCGATGTGACGAAAGCCCCTCCGGATTCGGGATTTCCGAACCCGGAGGGGCTTTTTCATGCCCGGATCCCCGGGTAAGGTGAGGCTTAGTGAACTAAGGCATGCCTTAGTCAAGATCGATTTCGAGCCAGTCGCCTTCGCAGGGAGAGACCGCGATGTACGTGTGCATGTGCCATGCGGTCACCGAGGCCCAGGTGAAGAAGGAGATCGACGCGGGTGCCAACACCCCGCGCCAGATAGCCCGGGGCTGCAAGGCCGGTACCGACTGCGGCTCCTGCGTCCGACGGATCCAGGCGCTGCTCGGTGAGCACGGCGCACGGCCCTGCCCGACCGCCCGGCTGGCGGCCAAGCTGGGGCTGGCCGACGACCAGGAGGCCGAACCGCGGGACGGGGCCCAGGCGCCGGCCGTCCTGCCGGCCCGGCCGCTGCGCGCGGCCTGAGGGTACGGCCGGGGGTTCAGGACTCCGGCTGCTCGATCAGCTGGGCGAGGTAGAGCGGCTCCCCGAGCTTCTCCAGCAGTTCCAGCTGGGTGTCGAGGTAGTCGATGTGGTGCTCCTCGTCGGCCAGGATGTCCTCGAAGATGTTCGCCGAGGTGACGTCGTTCTTGGCCCGCATGACCACGATCCCGCGCTTCAGCCGGTCGATCGCCTCGACCTCGACCTGGCGGTCCGCCTCGAACATCTCCTTGACGGTCTGGCCGATCCGGACGTGGAAGAGCCGCTGGTAGTTGGGCAGCCCGTCCAGGAAGAGGATCCGGTCGGTGAGCACCTCGGCGTGCTTCATCTCGTCGAAGGACTCGTGCCGGGTGTACTTGGCGAGCTTCGTCCAGCCGTTGTTCTCCTGCATCTTCGCGTGCAGGAAGTACTGGTTGATGGCGGTCAGCTCGGCGGTGAGCTGCTCGTTGAGGAATTCGATGACCTCGGTGTCGCCCTTCATGGCGGTGCCTTCCTGCTTCGCGTCCGGGACTCACGGCCGTACCCTCCGGCTGCACGCATCCTGGCATCGCGCCGGGGCCGAATTCCAGTAAGTTCACACTCACTAGGACATGTGTCGGAATATCCGATTTGGTGGCCCAATGGGCCGTACGGGCGGGGCGCACGGCACCCGAAAGGGGCGCGCGCCAGGCGTTGTCCGCCGTCTGTCACCATGGAGCCATGGGTCAGTCCGAGCAAGAACCACCTCCGCCGTCTGACCCGAGACTCCCGCCGGGCCAGCGGACGCAACGCGGCTGGCCCGCCCTGCACTACGGCCCCGTGCCCCGCTTCAAGCCGCTGACCTGGGACTTCCAGGTGTTCGGCGCCACCGCCTCGGCGGCGAAGCACCGCTGGGACTTCGCCGGCTTCAACGACCTGCCCCGGGCGACCGTCCGCGCCGACTTCCACTGCGTGACCAAGTTCTCCGTGCTCGGCAGCGAGTGGACCGGCGTGTCGGCCTCCGAAGTGCTGGCCCGGGTGCCTCCGGCGCCCGGTGTCACCCATGTGATGGTCTGGGCCGAGTACGGCTACAGCGCCAACCTCCGGCTGGCCGACTTCGCCGACCCCGCGACGCTCTTCGCCACCCACCGCAACGGCGAGCCGCTCACCGCCGAGCACGGCTTCCCCGTCCGGCTGGTCGTCCCGCACCTCTACGCCTGGAAGGGGCCCAAGTGGGTGCGGGCGGTGGAGTACATGCGGGCGGACCGGCGCGGCTTCTGGGAGGAGCGCGGGTACCACAACCTGGCCGACCCCTGGCGCGAGCAGCGCTACTCCTACCAGGAGGAGCCGGGCGACGGGCCGCTGCGGTAGCGGCCCCTCAGGGCCGGATGTTCTGGTTCAGCCGGAACAGGTTGCCCGGGTCGTACCGCCGCTTCAGTTCGGTCAGACGGGCGTAGTTGCCCCGGTAGTTGGCCTCGATCCGGTGCTGGTCGTCGTGGTCCATGAAGCCGATGTAGCCGCTCTCGTCGGAGTGCGGGGCGAGCGCGTCGTAGTAGCCGCGCACCCAGGCGGTGTCGGCCGCGTCGTCGGCCGGGTCGGTCCAGGCCGCGAGGATCACGGTGGCGAAGGTCGCCTCCCGGTGCGCGAAGGCCGTCGCGTCGGCGGGCACCCGGTGGCAGGCGCCGTTGATCGGGTAGATGTGCACCGCCGAGTGGACCGTGGGCACCCGCGGGCCGTGCTCGGTGTGCGCGGCGATCGCCGCGTCCGTCAGCTCGGTCGCGAAGGCGCCCTTCCAGTACTGCCGCAGGCCGGGCGGCAGCAGCGGGTCGAAGGCGGCGGCGAAGGCCGGGTACGGCACCGTGTCCACGCCCTCGGCGACCACCGGCGCGGCGTCCCGCAGCGGGGCCAGTACCGCCTCGGCCCGGTCCGGCGGCCCGGACCAGCACGGCACCAGCAGGATGAAGGAGTCGCCGACCCGGTCCTCGGGGAGGAACGGCAGCGGCGGCGCGACGTGGAAGCCGGGGAAGATGCCCAGCTCCTCGGGGGCCTCCCGGACGTACTCGCGGTAGAACCGCAGCACCTCGGCCGTGTGCTCCAGCTCGTAGACGAACGGCCCGGCGACCACGTCCTTGACCGGGCTCAGCCGGTACTCGAAGGACGTCACCACGCCGAAGTTGCCGCCACCGCCGCGCAGCGCCCAGAGGAGGTCCGGCTCCTGCTCCTCGCTCACCGTCCGGAACCGCCCGTCCGCGGTGACCACATCGGCCGAGACCAGGTTGTCGCAGCTCAGCCCCAGCCCCCGGGCGAGGTGGCCGAAGCCGCCGTTGAGGGTCAGCCCGGCGATGCCGGTGGTGGAGATGATCCCGCCGGTCACCCCGAGCCCGAAGGCGTACCCGGCGTCGTTGAGGTCGCCCCAGGTGACGCCGCCCTCGCAGCGCGCCGTCCGGCCCACCGGGTCGATCCGGACGCCGTGCCGGTCGGAGAAGTCGATCACCAGGCCGCCGTCGCAGGTCCCGTAGCCGGGCGCGCTGTGGGCGCCGCCGCGCACCGCGAGTTCCAGGCCGGTCTCCCGGGCGAAGTCGACGGCAGCCATCACGTCCCCGGCGTTGGCCACCCGGACGACCGCCGCCGGCCGGCGGTCCACCGTGCCGTTGTAGACCCGGCGGGCCTGCTCGTAGCCCTCGTCGTCGGGCGTGATCACCGCGCCCCGTACACGCTCCCTCAAGCCGTCGACGGCGGGTCCGCCCATGACGACCACATCCTCGGGTACCGGCCGCCGCGCAGCCCCGTCCGGAGATCCCGGCGCCACAGCCCTCCTGGCCGTGGCAGGCGGGGCCGGGCAGGCCTGGTTCCACGCTACGTCGCGTGACCCCAAGGCTGGGCAAAATCCTTAGATGAACGGGAAGTTGACCGTGACCACGGTGCGCTGCGGGCGGCGCTCGCCCGGGGCCGGGGACTGGCTGGAGACCTTGCCGGTGCCGAACAGGTTGACCCCGCTGCTCTGCATGGCGAACCCGGCGGCCTGCAGTGCCTTGGCGGCGTCGTCCTTGGACATCCCGGTGACGTCCGGGACGGCCACCATGCCCTTGCTGACCACCAGCGAGACCGGGGTGTTCTCCGGCACCTGCTGGCCGGCCACCGGCGAGCTGCTGATCACCGAGCCCTCCGGCACGGTGTCGTTGTACGTCTCGGTGACGCCGCCGCGCGCCAGCTGCACGCCGCTCAGGGCGGCGGCGGCCTGCTCGGCGGGCCGGCCGACCAGCTCGGGCACGGCGATCCGCTTCGGCCCCCGGGAGACGGTGACCCCGACCGCGTCGCTCTTGCGCGCCCGCGCCCCGACGCCGGGGTCGGTGGAGATCACCTGACCGGCCGGGACGCTCTCGCTGTACACCTCGGTGAACCGCCCGTGCATCCCGGCGCCGTCCAGGATCCGCTGCGCCTCGCCGCGGTCCTTGCCGATCACGCCCGGCACCGTCGTGTACAGCGCGCCGGAGAGCGCGTACGTGGTGCCGCCGACCAGCAGAACCAGCGCGGCCAGGACGGAGGTCCAGATCAGCGGCTTGCGCGGGAGCCGGCGCCACGGGCCGGGGCGGCGCCGGGTGCGCACCGGCGCGGGCTCGTCGTACGGGCGCGGTTCGGTGAGCAGCTGCTCCATCACCTCCGGCGGCACGTCCAGCACGCTGGTGCGCTCGACCGGGGGCGCGACCACGGCCGGCCGGATCACCGAGGTCGGCTCGTTGGTCGGGTACCGCGGGCTGGGCCGGGTGGAGGCCGGGGGCTCGGCGTCGAGCTGGGCGGGGGTGAGCGCGCGGCGGACCCGTTGCAGGGCGGCCAGCAGCTCGACCGCGTCGTACGGGCGGTCCCGCGGGTCGCGCGCGCAGGCCGCGGCGACTATCGCGTCCAGCTCGGGAACGACCCCCGGCACGGTCAGCGAGGGCGCCGGGACGTCCTCGTGCAGGTGGCGGTACATGACCTGGACGGGGTTCTCGCCGGTGTGCGGACGGTGGCCGGTGAGCAGCTCGTAGAGCAGGATGCCGGCCGCGTAGACGTCCACCCGCTGGTCGGTCCCGGCGCCGGGTCGGATCTGTTCGGGGGCCAGGTAGGAGACGGTGCCGAGGACGGTGCCGGTGGTCGCGGTGCCGGAGCTCGCCGCGCCGTCGGCGGCGTTCAGCAGCCGGACCAGGCCGAAGTCGGCGACCTTCACCAGGCCGCCGTCGGTGATCAGCACGTTCTCGGGCTTGACGTCGCGGTGGACGAGACCGGCCCGGTGGGCGGCGCCGAGCGCGGCGAGCACCGGCTCCAGGACGTCCAGGGCGGCCCGGATGGAGAGCGCGCCCCGGTCGCGGAGCAGGTCGCGCAAGGTCCGGCCGGGCACGTACTCCATCGCGAGGAACACATGGGCGCCGTCCGCGCCCTGGTCGAAGACGTTGACGACGTTGGGGTGCGCGAGCCGGGCGACCGCCTTGGCCTCGCGGATGAACCGGCCGGTGAAGTCCTCGTCGCCGGCGAGCGAGGGGTGCATCACCTTGACCGCCACGACCCGGTCGAGCCGGGTGTCGGTGCCCCGGTAGACGGTGGACATCCCGCCGGCCGCGATGCGCTGCTCGACCCGGTACCGGCCGTCGAGCAGGGTACCGATCAGCGGGTCGTCCAGTGCCATGTCCACCCGGCGAGTGTAGTGGGGGCGCCCGGCAGCGGCCCCGGGAGACACCGCTCCCGGGGCGCTCTGTGCCCGGCTTGTGACACCGCCTAGAACGCCGGGCGCTCGCGGGTGTCCAGCGCGGCCCGGCCGGCCATCGCCGAGGAGGCCTCGGCGTGGAAGCGGCGCGGGATCCGGCCCGCCCGGTGGGCGAGCCGGCCGGCCTCCACGGCGTGCCGCATCGCGTCGGCCATCAGCACCGGCTCCTGGGCCCGGGTCACCGCCGAGGCGAGCATCACCGCGGCGCAGCCCAGCTCCATCGCCAGGGCCACGTCCGAGGCGGTGCCGGCGCCCGCGTCCAGGATCACCGGGACGGTCGCGCTCTCCACGATCAGCTGGAAGTTGTGCGGGTTGCGGATGCCCAGGCCGGAGCCGATCGGCGAGCCCAGCGGCATGATCGCCGCACAGCCGACGTCCTCCAGCTTCCGGGCCAGCACCGGGTCGTCGTTGGTGTAGGGCAGGACGGTGAAACCGTCGTCGACCAGTGTCTCGGCCGCGTCCAGCAGCTCGATCGGGTCGGGCAGCAGGGTCCGCTCGTCGGCGATCACCTCCAGCTTCACCCAGTCGGTACCGAGCGCCTCACGGGCCAGCCGGGCCGTCAGAACGGCCTCACCGGCGGTGAAGCAGCCGGCGGTGTTGGGCAGCACGCGGATGCCGTTGCGGGTCAGCACGTCCAGGACGGAGCCCTGGGTGGTGGCGTCGACCCGGCGCATCGCCACGGTGGTCAGCTCGGTGCCGGAGACCCGCAGCGCCTGTTCCAGGACGTCCAGGCTGGGGGCGCCGCCGGTGCCCATGATCAGGCGTGAGCCGAAGGCCGTCCCGGCGATGGTGAACACGTCGTCGGCCATGGTCAGCCTCCCTGGACGGCGGTGAGGATCTCGACCCGGTCGCCTGCGGCCAGTCGCGTCAGCGGCCACGAGCCGCGCGGCACCACGGCCTCGTTGAGAGCGGCGGCGACGCCGGAGTTGGCCCGGCTGAGGGTGGTCACCACCTCGGCCAGGGTGGTGGCGGCGGGCACCCGGCGGGGCTCGCCGTTGACGGTGAGTTCGATCTCGCTCATGCGGGGACCTTCGTGGTGAAGCGGGTGGGGGAGAACGGCTCGGCGAGCGCGGGCGTCGTGCCGGTGACCAGGTACTCGGCGAGCAGGTCGGCCGTCACCGGGGTGAGCAGCACGCCGTTGCGGTAGTGGCCGGTGGCGGCGACCAGACCGGGCAGGGCGGTCGGTCCGAGCAGCGGCGCGTTGTCCGGCGAGCCCGGCCGCAGCCCGGCGGAGGTCTCCACCAGCGGCAGCTCGGTGATGCCGGGGACCAGCTCGTGGGCGTCGCGCAGCAGCTCGTACACCCCGCCGGCGGTGACGGTGGTGTCGTAGCCCTGCTCCTCGCTGGTGGCGCCGATCACCAGCTCGCCGTCCTCGCGCGGCACCAGGTAGAGGTGTTGGCCGCGCACCACCGCGCGGACGTTGCGGGAGAGGAACGGCCGGTAGGCCGGGGGGATCCGCAGCCGCAGGATCTGGCCCTTCACCGGGCGGATCGCCGGCAGCACACCGGCGGGCAGGCCGGGCAGCAGATGGCTGCGGGAGCCGGCGGCGAGCACCACCCGGTCGGCGGTCAGGGTCTCCCCGGTGCCGAGCCGGACGCCGACGGCCCGGTCGCCCTCGACCAGCAGCTCGGTGGCCTCGGTGCGGTGCAGCCGCACGTCGGCCCGCTCGCAGGCGAGGACCAGCGCCGCGGCCAGCCGGCGGCCGTCCACTTGGTGGTCGTCGGTGACGTGCAGGCCGCCGCGGACGCCGGGGGCGAGCATCGGCTCCAGCTTGCGGGCCTCCCGGCCGGTCAGCCACTGCGAGTCGAGGCCGAGCCGCCCGTGGAAGGCGTGCAGCTCGCGCAGCTCCTCGCGGTCGTCGGAGTCGAGGGCGACGGCGACGGTGCCGCACCGGCGGTAGCCGGTGTCCCGGCCGCCCGAAGCCTCGGTGAGCTCGTCGGCGAAGGCTGCGTACCGCTCGTTGGAGGCCATCCCGAGGCGCAGCAACGGCTCCTCGCCGTACTGGAGTTCGGTGACGGGGGCCAGCATGCCCGCGGCCACCCGGGCGGCCCCGCCGCCCGGGTCGGGGTCGACCACCGCGATGTCCGTCAGTCCGCGCCGGGCCGCCCGCCAGGCGACGGCGAGGCCGATGATGCCGCCGCCGACGACCAGCACGTGGGCATGGGTACCTGCTGCCAAGCGTGTCAAAGTCGCTGCTCTCCCTTCGCCGGTATGACCCGGATCAGGTTCGGACGGTCGCAGGCCGTGCAAGCCCGCCTCTCAGCCCGGTCCGCCGGGCTCCCGTGATGGTGCCCCCACCATAACTCCGGGGGTCGCCGCCACCGAAGGCGCGTACGAGGGGCGGACGCGGGGCGCCCGAGGCCCTCTGGCGCCCCGTGCGCCCGCCAGTACAGTGACGGGCGTGGCAGAGCTGAGCGGGACGGATCAGGTGGTCGTGGTGGGGGCCGGGCTGGCCGGGGCGCACTGCGCCGCGGGCCTGCGGCAGGGCGGCTGGCGGGGGCGGATCGTGGTGGTCGGCGAGGAGCCGCACACCCCGTACGACCGACCGCCGCTCTCCAAGGAGGTGCTGCTCGGCAAGGCCGACGCCACCCCGCTCGACCTCGACCTCGCGCAGCTCGGCGTCGAACTGCTCACCGGCCGCCGCGCCACCGGCCTCACCCCCGGCGTGCTGCGCACCGACGGCGGCGACCTCCCGTACGACGCCCTGGTGATCGCCACCGGCGCCGCCCCGCGCGCCCTGCCCGGCGCCGAGCGTGCCCACCTGCTGCACACCCTGGACGACGCGCTGGCGCTGCGCGCCCTGCTCCGGCCCGGCCTGCGCCTGGTCCTGGTGGGCGCGGGCTGGATCGGCGCCGAGGTGGCCACCGCCGCCCGGGCGGCCGGCTGCGAGGTCACCGTCGTCGAGGCCGGCCCGGCGCCCGTGCCCGGCGCGCTGCCGGCCGTGATCGGCGGGGCGATGGCGGCCTGGTACGCCGAGGCCGGGGTGGAGCTGCGCTGCGGGCTGGGCGTCGCGGCGGTCGAGCCCGGCGCGGTGCTGCTGGCGGACGGCTCGCACCTGCCCGCCGACGAGGTGGTGGTCGGTATCGGCGCCCGCCCGGCGACCGGCTGGCTGGCCGGCTCCGGGGTCGCGATGGACGCCGCCGGCGCGATCCTGGTCGACGAGCGGCTGCGCACCACGCTGCCGGGCGTCCACGCGGCCGGCGACTGCGTGAGCTACCCGTCGGCCCGCGCCGGCGCCCGGCTGACCGTCCAGCACTGGGACCACGCGCTGCAGTCCGGTGCGGCGGCGGCCGCCGCCGTGCTCGGCGCGGAGGTGGCGTACGACCCGGTGCCCTACTTCTGGTCGGAGCAGTTCGGCCGGACGGTGCAGTACGCCGGGCGGCACGGCGAGGGTGACGAACTGCTCTGGCGCGGCTCCCCGCAGGACCCGTCCTGGGCGGTGCTCTGGCTGCGGGACGGCGTGCTGCGGGCCCTGCTGACGGTGGACCGCCCGCGCGATCTCACCCAGGGCCGCCGGCTGGTCGAGCGCGCCGCGGTGCTCGATCCGGTGCGCGCGGCGGACCCGGCGGTGGCCCTGAAGTCGGCCGTCGCGGGGTAGTCCGCGGGGCCGGTTGGTGCGCGGCGGGCCCCGGAGGTGGCAGTCTGGTGACGTGAGTGAGATCGAAAGCAAGATTGAATCCCTGGTCACCGACTGGATGTACCTGCCCGACATCTCGGAGCAGTGGGGGGTCCGGGTCACCGAGGTGCGCGACCTGGTCAAGAACGGCGGGCTGATCGCCGTCCGCCGCGGCCCGAACAGGTCGCTCCAGGTGCCGGCCGCCTTCATCGACGGCCCGGGCCTGGTCAAGCACCTGTCCGGCACCCTGACGGTGCTGCGCGACTGCGGGTACAACGACGCGGAGATCCTGGAGTGGCTCTTCACCGAGGACCCGTCGCTGCCCGGGAGCCCGATCCAGGCGCTGCAGGAGAACCGCGGCACCGAGGTGAAGCGCCGCGCCCAGGCGATGCTGATCTGATGGCGGCGGACACACCGCGCCGACGCCTCGCCGACGCCCGGCTCTACCTCTGCACCGACGCCCGCCGCGAGCAGGGCGACCTCGCCGCGTTCCTGGACGCGGCGCTGGGCGGCGGGGTGGACATCGTCCAGCTCCGCGACAAGGGCCTGGAGGCCAAGCAGGAACTGGCGGCCCTGGAGGTCTTCGCCGACGCCTGCCGCCGCCACGGCAAGCTGCTCGCCGTCAACGACCGCGCCGACGTCGCGCACGCGGCCCGGCCCGACGTGCTGCACCTCGGGCAGGACGACCTGCCGGTGCCCGCCGCCCGGGCGATCCTCGGCGAGGACGTACTGATCGGCCGGTCCTGCCACGCCGAGTCCGAGGTGGACGCGGCGGTCGTCGAGCCCGGCGTCGACTACTTCTGCACCGGCCCGGTCTGGCCCACCCCGACCAAGCCGGGCCGCCACGCGCCCGGTCTCGGCCTGGTCTCGTACGCGGCGAAGCAGAGCACCGACCGGCCGTGGTTCGCGATCGGCGGCATCGACCTCGGCAACCTGGACGAGGTGCTGGCGGCCGGGGCGAGCCGGGTCGTGGTGGTCCGCGCGATCACCGCCGCGGACGACCCGCGCGCGGCGGCCGCCGCGTTCGCCCGGCGGCTGCGCGCGGTCTGACCCGGACGGCTGCCGCCGTTCCCGGTACGTCCGGGTGCCCGTTTTTCGGACACCCGGCTCAGTACTTGCGGACGGTGGCGGCCTCGGCCAGTGCCAGCAGCACCTCGCGGGCCCGCCGGTCGGCCAGCGGGGCCGCCTCCAGCGCGGCCAGCGACTGCCGCATCAGCTCCTCGATCCGCCGCTCCACCAGCTCGGGCGCGCCGCTGCGCCCGACCAGCTCGCGCAGCCGGGCCACCTCCTCGGGCGCCAGGTCCGGCGCGCCGAGCCGGTCGTCCAGGTGGCGGGCGTCGGCGGCGGGCAGCCCCCGCATGGCGTGCGCGACCAGTAGCGTCCGCTTGCCCTCGCGCAGGTCGTCCCCGGCCGGCTTGCCGGTGACCGCCGGGTCCCCGAAGACGCCGAGCAGGTCGTCACGGAGCTGGAAGGCCTCGCCCAGCGGCAGGCCGAACGCGCCGTACGCCTCGACCAGCTCCGGCCCGGCGCCCGCCAGCAGTGCGCCGACCTGCAGCGGCCGCTCGATCGTGTACTTGGCCGACTTGTAGTGCAGCACGGTCCGTGCCCGGTCCAGCGCGCCCTCGTCGGTGGAGTCTCCGGCGACCGGCTCCAGGACATCCAGGTACTGGCCGACCATGACCTCGGTGCGCATCAGGTCGAACACCGGCTTGGCGGCCAGCACCGCGGCCGGGTCCAGGCCCGAGCGCAGGAACAGCTCGTCGCACCAGATCAGCAGCAGGTCGCCGAGGAGCACGGCCGCCGAGGCGCCGAACTGCTCGCGGTCGCCCCGCCAGCCGCTCGCGCGGTGCAGCGCCTCGAAGCGGCGGTGCACGGAGGGCAGGCCGCGCCGGGTGTCGCTGCGGTCCATCAGGTCGTCGTGGACCAGCGCGCTGGCCTGCAGCAGCTCCAGGGCGGCCGCGGCGTGCGCGATGGCCTCGCCGGCGGCCGGGCCGCCGGCGCCGCGCCAGCCCCAGTAGCAGAACGCCGGGCGCAGCCGCTTGCCGCCGTCCAGCAGGAAGTCGCGCAGGGCCTCGACGGCGGGCGCCAGCTGCGGGGAGATCTTCCCGAGCAGGGCCGACTGGCCGTCCATGAACCCGGCGAGCGCGGCGTTGACGCGCTCGCGCACGTCCTCCACGTCGATCGGGTTGGCCGGCCGGTTGCTGGACGAGGTCACGATGAGGCTCCGGAGGGTTCGCTGGGGGTCCGGCAAGCCTAGCCGGAGGGCCGCGAACGGCCGTCGGGCAGGGCCGTGCACCCGTTCGGACGGAAAGCGGACGGTCGTCCACCAGTTGTCTCAATACCTGGAACCGGGTTGTCCGTGTCCTTCGGCCGACGGTTAACCTGCCCCCATGGCACTCGGCATCGCTTCCACCAGAACAGACCGCGCTTCGACGGTCCGCGAGCTTCTGGCGGCCGGCAAGCGGTCCTTCTCCTTCGAGTTCTTGCCCCCGCGGACCGAGGTCGGTGAGCAGCGCCTCTGGGACGCCATCCGCCGCCTCGAACCGCTCGACCCCAACTTCGTCTGCATGACGTACGGAGCCGGCGGCTCCTCGCGCGAGCGCACGGTCAACATGGTCGGGCGGATCGCCACCGAGACCACCCTCACCCCGGTGGCCCACCTGACCGCGGTGGACCACTCGGTCGCCGAGCTGCGCAACATCATCGGCCAGTACGCCGACCAGGGCGTGCGCAACGTCCTCGCGGTGCGCGGCGACCCGCCCGGCGACCCGACGGGCGAGTGGGTCAGCCACCCGGACGGCGTCACCTACGCCTACGAGCTGGTGGAGCTGATCAAGGGGATCGGCGACTTCTGCGTGGGCGTCGCGGCCTCGCCGAACATGCACCCGCGCTCGACCGACTGGGACGAGGACATCCGGCACTTCGTGGCGAAGATCCGCTCCGGGGCCGACTACGCGATCACCCAGATGTTCTTCGAGGTCGACGACTACCTGCGGCTGCGCGACCGGGTCGCGGCGGCGGGCTGCGAGGCGCCGATCATCCCGGAGATCATGCCGGTCACCAACGCCAAGCAGCTGGAGCGCTTCCCCCAGCTGAGCGGCTCGGCCTTCCCGCCCGACCTGGAGGAGCGGCTGCGCGCCGCGATCGACGACCCGGCCGCGCTGCGCGCGATCGGCATGGAGCACGCCACCGCGATGTCCGAGCGGCTGCTGGCGGAGGGCGCCCCCGGGCTGCACTTCATCACGCTCAACCACTCGACCGCGACGCTGGAGATCTACCAGAACCTCGGCCTGCACCAGCGCTGAGCGGGCCGCCGTTCCCGGCCGGCCGGGCCCGCCGTTCCGGCCGGGAACGCAATGCGGTACCCGGACCGTTCAACCGGTACAGTCGCCGAACACGCGCGGCGCGCGCGGGCACGCGACTGGAGGTAGCGGGCGGATGGGCATCGGATACCTGCTGCTGTACGGCGCGTTGGCGGTCGTGGCGCTCTGGCTGCTGGCCGAGCTGCTGCTGCAGAACCGCGCGCCGGTGCACTGGCGCGCCCTCGCCCTGACCGGCTTCCTCGGCGTGCCGGCCGGGATGGCGGCCGGTTCGGTCCCGCTGATCGGCGCGGGCGCGGCCCTCTTCGCGGTCGGCCAGACCCTCGTCACCCTCTCCGTGAAACGCGGCTACGCGGCCGGCTGGTCGCTGCGCCGGGCCGACGGCGCACTGCCCGGCCCGCTGGCCAGGGTGCCCCTGCTGGGCGCGCTGACCGGTGGCGCGGTGGTGGCCACCGCGGTGGCGGCCGACCGGATCGGCACGGTCAGCGCGGTCGAGGAGAGCCCGGCCCCGGCCCCGGTGGCCGAGGACGTCCCGGCCGTCGAGCAGACCGCCGCCTTCGAGATGCAGGAGATCGCCGCCGACGGCGTCTACACCCCCGGTTACTACGAGCAGCAGCAGCCCGCGCCACAGGCCCAGCCCGACCCGTACGCCGAGGCCTACCAGGCCGGCTACGACACCTCGCAGCAGCAGCCCGGCTGGGACGCGAACGGCCAGCAGCAGTGGCAGGCCCAGCAGCAGCCGGCCTTCGCCTACGACCAGGGCTACGGCACCTACCAGCAGCAGCCGGACCCGTACGCGGGCTACCAGCAGCAGCCGCAGGTGGACGCGTACGGCGGTTACCAGCAGCAGCCCGACCAGTACGGCTACGACCAGGCCCAGCAGGCGCAGCAGGCCCAGCAGCAGTGGCAGCAGCAGGCCGACCAGCAGCACCAGCCCTACCCGCAGCAGCAGGGCATCCCCCAGCAGCCGCAGTACGACCAGTACGGCTACCAGCAGCAGCCGACCTGGCAGCAGCAGGGCTGAGCCCCCGCCCGCCGGGCCGGCCCGGAGCGGCTCAGGCCGGGCCGATGAGGTTGGCCGCGATGCAGGCCGACATGCCGACCCGGGCCAGCCCGCCGCCGGGGTGGGCGGCGCCGCCCACCAGGTAGAAGCCGGGCGCCTCCTCGGTCGGCGCCTGGAGGTAGGCGCCCCGCGCGCCCGCCAGGGCGGGCAGCGGGACGGAGCCGAGGAAGGAACCGGTCTCCCGCGCGGTGTCCGCCGGGGTCCGCACCACCCGCCAGAGCACCCGCTCACCGAGGCCCAGACCGGCCGCGTCCGCCTGCGCGACCATCCGGTCGGCGAAACGCTCGGCGACGCCCGGTCCGGTCCAGTCGAAACCCATCGCCGGCGTGGTCGCGGTGAGCACCACGGCCTCGTGGCCGGCGGGGTGCAGCGAGGCGTCGTCCGGGCGCAGCACCTGGACGGTCGGCCGCTGGGCGAGCGGGGCGCCGGCGCGGAAGATCCCGTCCAGTTCGGCGGCGCGGTCGGCGGCGTGCACCACCGTCCGGTGCGCCGTCCCGGTGGGGCGCTCCCCGCGCAGGGCGAGCAGCACCACGACGCGGCCGGGGGCGTCGTGCAGCCGTTCCATCGACGACGGCCAGTCGTCCTGGGAGCCGGCCGTGCCGAGGTACTCCGAGAAGACCACCCGGGCGTCCATCGCGGAGACCACCACGTCGGCGTCGATCCGGCCGGCCGCGGTGTCGACGCCGCAGGCCCGGCCGTCCTTCTCCAGCACCTCCTCGACCCGGGTGTCGAAGCGGAACTCCACCCCGCGCCGCTCGCACCGCCGGTACACCGCGTCGGCCAGCGCCCGGATGCCGCCCCGGACGTACCAGACGCCGAAGGACTGCTCCATGTACGGCAGCACGGTGGCCCCGGCCGGCGCGGTGCGCGGGTCGAGGCCGAAGCGCAGGGCGTGCTCGTGCAGCAGGGCGGTCAGCCCGTCGTGGCCGCCGAGTCCACGGGCGGCCACGTCGGCGAGGGTCCACGCCCTGGCGCCGAACAGGCGGGCGAGGCGACCGGGCCGCGGCGCCGGGTACGGATCGGTGCGCAGCGGCGCGGTGTCGGCCGGCAGCGGCTCCTCCAGCAGCGGGCGGCGGGTGGCCTCCCAGACCGTGCGGCCGTGGTTCATCACCTCGGCCCAGCGGGCGCCCGAGCCGGTGCCGAACGCCGTGTCCAGCGCCTGGATCACCCCGCCGCGGGAGGCGTTGGGCAGCAGCAGGTCGGTGCCGTCGGGGAGCAGGTGCCGGCTCTCGGGATCCACCGGAGCCAGCTCGACCAGCTGCTCCAGCGGCTCCCGGCCGGTCTTCAGCGCGAGGTCGCGGTAGACGGCCGGGAGGGTGAGCAGCCCGGGGCCGGTGTCGAAGGCGAAGCCGTCCCGCTCGTAGCGGCCGACCATGCCGCCGTACGTCCCGGTCGCCTCGCAGACCGTCACCCGGTGGCCGAGGGTCGCCAGCCGGGAGGCCGTCGCGAGCCCGCTCATTCCTGCGCCGATGATGACGATCCGTGCCATGGACCGCATCCTACGGCCGGGGGACGGGCACCTCCCGCGCCGGTCGCACGCCCGCCGCACGGGCGGCCCGGCGCTCGCGGCGGCGGTCCCGGAAGCGGCGGATCCGGCTGATCGCGAACCAGACCAGCAGCAGGCCGACAGCCAGTAGCAGGGCGGAGATCGAGGCGGCCACCCACGGGTGGAAGATCGCCAGCGTGACCAGACCGGCGACCGAGAGGTCCTCGGCCAGGCTCACCACGATGTTGCTGGCCGGCTCGGGCGAGGTGTTGACCGCCATCCGCAGCGAGGCCTTCACCAGGTGGCTGACCAGCGCCGTGGTCCCGCCCATCGCCCCCGCCGCGACCTCGCCCAGGGAGCCCGGGTCGGCACTGGCCAGCAGCGCGCCGACGGTGGCGCCCGCGATCGGGCGGATCACGGTGTGGACGCCGTCCCAGACGCTGTCCACGTACGGGATCTTGTCGGCCACCGCCTCCAGCAGGAACAGCACCGCGGCGGCGGCCAGCACATCGGTGCGCTCCAGCGCGGCCGGTACCGACTCGGCGCCGCCGAACCGGCCGAGCAGCCCGAGCAGCAGCACCACCGCGTACGCGTTGATCCCGCTCGCCAGCCCGCTGGTGAAGATCAGCGGAACGATCGTCATCCGTTCCTCCTCGTGGCGCCCGCCGGATCCGCCCGGCTCGCCGTACCGTACCGGGACGCCGGCCGGGCGGCCCGCGGTTCCCAGCCCGGACGGACTGAGTACGGATACTCAGAAACCCGGTTGAGTACCTGAACGGATGGCCCCCGACCTGCGGAGACGGGACAGTAGGGGCACCGGGACGACGGCGCGTCGGGCGCTGAGGTCCCGGGACGGCGGACAGGTGCCGTCCAGCGGGCACGGGGGCCGCGGACGTCACCGGAAGGTCCGTACGGGAGCCGGTCGCAGGCCGCGCACCGCCGACACGGGGCGGCGGAGCGCGGTCAGGGGGGAACCGGTGACCCGGAGGGGGCTCCGGAGCGGCGACCGTGGGGGGCGGCGCTCCGGCGGGGTGCGGGGCGGTGGGGCGCGGGGCCGACGGGCGCGGCCGGCGGGCCGCCGCCCGCACGCGGATCCGCCGCGCGGCCGCGTTGTCAGTGGCCCCGGTCACGATGGAGGAGCACGGACCACCCGGTCCGCGCGCTGCCTCGGACCGGGGGAGACCATGACCATCAGCCGTCCTGAGCCCGTCACCACCCGCCTCCACTCCGCCGCCCACCGCCCGGACGCCCACCGCCCCGCCACCGGGGACGTCCACCCGGTGGTGCGCCGGATCGCCGCTCCGCCCGCCGCCCTCGACCTGCTCGCCGACGCGCACCGCACCCTCGCCGGAGCCCGCGCCCGGGAGGACCCGCTGGAGCGGTACGCCGCCGCCCACCTCGCCGCGCTGCGCACCGTCGCCGCGGTGCTCGCAGCACGCGGCCGGCCGGAGAAGAACGCCCGGCGCCGCCAGGCCATCCGCAGCGCCTGGGAGGTGCTGCCCGAGATCGCCCCGGAGCTCGCCGAATGGGCGGTGTACTACGCGGCCGGCGCCCGCCGCCGGGCCGCGGCCGAGGCCGGGATCCGGGGCGCCGCATCGGCCCGCGACGCCGACGACCTGATCCGCAACTCCGCGCTCTTCCTGCGGCTGGTCGAACGGCTGCTCGGCCTGCACCCGGTGCCGCCCGCCCCGCGGCTGCCCCTGGACGACGGCCCGGGCGACGGCCGCGACCCGGGTCCGCGGCGGTGACCGGCGGCACGGTCCGGCTCCCGGCCCGGTCTAAGGTGGAGGCATCCTGATCCATCTGCACGTGCCAAGGAGCCCGACCTTGTACCCGACGCGTCCCCGCAGCGCCCTGCGTACCGCCGTGGTGTGGGAGGTGGTGCGGGCAGCCCTGGAGAAGCGGGCGGCCGAGCTGGACCAGCCCGTGCTCGACGTGGTCGACACCGGCGGCGGCACCGGCAACTTCGCGGTGCCGGTCGCCCGGCTCGGCCACCGGGTCACCGTGGTCGACCCGAGCCCCGACGCGCTGTTCGCGCTGGAGCGCCGAGCCGCCGAGGCCGGGGTCACCGACCTCGTCCGCGCCGTCCAGGGCGACACCCAGACGCTGCCCGAGCTGGTCGCCCCCGGTACCGTCGACGCGGTGCTCTGCCACGGGGTGCTGGAGGTCGTGGACGACCCGGCCGAGGCGCTCGGCAGCCTGGCCGCCGCCCTGCGCCGCGGCGGCTTCGTCAGCCTGCTCGCCGCCAACCGCAACGGCGCGGTGCTGGCCCGCGCCCTGGCCGGCCACTTCACCGACGCCCGTACCGTCCTGGAGGCCGACGACGGCCGCTGGGGCGCGAGCGACCCGATGCCGCGCCGCTTCAGCGGCGAGGAGCTCGGCCGGCTGGCCGCCGGCGCCGGCCTGCGGGTGGACTCGGTGCACGGCGTCCGGGTCTTCGCCGACCTGGTGCCCGGCGTCCTGGTGGACACCGAGCCGGGCGCGCTGGAGGCGCTGCTCAAGCTGGAGGAGGCCGCCGCCGAGCAGCCGGCCTTCCACGCCGTGGCGACCCAGCTCCACCTGCTGGCCACGCTGGCCTGACCCCGGTTCCTCCCGCCGTTCTCCGGCGGGTCTCCTCGCGATCCGCGCGGAAGCTCCCCAGGTCCCGGCCGATTCCACGCCGTCGGGCACTTGTCCGGTGTCGGCCGCGTTGAGCCCTGTGCGGCCGGGTACGGCCCGGTACGGCCCGGCCCACGCGTGGCCGACCGCCCCGCAACGAGCCCGTGGACCGTATGATCTGGGTAAAGCCGGAAAGCATGACAGCCGGATGCATGGGGCATATGGACGACACGGGCCTGGGCCCCCGTACAGGCGTCCGACCGCGTGTTCTGAAGGCTGATTGGACTTTGCCTCCCCGACCGGGGCGGCGGACCGGTCGCACCGGCGACCGACGAGTAGGAGGACTCCGTGCCGCTCTCGGAGCACGAGCAGCGACTGCTCGACCAGATGGAGCGAGCGCTGTATGCCGAAGATCCCAAATTCGCGACGGCGCTTGAGGGAACCGGGCTGCGCACCTACACCCGTCGGCGGGTCTACCTGGCTGTCGGCGGCTTCGTCGTGGGCATCGGGCTGCTGATGGGCGGCATGGTCGTGCCGGACCAGATCTGGGTCAGCGTGGTCGGGTTCCTGGTGATGCTGGGGTGCGCCGTCTTCGCCGTCACCGGCTGGCGGCGCGGGCCCGCGGGACAGGCCTCCGGCCCGCGGCCGGCCGCGGCACCGCGCCGCAAGGCGGGGGTGATGGACCGCGTGGAGCAGCGCTGGCAGCGCCGCCGGGACGAACAGACCGGCGGCTTCTGAGCCACCGGCCGAACCGTAACGCCACGAGGGCGGGCAGTCGATCCGACTGCCCGCCCTCGGCGTTCCCCTCGTGTGCCCGGTGTCGGCGTTCCGTGTGCGTCCGGTGTCAGGACGGCGTCCGGTCGCCCCCGCCGCGGCGGCGCAGCCGGCCCAGCACCCGCCGCGACGGCGCGGCCGCCCGGGAGGCCAGGCCGCGCGTCGCGAGCCGGGCGGCCACGACCGCGTCCGAGAACCGCCACCAGAGCGTGGCGGCGGACGGCGGCAGCAGCGCCGCCTTCGTCCGGCCGACCCTGCCGACGCCGGCCCGCAGGCCGTCCCGGGCGGTCCGGACGTCCGCCGCCAGGGGCTCGGACACCTCGGCGGAGCGGGCGTAGAGCACCCGTTCGGTGGCCAGCGCCACCCGCCCGGCGGCGGCCGCCGAGGCCTCGTCCAGCTCGGCGGCCTCGGCGATCCGGCGGGCGGCGGCGCGCGGGGTCTGCGAATCGACCGGCGGGATGCCGAGGTCCCAGGCGGAGTCGATCAGCTCGTCCCAGGCGGCGAGCACCTGGGCGTCGGTCGGCCCGGCCGGGCCGTCCTCGCCGGGCCGGCGCCGTCCGCCCGTGCCGAGCCGGCGGCGGCGCAGCCGCTCCCGCCAGATCATCGGGGTGAACAGCAGGGCGAGCAGCGCCAGCACGGCGGCCAGGGTGGTCAGCACCTGCCAGGACAGCAGCCAGGAGTCCTGGTGGGCGCCGGCCGCGGCCTTGCCGTCGTTCCCGCACTCGCCCATCCGGCGCAGCTTGGGGTCGCAGTCGCTGCTGCTGGAGGGCGCCGCGACCGGCGCGGTGCTCTGCGCGGCGGCGGTCGGCTGCTGGGTCGGCGCGGTGGCGGGTGCGGCGACCGGCGCGGTGTAGCGGGGCTGCACGCCGCGGGTCGGCGTGGGCTCGAAGCGCAGCCAGCCGAAGCCCTGGAAGTAGAGCTCGGGCCAGGCGTGGTACATCAGCCCGTTCACCGAGTACCGGTCGTTGCCCTTGGCGTCGCCCGGGGTGAAGCCGACCGCGACCCGGGCGGGGATGCCCAGGGTGCGGGACATCGCCGCCATCGTGGAGGCGAAGTGCACGCAGAAGCCCTTGCGGTCGCGCAGGAAGGTCTCGATCGCGGTGCTGCCGGTACCGGCCTTGATCTTGGTGCTGTAGGTGAACTCGGAGCTGGTGAACCAGTCCTGCAGCGCGAGCGCGCGGTCGTACGCGGTGGACGCGTTCCGGGTGACCTCCTGCGCCTTCTCCCGGACCGACGCCGGCAGGTCCTTGGGCAGCTGGGTGTAGTGGTCGGAGATCTTCGGCGGTACCGGTCCCACGCTGCGCAGCTCGGCCGCGGTGGGCCGGATGTCGAGTGCGGTGGCCTGGTAGCGCAGGCCCTTGATGGCCTTGTCCCGGTCCGGGAGCACGGTGCCGGTGAGGGTGTCCACCCGCCAGTCGCCGGGGTTGGGGACGCTGACGCCGGCGGCCGGGTACGGCAGCGGCAGCCAACCCGACTCCAGCTTGTCGGAGGCCTGGAAGTCGCCCGACTCCGACGGGACGTTGGTGCTCGCCAGGCCTTCCGGCGGGGCGAAGGTGGTCTTGAGCTCGGTCACCCCGGGGTTGCTGAGCTTCCACGCGGTGCCGTCGAACTCGTCCAGCGAGCCGGTGCGCAGGTAGGCGGTGTCGGCGAGGCTGCTGTCCATCCGGTAGGTGAGCAGCTCGACGTTGCTGGGGGTGGCCAGGGCCGCCTCCAGGGTCACCAGCGGGTCGAGGGTGGTGATGCCGCCGCCGGCGCCGCCGGCGGCCGTGCCGCCGGACGGACCGGTGTGGATCAGTCCGCCCTCCCAGCGCGGCAGGAAGGCCGGGACCAGCAGGGCCACCGCGAGGGCCAGGACGCCGATCCGCCGGCCGCCCTGGCTGAGCGCGCCGGAGCCCTCGCCCTGGCGCGAGGTGCCGCGGAAGATCCGGCCCCAGCGGGAGACCCGGTCCTGGCCCTCCGCGAAGAGCAGCACCAGGTAGCCGGCGGCGGCGAGGCCGAACCAGGCCCAGCTGCCGCCGTCGCCGGCCAGCCCGTTGCCCACCGAGTAGAGCGCCAGCAGCGGCAGCCCGGCCAGCGCGGAGCGGCGGTAGGTGACCGCGACGGTGTCCACCGCGATGGCGATCAGACCGACGGAGGCGACCAGGATCAGCCGCAGGCCCGGGTTGGGCGGCGCGGGGATGCTGTACTCCCGGATGTCGTCCAGCCCCTGGCCGAGGACCTGCGCCAGGGTGTGCACCGACTGGGTGCCGGGCAGCACGCCGCCCCAGAGCGCGGTCGAGCTGGCGAAGCCGACCAGCAGCAGGACGGTCAGCACGAGCAGCTGCCCGAGCGGCACCGTCCAGCGGTAGAACGGGGTCCGGCGCAGGCCCGCGCCGGCCGCCGCGACCACGGTGACGACCAGGTAGGCGTGGGTGATCCAGCCCTTGGTGGTGAGCAGCGGGAGCAGGCAGAGCGAGGCCAGGGCGGTGGCCAGCGCCGAGTAGACGGTCAGTTTGGCCCGGGTGGTCACGCGCCGGCCTCATCTCGGTAGGGGGAGGGCGACTCGGTCCGGTCGGCGGCCTGCCAGAGCTCCGGCGCGGAGTCCCCGGCGCGGACCGGCAGGACGGTCCAGCCGGCCTCGCGCAGCTGCCGCACCCGGGCACGGAACTCGTCCCCGCCGGTGTCGGGCGCGAGCATCCGCAGGCCGGACCAGGTGCCGGTGTCGAGCAGGAAGACGACGGCGCCGCCGGTCCGGCCCCGCAACCGGGCCAGCCGGGCGGTCTGGGCCTCGTCCAGCTCGCCGAGCACGGCGACCAGCAGGCCCTCGCCGGAGCTGCGCAGGGGCTCCTCGGCCCGGGAGAGCCCGCCGCCGTCGGAGAGGTCGACCACCGCGAGCGCGTCCAGGATCAGGCCGGAGGCGTCGGCGGCGGTGTTGCCGCCGCCGGCGTCCGGGCCGGGCACGCAGTGGCCGGTGTCGGTGAGCAGCCGGGTCTGGTAGCCGCGCTCCAGCAGGTGCGCGGCGACCGAGGCCGCGCAGCCGACCGCCCATTCGAAGGAGGACGCCGGGCCGCTGCCCCGGTGGCCGGACTCCCGGGTGTCCAGCAGGACGGTGGCCCGGGCCTTCTTCGGCTGCTCCTCGCGGCGGACCATCAGCTCGCCGTACCGGGCGGTGGACTTCCAGTGCACCCGGCGCAGGTCGTCGCCGTGCCGGTACTCGCGCAGGATGACGTCGTCGTCACCGGCCAGCGCCAGGGTGCGGGTGCGGCTCTCGCCCTGGCCGACCCACTCGCCGCTGAGCCGCACCTGCGGCAGCTGCTGCACCTGCGGCACGACGGTGAGGACGTCCGAGGCGGTGAAGGAACGATTGACCTCGCACATCCCGAACGGGTCGGAGAGCCGCAGCTGGAGCGGGCCGAGCGGGTAGCGGCCGCGCAGGTCGGAGCGGACCCGGTAGGACACCTCGCGGTGGCCGTGCGGCTCGACCCGGTCCAGGACGAAGCGCGGGCGCGGCCCGAGCACGTACGGGACCTTGTCCTCCAGCAGCAGCAGGCCGGTGGGCACCCGGGAGACGTTGTCCACCCGCAGGTGGACGCGGGCCTCGTGGCCGGCGACGGCCCGGCGCGGGTTGAGCCGGCGTCCGCTGGCCACCCGGTAGCGGGTGTTGGCCAGCAGCAGCGCGGCGGCCAGCGGCAGCGCCGCGAGCAGGACGCCGACGCGCAGCAGCGCGTCCTGGTCGAGCACGTAGGCGCAGACCACCGAGGTGGCCCCCGCGGCGAGGAAGGAGCGACCCCGGGTGGTGAGGCCGTTCAGGCCGGCGCGCAGGCCCGACGGTGCGTCGGACGGTCCCACCTCAGCCCCTCCGCAGGGCCGGGCCGGCCTGGCCCTGCGGGCGCGGCAGCGGCAGCCGGGCGACCAGGTCGGTCACGATCTGCTCGGCGGTGCGCCGGCTCAGCTGGGTCTCGGCGGTCGGCATCAGGCGGTGCGCGAGCACCGGGACGGCCAGGCGCTGGATGTCGTCCGGGGTGACGTAGTCGCGCCCGTCCAGCGCGGCGGCGGCGCGGGCGGCCCGCACCAGGTGCAGGGTGGCGCGCGGCGAGGCGCCGAGCCGCAGCTCGTGGCTGTTCCGGGTGGCGCCGACCAGGTCGACGGCGTAGCGGCGGACCGGGTCGGCGACGTGCACGGTGCGCACCAGGTCGATCAGCTTGAGGATGTCGGCGGCGTGCGCGACCGGCTGGAGGTCGTCCAGCGGGCTGGCGCCGCCGTGCACGTCGAGCATCGCGAACTCGGCCTCGGGGCTCGGGTAGCCGATCGAGATCCGGGCCATGAAGCGGTCCCGCTGGGCCTCCGGGAGGGGGTAGGTGCCCTCCATCTCGACCGGGTTCTGGGTGGCGACCACCATGAACGGCGACGGCAGCTCGTAGCTGGTGCCGTCGATGGTGACCTGGCGCTCCTCCATCGACTCCAGCAGCGCGGACTGGGTCTTCGGCGAGGCCCGGTTGATCTCGTCGCCGACCACGATCTGCGCGAAGATCGCGCCCGGGCGGAACTCGAAGTCGCGCTGGTGCTGGTCGAAGATGTTGGTGCCGGTGACGTCGGAGGGCAGCAGGTCCGGCGTGAACTGGATGCGGCGCACCGTGCAGTCGACGGACCGGGCGAGTGCCTTGGCCAGCATGGTCTTGCCGACGCCGGGCACGTCCTCCAGCAGCAGGTGGCCCTCGGCGAGCAGCACCGTCAGCGCGATCCGGACTGCCTCCGGCTTGCCCTCGATCACGCTCTCGATGTTGGCCCGGACCCGTTCCACCACGGCGGCGAGCTCGGGCAGGCCGACCGGGTGGTACCCCTTCGTCCCCCGGTCGCCCCCCGGACGACCTTCGAGACCGGCCTGAT
Organism: Kitasatospora sp. NPDC086009; assembly: GCF_044540385.1. Classification (NCBI taxonomy): domain Bacteria; kingdom Bacillati; phylum Actinomycetota; class Actinomycetes; order Kitasatosporales; family Streptomycetaceae; genus Kitasatospora; species Kitasatospora sp. NPDC086009. The sequence continues at coordinate 525,633 of NZ_JBITSA010000002.1, forward strand.
CGTTGTAGCTCGTCACCCGTACGCTCCCTGGCACACTGCGCCCGCCTCACCCCGAGGCGGGCCCCCACCCCATGCTGGACGCGGCTCCTCGGGAAGCGGTTCCGTGGCGGGAGCCGGTGCCGTCGTGGGGGCCTGCGGCCGGCCGCCCCAGGTGGTTCGGGGTCCGACCGGCAGGCGCATTCTCCCCCGGGTGGTGACCAGAAGTCACCACCCGGCCGAAAGCGCCCGGGAAGCCGCGGGGAGGTGGGGCGCCCGCGCGGGGGCGGCGGGACGGGTACGGAGGCCGTCGGCGGGGGTGCCGGCGGGGGCCCGGACGACGTTGGCCGGGCCGGAGACGGCCGGTGGACGGGGTGGGTCAGTCGATCTCGCGGAGCAGACCGGTGTGGACGTCGAAGACGAAGCCCCGGACGTCGTCGGTGTGCAGCAGGAAGGGCGAGGTGCGGACCCGCTGCATGGACTGCCGGACGTCGCCGTCGAGGTCGATGAAGGACTCCACCGCCCACTGCGGGCGCTGGCCGACCTCCAGCTCCAGCTCGCGCCGGAAGTCCTCGGTGAGGCCGAGCAGACCGCAGCCGGTGTGGTGGATCAGCGCGACCGAGCGGGTGCCGAGGGCACGCTGGCTGATGGTGAGCGAGCGGATGGTGTCGTCGGTGACGACACCGCCCGCGTTGCGGATGACGTGGGCGTCGCCCAGTTCGAGGCCGAGTGCGGCGAACAGGTCGAGTCGGGCGTCCATGCACGCCACCACGGCGATGCGCTGGACGGGGCGGGCGTCCATGCCGCCGTCGCGGAAGGTCACCGCGTACTCGCGGTTGGCCGCCACGAAGCGGTCGATGATCTTCGGTTCGGTGGTGTCGGCAGCGGCTGTCGGCGTGGGCCGGTCGGGGGTCACTGTCATGGTGAAGACGTTAGTGCGAATCCGGCTTCCGTGGTGGGGCGGAGGGCTACAGACCGGGCGGCTGTGACCGAGTGCATATCGACAACCGGGTGGAGCGGCGTGCCGGTGGCCGAGGTGTTCCGAGCGGGTTTGTCCGGCCTCGTCGGGGTCGGGGCGCGCGGCCGTGCCGCGCGACCCCCGGACGGTGCCCCCGGCAGCCCGCCGGACGGCCGCGACCTGCGGTGATCCGTACCGCCGCCCGGGTGGTGCGCCGGAGCGGACCGTTGACTGACGGGGTGTCCGCGATAGAGTTGCGGCGCAGTGGAGAAGAAGTAGAAGCACACCCGCCGGCGCCCGTCAACCGGGCGGTTCCGGCCGGTGCGGCGGCCGACGCGGCCGGTGGCCTCCACCCGCTCCCGTGCCACCTGGCGCACCTTCCCCGGCGCCGGGCGGTCACGATCTTCCCCCTGAGCGGGCGGGGACCACGGGCCGCGTTCCGGCCGCCGGCGGCTGCCACCCGCCGCCCCACGCGGCGACTCCGGCGCACAGTGGGCCAAAATAGGTCGGAGCTCCCGGACGTCGGGCTGCTCCGCACCGAAGAAGGGCGCCACCGCGCATGAGCACCAACGATCCGGCCCCCAAGCACGTCCCCGTGATGCTGCAGCGGTGCATGGACGCGCTGGCCCCGGCGATCTCGCAGCCCGGCGCGGTGGTGGTGGACGCCACCCTCGGCCTGGGCGGGCACAGCGAGGCCCTGCTGACCCAGTTCCCGGAGGTCCGGCTGGTCGCGGTGGACCGTGACCCGGCGGCCCTGAAGCTCTCCGCGGAGCGGCTCGCCCCGTTCGGCGACCGGGCCACCCTGGTGCACGCCGTCTACGACGAGATCCCCGAGGTGCTGGAGCGCCTGGAGATCCCCCGGGTGCAGGGCGTCCTGTTCGACCTCGGGGTCTCCTCGATGCAGCTGGACGAGGCCGAGCGCGGTTTCGCCTACTCCCAGGACGCCCCGCTGGACATGCGGATGGACCAGACCCGGGGCCTCAGCGCGGCCGAGGTGCTCAACACCTACACCCACGGGCAGCTGGCCCGGATCCTCAAGGTGTACGGCGAGGAGCGGTTCGCCGGAAAGATCGCCTCGGTGATCCTGCGCGAGCGGGAGAAGGAACCGTTCACCAACAGCGCGCGTCTGGTCGATCTGGTGCGCAACGCCATTCCGGCCGCGACCCGCCGCACCGGCGGGAACCCGGCCAAGCGCACCTTCCAGGCGCTGCGGATCGAGGTCAACGGCGAGCTGGAGGTGCTGGACCGGGCGATCCCGGGCGCCCTGGACGCGCTGGCGCTGGGCGGGCGGATCGTGGTGATGTCCTACCAGTCGCTGGAGGACCGCCTGGTCAAGCAGTACCTGGCGGCGGGCGCGACCACCACCGCCCCGCCCGGGCTGCCGTTCGTCCCGGAGGAGCACCAGCCCTGGCTGAAGCTGATCACCCGCGGTGCCGAGCTGGCCACCGAGCAGGAGATCGAGGAGAACCGGCGCGCCGCGCCCGTGCGGCTGCGGGTGGCGGAGAGGATCAGGGACCGAAGCACCCGGGGCTGACCAGGTTCACGGGGCGGTCCGAAGGGCGGAGGGAACAGCGTGGGGCCGGTGGCCGGAGGCGGGGCGAGGAGCGCGGTGCTCCCCGGGCAGGGCGGCAGGGCGCGGATCACGGTGCGGCCCGGGCGGCGCCCGGTACGGGGGAGGACACCGTTCGCGGTCCTGGTCGTGGTGCTGCTCGCGGCCGGGCTGCTCGGCCTGCTGGCGCTGAACACCGCCCTCAACGAGGGCTCCTTCGAGCTGTCCAGACTGCAGCGGCAGACCACCGTGCTCACCGACGAGCAGCAGGGCCTGCAGCACCAGATCGACCAGAACTCCGCACCGGACGCGCTCGCCCGCCGGGCCACCGAGCTGGGCATGGTGCCCGCCGGGGGGATGGCCTTCCTGGACGTCCCGAACGGCGGCAAGGTGCTCGGCACGCCCGGACCGGCCCAGGACAGCCCCCCGGTGAAACGGTCCACCGCCGAGCCGTGGCCCGGGAAGCAGCCGTCGCCGAGTGCCCAGCCGGGTGCGCCGGCCGCGCCGGCGCCCAGCGGTGACACCACCGTCCAGATCAACCCGGCCGCTCCGGCCGCCCCCGCCCCCGCCGGTTCGCCGGCCGCGCCCCAGCCGGCGCCGACCGCGACCGGAGGTGCGGGCCGATGAGCACGCCCCGACAGCCCACCGGCGGGACCGGCGGCGCCGGTGGCCGCCGATTCGTCGCCAAGGGCGCCGCTCCGCGGCAGACCCCACGCGGCCAGGCCGGCCGGGCCGAGCCCGGCAAGGCGCAGCCCGCGAAGGCGCAGCCGGCCAAGCCGCAGCCCGCCAAGCCGCAGCCCGCCCGGGCGAAGCAGCCCCCGAAGGCCCAGCCGCCGAAGGCGGCAGCACCCCGGAAGGCCCAGTCCGTCAAGGCCCAGTCGGCCATGCCGCGGCCCCCGCGGGCGCAGTCGGCCGGGACCGGCGACCCCAAGGCCGCCCGCCGACCGCTCCGCACCCCGGGCCAGCGCCGCCCGGAGGGCCGGCTGCCCGGCCGCCCGCGCCCGAAGTCCCGCCCGCCGCAGCGCCCCCAGGCCAGGGCGATCCGGCTGGCCGACCCGCGCCGCCGGCTGCGGGTGGTCACCGTCGCGCTGTTCCTGGTGTTCTCGGTCTTCGCCGGCCGCCTCGTCCAGCTCCAACTGCTGGACTCCGACGCGCTGGCCGCCGACGCCAACACCAACCGCTACCTGAGCATCCCGATCACCGCCGAGCGCGGCTCGATAACGTCCGCCGACGGCGTCGCCCTCGCCACCACCGTCGACGCCTACGACATCACCGCGGACCCGGCCATGTTCACCCCGGAGGCCGCGGGCGTCCCGGACGCCCCCGAGCAGGCGGCCGCGCTGCTCGCGCCGATCCTCGGCCTGTCCAAGGAGAAGCTCGCCGCCGACCTGCACACCCCCAAGACCCGCTACAAGCGGCTCGCCGCCCAGCAGAGCCCGGACGTCAAGAACCAGATCAGCGACCTCAAGTCGGGTCTGGAGAAGCAGGCGAACTCCAAGGCCTGCCTGGCCCAGAAGCGCCTGCTGACCAAGCCGGCCGAGGAGGGCGGCCGGACCAGGGTGGACAACGAGTGCGCCAACCCGCTGGCCGGCGTCTTCAACCGGGACACCCAGAAGCGCGTCTACCCCTCGGACGGGCTGGCCTCCAACCTGGTCGGCTTCGTCAACGCCGAGGGCGAGGGCGCCGGCGGCCTGGAGCAGCAGTACCAGAAGCAGCTCGCCGGCAAGGACGGCCACAGCAGCTACGCCCAGGCGGGCGGCCGGCTGGTGCCCACCGCCGGGGGTTCGCTGGACCAGGCCGTGCCCGGCACCGACCTGCGGCTGACCGTCAACCGGGACATCCAGTGGGCCGCCCAGCGCGCCATCACCGACCAGGTCGCCAACGCCGGGGCGGAGAAGGGCTACGTCGTCGTCCAGGACGTGAAGACCGGTCAGGTCCTGGCGATGGCCACCTCGCCCGGCTTCAACCCCAACGACCTGAGCACGGCCAAGTCCTCCCAGCTCGGCAACCCGGCCCTCCAGGACTCCTACGAGCCGGGCAGCACGGCGAAGCTGATGACGATGGCCGCGGTGCTGGACAGCGGCAAGGCCACCTGGGACACCAAGGTGACGGTGCCCGGGCGGCTCCAGCGGGCCGACGTCAACTTCCAGGACGACGTCGACCACGGCACCTGGTACCTGACCCTGGCCGGGGTGCTGGCCAAGTCCTCCAACATCGGCACCATCGAGGCCTTCGAGACGCTCGGCGCCGACCAGCCGGAGGCCAACCGGGTGCTCGACGGCTACCTGCGCAAGTTCGGGGTGGCGCAGCCCACCGGGCTGGGCTTCCCGGGGGAGGCCGCCGGAAAGCTGAAGAAGCCGGAGGACCTCGTGGCCTCGGAGAAGTACAACATCACCTTCGGGCAGGGCCCGATGACCCTCAGCGCCCTCCAAGCCACCTCGGTCTACTCCACGATCGCCAACGGGGGCGTGCGCGTGGCGCCGAGCGTGGTCCAGGGCACCACCTCGCCGGACGGCAGGTACACCCCGGCCGCGCCGGGGGCCCAGACCCGGGTCGTCAGCGAGCAGACCGCGAAGACGCTCACCGAGATGCTGGAGTCGGTCGTCACCGACGAGCAGGGCACCGGCGGCAAGGCCGCCGTCCCCGGCTACCGGGTGGCCGGCAAGACCGGCACCGCCAACCGGGTGGACCCGAAGACCGGCGGATACCGCGGGTACACCGCCTCGTTCATCGGCTTCGCGCCGGCCGACGCGCCCCGGGTCACCGTCTCCTGCGTGATCCAGGACCCGGTCAACGGCCACTTCGGCGGCCAGCTCTGCGGTCCGGTGTTCAAGCAGGTGATGGAGTTCACCCTGAAGACCCTGCAGGTGCCGCCGAGCGGCAGCGAGGCACCCAACCTGCCCGTCGAGTGGAAGCCGTGATCGACCATGAGCAACGAGCGGGCCGGGCGGGACGACGGCACGGCGAGGGCCCGGTTTGGCCCTGGACGCCCTTCGGCGGATAGCCTGCCCGCCGTGCCGAAACCCGATCAAATCACCGTGAGCCCGCCCCGCCCCGCCGGGGTGAAGGCCCTGCCGCTCGCCGAGCTGGCCCGTCTGCTCGGCCTCGCGCCGGTCGAGGGGAGCCCGGTCACCGGCGTCACCCACGACTCCCGCGCGGTGCGCCCCGGCGACGTCTACGTGGCCTTCCCGGGCGCCAACCACCACGGCGCGGCCTTCGCGGCCCAGGCCGCGGCCGCCGGCGCGGTGGCGCTGCTCACCGACCCGGCCGGTGCCGAACAGGCGGCCGGCAGCGGTCTGCCGTCGCTGGTGGTCGACCGGCCGCGGGCCCGGATGGGCGAACTGGCCGCCGCGGTCTACGGCCGCCCCGCCGACCGGCTGCTGATGATCGGGCTGACCGGCACCAACGGCAAGACCACCACCTCCTACCTGGTCGAGGGCGGTCTGCGCGGCGCCGGGCACAGCCCCGGCGTGATCGGCACCGTCGAGATGCGGGTCGGCGACGAGCGGATCAAGAGCGAGCGCACCACCCCCGAGGCCACCGACCTGCACGCGATCCTCGGCGTGATGGGGGAGCGCGGCGCGGACGCGGTGACCATGGAGGTCTCCAGCCACGCGCTGGTCTTCGGCCGGACCGACGGCGTCGTCTACGACGTCGCGCTGTTCAACAACCTCACGCCGGAGCACCTCGACTTCCACCCGGACATGGAGGACTACTTCCAGGCGAAGGCCCGGCTCTTCCAGCCCGGCAAGTCCCGGCTCGGCGTGGCCAACCTGGACGACGCCTACGGGCGCCGGCTGGTCGCCGAGGCGAAGATCCCGGTCACCTCGTTCTCCGCGACCGGTGCGGCCGAGGCCGACTGGCGCGCGGTGGACGTCCAGCTCGGCCCGATCGGCTCGACCTTCCGGGTGCTCGGCCCGGACGGCGCCGAGGCCGACGCGTCCGTCCCGCTGCCGGGCCCGTTCAACGTCGCCAACGCGCTGGCCGCGATCACCGTGCTGGTGACCGCCGGGCTGCCGCTGGAGCAGGTCGTCGCCGGGATCGCCGAGGTGCCCGGGGTGCCGGGCCGGCTGGAGCGGGTGGACGCCGGGCAGCCGTTCGTCGCGGTGGTCGACTACGCCCACAAGCCGGACGCCCTGCGCGCCGTCCTCGCCTCGCTGCGCGAGGTCACCAAGGGCCGGCTGCACGTCGTGGTGGGCTGCGGCGGCGACCGCGACCCGCACAAGCGCGCCCCGATGGGCGCCATCGCCGCCGAGCTCGCCGACACCGCCCTGCTGACCAGCGACAACCCGCGCAGCGAGGACCCGTTGGCGATCCTCGCCACCATGCTCACGGGCGCCGCCTCGGTGCCCGAGGCCGAGCGCGGCGCCGTCCTGGTCGTGCCCGACCGGGCCGAGGCGGTCCACCTCGCGGTGGCCCGCGCCCAGGCCGGTGACACCGTGCTGGTGGCCGGCAAGGGCCATGAGCTCGGCCAGTATGTAAGAGACGAGATCCGCCCCTTCGACGACCGGGAGGTACTGCGGGACTCGATCACGCGGACCACGGCCGCCCGGGGCACCGGAGGAGTAGAGCAGCCGTGATCGCACTGACCCTCGCCGAGGTGGCCGCAGCCGTCGGAGGCACCCTGGACGGCGCCGACCCCGACACCCCGGTCACCGGCCCGGTCGAGGTCGACTCCCGCAAGGTGCGCCCCGGCTGCCTGTTCGCGGCCTTCGCCGGCGAACACGTGGACGGCCACGACTATGCCGAGAAGGCGGTCGCCGCCGGCGCCGTCGCGGTGCTGGCCGCCCGCCCGGTCGGGGTGCCCGCCGTCCTGGTCGACAGCGTGGTGGACGCACTCGGCAAGCTGGCCCGGGCGGTGGTGGCCCGCGCCGAATCCACCACCGTGGTCGCGCTGACCGGCTCGGCCGGCAAGACCAGCACCAAGGACCTGATCGCCCAGCTGCTCCAGCGGCTCGGCGACACCGTCTACCCGCCCGGCTCGCTCAACAACGAGATCGGGCACCCGATGACGGCGCTGCGGGTCGAGGCCGGCACCCGGCACCTGGTGATGGAGATGGGCGCCCGGCACAAGGGCGACATCGAGTACCTCACCTCGATCACCCCGCCCCGGATCGGCCTGGTGCTGAACGTCGGCACCGCCCACGTCGGCGAGTTCGGCTCCCAGCAGGCGATCGCCGAGGCGAAGGGCGAGCTGGTCGAGGCGCTGCCGGCGGACGGTGCGGCGATCCTCAACGCCGACGACCCGCTGGTGCGCGCGATGGCCTCCCGCACCAGGGCCCGGGTGGTGTACTTCGGGGAGTCCCGCGAGGCGCACGTCCGGGCACAGGATGTTCGCCTGGACTCCACCGGACGGCCATCGTTCACGCTGACCACCCCGGCCGGTTCCGCACCCGTGCAGCTGCGCCTGTACGGTGAGCACCACGTCTCGAACGCCCTCGCCGCCGCAGCGGTGGCGGTGGAGCTCGGGATGTCCGTCGATGACACCGCCGAAGCGCTGAGCGAGGCGGGTGCGCTGTCCCGCTGGCGCATGGAGGTCGTCGACCGGGCCGATGGTCTCACCGTCGTGAACGACGCCTACAACGCGAACCCCGACTCGATGCGGGCCGCGCTGCGGGCGCTGGTCTCGATCGGAGGGCGCGGCCCGGAGCGCCGCCGCACCTGGGCGGTGCTCGGCGAGATGCGGGAGCTCGGCGAGGACAGCCTGGCCGAGCACGACGCCATCGGGCGGCTCGCGGTACGGCTGGACGTCACCAAGCTGGTGGCGGTCGGCGGACGCGAGGCGGCCTGCATGGAACTGGGCGCTAGGAACGAAGGTTCGTGGGGTGAGGAGTCGGTGCTGGTGTCCGACGCGGACGCGGCGGTCGAACTGCTGCGCAGTCAGCTTCGGCCGGGGGATGTGGTCCTGGTGAAGGCTTCCCGTTCGGTGGGGCTCGAGAAGGTGGCCGAGGCACTGCTCGCGGACGGTGCGGCCGAGTAATGAAGCAGATCCTCTTCTCCGGCATGATCGGCCTCGTCCTCTCGCTGCTCGGGACCCCGGCTCTGATCAAGCTGCTCGCCAAGCGCGGCTACGGCCAGTACATCCGCGACGACGGCCCCAAGGCGCACCACAGCAAGAAGGGCACGCCCACCATGGGCGGCATCGCCTTCATCCTGGCGACGCTGATCGCCTACTTCGCGACCAAGGCGATAACGGGCGACTCGCCGACCGCCTCCGGTCTGCTGGTGCTGTTCCTGACGGTCGGTCTGGGCCTGGTCGGCTTCCTGGACGACTACATCAAGGTCGTCAAGCGCCGTTCGCTCGGCCTGCGGGCCAAGGCCAAGCTCTTCGGCCAGTCGTTCGTGGGCCTCGCCTTCGCGATCCTCGCGCTGCAGTTCAGCGACGACCGCGGGCTCTCCCCGGCCTCCCAGCACCTCTCCTTCGTCCGGGACTTCGGCTGGTCGATCGGCCCGGTGCTGTTCGTAATCTTCGCGTACTTCATGATCGCCGCGATGTCGAACGGCGTGAACCTGACGGACGGTCTCGACGGCCTGGCCACCGGCGCCTCGGTGATGGTCTTCGGCGCCTACACCTTCATCGGCGTCTGGGAGTACGGCCAGAGCTGCGCCTACGCGATCTCGGCCACCTCCAGCTGCTACGACGTCCGCGACCCGCTGGACCTCGCGGTGGTCGCCGCCGCCCTGATGGGCTCCTGCTTCGGCTTCCTCTGGTGGAACACCTCGCCCGCCAAGATCTTCATGGGTGACACCGGCTCGCTCGCCCTCGGCGGCGCCCTGGCCGGTCTGGCGATCTGCTCGCGCACCGAGCTGCTGCTCGCGCTGCTCGGCGGCCTCTACGTGATCATCACCCTCTCGGTGATCATCCAGGTCGGCTCCTTCCGGATGACCGGCAAGCGGGTCTTCAAGATGGCCCCGCTGCAGCACCACTTCGAACTCAAGGGCTGGACCGAAGTCCTGATCGTGGTCCGGTTCTGGATCATCCAGGGCCTCTGCGTGGCCGTCGGTCTCGGCCTCTTCTACGCGGGATGGGTGACGGGATGACCGGACCGGTGTGGACCGGACTGCCGGTCGCCGTCGCCGGCCTGGGCGTCTCCGGCATCAGCGCCGCCCGGGTGCTGCACGGCCTCGGCGCGCTGGTCACGGTCGTGGACGGCGGCTCCGGCCCGGGCCTGGAGGCCCGCGCCGCCGAGCTGCGGGCCCTGGGCGTCACCGTCCGCCTCGGCGACGGCGACAGCCTGCCCGAGGGCACCCGGCTGGTCGTCACCTCGCCGGGCTGGCCGCCCAGCAGCCCGCTGTTCGCCGCCGCCGAGGCGGCCGGCGTCGAGGTCTGGGGCGACGTCGAACTGGCCTGGCGCCTGCGCGCGCCGCTGGCGTCGACCGGCGAGCCGGCCCCCTGGCTGGCCGTCACCGGCACCAACGGCAAGACCACCACCGTCCAGATGCTCGCCTCGATCCTCACCGCCGCCGGCCGGCGCACCGCCGCCGTCGGCAACGTCGGGGTCTCGGTGCTGGACGCGGTGCTCGCCGAGGAGCCGTACGACGTGCTCGCCGTCGAGCTCTCCAGCTACCAGCTGCACTGGGCGCCCTCGCTGCGCCCGTACGCGGCGGCCGTGCTCAACCTGGCACCCGACCACCTCGACTGGCACGGCTCGATGGAGGCGTACGCCGCCGACAAGGGCCGGATCTACGAGGGCAACGTCGTCGCCTGCGTGTACAACCTGGCCGACCCGGCCACCGAGGCGCTGGTCCGCGAGGCCGACGTCGAGGAGGGCTGCCGGGCGATCGGATTCGGCCTCGGCTCGCCCGGCCTGTCGAACCTCGGTGTCGTCGACGGCCTGCTGGTGGACCGCGCCTTCGTGCCGGACCGGGACAAGAACGCCGCCGAGCTGGGCTCGGTCGCCGACGTCCACCCGCCGGCCCCGCACAACATCGCCAACGCGCTCGCCGCCGCCGCCCTCGCCCGGGCGTACGGGGTGGACGCCGCGGCCGTCCGGGAGGGGCTGCGGGCCTTCCGCCCGGACGCCCACCGGATCGCCGAGGTCGGCGTGGTCGCCGGCGTCACGTACATCGACGACTCCAAGGCCACCAACACCCATGCCGCCGCGGCCTCGCTGGCCGCGTACCGGCCGGTGGTCTGGATCGCCGGCGGGCTGGCCAAGGGCGCCGCGTTCGACGACCTGGTCCAGGGCGCGGCCGAGCGGCTGCGCGCCGTGGTGCTGATCGGCGAGGACCGCGGGGTGATCCGGGACGCGCTGGCGCGACACGCGCCGGATGTCCCGGTGATCGAGGCGGCCGAGGGCCAGACTGGCGCGGTGGCGATGACCGAGGTGGTCCGTACGGCCGCGTCACTCGCCCGATCGGGTGACACGGTGCTGCTGGCCCCGGCCTGCGCCTCGATGGACATGTTCACCAACTACGGCGAGCGCGGCGACCTCTTCGCCGCGGCGGTCCGGGAGCTCGCGGACAGCTGACGGTCGGCCGGCCGGCCCGTTCGCCCGGACGTCCGACTCGGCTCATCCGCCCCTGCACGGCGGCCCGTCCCGTTCGAACGGACGTCCGGCTCGGCCCGCCGACCGGTGCACGGGCGAGCGAGCCGAAGGGGCGCGCCGAGCCTCGATAAGGAATGAGGGGCAGCGTGGTGGCGGGGCAGGGCAGGGAGGGCGGTTCCGGTACGCCGGGAAAGGGCTCCGGCGATCCGTGGCGGGTGCTCTCGGCGACCACGACCGCCTACAAGTCGGCCGGCCCGTTGGCCCGTCTGCAGGCCTTCCGGGCCCGTCTGCGGTACACCCTGGACCGGCCGCTCACGCCCTATCTGCTGATCATCGGCGCGACGCTGCTGCTCGTGGTGCTCGGCCTGATGATGGTCTTCTCGGCCTCGCAGATCCTCGCGCTGGGCCAGCACCGGTCCACCCAGTTCTACTTCTTCAAGCAGCTGGTCGCGGTGCTGCTCGGCTTCTCGCTGCTGGTCGGCTTCGCGCTGGTCCCGGTGGCGGTGCTCCGGGTGATCGTCTACCCCGTGATGTTCGGCGTGATCGGTGCGCTCGCGCTGGTCGCGATCCCCGGGGTCGGGGTGGAGGTCAACGGCAACCGGAACTGGCTGGATCTGGGCTTCTTCCAGTTCCAGCCGTCCGAGTTCGCCAAGCTCGCGCTGGTGCTCTGGGGGGCCGACCTGCTCGCCCGCAAGCAGCGGACCGGCACCCTCGACCAGTGGAAGCACCTGCTGGTCCCGCTGGTGCCGGGTGCGCTGCTGCTGCTCGCGATGATCATGCTCGGCGGCGACATGGGCACCTCGATGATCCTGGTCGCCATGCTGTTCGGCCTGCTCTGGATGGTCGGCGCCCCGATGCGGCTGTTCGTCGCCACCCTCGGCGTCGCCGTCGTGGTCTGCACCGCCCTGGTGGTCACCGTCCCGCACCGGGCCGAACGGCTCTCCTGCATCGGGGTGACCAAGCTCGACCCGGCCGGCGCGTGCTTCCAGGCGCTGCACGGGGTGTACTCGTTCGGACTGGGCGGTCTGTTCGGTTCCGGCCTCGGCGCCGGCGTCGAGAAATGGGGCCAGCTCCCGGAGGCGCACACCGACTTCATCTTCGCCACGACGGGCGAGGAACTCGGTCTGGTGGGGACGCTGTCGGTGATCGGTCTCTTCGCGGCACTAGGCTACGCGGGTATCCGTGTGGCCATCGGTACGAAGGACCCCTTCGTCAGGTACGCCGCGGGGGCCGCCACCACGTGGATCATGGCGCAGGCCGTGATCAACCTGGGGTCGGCACTGGGACTGCTGCCCATCGCGGGCGTCCCGCTCCCGCTGTTCTCCTACGGCGGTTCCGCCATGCTGTCGGCCATGTCCGTGATCGGTGTGCTGCTGTGCCTCGCGCGCAGCACCTCGGGCGCGAAGGCGGCCCTGGCCGCCCGGAGCAAGAACTCCCGGATCAGGAGACGACTGGCCCGGGTGCTGCCACGACGACGAACCACAGCGCGCCCGGCCCCGGTGCCGGCACGCAGGGAGCGGTGAATTTCGGTGCATGTCGTACTCGCCGGCGGGGGGACCGCCGGTCACATCGAGCCGGCCCTCGCCCTCGCGGACGCCCTCCGCAGGCACGACCCGTCCATCGGGATCACCGCCCTGGGCACCGAGCGCGGCCTGGAGACCCGGCTGGTGCCCGAGCGGGGCTACCACCTGGAGCTGATCCCGGCCGTTCCGCTGCCCCGCAAGCCCACCCCCGAGCTGATCACCGTCCCGGGCCGGCTGCGCGGCACCGTCCGAGCCGCCCAGGAGATCATCGAGCGGGTCAAGGCGGATGTCGTGGTCGGCTTCGGCGGCTACGTCGCGATGCCGGCCTACCTGGCCGCCAAGCGGGCCGGGGTGCCGATCGTGGTCCACGAGGCCAACGCCCGGCCCGGCCTGGCCAACAAGATCGGTGCCCGGTACAGCGACTTCGTCGCCGTCTCCACGCCGGACAGCAAGCTGCGCGACTCCCGGTACATCGGCATCCCGCTGCGCCGGACCATCGCCACCCTGGACCGCAACGCGGCCCGGCCGGAGGCCCGGCACTACTTCGGCCTCGATCAGCGGCTGCCCACGCTGCTGGTCTCCGGCGGCTCGCAGGGCGCCCGCCGGCTCAACGAGACCGTCACCGCCATCGCGCCCCGGCTCCAGCAGTACGGCGTGCAGATCCTGCACGCGGTCGGGCCGAAGAACGAGCTGCCGCAGGTGGACGACATCCCCGGGATGCCGCCCTACCGCGCCGTGCCGTACGTGGACCGGATGGACCTCGCGTACGCCGCCGCCGACCTGATGCTCTGCCGGGCCGGCGCCATGACGGTGGCCGAGCTGGCGGCGGTGGGCCTGCCGGCCGCCTTCGTCCCGCTGCCGATCGGCAACGGCGAGCAGCGGCTGAACGCCCAGCCGATGGTCAAGGCCGGCGGCGGGCTGCTGGTCGACGACGCGGAACTGACCCCGGAGTGGGTCCTGCAGAACGTCCTGCCGGTGCTCACCGACCCGCAGCGGCTCTGGGACATGAGCCGGGCCGCCGCCGAGTTCGGCCGCCGGGACGCCGACGACCTGCTGGTCGGCATGGTCTACGAAGCGATCGAGGCCGCCAGGGGTGGCCGCCGCCGTGGCTGACGGTCGGCCCGCCGATCAACCCCCGGCCTCCGGCCGGGGGTACCCGCGGGAGGAGGTGGAGTTCGGGGACGAGGAGTACTCGCCCCGGCTCCGGCTCTCCCGGCGGGGCATCGCGGTGCTGGCCGCGCTCGGCGCCTCGGTGCTGGGCGGGCTGGCCTGGCTGGTCTTCCTCTCCTCGGCCCTGGACGTGCGCAGCGTCGCGGTGCAGGGGGCGCAGGACGACCGGCTGACGGTCGACCAGGTCCGCGCGGCGATCGGCACGGTCGGCGCCGGCCCGCTGGCCCGGGTCGACCTGGACGCCGCCACCCGGCGGGTGGAGGCGATCCCGCGGGTGGCCCGGGCCGAGGTCTGGCGGGGCTGGCCGCACACCCTGCGGGTGAAGATCACCCAGCGCACCGCGGTGGCCGCCGTCAAGGGGGACGACGGCAGATTCACCCAGGTGGACGCAGGTGGCGTGAGCTTCGCCACCGAGGACGCCGCCCCGGCCGGAGTGCCGGTGGTCGAACTGCGGCTCAGTCAGCAGGCGAACGACGCGGCCGGGGTGATTTCCCGTCCGCAGTTGGTCCAGGGGGCGGTGGCGGTCGCCGCCGGGCTGCCCGCCGAGGTCCGGCAACGGGCCGGGGCGGTGCTGGTGCACTCCTACGACGACATCCAGCTGCAGCTCAGCGGGGGTGCCACGGTCCGCTGGGGGAGTCCGGACCAGATCGATCGAAAAGCCCGGGTGCTGGTGGCACTGATGAGTCAGAAGGGTACGAACTTCGACGTCAGTGCGCCGGACGCGCCGGCGGTGTCGGGATGATCCGGTAGGTTCTCTCCCTGGGGGAGGGGTTGACGCCTTTCGGTGACGGCCCGACCCTTGGTGGTCACCCCGGTTTCATAAGCTGGTTGATGATCACATAGGCTCAAAAGAAAAAGGGAAGCTCGGCGTGTTCGTTGAAACACGTGCCCGGGGCCACCTAGTGTCCTGTGTCACCAGACTGTGCTTCCTGGTGATGTGACGGAGGCACAGCACTAACCCTAAACGTCAAGTTTAGGGTTGGGGTCGGCGGTCGGCATTTCGGACATTCAGTCAGAAACCAGGCTCCCTACCCATCGACATCCGTCGGTACGGCACCCCACAGGGGCCGGCCGACCCGGAAATTCGAGGCGAGAGGCCTTCGACGTGGCAGCACCGCAGAACTACCTCGCAGTCATCAAGGTTGTCGGCATCGGCGGCGGTGGTGTCAACGCCATCAACCGGATGATCGAGGTCGGTCTCAAGGGCGTCGAGTTCATCGCGATCAACACCGATGCGCAGGCCCTCCTGATGAGCGACGCCGACGTCAAGCTCGATGTGGGCCGTGAACTCACCCGGGGCCTCGGCGCCGGCGCCAACCCCGAGGTCGGCCGCAAGGCCGCCGAGGACCACCGCGAGGAGATCGAGGAGGTCCTCAAGGGGGCCGACATGGTCTTCGTGACCGCGGGCGAGGGCGGTGGTACCGGCACGGGCGGCGCGCCGGTCGTCGCCAACATCGCCCGCTCGCTCGGCGCGCTGACCATCGGCGTGGTCACCCGCCCCTTCACCTTCGAGGGCCGTCGCCGCGCGAACCAGGCCGAGGACGGCATCGCCGGCCTGCGCGAAGAGGTCGACACCCTCATCGTGATCCCCAACGACCGCCTGCTGTCCATCTCGGACCGCCAGGTCAGCGTGCTGGACGCGTTCCGCTCCGCCGACCAGGTGCTGCTCTCCGGCGTCCAGGGCATCACCGACCTGATCACCACCCCCGGTCTGATCAACCTCGACTTCGCGGACGTCAAGTCCGTCATGTCGGAGGCCGGTTCGGCGCTCATGGGCATCGGTTCGGCCCGGGGCGAGGACCGCGCCAAGGCGGCCGCCGTGATGGCGATCTCCTCGCCGCTGCTGGAAGCCTCGATCGACGGCGCCCGCGGCGTGCTGCTCTCCATCTCCGGCGGCTCCGACCTCGGCCTGTTCGAGATCAACGAGTCCGCCCAGCTGGTCAGCGAGGCCGCGCACCCCGAGGCCAACATCATCTTCGGTGCGGTGATCGACGACGCGCTCGGCGACGAGGTGCGGGTCACCGTGATCGCGGCCGGCTTCGACGGCGGCCAGCCCCCGGCGATCGTCCGCGACCCGGTGGTCAAGGCCACCCCGGCCACGCCGCCGCCGGCCGCCCCCGAGCGTCCGGCGACCCGGCCCTCGTACGGGAGCATCGGGTCGGTGACGGCCCGCTCCGAGGGCGACGCCCCGGCGCGTTCGACGGAGAGCCCGGCCACCACGACCGCCGCTCCGGTGCCGCCGCAGGTGCAGCCGGCCCGCCAGCCGTACGTGGAGAGCCCCGCCGAGGAGCTCGACGTGCCGGACTTCCTGAAGTAAGCAGTGGTCGATCACGCAGTACGCAACGGTGCTCACTTCGCCTTCACCGACCGGTGGGGCGGGGTGAGCACTTCGCCGTACGGGGAGCTGAACCTCGGCGGCGCGGTGGGGGACGACCCGGCCGCCGTCCGGCGCAACCGGGCGATCGCGGCCGGCGCGCTGGGCCTCGACCCGGCGGACGTGGTCTGGATGAACCAGGTCCACGGCGCGGAGGTGGCCGTGGTGACGCGGCGCCAGTCCGCGGGGGAGGCGCCGACCGTCGACGCGGTGGTCACCGACCGGCCGCTGGCGCTGGCGGTGCTGACCGCGGACTGCACGCCCGTCCTGCTGGCCGATCCGGTGGCGGGCGTGGTGGGCGCGGCCCACGCGGGCCGGCCCGGGCTCGCGGCCGGGGTGGTGCCGGCGGCGGTCCGGGCGATGGTGGAGCTGGGCGCCGAGCCGGGGCGGATCACCGCCGCGACCGGGCCCGCGGTCTGCGGCCGCTGCTACGAGGTGCCGGCGGAACTGCGTGCGGAGGTGGCCCGGCTGGTGCCGGCCGCGCACGCCGAGACCTCCTGGGGCACCCCGGCCCTGGATGTGCCGGAGGGAGTGGCGGCGCAGCTGACCGCTGCGGGCGTCACCGAGTTGGTGCGATCATCGGTCTGCACCCTCGAATCCGCCGATCACTACTCCTATCGCCGCGAGCGGCGCACGGGCCGGCTCGCGAGCTACGTCTGGTTGGGCTCTGATCACTCATGACGAACGACATCTACGGACCGTTCCCGGGCGGTGCGGATTTCCTCGCCGCCCTGACGCCGGGCCAGCGGGCCCGGTACGAGGAACTCGGGACCAACCTCGACGTGGTCGAACGCCGGATCGCCGACGCCTGCGCGGCCGCGGGGCGGGCGCGTGACGAGGTGCGGCTGATCGTCGTCACCAAGACCTACCCGGCTCAGGACAGCGCACTGCTGGCCGCACTGGGCGTCACCGACGTCGCGGAGAACCGCGACCAGGACGCGGCGCCCAAGGCGGAGCAGTGCAGAAACCTTCCGCTGGACTGGCACTTCGTCGGCCAGCTGCAGACCAACAAGGTCCGCTCGGTGGTCCGGTACGCGAACCACGTGCACTCGGTGGACCGGCCGCGGCTGGTGGAGTCGCTCTCCGCGGCGGTGCTCAAGGCCGAGCGGCCCGAGCTGGGCTGCCTGGTGCAGGTCGCGCTGGAGAAGGAGCACGGCGAGGGCGAGGGCCGGGCCGGGGCGACCCCGTCGGAGGTCGAGGCGCTGGCCGACGCGATCGCCGACGCGCCCGGGCTGCGACTGGACGGTGTGATGACCGTCGCTCCGCTCTCCGGTCCGCTCGCCGGCGATCCGGCCCGGGCCTTCGAGCGGTTGACGGAAATCGCAACCGCCGTACGGGCGGCCCATCCTGCTGCCACCATGGTTTCCGCAGGAATGAGCGGTGACCTGGAGCAGGCCGTTGCCGCCGGGGCGACACATGTGCGCGTCGGAACGGCGGTACTCGGAGTGCGGTCACCCCTCGGGTAACGTCACCGGGTAGTAGATCAGACTGCAGGACAAAATAGGACAGAAGCTAGCAGCTTTCCAGAGCGCTGGCGAACCGTGGATCGTAGCTCCGCGGCCCCCACCCACGAGTTCTGACCGGCCGTCGGCCCGTCGGCTCGTCGTGGGCGGACCGCGGAATCCGCAGCCGGGGCCGGACGGCCCGGCCGTCGGTACGGAGCCGGTCCACCACGGAGCGGGCAGGGCGAGCGACCATCGAGAGGCGCGCGTTCGCGAAGCGACCACCGCGCGGACAGCGAGGTGGGCATGAGCGGAGGAGACAGGAGCATGGCCGGCGCAATGCGCAAGATGGCGGTCTACCTCGGCCTCGTGGAGGACGAGACGTACGACGGCCAGGGGTACGACCCCGACGACGACTACGACGCGGACCCCGAGCCGATCCGAACGGGGCGGACGGAGGACATCCCCCGGCCCGCCGCGGCACCCGCCCCGGTCTCCTCGATCACGCCGCAGCCGGTCCCGGCCGCGGTCCCGATCCGCCAGGAGACCCCGAGGATGGCCCCAGTGTCGTCCATCACACCCGAACGCCGCCACAACCTGGAGAAGAGCGCCCCGGTGATCATGCCCAAGGTAGTGAACGAACGAGAGCCCTACCGCATCACCACGCTGCACCCCCGGACCTACAACGAGGCCCGTACGATCGGGGAACAGTTCCGTGGCGGGACCCCGGTGATCATGAATCTCACCGAGATGGACGACACCGATGCCAAGCGGCTCGTAGACTTCGCCGCTGGACTCGTCTTCGGTCTGCACGGCAGTATCGAGCGCGTGACACAGAAGGTGTTCCTGCTGTCGCCTGCTAACGTCGATGTCACGGCGGAGGACAAGGCTCGGATCGCCGAGGGTGGGTTCTTCAACCAGAGCTGACCCGGCCACGACTTTACGTGTGGATCTGATCGACAGTGAGTTAGTGACAGGCGGCACGGCCGTAGGGCCGAGAACCGGGGAGAGGGAAGCGCGATGGGGATCGTGTGGGCGGTGCTCTATTACGCGCTGACCGTCTTCCTGGTGTTCCTGCTTGTGCGGCTGGTGATGGACTGGGTCTTCCAGTTCGCACGTTCGTGGCGGCCCGGCAAGGCCATGGTCCTGGTCCTGGAGGCCACGTACACTGTCACGGATCCGCCGCTCAAGCTTCTTCGGCGGTTCATTCCGCCGTTGCGTCTCGGGGGCGTGGCGCTCGACCTGTCCTTCTTCGTACTGATGATCATTGTGTATGTCCTGATCTCGCTTGTGCGGCCCTAGTCGTAGGTGAGCGATGCGACAGGATGCCGGTGTGCCGACGATCACGTTGAGGTGAAGAGATGCCATTGACCCCCGAGGACGTTCGGAACAAGCAGTTCACGACCGTCCGCCTGCGCGAAGGCTATGACGAGGACGAGGTCGATGCCTTCCTCGACGAGGTCGAGGCGGAGCTGACCCGCCTCCTCCGCGAGAACGAGGACCTGCGCGCCAAGCTGGCCGCCGCGACCCGTGCCGCCGCGCAGAACCAGGCCAACATGCGCAAGGAGCCGCCGCAGGACTCGCGTCCCGGCGCCCCGGTGCCGGCCGCCATATCCGGCCCGCCGGTGCCCGGGCAGCAGCAGGGCCCCGGCCCGCAGCAGATGGGCGGCCCCGGCGGTCCGCAGCAGATGGGCGGCCCGCAGCAGCAGCAGATGGGCAACCAGCCCCTCGGCCTGCCGTCCGGTGCCCCGCAGCTCCCGTCCGGCCAGGGCGGCCCGATGGGCGGCCAGCAGCAGCAGATGAACCAGACCATGGGCGGCCAGCAGCAGCTGGTGCAGCCGATGGGCGGTCAGATGCTCCAGCCCATGGGCGGTCCGGGTGGTCCGCAGCAGATGGGCAACCCGATGGGCCAGGGCATGGGCCAGCAGCAGATGCAGCAGATGGGTGGCCCGATGGGCCAGCCGCAGCAGATGGGCGGCCCGATGGGCGCTCCGATGCAGCAGCAGCAGGGCCCCGGCGGCGACAGCGCGGCCCGCGTGCTGGCGCTCGCCCAGCAGACCGCGGACCAGGCGATCTCGGAGGCCCGTTCCGAGGCCAACAAGATCGTCGGCGAGGCGCGCAGCCGGGCCGAGGGTCTGGAGCGCGACGCCCGTGCCAAGGCCGACGCCCTGGAGCGGGACGCGCAGGAGAAGCACCGCGTCGCGATGGGCTCCCTGGAGTCCGCGCGGGCCACGCTGGAGCGCAAGGTCGAGGACCTGCGGGCGTTCGAGCGTGAGTACCGCACGCGTCTGAAGTCCTACCTGGAGACCCAGCTGCGCCAGCTGGAGTCGCAGGCGGACGACTCGCTCGCTCCGCCGCGCATCCCGGCCACCGCCTCGCTGCCGCCGGCCGCGTCGTCGATGGCTCCGGCCGGTGCGTCCGCGATGAGCGGGGGTGCTCCGGGCTTCGGTGGCAACCAGCCGTCCTTCGGCGGGAACCAGCCCTCGTTCGGCGGCCAGAGCTCCTTCGGCGGCAACAACGGTGCGCCGAGCTTCGGCGGGCAGTCCTCCGGTGGCAACTCCGGTGCCCCGCAGATGCAGCCGGCCGGGATGACGCAGCCGATGGCCGCCGTCCGCCCGCAGCCGCCGCAGCCGATGCAGCAGGCGCCGGCGCCGATGCGCGGTTTCCTGATCGACGAGGACGGCGACAACTGAGGTTGTAGCCAGGCATTTCGAGGGCGCCCCTGCCGTGACTTCCGGGTCATGACGGGGGCGCCCTCGTCGCTGTGCCCGCCCGGGTGAGCGCCGGTGCGACCGGGCGCCGGGGCGCGGGCTCCGGAGACGGCGAAGCCGCCGCCACCCCGGGTGGGGTGGCGGCGGCTTCGCCGTGCGGATCGGGCCCGACGGGTCGGGCCGTGCGGGTCAGGCGGTGCGGGTCAGGCCTTGCGGAGCCGGAAGGTCAGGCCGAGGCCCTCGTCCGAGAAGGTCTCGGACTCCCAGTCGGCGGCGCCCGCCGCGAAGTCGGTGGCCAGCACCTCCTCGGCGACCAGCGGGCCGTGCTCGGTGATCGCCTCGGTGGTCTCGTCGGAGGTGGCCTGCCAGCGCAGCACGATCCGGTCGGAGACCTCCAGGCCGGAGTTCTTCCGGGCCTCCTGGATCTGCCGGATCGCGTCGCGGGCGATGCCGAGGCGCTTGAGCTCCGGGGTGATGGCCAGGTCGAGGGCGACGGTGGCACCGGACTCGTTGGCGACCGCCCAGCCCTCGCGCGGGGTCTCGGTGATGATCACCTCGTCCGGGCCCAGCTCGATCCGCTCGCCGTTCAGCTCTACCCCGGTGCTGCCGGTGGCGCGCAGCTCGGCGGCGAGCACCGCGGCGTCGGCGGCCGCGACCACCTTGGCCACGTCCTGAACGCCCTTGCCGAAGCGCTTGCCGAGCGCCCGGAAGTTCGCCTTGGCGGTGGTGTCGACCAGCGAGCCGCCGACCTCGGCCAGCGACTCCAGGGTGGAGACGTTGAGCTCCTCGGCGATCTGCGCGCGCAGGTCGGCCGGCAGCTCCTCCCAGCCCTGGGCGGCGATCAGCGCGCGGGAGAGCGGCTGACGGGTCTTCACGCCGGACTCGGCGCGGGTGGCCCGGCCCAGCTCGACCAGCCGGCGCACCAGCGCCATGTGGCGCGAGAGGTCGGCGTCGATCAGCGCCTCGTCCGCCTCCGGCCAGCCCGCCAGGTGGACCGAGGCCGGGGCCTGCGGGGCGACCGGGACGACGAGGTCCTGCCAGACCCGCTCGGTGATGAACGGCGTCAGCGGGGCCATCAGCCGGGTGACCGTCTCCAGCGCCTCGTGCAGGGTGGCGAGCGCGGCGGCGTCGCCCTGCCAGAAGCGGCGGCGGCCGCGGCGGACGTACCAGTTGGAGAGGTCGTCGACGAAGCCGGAGAGCAGCTTGCCGGCGCGCTGGGTGTCGTACGCCTCGAAGGCCGCGTCGACCTCGCGGACCAGGGTGTTCAGCTCGGAGAGCACCCAGCGGTCCAGCTGCGGCCGCGCCGCCGGGGCCGGGTCGCTCGCGGACGGCGCCCAGCCGGAGGTGCGGGCGTACAGGGCCTGGAAGGCCACGGTGTTCCAGTAGGTGAGGAGGGTCTTGCGGACCACCTCCTGGATGGTGCCGTGGCCGACCCGGCGGGCCGACCAGGGCGAACCGCCGGCCGCCATGAACCAGCGCACCGCGTCCGCGCCGTGCTGGTCCATGAGCGGGATCGGCTGCAGGATGTTGCCCAGGTGCTTGGACATCTTGCGGCCGTCCTCGGCCAGGATGTGGCCCAGGCAGACGACGTTCTGGTAGCTGCTCCTGTCGAACACCAGGGTGCCGACGGCCATCAGCGTGTAGAACCAGCCGCGGGTCTGGTCGATCGCCTCCGAGATGAACTGCGCCGGGTAGCGCTTCTCGAAGAGCTCCTTGTTCTGGTACGGGTAGCCGTACTGGGCGAAGGGCATCGAGCCGGAGTCGTACCAGGCGTCGATCACCTCGGGCACCCGGGTGGCGGTGCCGGAGCACTCGCGGCAGGCGAAGGTGACGTCGTCGATGTATGGGCGGTGCGGGTCCAGGCCGCTCTGGTCGGTGCCGGTGAGCTCGGAGAGCTCGGCCAGCGAGCCGACGCAGGTGAGGTGGTTCTCCTCGCAGCGCCAGATCGGCAGCGGGGTGCCCCAGTAGCGGTTGCGGCTGAGCGCCCAGTCGATGTTGTTGTTCAGCCAGTCGCCGAAGCGGCCGTGCTTGACCGTCTCCGGGTACCAGTTGGTGGCCTCGTTCTCGCGGATCATCGCGTCCTTGACGGCGGTGGTCCGGATGTACCAGGACGGCTGCGCGTAGTAGAGCAGCGCGGTGTGGCAGCGCCAGCAGTGCGGGTAGCTGTGCTCGTACGGCAGGTGGCGGAAGAGCAGGCCGCGCTCCTGGAGGTCCGCGACCAGGGCCTCGTCGGCCTTCTTGAAGAACTGGCCGCCGACCAGCGGGACCTCGGGCGCGAAGGTGCCGTCGGCGAGCACCGGGTTGACCACCGGCAGGCCGTAGCGGCGGCAGGTCGCGAGGTCGTCCGCGCCGAAGGCGGGGGACTGGTGGACGATGCCGGTGCCGTCCTCGGTGGTGACGTAGTCGGCGTTGAGGACGTAGTGCGCGTCCTCGATCTCGACCAGGTCGAAGGGGCGGCGGTACGCCCAGCGCTCCATCTCGGCGCCGGTGAAGGACTCGCCGGTGGCCTCCCAGCCCTCGCCGAGCGCCTTGGCCAGCAGCGGCTCCGCGACGACCAGCCGCTCGGTGCCGTCGGTGGCCACCACGTAGGTGACCTCGGGGTGGACGGCGGCGGCGGTGTTGGAGACCAGGGTCCACGGCGTGGTCGTCCAGACCAGCAGCGCGGCCCCGCCGGCCAGCGGGCCGGAGGTGAGCGGGAAGCGGACGAAGACCGAGGGGTCGACGACGGTCTCGTAGCCCTGGGCCAGCTCGTGGTCGGACAGGCCGGTGCCGCAGCGCGGGCACCAGGGGGCGACCCGGTGGTCCTGGACCAGCAGGCCCTTGTCGAAGATCTGCTTGAGCGACCACCAGACCGACTGGACGTAGGACGGGTCCATCGTCCGGTAGGCGTCGTCGAGGTCGACCCAGTAGCCCATCCGGGTGGTGAGCTCGGTGAAGGCGTCGGTGTGGCGGGTCACCGACTCGCGGCACTTGGCGTTGAACTCGGCGATGCCGTACGCCTCGATGTCCTGCTTGCCGGAGAAGCCCAGCTCCTTCTCGACGGCCAGCTCGACGGGGAGGCCGTGGCAGTCCCAGCCGGCCTTGCGGGCGACGTGGTAGCCCTTCATCGTCCGGTAGCGGGGGAAGACGTCCTTGAAGACGCGGGCCTCGATGTGATGGGCGCCGGGCATGCCGTTGGCGGTCGGCGGGCCCTCGTAGAACACCCACTCGGGGCGGCCCTCGGACTGCTCCAGGCTGCGCTGGAAGATCTTGCTGTCCTGCCAGAAGGAGAGGATCTGGTGTTCGAGAGCAGGCAGGTCCACCTGCGCGGGGACGGCGTTGTAGGTGGTCATCGCGGTGTCAAACCTCCGGCGGATATCGGCTGGATCCGACGGAGGGACGAGACGGCGAGCCGCCCCGCGGTACCACCCTCCTTGGCCGCGGTGCTGCTGCGACCCTCTTGTTTGGGCTTGCTGCCGGTTCTACCGGGCCGCTGGGCTGACCAGCGGCCGTTCTTCCGGCGGCTCCGGGGTGATCTTCCCGCCGCGCACACCCCCGGGCTCGCACCGTCCCCGGGTCGCTGGTGGCTGCGTACGTCGGTACTCGTCCCATCTGCGCCTTGCCGGCCCAGTCTATCGGCAGCCGCAAGTCGGTTTGTCCGCCGCCGCGACGGCGCGCGGAGGCGGTTAGGCGGAGGTGTTCTGGGCACAACTCAGGTCAGCGCGCGGGGCGGGGCGGTTGTGACGGCT
Organism: Kitasatospora sp. NPDC086009; assembly: GCF_044540385.1. Taxonomy (NCBI): domain Bacteria; kingdom Bacillati; phylum Actinomycetota; class Actinomycetes; order Kitasatosporales; family Streptomycetaceae; genus Kitasatospora; species Kitasatospora sp. NPDC086009. The sequence goes on from NZ_JBITSA010000002.1 coordinate 549,553, forward strand.
GCCTGGGTGGGATCATTGTGAGGCGTCGGTATGTCATGTTGTGACCGGTTTTGATGGGGATTATCGTTCCGGCACTGGAGGCCGCCGGGAACCGGCGGCTCGATTCGTTCGTAGATGGGGTCGAAGCCATGGCTGATGAGGCAACCGGCGCGGGTACCGCCACCAAGCGGGCCCGCAAGGCCGTGGCAGGCGAACCAGGGGAGGGGACCGTGACCACTACCGCACGGCACAAGACCAGCAACGATTCCGCGCTCGTGGCCCCCGGCCGCACTCGCACCCCCGCCGCGGCGGTCCGCGGCGGCGGCGCGGAGGCCGTGGACCCGGCCGAGCTTCCCGTCCGCCCGGGCGAGGACCCGTGGACCTCGCAGGAGGTGCACGAACTGCACGCCGAGCTGATCAGCGAGCTGGACCGGCTGCAGAACGAGATCGGCGCCGCCGAGGCCGCGATCACCGGGCTGATGCGGGACTCCAACGACGGAGCCGGCGACGACCAGGTCGACGCCGGTACGAAGAACATCTCGCGGGAGAGCGAGCTGGCGCTGGCCAACAACGCCAGGGAGAGCCTCGCGCAGGTCGAGCGGGCCCTGGGCCGACTGGAGGGCGTCGGCTTCGGGACCTGCGAGTCCTGCGGCCAGGCCATCGGCAAGGCCCGCATGCAGGCCTTCCCCCGGGCGACGCTCTGCGTCCAGTGCAAGGCCAAGCAGGAACGCCGCTGACCGGGGCGACGCGGGGGGTCGGGCTTGCCGTACGCTCGACCCCGTAACGTCGCCTGACTCGTCGAGGTCGGCGACCACCGGCCCACTCTCCCCCGACCTTCGGCCCCGGGGGACCCTCATCGGCAGCGGAGCGGATCATCAGTACGCAAGGTTCCCCCCAGACGCGGGACGAGTCCGTCCCGACCCCCGCCGAAGCCCTGGAGGAGGCCGTGGCCGAGCCCGGTGAGGTGACCGCTCCGGTCGAGCAGGAGGCACCGAAGGGCCGTCGGCGGATCGGTGTCCTGCTGGGCGTCGCGCTGGTCGCCTTCCTGATCGACCTGGGGACCAAGCTGCTGGTGGTCGCCCGCCTGGAGAACCACGCGGCGATCAAGGTGATCGGCGACGTGGTGACCTTCCAGGTGATCCGCAACTCCGGCGCCGCGTTCGGCATGGGCCAGGCGCTGACCATCGTCTTCACCGTGATCGCGGCGTCGGTCATCGTGGTCATCTGGCGGATCGCCCGCCGGCTGTACAGCCTCCCCTGGGCGATCGCGCTCGGGCTGCTGCTCGGCGGGGCGCTGGGCAACCTGACCGACCGGCTGTTCCGCTCGCCGAGCGCCTTCCGCGGCCACGTCGTGGACTTCATCTCCGTCCAGCACTTCGCCGTCTTCAACCTCGCCGACTCGGCGATCGTCTGCGGCGGCATCCTGGTGGTGCTGCTCTCCTTCCGCGGCAGCAACCCGGACGGCACGGTCCACCAGCCGGCCGGCAAGGGCGCGGGCGGTAAGGACGGGGCGGCCGGGGCGGCCGGGGGCGACGCCGGCGGGGACCGGCCCGGCCCGACCGCGTAAGGGGCGGCTCCCGCGTCCGGCATACTCGTACGGGTGAGTACCGCAGCGCAGATCCGCAGCCTCCCCGTACCCGACGGCCTGGAGGGCGAGCGTCTCGACGCCGCCCTCGCCCGGATGTTCGGTTTCTCCCGGACGAAGGCCGCCGAGTTGGCAGCCGACGGCAAGGTGACGCTCGACGGCGCCCTGGCCGGCAAGTCGGACCGGGTCACCGCCGGCTCCTGGCTGGAGGTCGAGATCCCGGCCCCCGCCGCGCCCGTGCGGATCGTCGCCGAGCATGTCGAGGGCATGCGCATCGTCCACGACGACGAGGACATCGTGCTCGTCGACAAGCCGGTCGGCGTCGCCGCCCACCCCAGCCCCGGCTGGACCGGTCCGACCGTGATCGGCGGCCTGGCCGCGGCCGGCTACCGGATCTCCACCTCGGGCGCCGCGGAGCGCCAGGGCGTCGTGCACCGGCTCGACGTGGGCACCTCCGGGCTGATGGTGGTCGCCAAGTCCGAGCGCGCCTACACCGACCTCAAGCGCCAGTTCCACGACCGGGTGACCGAGAAGAAGTACCACACGCTGGTGCAGGGCCACCCGGACCCGATGAGCGGCACCGTGGACGCGCCGATCGGGCGCCACCCCAGCTCCGACTGGAAGTGGGCGGTCATCCAGGAGGGCAAGCCCTCCGTCACCCACTACGACCTCATCGAGGCCTACCGGGCCGCCTCGCTGCTGGACATCAAGCTGGAGACCGGCCGGACCCACCAGATCCGGGTGCACATGTCGGCGCTGCGCCACCCCTGCGTGGGCGACCTGACCTACGGCGCCGACCCGACGCTGGCCAAGCGGCTCGGGCTGACCCGGCAGTGGCTGCACGCGGTCTCGCTCGCCTTCGAGCACCCGGCCGACGGCGAGTGGGTGCAGTTCGGCAGCGAGTACCCCGAGGACCTGCGCAGGGCGCTGGACATCATCTCGGCGGAGAGCTGACATGAGCTCCTTCGCGGCGCGGATCCGGGTGGCCGAGGGCGCGGACGACCTGGCACTGGTGCGAGGCGTCCGGCACGAGGTGTTCATCGCCGAGCAGGGCGTGCCCGAGGAACTGGAGTACGACGACCTCGACGCGACCTCCGAGCACCTGCTGGCGGTCGGCCCCGAGGGCGAGCCGCTCGGCACCGCCCGGCTGATCCACGGCCCGCAGGCGCTCGCCCTCACCGGCGGGACGGCGGGCCGGGTGCTGCTCGGCCGGCTCGCGGTGGTGAAGGCGGCGCGCGGCACCGGGCTGGGCGCCGAGCTGGTCCGCGCCGTCGAGGCGGCCGGGCGCGGGCGGGGCGCCCGTGAGGTCGAGCTGCACGCGCAGGTGCAGGCGCTGGGCTTCTACGAGCGGCTCGGCTACACGGCGGAGGGGCCGGTCTACGACGACGCCGGGATCCCGCACCGGACCATGACCCGGGTGCTCTAGGGCCGGTCCCGGTCCCGGGCCGCGCTGGGACCGGGGTGCTCCTCCGTGCGCAGTCGTCGGCGCCGTCTCGTACCGGCTGAGCACCGCCTCCAGGCCGGCCGCCACCAGCCGGACGGTGAGCCGGCCGACGGAGCCGAGCAGGAACAGCGGCACCAGGTGGTGCAGGCCGTCGTCGTGCCGGTGGAAGATCCGCTCCCGCGGGGCGGCGGCGAGCGTCAGCGCCGCCCCGGCCCCCAGCTGCGGGGGATCCGGCAGCGGCGCAGCAGTGCCCAGACGGCGTCGTCCGGGTGGCTCGCGGCGACGCGCTGGAGGACCTGGTCGACGATCCGGCCGATCACCAGGGTGGCGGCGATGGCGGCGAGCAGGGCGGTCAGCGGCCGGAGCACAGACACCTCATCGTCGGGCGGTGGGGCGGGACGGGCGGACGATACCCGGGCACAGTCGGATGAATCGGGCGTCTCGGCACGGCCCGGCCCGGGCGGCCTTATCGGACGCCTACCGGCACGGCGGATACGATCACCGACCATGGAGCTCGGTGGGGCGTGGCGTCGGTGGCGCGGCCGCGGAACGGCTGTCGGACGAAGAGTGCTGGCCGCGGCGGTGGCCCTGGTGGTGGTCGCCGGAGTCGGCACGGCGGTGGCGGTGGCCGCCGGCGGGGACGAGCCCGTCCGGCAGGAGGATCGTTTCCTCAGCATGCCGGAGACGCCCGGCAGCGACGCCACGGTCCAGCTGGACACCTCGTTCTTCACGACCGGGACGGGCCCCCGCCCGGCGGTCCTGCTCGCCCACGGCTTCGGCGGTTCCAAGGAGGGTGAGCGCGAGCGCGCCCAGCAGCTCGCCCGGCAGGGCTACGCGGTGCTGACCTGGTCGGCGCGCGGCTTCGGCCACTCCGGCGGCCGGATCGGCCTCAACGCCCCCGACCGCGAGGTCGAGGACGTCCGGCACCTGGTCGACTGGCTGGCCCAGCGGCCCGAGGTGCGCCTCGACGGGCCGGGCGACCCGCGGGTCGGCATCACCGGTGCCTCGTACGGCGGGGCGGTGTCGCTGCTCGGCTCCGCGTACGACAGCCGGATCGACGCGGTGGCCAGCCAGATCACCTGGTGGAACCTGGCCGACGCGCTGTTCCCGCAGGGCGTGCGGGGCTCGGGCGCGGTGGACGGCGTGTTCAAGAAGCTCTGGGCCGGCATCTTCTTCACCACCGGCTCGGCGGGGGACCTCGGCCCCTCGGGCGAGGCCCCGCGCGGTGGCACCGGGCCGCAGCAGGCCCCGGGCGATTCGGCGGACGCGACGGTCGGCTGCGGCCGCTTCCTGGACGAGCTCTGCCGGATGTACGACCGGGTGGCGACCGCCGGTCACGCCGATCCGGAAGCCGTGGCCCTGCTGGACCGCTCCAGCCCGTCCTCGGTGGCCGGGCGGCTCAAGGCGCCCACCCTGGTCGTCCAGGGCCAGCAGGACTCGCTGTTCCCGCTCGACCAGGGCGACGCGATCGCCCGGGCGGTCGCGGCCAACGGCGCGCCGGTCGCGGTGGACTGGTTCGCCGGCGGGCACGACGGCGGCACCGACACCAGCGCCCGGGTGGACGACCGGGTCGGTGCCTGGTTCGACCGGTACCTGAAGGAGCCGGCCGGGCAGGACCCGGCCGGCTCCACCGGGCCGGCGTTCCGGGTGACCCGCACCGGCGGGGTGGACTCCACCGGCTTCCAGGCCGTGCTGCGCGGGGCCTCCGCCGACGCCTACCCCGGTCTGGCGGGCACCGGCTCGCGGCAGGTGGAGCTGACCGGCGGCAAGGCGGGCGCCGAGCAGACCTTCGCCAACCCGCCCGGCGGCGCGCCGCCCAACATCTCCGCGCTGCCCGGCATCGGCGCGCTCAGCCAGGCCGCCTCGCTCGGGGCCGGGCTCTCGCTCGACTTCCCCGGTCAGTACGCCGGGTTCGACTCGGCGCCGCTGGACGGGCAACTGCACCTGACCGGGCAGCCGACGGTCACGGTGAAGGTCGCGGCCGACCGGCCGGACGCGGTGCTCTTCGCCAAGCTGTACGACGTCGCGCCGGACGGCAAGCAGACCCTGCCGCAGCAGCTGTCCGCCCCGCTCCGGGTGACCGGCGCGGACGCGCCCGGCGGCCGGACCGTCACGGTGGCGCTGCCCACCGTCGACCACACCTTCGCCGCCGGGCACCGGCTGCGGCTGGTGCTCGCCGCGACCGACCTGGCGTACGCCTCGCCGGCCGAGCCGGCCACCTACCGGGTCTCCCTGGCCGGCCCGGTCACCGCGCCGACCGTCGCCGAGCTGGTCACCGAGGCGACCCCGCTGCCGGCCCGGACCTGGGTGCTGCCGCTGATCGCCGTCGCGGTGGCGGCCGCGCTGCTGCTCCTGCCGCGGCTGCGCCGGCGCGGCCGGACCGCCCGCGGGCCGGCCTACGACCCGGCGCTGGCCGAGGTGCCGCTGCAGATCACCGGCCTCGGCAAGCGCTACAAGGGCGCCACCGACCGGTACGCCGTCCGGGACGTGGGCTTCCGGGTGGAGCAGGGCCAGGTGCTCGGGCTGCTCGGGCCCAACGGCGCCGGCAAGACCACCACGCTGAGGATGCTGATGGGCCTGATCCGGCCCGACGCCGGCGAGATCAGGATCTTCGGCCACCTGGTGCGGCCCGGCGCGCCGGTGCTGTCGCGGGTCGGCGCCTTCGTCGAGGGCGCCGGGTTCCTGCCGCACCTGAGCGGCCGGGCCAACCTACGGCTGTACTGGCAGGCCACCGGCCGCCCGGAGGCGGACGCGCACCTGGCGGAGGCGCTCGCCATCGCCGGGCTCGGCGAGGCGCTGGACCGGGCGGTGCGGACCTACTCGCAGGGCATGCGGCAGCGCCTGGCCATCGCCCAGGCCATGCTCGGCCTGCCGGACCTGCTGATCCTGGACGAGCCGACCAACGGGCTCGACCCGCCGCAGATCCGTGAGATGCGCGAGGTGATGGTGCGCTACGCCGCCGCCGGCCGGACCGTCATCGTCTCCAGCCACCTGCTGGCGGAGGTCGAGCAGAGCTGCACCGACCTGGTGGTGATGGACCGCGGCCGGCTGGTCACGGCGGGCGCCGTCGCCGAGATCATCGGCGCGGGCGAGCACCTGCTGATCGGCACACCCGACTCGTTCGGGCCGTCGGAGCTGGCGGTGGCCGCCGACAAGGCGGGCGCGCTGGCCGGCGTGGGCTCGGTGGAGGTGGTCGAGGGCGGGCTGCTGGTGCGGCTGGACGGCATGGCGGCCAGCCAACTGCTGGCCGAGCTGGTGCGCCTGGGAGTGCCGGTGGAGCGGGCCGGACCGCACCGCCGGCTGGAGGACGCGTTCCTGTCGCTGATCGGAGGTGCGGCGTGAGCGCCGTTGTGTCACCGGACCACGTCTCACCGGACCACGCGCCCGGGTACCGGCCCGGGCGGACGCTGCCGCTGCGGATCGAGGCCCTGCGCCAGCTGCGGCGCCGGCGCACCCTGGTGATCGGCGGGGTGCTGGCCGCGATGCCGTTCGTGATCCTGGCGGCGTTCCAGATCGGCGGCACGCCGGGGCGGGCCGACCGGACCAGCTTCATCGAGCTGGCCACCGCCTCCGGCCCCAACTTCGCGACCACCCTGCTCTTCATGGGCACCGGCTTCCTGCTGGTGATCCCGGTGGCGCTGTTCTGCGGGGACACCGTGGCCTCGGAGGCCAGCTGGTCCTCGCTGCGCTACCTGCTGGCCGCGCCGGTGCCCCGGGCCCGGCTGCTGGCCCGCAAGTTCGTGGTGGGGCTGGCCTTCTCGGCGGCGGCCGTGGTGCTGCTGCCGACGATCGGGCTGCTGGTCGGCACCGCCGCGTACGGCTGGGGGGACCTGAAGCTGCCCACCGGCGCGACCCTGTCGGCGACGGAGGCACTGCCGCGGCTGGCGCTCGCGGTGGCGTTCGTGTTCCTGAGCGAGGTCGTGATCGCGGCGCTGGCGTTCTGGCTCTCCACCGCGACCGACGCGCCGCTGGGCGCGGTCGGCGGCGCGGTGTTCGCCTCCATCGTCACCGGGGTGCTGGACGCCGTCACCGCCCTCGGTGACCTGCGGGAATGGCTTCCCGCGCACTGGCAGTACGCCTGGGCGGACGCCCTGCAGCCGCAGTTGGAGTGGGGCGGCATGGTGCAGGGCGTCTCGCTGTCGCTCTCCTACGCGGTGGTGCTGCTGGCGCTGGCGTTCCGCGGGTTCGCGCGCAAGGACGTGGTGTCCTGAGGAGCCTGCGGAAGGGCGTCCGCGGAGGGGGTACGCCTGGGTGGCGTACCCCCTCCGGGGCGCGGCCTACTTGACGGGGGAGTAGACCCGCTCGATCTGCTGGGTGCCGGACCGGGTGCGGTAGGAGCGCGTCCACTTGGTGGTGGCGTCCTTGCGGGTGCGGTCGGAGAGGACGTAGTAGTCCATCTGGGTCTGGCTCGGGGTGATGTCCAGGACGCCGTAGCCGTGCGAGTCCAGGTCGACCCACTTGACGTGCGGGTTGGCCGACTTGATCGCCGCGGCCGCCACCAGCGAGAGGGTCTGCGGGGCGACCTTGAGGACGTCGTCGATGTTGTCCGACGTCACCGAGGTCACCACGAACTCGGTGGCCGCGCTGCCCGAGAGCGGGTAGGTGGCGGCCTCGTTGGGGACGTCCGACGCCCAGGCGGAGTGGATGTCACCGGTCAGGAAGACGGTGTTGGTGATGCCGTTCGTCTTGAGGTGGCCGAGCAGCTCGCGGCGGTCGTGGGTGTAGCCGTCCCACTGGTCGGTGTTGACCGCGAGGCCCTCGCCCGGCAGGCCGAGCAGCTTGGCCAGCGGGCGCAGCAGGTAGTCCGGCAGCGAGAAGAAGGCGACCGGGGAGATCATCACCTCATTGCCGATCAGCCGCCAGGTGGTGTCGGAGGCGGTGAGCCCGGCCTTCAGCCAGTCCATCTGGGCGCGACCGGTGATGCTGCGGTCGGCCGAGTCGACGTCGCCGTTGCCGACCTTGACCTGCTCCGAGCGGAACGAGCGCTGGTCCATCAGGTGGAAGTCGGCGAGCTTGCCGTAGCGCAGGCGGCGGTAGGTGGTGCCGGCGATCGACGGGCGGACCGGCATCCACTCGAAGTAGGCCTGCTTGGCGGCGGCCATCCGGTCGGCCCAGTCGCCCTCGGTGCCGGGGGTGTGGTTCTCGGCGCCGCCGGACCAGGCGTCGTTGGCGAACTCGTGGTCGTCCCAGATCGCGATGGTCGGGACCTGCGCGTGCAGCCCCTGGAGGTCCTCGTCGGTCTTGTAGCGGCCGTGCCTGGTCCGGTAGTCGGCGAGGGTGAGGATCTCGTGGGTGGGGGCGTGCGGGCGCACGACCGAGCCGCGGGCGCAGAACTCGCCGGTCTTGTACTCGTAGATGTAGTCGCCGAGGAAGAGGAAGGCGTCCAGGTCGCCGCGGGCGGCGAGGTGGCGGTAGGCGGAGAAGTAGCCGGCCTCCCAGTTGGCGCAGGACGCGACGCCCAGGCGCAGACGGGAGAGGGCGGCGTCGGCGGCCGGGGTGGTGTGGGTGCGGCCGACCGGGGAGACGGCGGCGCCGGCGGTGAAGCGGTACCAGTAGAGGGTGTCCGGGGTCAGGCCGCGGACGTCGGCCTTGACGGTGTGGTCGGAGGCGGCGGTGGCGGTCACCGTGCCGCTCGCCGCGATCCGGGTGAAGCCCTTGTCGGTGGCGAGCTCCCAGCGGACCTCGGTGGCCGGGCCCGTGGCGGAGCCGGGAACGGCGTCGGGGGTCGGGGTGACCCGGGTCCAGAGCAGGATGCCGTCGGGGAGCGGGTCGCCGGAGGCGACGCCGTGCAGGAACTGCGGGGCGGTCGCGGCCGAGGCCGCGGAGCCGAGGGCGAGCGGCAGGGCGGCGGCGCCCGCCACGATCGCGGTGGCCTTCAGCACCTGGCGGCGGTGCGGGCGGGCAGCGGTCATGTCATCGACAAGGTCAGTCACGGCGGACAGGCTACCGGTCGGTAACGCGCCGCTCCATAGGTCGGACTGACTGTTCGTCGCCGCTTCACCGACGCGTGGCCTCCGCCACCGCCGCGCGGGCGCGGGGCCACCCGGTGGCCATGAGCGATGATGGGGGGAGTCTCCGCCCGCCCTGCAAGGAAGTCCGACCGTGGCCCAGATCCTGCTCCTCCACTCCGTCTACGGACTGCGCCCCGCCGTCCACGCCGCCGCCGACCGGCTGCGCGCCGCCGGGCACACCGTGCACACCCCGGACCTGTTCGACGGGAAGACCTTCGACGACGTCGAGGAGGGCATGGCGTACAAGGAGGAGCTCGGCAGTGACGAGCTGCTGCGCCGGGCCGTCGGCGCCGCCGCCCCGCTGCTGGGGTCGGGAGCCTCGCTCGTCTACGCGGGCCTCTCGCTCGGCGGCTCGCTCGCCCAGAACCTCGCGCTGGCCGACGAGAAGGCGCTCGGCCTGCTCCTGCTGCACGGCACCTCGGACATCCGGGAGGACGCGGCGACCTCGATCCCCGTCCAGCTGCACGTGGCCGAGCCGGACCCGTTCGAGTCCGAGGACTGGCTGAACGCCTGGTACCTGCAGCTGCGCCGGGCCGGCGCCGACGTCGAGGTCCACCGCTACCGGGGCGCCGGTCACGTCTACACCGACCCCGAGCTGCCCGACTACGACGCCGAGGCGACCGAGCGGACCTGGGCGGTGGCCCTGGACTTCCTCGCCGAGCTGGACGACCAGGCGGCCTGAGACGCGCCCCGTGCACAGGAAGTCGGCCCGGCCGACTTCCTGTGTATCGAGCCTGGCTCGGCTGCTACGGCACCGGCGCTGCGCCGCGTAGCGGGCCGCGCGCGAACTCGGCGCCGATCCGGTTCCGCTCGGCGGCGGCCCTGTCCGGCGCTGCGGCAGGAAGGAGGCATGAGCCCCGCACAGCGGCGGCAGATCGTCCTGCCGCCGGGCGTCACCGGGCCGCGCAACGGGCGCAATCCCCGATCGCGGCCGGGGGAGTGGGGCCGGTCGGCTCCGGCATCTTCCGTTCCAGGCGCGACCGCAGGAAGCCCGCCGGCGCGAGCACCTGCGGGGGCAGGCCGTTCAGGAGCGCCGCCCGCAGCCGCTCGACATCGGGATCCCTGGCGAGCCAGTCCGCCACGAGCGGCGCCAGATCGAGGGCTTCGAGCGCGCCGAGCCGCAGGCGACCGTCGCGGGTGGTCAGCCTCCCCAGCGGCCCGGCCGCAGCGGCCCGGGCCTCCCTGTCGCCGTTCTCGGCGGAGTCCTCGGCGGAGGCCTCGGAAGGGAGGGGGTCTTCCCCTCGTTCTTCTCCCCCTGGAGGGAAGTGCCGAGGCCCCGGCCTTCCCCTTCCCCTTCACCGAGTGCCGGGTTCCGGACCGTGCTTCGCCACGCCGCGTCGATCTGCTCGGGCTCCGTGAGCGGCACGCTGCTGACGAGGACCCTGGTCGTCCAGGTGCCCTTCGTGGGGTGCTGGGTGCGCCGGACGTGGAGGAAACCGTCCTCGGCGGGGGCTGGGGGAGGATGGCGGGGTGACACAGCGGAGATACGAGTACGCACCGGCGGCGACGCTGCCGGGGCTTTTGCAGCGGGGCCGGGGGCTCGGGGCGCGGATGGCCGAGGAGGACCCGGCGGCGGCCGCCGAGCTGGTGTACGGGTGCGTGCGGTGGGACTGGCGGTGGGAGCCCGTCGATCAGCGGGCGCTCTATCTGGCGCGGCTGGTCAGGGACCTCGCGCTGCCGGTCGGGCCGGTGGTCGGGCTGCTGGCGGGGGACGAGAACACCTGTGAGCGGGCCGGCGCGGTGCTGGTGCTGCTGGCGCTCGACGGGTCGGCGCAGGCCCGGGAGGCGCTGCGGGCGCATGTGCGGGTGGGGCGGCACTGGGCGCCGGTGCTGGAGGCGATGGCGGACCGGTGGCCGGTGGAGTGGTGGGAGGACCTGGCGGAGACGGCCGGGGAACGGGCGCGACGGGATCCGGCGGACCGGTGGGGCGAGCCGTGGACGCGTTGGGGGTGGGTCCGGCCGGGGCCGGTGCACGGGCCCCGGGAGGCGAAGCCGTTGGCGAGGACGGGGAACGCGGAGCTGCTGGAGCTGCTGGCGGATCCGGCCGAGTCGCAGGAGCGCCGGACCGCCGCGCTGGACGTGCTCGATGACCGGGGGCCGGAGCCCGGGGTGCTTCCACTGGTGCCGTCGCTGGGGACGGCGGACGGCAGGTACGTGCTGTGGCCACTGATCGGGGTGCTGGAGAAGCTCGGCGCCCGGGCGGTGCCCGCCGCGCGGGAGTGGGCCGCGGTCACGGAGCCGGACTGGCTGCGGGCGCAGGGGCAGTGGGTACTGGCCGAGTACGGGGCGGCCGAGGACGTCCCGGTGCTGGTGGCGGAGCTGGAACGGCACTGGGTGCGGCGGCACTGGTGCGGGCCGAGGAGGCAGGCCAAGGCGCTCGCCCGGTTCGGGTCGGCGCAGGCCGGGGACGCCGTCTCGCTGCTGCGCCGGTTCTGGCTGTGGACGCCGCACTCGTACGAGCGGGCCGCCTACCTGGAGGCGCTGGCCGCGATCGGCCCGGCCGGGCTGGGCGCGGTGTACACCGAGTCGCTCCGGGACTGCGAGGCGGCGGCGCGGCTGCTGGCCGTCGGGCACGCGCCGGACGGGCCGGAGGTGCGGGAGCGGCTGGCCTACCTGCGGGACGACCCGATGGAGGAGGCGGAGGTCAGGGCCGCCGCCGGGGAGCGGCTGGCGGCCCTGACCGGGTAGCCCTACAGGCCGGGGATGCGGCCGTTGCGGTAGAGGTCGACGAAGAGCTGGTGGTCCTGGCGGGCCTGCGCCCCGTAGGCGTGCGCGAAGTCGACCAGCATCGCCGTGAAGCCGGCCTCGTCGCGGGTGATGGCGGCGTCGATGGCGTGCTCGGTGGAGAACGGCACCAGGGTGTGGCCGCTGGAGGACTCGTCGGCGGCCGCGTGCATGGTGGCGGTGGCGCGGCCGAGGTACTCGGTGACGGCGAGCAGGTCGGACAGCTCGTTGAGGTCGGTCCAGTCGAGGTCGGTGGTGTAGGGGGAGACCTCGGCGACCAGCTGGCCGCGCCCGCGCAGGGTGGTGTGGCCGAGCCACGGGTCGCTGTGCGCCTGGAGGGCGCGCTGGGAGATGACCGTGCGGTGGCCCTCGTGCTCGAAGTACCCGGCGATCGCCGGGTCGGTGACGTGCCGCGACACGGCCGGGGTCTGGCCCTGCTTCATGTAGATGACGACATCGTTCTCCAGCGCGTCGGTGTGCCCCTCCAGCAGCAGGTTGTAGGAGGGCAGGCCGGCGCTGCCGATGCCGATGCCGCGGCGGCCGACGACGTCCTTGACCTTCAGCGACTCCGGCCGGGTGCGGGAGGCGGGCGGCAGGGTGGCCACGTACGCCTCGAAGGCGGCGAGCACCTCGGCGCGGGTCGCTTCGTCCAGCTCGATCGCGCCGCCGCCGAGGCGGAAGCGGCGCTCGTAGCCCTCGACGACGGTGTCGCCGTCGAGCAGCGCGACCCGGGTCTGCAGCCGGGCCCGGCGCAGGGTGTCCAGGATCGGGCCGGTGGCGGTGTCCAGGGTGAAGGGGTCGGCGTCGCCGGAGGAGACGTGGGCGGCGATCTGGGCCCGGTAGGCGGTGGCGAAGGCGGTGACCAGCTGGGTGATCGTGGTGTCGGACAGCGCCTTGGCGTAGCCGATCAGGGCCAGCGAGGCGGCGAGGCGCTGGACGTCCCAGGTGAAGGCGCCGACGTAGGCCTCGTCGAAGTCGTTGACGTTGAAGACCAGCCGGCCCTCGGCGTTCAGGTAGGTGCCGAAGTTCTCGGCGTGCAGGTCCCCGTGGATCCAGACCCGGCTGGTGCGCTCGTCCAGGAAGGTGGCGCCGTACCCGGCGAACGGGCCGTCGGCGAGGTCGGCGTAGTAGAGCCCGGCGGTGCCCCGGTAGAAGGCGAACGCCGAGGCGGCCATCTTCCGGAACTTCACCCGGAACGCCGCCGGGTCCTTGGCGAGCAGGTCGCCGAAGGCCGTGTCGAAGACGCTCAGGACGGTCTCGGCGCGGTGGTCGGCGATGGGCTGCGGGTGGGACATGGAAGGGTCCTTTGCGGCGTGGTGGGCGGCCGGGCACTTCTGGGGCCGGAGGCTAGAGTAGGACCGTGAACGTGTGAGAGCTGGTCCGGGCCCCGATGGCGGCTCGGACCACAGCTGTTTCCAGGCACCTCCGTGACCTGTGCGTTCGCCGGCCAGCCAGACAGCACCAGCCTCCGGAGGCCCCGCCTTGAGCGACCAGCCGTACGCGCACCTGCACGTCCACACCGAGTACTCGATGCTGGACGGCGCCGCCCGGCTGAAGCAGCTCTTCAAGGAGGTCGAGCGGCTGGGCCAGACCCATGTCGCGATGACCGACCACGGCAACATGTACGGCGCGGCGGAGTTCCACAAGCAGGCCACCGCCGCCGGGATCACGCCGGTGATCGGCATCGAGGCGTACGTCGCGCCCGAGTCGCGCACCAACACCAAGCGCGTCCTCTGGGGTCAGCCGCACCAGAAGCGGGACGACGTCTCGGCGTCCGGGGCCTACACCCACAAGACCATCTGGGCCCGCAACAAGCAGGGCCTGCACAACCTCTTCAAGCTGACCTCGCGCTCCTACGCCGAGGGCTGGCTGGTGAAGTGGCCCCGGATGGACAAGGAGATCATCGCCGAGCACGCGGCCGGCCTGATGGCCACCACCGGCTGCCCCTCCGGCGAGGTGCAGACCAGGCTGCGGCTCGGCCAGTTCGACGAGGCGCTCCGGTCCGCCGCCGACTACCGGGAGATCTTCGGCCGGGAGAACTACTTCCTGGAGCTGATGGACCACGGCCTGGACATCGAGAAGCGGGTCCGCGACGGGCTGCTGGAGATCGGCCGGAAGCTGGACATCCCGCCGGTGGTCACCAACGACTCGCACTACACCACCGAGTCCGACGCCGGCGCGCACGACCTGCTGCTCTGCGTCCAGACCGGCAAGAACCTCTCGGACCCGGACCGCTTCCGCTTCGACGGCACCGGCTACTACATCAAGTCGGCCGCCGAGATGTACGCGCTGGACTCCTCGGACGCCTGGCAGGAGGGCTGCCGCAACAGCCAGCTGCTGGTCGCCTCGCGGGTCGACACCGAGGGCATGTTCGAGTTCAAGAACCTGATGCCGCGCTTCCCGATCCCGGCGGGCTTCGCGTCGGAGGCGGACTTCTTCAAGGCCCAGGTCTGGCAGGGCATGGACCGGCGCTTCCCGGGCGGGTACGACGAGGAGCACAAGAAGCTCGCCGAGTACGAGATGGACACCATCATCCAGATGGGGTTCCCGGCGTACTTCCTGGTGGTCGCCGACTTCATCATGTGGGCCAAGGAGCAGGGCATCGCGGTGGGCCCGGGCCGCGGCTCGGCGGCCGGCTCGCTGGTCGCCTACGCGATGGGCATCACCGACCTCGACCCGATCCCGCACGGCCTGATCTTCGAGCGCTTCCTCAACCCCGAGCGCGTCTCCATGCCCGACGTCGACATCGACTTCGACGAGCGCCGGCGCGGTGACGTGATCCGGTACGTGACGGACAAGTGGGGCTCCGACAAGGTCGCCATGATCGTCACGTACGGCACCATCAAGGCGAAGGCCGCCATCAAGGACTCCTCGCGCGTCCTCGGCTACCCGTACGCGATGGGCGACCGGATCACCAAGGCGATGCCGCCGGACGTCATGGGCAAGGGCATCCCGCTCTCCGGCATCACCGACCCCTCGCACCCGCGCTACGGCGAGGCCGGCGAGATCCGCGGGCTGTACGAGAACGACCCGGACGTCCGCAAGGTGATCGACACCGCGCGCGGCATCGAGGGCCTGATCCGCCAGCCCGGGGTGCACGCGGCCGGCGTCATCATGTCCGCCGAGCCGCTCACCGACCACATCCCGGTCTGGACCCGGCACACCGACGGCGTCACCATCACGCAGTTCGACTACCCCACCTGCGAGGGCCTCGGCCTTCTCAAGATGGACTTCCTCGGCCTGCGCAACCTGACGATCATGGACGATGCCGTCAAGGCGATCGAGCGGAACAAGGGCATCAGGATCAACCTGCTCGACCTGCCCCTGGACGACAAGCCCGCCTACGAGCTGCTGGCCCGCGGCGACACGCTCGGCGTCTTCCAGCTCGACGGCGGGCCGATGCGCTCGCTGCTGCGCCTGATGAAGCCCGACAACTTCGAGGACATCTCCGCCGTCCTCGCGCTGTACCGACCGGGCCCGATGGGCGTCAACTCGCACACCAACTACGCGCTGCGCAAGAACGGCCAGCAGGAGATCACCCCGATCCACCCGGAGCTGGAGAAGCCCCTGGAGGAGATCCTCAAGCCGACGTACGGCCTGATCGTCTACCAGGAGCAGGTGCAGAAGGCCGCCCAGATCCTGGCCGGCTACTCGCTCGGCCAGGCCGACCTGCTGCGCCGCGCGATGGGCAAGAAGAAGAAGGAGATCCTGGAGGCCGAGTTCGTCCCGTTCCAGCGGGGCTGCCGCGAGCGCGGCTACTCGGACGCGGCGATCCAGGCGGTGTGGGACGTCCTCGTCCCCTTCTCCGGCTACGCCTTCAACAAGGCGCACACCGCCGGGTACGGGCTGGTCTCGTACTGGACGGCGTACCTCAAGGCCAACTACCCGGCCGAGTACATGTCCGGGCTGCTGACCTCGGTGAAGGACGACAAGGACAAGTCGGCGGTCTACCTCAACGAGTGCCGGAAGATGGGCATCCAGGTGCTCCCGCCGGACGTCAACGAGTCCGACTCCGACTTCACCCCGCACGGGGACACCCTCGTCCGGTTCGGTCTCACCGCCATCCGCAACGTCGGCGGGCCGGTGGTGGAGTCGATGATCCGCACCCGGAAGGCGAAGGGGAAGTTCACCTCCTTCCCCGACTTCCTGGAGAAGGTGGAGTCGGTGGTCTGCAACAAGCGGACCGTCGAATCGCTCATCAAGGCGGGCGCGTTCGACTCGCTCGGGCACACCCGCAAGGGGCTGACCGCGGAGTTCGAGCCGATGATCGACAACGTGGTCGGGGTCAAGCGCAAGGAGGCGGAGGGCCAGTTCGACCTGTTCGGAGGCGACGCGGTCGCCGACGAGCCGAGCTTCGGGCTGGACGTGGTCTTCTCCGAGGAGGAGTGGGACAAGGCCTTCCTGCTCACCCAGGAGCGGGAGATGCTCGGCCTCTACGTCTCCTCGCACCCGCTGCACGGCATCGAGCACCTCCTCGCCGACAGGGCGGACTGCGCGGTGGCCGACCTCGCGGAGCGGCCGGACGGCTCGATCGTCACCATCGGCGGCATCATCTCGGGCCTCCAGCGGAAGATGACCAAGCAGGGCAACGCCTGGGCGATCGCCACCGTCGAGGACCTGGCGGGCTCGATCGACTGCATGTTCTTCCCCGCCAGCTACCAGCTGGTCTCCTCGCAACTCGTCGAGGACTCCGTGGTGTTCGTCCGCGGCAAGCTGGACAAGCGGGAGGACGTGCCGCGGCTGATGGGGATGGAGCTGTCGGTGCCGGACCTGTCGAACGTCGCCGCCCAGCTCCCGATCACCCTCACCATCGCGGAGAGCCGGCTCAACCCGCAGGTGGTGACCCGGCTCGGCGAGGTACTGGCCCACCACAAGGGGACCACCGAGGTGCACGTCCACCTCCGGCGCGGCGGCACCACCACGGTGCTGCGGCTGGACCGGCACCGGGTGAAGTCCGACCCGGCGCTGTTCGGGGACCTCAAGCAGCTGCTCGGGCCGAGCTGCCTGGCGAACTGAGACCGGCCCCGGGAGACGCCCCGGGGCGAGCTCAGAGCACCGCGCCGCCGAGGGCGGGCGGGACGGCGGTGTGCAGGGCCGAGACGAAGGCCGAGATCGCCGGGTGCGAGCCCGCGCCCGCCCGGAAGGCGGCGCGGGTCCGGCGGTACATCGGCAGCCGGGTCAGCACCACCCCGGGCGGGGTCCGCTCCGTGCCCAGCTGCGGGACCAGCGCCACCCCCTGGCCGGCCGCCACCAGGGCCAGCACCGTCGCGAAGTCGTCGATCTGGTGCCGGATCCGGGGGGCGAAGCCGGCGCTCTCGCAGGCCCGGACGGCCATGCTGTGGCAGAGCGTGCCGCGCGGCGCCATGATCCAGGGCGCGGCGCGCTGCTCGGCGACGGTGCCGGCCGCCTGGGCCGCCAGGTACATCGGCTCGGTGAACACCGGGCGGGTCACCGCCAGGCCGGGCTCCGGGTCGGTCGGCACCAGGTCGTACTCGTGCACCAGCGCGACGTCCAGCTCGCCCGCGCGCAGCGCCGCCGCCACGTCCGCCGGGTCCACCTCCGCCACCATCGGCTCCAGCCCCGGGTGCCAGCCGGACAGCTCGGCGAGCACCGCCGGGATCACCGCCCGGGCCGCCGAAGGATAGGTGCCGATCCGCAGGGGACCGGCCAGCCCCTCCCTGGCGTGGGCGAGTTCGGCGCCGGCCTGTTCCAGCCGTGCCAGCACCGCCTCGGCGTGCCGGACCAGGCCCAGCCCGGCCGGGGTCAGCGCGACCCGCCGCCCGGTGCGCTCCAGCAGCGGGACACCGGCCTCCTTCTCCAGGACGGACAGCTGCTGGGAGACCGCCGAAGGGCTGAACGAGAGCGACTCGGCGACGGCGGCGATGGTGCCGAGGTGGGCGAGTTCGCGCAGCAGGCGCAGGCGTCGGACATCGAGCATCGGCCCAGCTTACGAGAAGCGTCAGAAATGTGAACTGGACCTGAGTGATGACCGGGCCGCAGGATCGTGGGCATGGAACACACGGTTCTCAAGGGCATCTACGTCCCGCTGGTCACCCCGTTCGCCGAGGACGGCTCGGTGGCGCTGGACGCACTGGAGAAGCTGGCCGGTTCGCTGCTGGACGACGGCGCGGCCGGGCTGGTCGCGCTCGGCACCACCGGCGAACCGGCCACGCTGGACGCGGCCGAGCGGCGCGCGGTGGTCGACGTCTGCGCGGCCGTCTGCGCCGATCGCGGCGCCCAGCTGGTGGTCGGCGCGGGCGGGGCCGACACCCGGGCCGCCGCCGAGGAGCTGGCCGGGCTGGGCGCGCGGGTGCCGGGGGCGGCGGCCGCGCTGGTCACCGTCCCGGCCTTCGTCCGCCCGGGCGAGGCCGGGACGGTCGCGCACTTCCGGGCGCTGGCCGCGGCGAGCGCGGTGCCGCTGGTCGTCTACCACATCCCGTACCGGACCGGGCAGCAGCTGTCGGCCGGCGCGCTGCTCGAACTCGCCGCGATCGACGGCGTGGTCGGCGTCAAGTACGCGACCGGCGGGCTGGACCAGGCGGCCGTCGAGCTGCTCGCGCAGGCCCCGGACGGGTTCGCGGTGCTGTCCGGCGAGGACGCCTTCCTCGCGCCGGTGCTGGCGCTCGGCGGCGCCGGCGGCATCCCGGCCTCGGCCCACCTGGCCACCGCCCGGTTCGTCGAGCTGACCGACGCCTGGGAGCGCGGAGACGTACCGCGGGCGCGGGCCCTGGGGCACCGGCTGACCGCGCTGGCGACGGCCGCCTTCGCCGCGCCCAACCCCGCCGTGGTCAAGGGCGTGCTGCACGCGCAGGGCCGGATCCCCACCCCGGACGTCCGGCTGCCGCTGCTGCCGGCGGGGGCGGACGAGGTGGCGGTGGCGCTCGCGCTCGCCACCGGTCTGGACCACTAGTCGGTCCCGCCGGGCGCCGATCCGGCCGGATCGGCGCCCGGCGGGACCGGCCGGACCGGGGGCCGGGCTCTCACACCGTGGAATACCAGGTCGCCCCGCCCGGGTCACAAGGCATGATGGGCGGAGGGCGGCTGTGACCAGCACCATCAAGAGGAGTAGTCGGAATGAAGATCGGCATTGTCGGGGCCACCGGCCAGGTCGGCGGCGTGGTCCGCGAGATCCTGGCGGAGCGCGCAGGACTTCCCGGAGGTGTGGGTCCGGTGGAGCAGCTGCGGCTGTTCGCCTCGGCCCGTTCGGCCGGGCGCACGCTGCCCTGGCAGGGCACCGACATCACCGTCGAGGACGCGGCCACGGCCGACTACACCGGCCTGGACATCGTGATCTTCTCGGCGGGCGGCTCCACCTCCAGGGAACTCGCCCCCAAGGCGGCCGCGGCCGGCGCCGTCGTGATCGACAACTCCTCGGCCTGGCGCCGTGACCCCGACGTCCCGCTGGTCGTCTCCGAGGTCAACCCCGACGCCATCGCGAACCGCCCCAAGGGCATCATCGCCAACCCGAACTGCACCACCATGGCGGCCATGCCGGTGCTGCGCCCGCTGCACGACGAGGCCGGCCTCGCCGCGCTGGTCGTCTCCACCTACCAGGCCGTCTCGGGCAGCGGCGTGGCCGGGGTGGCCGAGCTCCAGGACCAGGCCGCCAAGGTCGTCGACGGCGCCTCGGCGCTCGCCCACGACGGCTCCGCGGTCGAGTTCCCCGAGCCCAAGGTCTACAAGCGCCCGATCGCCTTCAACGTGCTGCCGCTGGCCGGCTCCATCGTCGAGGACGGCTCCAACGAGACCGACGAGGAGCAGAAGCTCCGCCACGAGAGCCGCAAGATCCTCGGCATCCCCGGGCTGAAGGTGGCCGGTACCTGCGTGCGCGTCCCGGTCTTCTCCGGCCACTCGCTGCAGATCAACGCCCGCTTCGAGCGCCCGATCAGCCCCGAGCGCGCCGTCGAGCTGCTCGCCGCCGCCCCCGGCGTCGAGCTGAGCGAGATCCCCACCCCGCTCCAGGCCGCGGGCAAGGACCCGAGCTTCGTCGGCCGCATCCGCGTCGACGAGACGGTGGAGAACGGGTTGTCGCTGTTCGTCTCCAACGACAACCTGCGCAAGGGCGCCGCGCTCAACGCCGTCCAGCTGGCCGAACTCGTCGCCGCCGAGCTCAAGGGCTGAGCACGCGGTCGCACCCGGCGGGCCCCGTCCTCGGACGGGGCCCGCCGCGCGTTCCCGGCCCTCGCCCGCGCCCCGGCCGCACCCCGCCCGCGCCCCGGCCGCACCGCCGCCGGATGTTGCCGGACCGCGACATCCGCCGAGATTCGGCGGGCGAACCAGGGGTAAAGGTGACCCAACGATCGGGCGGCCACGGGCACCCTCACCCCACGGGCCCGAGCGCCGGGCCGACCGCGCCCACCCGGCAGCGCCGCACACCGGCGCCGCCGGATCCCCGAGGGCGAGCGAAAAGAGGTGCGCGATGGACCGCTGTGTCGTCCTGGTGGACGCCGGTTACCTGCTGGGCGCCGCCGCCAGCCTGCTCGCCGGCGACCCGAGCCGTTCCCGGGTCAGTGTCGACCACACCGCGCTCATCACCGCGCTGCGCGAGCGCGCCGAGGCCGAGACCGGGCTGCCGCTGCTGCGGATCTACTGGTTCGACGCCGCCCCCGACCGCCGCCCGATGCCCGAGCACCGCCGGCTCCGGGTCCTGCCGCGGGTCACCGTCCGGCTGGGCGCCCTGACCAGGGCGGAGGGCCGCTGGGTGCAGAAGGGCGTGGACGCCGCGATGCACGCCGAGCTCTCCGAACTCGCCCGCAACCGGGCCTGCGCGGACGTCGTGCTGATCACCGGCGACGGGGACCTGCTGCCCGGCATGATGTCCGCCAAGGAGCACGGCGTGGTCGTGCACCTCTGGGCGCTGCAGGCCGCCGACGGCGACTTCAACCAGTCCGAGGACCTGGTCGGCGAGGCGGACGAGCGGCGGGTGCTCGACCGGGAGTGGATCGAGGGCTCGTTCACCCTGCGCGACACCGCCACCGCCTTTCCCGCCCCCGGGCCGCGCCACGAGATCGCCAAGATCCTGGCCGCCCCGCCCGCCGCCGTCGCGTCCGCCGCCCGGCCCGCCGCCGTCCCCGCGGCCGAGCAGGTGCCGGTGGCGAACGGGCGCGCCACCGGGACGGCCACCGCGCTGAAGGTCGTGCCGACGCCCAAGGACCTCGCCGGGCGCACCCCCCAGCTGCCGGCGACGGCGGCGCACCCCACCGGCCCGGTGCTGCGCTGGTCGTCGGACCGGGGCTGGGTCGAGCGGCCCGCCGCCGAACAGGCCGTCACCGCCGGGGACGGCCTGCCCACGCTGGCCCAGCTGACCACCGCCGAGCAGCGCTGGGCCGACCGCGAGGAGGACATCACCACCATCGGCGGGGACGCCCACGAGGTCGGCCAGGTGTTCGCCCGCCGCTGGACGGAGCGGCTCGGCGACGTCGAACGGCTCACCGTGCTCTGGCCCGACTACCCGCGCATCCCGCACCGGGTCGACGGCGAGCTGCTTCGCTACGCGGCTCGGTTCGGGCTGCTCGCGCACAAGGACGACCAGATCGACGAGCACGACCGGTACGCCATCCGGGCGGGATTCTGGAAGGAGCTCGCCGGCCGGGTGCCGGGCGGGGACCTCGTCGTCGACGACTGACCCGCCCCGCGGCCCCGGGCGGCCGGGCCCCCTTGTCCGGCCGACCGCGTCCACCGCGTAGAGTCTTCGCTCGTGAGCGAGGGCAAGGAGCGGAGCGTCGACAGGGACGCGATCCGTGGTGCGACCGCTCGGTGGAGCGAGGCGGGCGGATGAGCGAGACGGCCGGGCGGGCACCCGGGGAGGCCTCGCCGTGCTGCGCCGTACGCGACCTGGTCAAGACCTACCGCGCCGGACGCGGCACCGGGGCCGCCGGTGGGATCCGGGCCAACGACGGCATCAGCCTGACCGTCCGGCAGGGCGAGATCTTCGGGCTGCTGGGGCCGAACGGAGCCGGCAAGTCCACGCTGGTCCGCCAGCTCACCGGCCTGCTGCGGCCCGACTCGGGCTCCATCGAGCTGCTCGGCCACGACGTCGTCCGCCACCCCGAGCGGGCCGCCCGCCTGCTGGGCTACCTCGGCCAGGAGTCCAGCGCGCTGGACGAGCTGACCGTCGCGCTCGCCGCCGAGACCACCGGCCGGCTGCGCGGCCTCAGCCGGGCCCGGGCCCGGGCCGAGGCCGCCGACGTGCTGACCGAACTCGCCCTGGAACCGCTCGCCCACCGGCCGCTCGCCAAGCTCTCCGGCGGCCAGCGCCGCCTCGCCTGCTTCGCCGCCGCGCTGGTGGGGGAGCGGCCGCTGCTGGTGCTGGACGAGCCGACCACCGGCATGGACCCGGTCGCCCGCCGCGCGGTCTGGAGCGCCGTCGACCGCCGGCGCGCCGAACGGCGGACCACCGTGCTGCTGGTCACCCACAACGTCATCGAGGCCGAGACCGTGCTGGACCGCGTCGCGGTCGTGGACGAGGGCCGGGTGATCGCCTGCGACACCCCCGGCGGACTCAAGGCACTGGTGGACGGTGACGTCCGGCTGGACCTGGTCTGGCGGGACGAGGCACCGATGGCGGTGGCCGCCGTCGCCGCGCTCGCCGAGCGGGCCGAGCGCACCGGCCGGCGCTGGACCGTGCGCACCAGCCCCGAGCGGGCCCGCGAACTGGTCGCCGCCGTCACCACCGGCCCGGCCTTCGCCGCGCTGGACGACTTCACCCTGGCCACCCCGAGCCTTGAGGACGCCTACCTCAAGCTGGGCGGCCGCCATGGAGGACTGGCCAAGTGACGCTGCTCTCGGTGCCGCCGCAGACCGCCGGGGCCCTGGCCGGCGGGCCCGCCCCGCTGGCCCCCGCCGCCCGGCTGCTGCCCGCGCTGGCCGCCGTCTACCGGGCGCAGCTGGCCCGGGCCAAGGTGGCCCGCATTCCGCTGCTGTTCGTGGCGACCTTCCAGTCGCTCGGCATCCTGGTGATGATGCGGGGCGTCGTCGACCCGGGGCAGACCTCGGCCGCGCGATCGGTGGTGGCCGGCTCCAGCGTGCTGGTGGTGGCCTTCGTCGCGCTCAACCTGCTGGCCCAGTACTTCGGCCGGCTGCGGGCCACCGGCGGCCTCGACCACTACGCGACGCTGCCCGTCCCGGCGGCCTCGGTGGTCCTCGGCGCGGCCGCCGCGTACGCCTCCTTCACGCTGCCGGGCACCCTGGTGACGGCCGTCGCCGGGGCCTGGATGTTCGGGCTGCCGATGGGGCAGCTCTGGGTGCTGCTCGCGGTGGTGCCGCTGGCCGGGGCGGCGCTCTCCGGGCTGGGCGCGGCCTGCGGGCTGCTGGCGCCCAAGCAGGAGATCGCCACCATGCTGGGGCAGCTCGGCATGTCGGCGGCGTTGCTGCTGGGCGTGCTCCCGGTGGACAACCTGCCGCAGCCGGTGCTCTGGCTGCGCGAGCTGCTGCCCTCCACATACGGCGTGGAGGCGTTCGCCCGGACCTTCGCGGCCGACCCGGACTGGGCGGCGGTGACGGGCGACCTGGCGGTCTGCGCCGGGGTCGGCGTGGCGTCGCTCGCGGTGGCCACCTGGGCGTACCGGCGGGCCACCACCCGCTAGGGCTTCTCCGATCAATTCGCGTCGCACCGGCGGGCGGCGGGAGGTGCCGGGCAAGCCCCGGGCCCGTGCGACGGTCCCGCCGCGCCAGGCCGGGCGGGCTCCGGGCGCGGGCCGGTACGGGTGGCGGGTCCGTTCGGGCGGCGGTCGTGAAACGATGGGGCCCGTGACCGTACCGAACACACCTCCGGACCCCCTGCGTGCCGCCGCGGGCACCGACGCGGACGCCACCGCCCCTGGTCCGGCCGCCGGCCGGGACCCGTACGCGCCGCCGCCCGTGGACCAGGCCGTCCTGCGGGCCGCGGACCGGCGGGCGCCGCTGGAGCGGCTGCTGCCCGAGCTGAAGGTCGGTGCGGTCACGGTGCTGGCCTGTCTGGCGCTGGGTCTGCTGATGGCGGTGCTCTGGGCCTGGCTGGCGCCGAAGGTGCCGCTGGTGGTCGACGGCAACAAGATCCTCTACGGCGACCCGGAGGGCGAGCAGCGGGCCGGGGCGGACAGCGTCTTCGTGCTGATCGGGCTGGGCATGGGCATCGTGACCGCGCTCGGCGCCTTCCTGTTCACCCGGCGGCGCGGCGGCGGGATCGCGGTGGCGACCGGCCTCGCGGTGGGCGGCCTGCTGGCCTCGGTGGGCGCCTGGGGCCTGGGCCGGCGGCTCGGCCCGGCGAGCGACCTCGTCGCCGAGGCGCGGCGGGTCGGCAACGGCGGCCACTTCGACGCGGACATCGACCTCGGGGCCTACGGCGCGCTGCTGGCCTGGCCGATGGCCGCGATGGTGGTGCTGCTGGCGCTCTCGGCCGCCTTCGGCAAGCGCGAGGAGGACCCGCCGCCGTACTGGGCGGGCCCGTACGACCCGCAGCGGCCGGTGGCCGGGCCGCCCGGCGCGGCCGGTCCGCTGCCCGGCGGGTCGTTCCACCCGGGCCCGGCGGGGGAGCACCCGGGCGACCGCACGCCGCAGGACCAGCCGTCGCAGGACCAGCCGCCGCAGGGCCGCACGCCGTGACGGCGCACCGGGCGGGGGCGGCCTTCGCCGGACCCGCCCGGTGCGCCCCGGCGGTCAGCGGCCGATCGGGGCGGTCAGCGCGCCGGTGACGCCGACCAGGTCGGCCGGGGCCAGCTCGACCTCCAGCCCGCGCCGGCCGGCCGAGACGTACACCGTGGCGTGGGCGAGCGCGCTGTCGTCCACCACGGTGCGCAGCGGGCGGCGCTGACCGAGCGGGGAGATCCCGCCGAGGACGTAGCCGCTGCTGCGCTCGGCGGCCGCCGGGTCCGCCATCGCGGCCCGCTTGCCGCCGACGGCGGTGGCGAGCGCCTTGAGGTCCAGCCGGCCCGCGACCGGGACGACGCCCACCGTGAGCACCCCGTCGACATCGGCGACCAGGGTCTTGAAGACCCGCTCGGGCGGCACGCCGAGCACCTCGGCGGCCTCGCCGCCGTAGGAGGCGGCGGCCGGATCGTGCGGGTAGGAGTGCACGGTGAACGCCACCGCGGCGTTCTCCAGGGCAACGGTGGCGGGCGTTCCCCCGCCGGCCTTCTTCGGCTTCCTGGTCATCGGGACCTCTTCGAACGCGTGAGTGGGCGTGGTCAGTTGGGACTGAACGACTGCCGGGTCAGATCGACCGCGGGCAGCGACGGCAGCCAGCTGAGCACCGCCGTCTCGCGGCGCAGCAGCTCCAGCTCGGAGGTCAGCCGCCGGGCGGTGTCGGGGCAGGCCAGCAGCTCCTGCTTGACCGGCGTCCCGAACACCGAGGCCGCGGCCACCAGGTAGGAGAGCACCTGCGGGTCGTCCGGCAGCTCCTGGCGGCCGACCGTGCTGGCCTCGCGGGCGCCGGCCAGCCGCTTCTGGTACGCCCGGAACGCCCGCTCGACGCCGGAGGCCAGTGCCCCGGCGCCCTCGCCGGGCAGCTCCTCGAGCGTCTCGATCTCGCCGTTCAGGTACGCGCCGCCGGTGTCTACCGAGCGCAGCCGGAACCGGGTGGTCCCGGTGACCAGCAGCTCGTACCGGCCGTCCGGCTGCTCCTGGGCCGAGGCGACGTCGGCCACGCAGCCGACGTGGTACAGCGCCTCCAGAGGGTCCCCGGTGACGGTGCCCAGGCCGTCCAGCGGACCGGCCGGGCCCTCCTCGGGCCGGACCGGCGCGACCTCGCGGCCGTCCTTGATGGCGAGCACGCCGAACCGCCGCGGCTGGTCCTCGGGGAGGGCGAGCAGGTCGGCGACCAGACGGCGGTAACGCTCCTCGAAGATGTTCAGGGGCATCACCAGGCCCGGGTAGAGCACGGTGTTCAGCGGGAAGAGCGGCAGCCGTTCTGTCACGGCCGACAGCGTAGTTCCCCGGACGGCCGCCTCGCGCCCGGGTTATCCGCGCTGGAGCATCCGGGTCGCGCCCGCGGCGACCGTGGTGGCGAGGATCCAGCCGACGATCACCAGCCCGGAGGCCACCCACTGGCTGAACCCGCCGGGGTTCCAGCCCTGCTGACCGAGGTCGACGACCGGCAGCAGCTGGCCGAGCGCGTACAGCACCGGGTTCCAGTGCGGGCTCTCGTCGGCCTTGAGCGGCTGGAGCCGGTGGGCGGCGAAGTAGCCGCTGCCGAGCGCCCAGGCGAGCAGCAGCCATAGCGCGGCCCGGCCGGGGCGGAAGCCGTAGCCGACGGTGACGTCCTGGACCCGGCCCCAGAGCCGGGCCGGCAGCGGCAGGGTCTGCCGGCGGCGGCGCTGCTTGGCGTACAGCACCTCGCGGGCGTCGTCGTCGGCGCCGTCGCGGCGCAGGGCGGCAGCCAGCTGCTCGTAGGACTCGGGCTGGAACTCCACCGAGGAGCCCTCCAGCCAGGCGATCCGCTGCGGGACGGTGAAGGGCGCGGCCGGGCGCAGGCACTCGTAGGTGAAGCCGGTGAGGCCGAGGTGCCTGCCGTGCGGCCAGGAGTCCGGGGCGTCGACCAGGTTGCCCACCCGGGCGCGCGAGAGCGAGACCTTGCCGGTGGGCGGGGTGCGGCAGGTGAAGCGCAGCTCGGGGGTCTGGATCCGGCGCAGCGCCAGCTCGTCGTCCGTGCCCAGGTGGAACTCGGCGTCGGAGATCAGGCAGGCGTTGTCGAAGCGGCTGTCCGAGAGCCGGACGGCGCCGTGCGCGCGGAACGGCGTGCCGGCCACGCCGGCCGTGACGACCTGGCCGTAGCCGGAGCCGTAGTACGAGCCGGAGGAGGACCAGCCGCCGTCCGCCGAGCCGCTGAGGTACAGGGTGTGGCCGACGGTGAGCCGGACGGCGTTGAGGGCGTTCGGGTTCTCCGGGACGGCGTACAGCTGGGCGCCGCGCAGCGAGAGCCGGCCGCCGATCCGGGCGGAGCGCAGGCTGACCTCGCCGCGCGACTCCAGCCGGTCCGCCTCGAAGTCCTGGCTGACGGCCAGGCCGTCGGCGGACAGCGCCCGGCCGAACCGGTCGCCGCCGAGGACGGCCTGGTTGAGCAGCAGGTCGGTGCCGATCCGGGAGTCGGTGAGCCGGACGCCGCCCGGAATTCGGCAGCGGGCCAGGTGCAGGTCGCCGGAGGTGGTCAGGCGGGAGGCCTCCAACCGGGGGATCGCGCAGCTGACGAAGCGCAGGGTGCCGGCGTCGGCCTCGGACACCAGGACCTTCCGCTCGAAGCGGCAGTCGTGTACCTCGACGTAGTGGCCGATGGTGCCGCCGGCCAGCACCAGCGGGCCGGTGACCCGGGCGCCGGTCAGCTTGAGCGAGGCGACCCGGCCGGGGGCGGCCGGCGGGCCGTCCAGCAGCAGGTGGGCCAGGACCTCGGCGCGGACGGTGCGCCCGGGGCCCCAGGGCGCGTCGCCGAAGGGGTCGTCCAGCGGGGTGCCGGTCCGGCCGCCGGCGCCGTTCGCCGGTTCGGCGCCGCGGGCCCGCAGGTCGTACACCTCGCCCTGGCGGAACGCCTCCCAGAGCCCCTGCTCGGTCCGCGTCCAGCCGTCCGGCGCACGCTCCGCCATCGTTCCCCCGTCTCCCCCGGTCGTCTCGCCTTTCGTATCACGGACTGAAATGCGGGGCCGCCGGTTCCGGCCACTCCTTACACTGGGTGGCGTGATCTCTCGAATCGACCTGCGCGGATCCCTCGACGACCCGCGCGACCTGCTGCCCCGTGCCGACTTCGACGTCGCGGCCGCCCTGGAGACGGTGCGCCCGATCGCCGAGGACGTGCATCATCGCGGGGTCGCGGCGCTGATCGACATCACCGAGCGTTTCGACGGCGTGCGGCTGGAGTCCACCCGGGTGCCCGCCGAGCAGCTCGCCGAGGCCCTGGAGACGCTGGACCCGAAGGTCCGCGCCGCGCTGGAGGAGTCGATCCGCCGCGCCCGCCTCGTCCACGCCGACCAGCGCCGCACCGGGCACACCACCCAGGTCGTGCCGGGTGGCACGGTCACCCAGCGCTGGGTGCCGGTGGACCGGGTCGGCCTGTACGTGCCGGGGGGCCTCGCCGTCTACCCGTCCTCCGTCGTGATGAACGTGGTGCCCGCGCAGGAGGCCGGGGTGACCGGCATCGCGGTGACCTCGCCGCCGCAGAAGGCCTTCGGCGGCCGGGTGCACCCGACGATCCTGGCGGCCTGCGCGCTGCTCGGCGTCACCGAGGTGTACGCGGTCGGCGGCGCCCAGGCGGTCGCCATGTTCGCGCTCGGCACCGAGGAGTGCGAGCCGGTCAACATGGTCACCGGTCCGGGCAACATCTACGTGGCGGCGGCCAAGCGGTACTTCGCGGGCCGGATCGGCATCGACTCCGAGGCCGGTCCGACCGAGATCGCCGTCCTCGCCGACGACAGCGCCGACCCGGCGGAGGTCGCGGCCGACCTGATCAGCCAGGCCGAGCACGGCCCGACCTCCGGCTCGGTGCTGGTCACCGACTCGCCCGAGCTGGCCGAGGCGGTCGAGGCCGAGCTGAAGACGCAGGTCGCCCGGACGAAGCACAGCGCGCGGGTGGCCGAGGCGCTGGGCGGCCGGCAGTCCGGCGTCATCCTGGTCGACGACCTGACGCAGGGCCTGGCGGTGGTGAACGCCTACGCCGCCGAGCACCTGGAGATCCAGACCCGGGACGCCCACGCGGTCGCCGACCGGGTCCGCAACGCCGGCGCGATCTTCATCGGCCGCTACACCCCGGTCTCGCTGGGCGACTACGCGGCCGGCTCCAACCACGTGCTGCCGACCGGCGGCTGCGCCTGCCACTCCTCCGGACTCTCCGTGCAGACCTTCCTGCGCGGCGTCCAGGTCGTCGAGTACGACCGGGAGGCGCTGGCCGGCATCGCCGCGCACGTCGTCAACCTCGCGGACGCCGAGGACCTCCCCGGTCACGGCGACGCCGTCAAGGCACGTTTCGTGGGAGACGAACAGAACTGGCACAGCGACTGGACGGTTCCCCGCTCGTGAAGATCGACGACCTCCCCATCCGCGACGAACTGCGCGGACAGTCCCCGTACGGCGCACCGCAGTTGGACGTCCCCGTCCAGCTGAACACCAACGAGAACCCGTACCCGCTGCCCGCGGAGCTGGTGGCCCGGATCGCCGAGCGGGTGGCCGAGGCCGCCCGCGGCCTCAACCGCTACCCCGACCGGGACGCGGTCGAGCTGCGCGAGGGCCTGGCCGCCTACCTGACCACGACGACCGGTTTCGCGCGTACCCGCGAGCAGGTCTGGGCCGCCAACGGCTCCAACGAGATCCTGCAGCAGCTGCTCCAGACCTTCGGCGGCCCCGGCCGCACGGCGCTGGGCTTCGAGCCCTCCTACTCGATGCACGCGCTGATCTCCCGGGGCACCGGCACCGGCTGGCTCTCCGGGCCGCGCAACGCGGACTTCACCATCGACGTGGACGCCGCCGTCGCGGCGATCGCCGAGCACCGGCCGAACGTCGTCTTCGTCTGCTCGCCGAACAACCCGACCGGCACCGCCGTCGCCGCCGACGTGGTGCTGCGGCTCTACGACGCCGCGCAGGCCGCCCGGCCCAGCCTGGTGGTCGTGGACGAGGCGTACGTCGAGTTCTCGCACCGCGCCTCGCTGCTGCCGCTGCTGGAGGGCCGCCCCAACCTGGTGGTCAGCCGCACCATGTCCAAGGCCTTCGGCGCGGCGGGCCTGCGGCTGGGCTACCTGGCCGCCGACGCGGCCGTGGTGGACGCGGTGCAGCTGGTCCGGCTGCCGTACCACCTGTCGGCCGTCACCCAGGCCACCGCGCTGGCCTGCCTGGAGTACACCGACACCCTGCTCGGGTACGTGGGCCGGCTCAAGGCCGAGCGGGACCGGCTGGTCGACGCGCTGCGCGGGCTGGGCCTGGAGGTGACCGAGTCGGACGCCAACTTCGTCCAGTTCGGCCGCTTCGCGGACACCCACGCCGTCTGGCAGGCGATCCTCGACCGGGGCGTCCTGGTCCGGGACAACGGCGTGCCCGGGTGGCTGCGCGTCACCGCCGGCACCCCGGCCGAGAACGACGCCTTCCTGGACGCCGTCCGCTCCGCCCTCCCGTCGCCCGCCCCCACCCCCGCAGCGGCGCGCTCCGCGCGCGCGGCCAGTCAGGAGCTGTAACCCGCATGTCCCGCATCGGACGCGTTGAACGCACCACCAAGGAGACCTCGGTCCTGGTCGAGATCGATCTCGACGGCACCGGCCGGACCGAGATCTCCACGGGCGTCGGGTTCTACGACCACATGCTCGACCAGCTCGGCCGCCACGGCCTCTTCGACCTCACCGTGAAGACCGACGGCGACCTGCACATCGACACCCACCACACCATCGAGGACACCGCCCTCGCGCTGGGCGCCGCCTTCAAGCAGGCGCTCGGCGACAAGGTCGGCATCTACCGGTTCGGCAACTGCACGGTGCCGCTGGACGAGTCGCTCGCCCAGGTCACGGTGGACCTCTCCGGCCGCCCCTACCTGGTGCACACCGAGCCGGAGTCGATGGCGCCGATGATCGGCAGCTACGACACCACCATGACCCGGCACATCCTGGAGTCCTTCGTGGCCCAGGCGCAGGTCGCCCTGCACGTCCACGTGCCGTACGGGCGAAACGCGCACCACATCGTGGAGTGCCAGTTCAAGGCGCTGGCCCGGGCCCTGCGCTACGCCTCCGAGCGCGACCCGCGCGCGGTCGGCATCCTCCCCTCGACCAAGGGTGCGCTGTGAGCAAGTCCGCGATCGTCCTCCTCTTCGTCGGCCTGTTCCTGGCCGGCGGCGTCATCTCGTTCTGGAAGCAGAAGATCCCGAAGGGCGTCATCGCCGTGCTCGCCATAGGCTCGGTGCTCTGCCTGGCCTCCGGCCTCATGCGGCTGTAGACCCGCCCCCGGCGCCGCCCCGCGGGACGGCGCCGCACAGAGCCGCTTCGGAACAGCCGAGAGACTTGGACACCTGAACATGGGCAAGAACGTCGTCGTACTCGACTACGGGTCGGGCAACCTCCGCTCGGCCCAGCGCGCCGTCGAGCGCACCGGCGCGACCGTCACCGTCACGTCGGACTTCCAGGCCGCGATGGACGCGGACGGCCTGCTCGTCCCCGGCGTCGGGGCCTTCGAGGCCTGCATGCGCGGGCTGAAGGCCGTCCGCGGCGAGCAGATCATCGGCCGCCGCCTCGCCGGCGGCCGCCCGGTGCTGGGCATCTGCGTCGGCATGCAGATCCTCTTCGAGAAGGGGGTCGAGCACGGCGTGGAGACGCCCGGCTGCGACGAGTGGCCGGGCACCGTCGAGCCGCTGGACGCGCCGGTCGTCCCGCACATGGGCTGGAACACCGTCGACGCCCCCGAGGGCAGCCGGCTCTTCGCCGGCCTGGACGCCGACACCCGCTTCTACTTCGTGCACTCCTACGCGGTGCGCCGCTGGGAGCTGGAGGTCCACAGCGCGCGGCTGCACGCCCCGCTGGTGACCTGGGCCACGCACGGGCAGCCGTTCGTCGCGGCCGTCGAGAACGGCCCGCTCTGGGCCACCCAGTTCCACCCCGAGAAGTCCGGCGACGCCGGCGCCGCCCTCCTGACCAACTGGGTCAACACCCTCTGACGATCTGAGAGTTGCCACCATCATGAGCCGCCTCGAACTGCTCCCCGCCGTCGACGTCCGGGACGGCCAGGCCGTCCGCCTGGTCAAGGGAGCCTCCGGCACCGAGACCTCCTTCGGCGAGCCGCTCGCCGCCGCCCTCGCCTGGCAGAACGCCGGTGCCGAGTGGCTCCACCTGGTCGACCTGGACGCCGCGTTCGGCACCGGCAGCAACCGCGACCTGCTCCGTGAGGTGACCGCCGCGCTGGACATCAAGGTCGAGCTGTCCGGCGGCATCCGCGACGACGAGTCGCTGGCCGCGGCCCTCGCCACCGGCTGCACCCGGGTCAACCTGGGCACCGCCGCCCTGGAGAGCCCCGAGTGGGTCGCCAAGGTCATCGCCGAGCACGGCGACAAGATCGCCGTCGGCCTGGACGTGGTCGGCACCACCCTGCGCGGCCGCGGCTGGACCCGCGACGGCGGCCAGCTCTTCGACGTGCTGGCCCGCCTGGACGCCGAGGGCTGCGCCCGCTACGTGGTCACCGACGTCAACCGGGACGGCACCCTGACCGGCCCCAACCTGCGGCTGCTGCGCGACGTCTGCGCCGCCACCGACAAGCCGGTGGTCGCCTCCGGCGGCGTCTCCTCGCTGGACGACCTGCGCGCCATCGCCACTCTCGTCGGCGAGGGTGTCGAGGGAGCCATCGTGGGCAAGGCACTCTACGAGCAGAAGTTCACCCTCGAAGAGGCCCTGGAGGCGGTTTCAGGATGACGGAACGTCAGGTCGTACGCGGTCGGGTGGCCGGGTTCTCCCCCAAGGAGGACGAGTTCGGCTACTCGCGGGCGGTCGCCGCGGGAGACCACGTGCACGTGGCCGGCTCCACCGCCTGGGTGGACGGGAAGATCGAGCACGAGGGCGACCCGTACCTGCAGACCCTCGCCGCGTTCGGCGTGGGCCTCAAGGCCCTGGCCGCGTACGGCCTGACGACGGACGACGTGGTCCGTACCCGGATGTACATCACCCACTCCCGCGACGCCGACGAGGTGGGCCGCGCCCACCGCGCGCTCTTCGACGCCGCCCGCCCGGCGGCCACCATGGTGGTGGTCGACGGCCTGATCGACTCCCGGATGATGGTCGAGGTCGAACTCGACGCCTACCGCGCCGGGCTCGCACGCACTCTGGAAGGCAAACAGCCGTGACCCTCGCCGTACGTGTCATCCCCTGCCTGGACGTCGACGCCGGCCGGGTGGTGAAGGGCGTCAACTTCCAGAACCTGCGCGACGCCGGTGACCCCGTCGAGATGGCCAAGCTCTACGACGCCGAGGGTGCCGACGAGCTGACCTTCCTCGACATCACCGCCTCCTCCGGCGACCGCGAGACCACCTACGACGTGGTCCGCCGCACCGCCGAGCAGGTCTTCATCCCGCTCACCGTCGGCGGCGGCATCCGGGCCGTCGACGACGTCGACAGGCTGCTGCGGGCCGGGGCGGACAAGGTGGGCGTCAACACCGCGGCCATCGCCCGCCCGGAGCTGGTCCGGGAGATCGCCCAGCGCTTCGGCCGGCAGGTGCTGGTGCTGTCGGTGGACGCCCGGCGCTGCCCCGAGGGCACCGAGACCGCCTCGGGCTTCGAGGTCACCACGCACGGCGGGCGGCGCGGCACCGGCCTGGACGCCGTCGAGTGGGCGGGCCGCGCGGCCGAGCTGGGCGCGGGCGAGATCCTGCTCAACTCGATGGACGCGGACGGCACCAAGGACGGCTACGACCTGGAGCTGGTCCGGGCCGTCCGCAAGACCGTGGCCGTCCCGGTGATCGCCTCCGGCGGCGCCGGCAAGCTCGCCGACTTCGCCCCGGCGGTGGAGGCCGGCGCGGACGCCGTCCTGGCCGCCAGCGTCTTCCACTTCGGCGACCTGCGGATCGGCGAGGTCAAGGACGCGCTGCGGGCGGCCGGGCACCCCGTCCGCTGAGGCCGCGCCGCCCGGGCCGCCCGCGTGCGCGGCCGGCCCGGGCGGCTCCGCTCAGGCGTCCTGCCGCGGGTCGCCCTTGATCAGGGCGAACGGCGCGCCGAACGGGTCCGCCAGCCAGGCGATCCGGCCGACCTCCGGGACGTCCGCGGCGGGCATCAGCACCGTGCCGCCGGCCGACTGGGCGCGGCCCACCAGCTCGTCCACCGTGTCGGTGGCGAAGTACGGCGTCCAGGACGGCGGCTGCCCCTCGTCCCTCACCGGGGCGACGCCGCCGAAGCTGGTGGCCCGCAGGTCGCCCTCGGCGGGGGAGAGCACCAGGTACGTCATCCCCGGGGCCGGGAACTTCTCGTTGCGCCAGCCGAAGACCTTCTCGTAGAAGCCGAATCCGGCCTCCGTGTCGGTGGTGTGCAGCTCGGACCAGACCAGCGCGTTGTCCGCGGACACCGCGTCCAGGCCCTTGGTGGTGCCGGCCTGCCAGATCGCGAACTGCGCGCCCTGCGGGTCGGTCAGCTGGGCCATCCGCCCGGCGTCCATGACGTCGAACGGCGCGGCCCGGACGGTGCCGCCGGCCTGCTCGACGGCCCTGGCGGTGGCGTCCGCGTCCGCGGTCTTGAAGTACGTCGTCCAGGCGGACTTCGCACCCTCCTCGGTGAGCGGCCCGATCGCGCCCACGGTCTTGCCGTCGGCCTGCAGGAAGCCGTAGCCGCCCGTCTCCGGGCCGAGGTCCTGGAACGTCCAGCCGAACACCGCGCCGTAGAAGGCGGCGGCCGCGGCCGGGTCCGGACTGCCGAGGTCGATCCAGCAGGGCGAGCCGGTGGGAAAGTCGGTGGTGAGCATGAGGTGGTGCTCCTTCGACGGAAAGACGGCCGGGCGGCGTTCCGGAGGCGCGGCCGCGCCTCTTCCCGGCCCGTTGCGAGTCTGCACCCCGCCACTGACATCCGCAGCCGGGGCGGCCGCGGGCACGTCCCCGCGGCCGCCCGCCCGGGCCCTACCCCCGGGCCGCCGGCAGCGGGAACAGGTGGTGCAGCGCGGCGAGCGCGTCCGGCGGGCCGTCCACCGACAGCTCGGTGCGGGCGCCCCGGCCGTGGACGAACAGCACCAGCTCGCCCGGCTCGCCGGTGATCCGCACCGTCGGCGCCCCCGCGGGGCCGGCCGTCAGGCTCCGACCGTCCGGGTGGCACAGCTCCAGCCGGGCGGGGGAGCGGCGGCCCTCCAGCCGGGCGAGCAGCGGCAGGCGGCGCCAGAGCGCCTCGGCCCGCCCGGGCGGCACCGGCCGCGCCTGCCACGGGTCGCCCGCCCGCACGACGTCCTCGGCGTGCACGAAGTACTCCACGGTGTTCGCCGCCTCGTCGGCGCCGGGCAGCGCGAAGGGGGAGAGCAGTGGCGGGCCGGCGCGGAACGTCCGCAGCAACTCCTCGTACGGGCGCTCGGCGTAGCCGGTGCGCACCCGCTCGGTCCAGCCGGCCAGCGGGCCGATCCGGATGCCGGCCGCGGCGTCCGGCCGGTGCTCGCGCAGGACCAGGTGGGCGGCGAGGTCGCGGGTGGTCCACCCGGCGCAGAGGGTGGGGGCGTCCGGTCCGGCGGCGGCGAGGAGTCCGGCCAGCCGGTGGCGCTCGGCGAGGGCGTGGTTCGACATGCGGACAGCCTAGGGGCCCGGCCCCGGGCCCGGCCGTCAGCGCAGGTGTCCGGAGAGCCGGACGCCGCCCGGGCGGTTGCTCGCCGTCAGGGTGCAGGTGAAGTCCCGCCAGCCCTGCTGGTAGTAGGTCATGGACGGACCGAACGGGTACCCGTAGTAGGGGCCGCCGCCGCCCTGGCGGGCCTCGGCGGCGGCCTGCGCCGGCTGGCAGCCCTCCCGCATCGCCTTGCCGATCTGGCTGTCGCCGGTCAGCCCGTCCGGCAGCAGCAGGTCGGCGATCGCCTCGCCGTCGTGCTCGCCCTCGCAGGGGCGGGCCTCCGGCTTGGTGACCGTCTTGTTCAGCTGCGGGTGGTCGAAGCAGGAGCCCACCGGGAGGAAGGTGTACGGCACCGTCCTGGTCGGTGTCGGGGTGGGGGTCGGGGTGGGCGTGGGCGTCGGGGTGGCCGTGCTGGGAGCGGGCGGCGGCGCCGGCGCGACCGGCTTCTTCTCGGGCCAGAGCAGCACGGTGGCCACCACCGCGAGCAGGACGGCCAGCACCGCCGAGACGGCGAGGACCAGGCCCCGCGACGGACGGGAGGCGGCTGCGGGGGGCTGCTCGGAGGTCATGGCCACGAGAATGGCCCACTCCGGGGCTTGGTGACAGGCGGTTGGCACAACTCGTACGAGCAGACCGGTCCGGTGCGGCCGAGCGGAGCCCGGCCGCGGACGGGGGTCGGTTAGGCTCGCCCCGGCACGACACGATCCCAGGAGTTGCGGATGCGCGTCGGAATCACCGGTCACCACGGCCTGTCGGGTGGCATCACCGAGATGCTGGTCCGCGGGGACCTCTGGACCCTCGTCACCACCTTCGGCTCCTACGACCTGGTCGGCGTCACCTGCGCCGGCGAGGGCCCGGAGAGCTGGTTCGCCCGGTCCGTGCTGGACCACGGCGGCAAGCTGGAGGTGATCGTCCCCGCCGGGGCGGCGCCGGTGGGCCGCGCCGAGGACCGGCACCGGGGCACCCGGCTGCGGCTGATGAACGAGGCCGGCGCCGTCCACCGGCTCGCCGCCGTCGAGCACGGCGGCCTCGGCGACGACACCGCCCGCGCCCTGGTCGGCATGGTCGACGAGGTGATCGCGGTCTGGGACGGCGAGCCCGGCAGCGAGCCCGCCCACGTCGCCGAACTGGCCCGGCGGGCCGGGCTGTTCGTCCACCGGATCTGGCCGCAGGGCTGCGAGCGGCCCGCCTGAGCCGCGGCCGGGGGCGGGCCGGACCCGCCGCCGCGCGGGCCGGGCCGCGATCCGGACGGCGGCCCGGCGGCCGGGGCCGGGCTGACACAATGGCCCCATGTCCACCACACCCGCCGCCCCCGGCTCCACCGCCCTGGCCCCCGAGATCGCCGCCCGGCTCAAGCGCACCGACGACGGCCTGCTCCCGGCCGTCGCGCAGCAGTACGACACCGGCGAGGTGCTGATGCTGGGGTGGATGGACGACGAGGCGCTGCACCGTACCCTCACCACCGGCCGCTGCACCTACTGGAGCCGCAGCCGCCGGGAGTACTGGGTCAAGGGCGACACCTCGGGCCACGTCCAGCGGGTCGTCTCGGTGGCGCTGGACTGCGACGGCGACACCCTGCTCGTCAAGGTCGACCAGAGCGGCGCGGCCTGCCACACCGGCGACCGCACCTGCTTCGACGCCGACGTGCTCCCGCTCGCCTGATCCCCCAGCCCACCACGACCAGAAGGTGCCGCCCGCCATGGACCTCGAAGCCTTCCGCAAGCTCGCCGTCGACACCCGGGTCATCCCGGTCACCCGCAGGCTCCTCGCGGACGGCCTCACCCCGATCGGCCTCTACCGCAGCCTCGCCGGCGAGCGCCCCGGCACCTTCCTGCTGGAGTCCGCGGAGCAGGGCCGCAGCTGGTCCCGCTACTCCTTCGTGGGCGTGCGCAGCGCCGCCACGCTGACCGCCGGCGCCGACGGCAACGCCCGCTGGCTCGGCGCCCCGCCGGTCGGCATCCCCACCACCGGCGACCCGCTCCAGGTGCTGCGCGCCGCGCTGGAGGCGCTGCACACCCCGCGCCGTACCGACGACGGCCTGCCCCCGCTGACCGGCGGCCTGGTCGGCTACCTCGGCTACGACGTCGTCCGCCGGCTGGAGAAGCTGCCCGACCTCAACCCGGACGACCTGCGGCTCCCCGAGCTGACCATGCTGCTCGCCACCGACCTCGCCGTGCTCGACCACGCCGACGGCACGGTGCTGCTGATCGCCAACGCGGTCAACCACAACGACCTGGCCAGCGGCGTCGACGAGGCCTACGCGGACGCGGTGGCCCGCCTCGACGCGATGGAGGCCGACCTGCTGAAGCCGGTCGACCCCGGCCTCGCCACCTTCACCCCGGCCGGCCCCGGGGAGGTCCGCTCGCCGTTCGGCGGCGCGCCGTACCGGGCGGCCGTGGAGGAGATCAAGGAGCGGATCCGGGCCGGCGAGGCCTTCCAGGTGGTGCCCTCGCAGCGGTTCGAGGCGCCCTGCCCGGCCTCCGCGCTGGACGTCTACCGGGTGCTGCGCACCACCAACCCCAGCCCCTACATGTACCTGTTCCGCTTCCCCGGTCCGGACGGCGCCGCCGAGGGCGGCTTCGACGTGGTCGGCTCCAGCCCCGAGGCGCTGGTCAAGGTCACCGAGGGCGAGGCGATGCTGCACCCGATCGCCGGTACCCGGCACCGCGGCGCCACCCCGCACGAGGACGCCGAGCTGGCCGCCGAGCTGCTCGCCGACCCCAAGGAGCGGGCCGAGCACCTGATGCTGGTCGACCTCGGCCGCAACGACCTCGGGCGGGTCTGCGAGCCGGGCAGCGTCGAGGTGGTCGACTTCATGCAGATCGAGCGGTACAGCCACGTCATGCACATCGTCTCGACGGTCACCGGGCGGGTGGCGCCCGGCCGGACCGCGTTCGACGTGCTGACCGCCTGCTTCCCGGCCGGGACGCTCTCCGGCGCGCCGAAGCCGCGCGCGATGCGCATCATCGAGGAGCTGGAGCCCACCCGTCGGGGCCTGTACGGCGGCTGCGTCGGCTACCTGGACTTCGCCGGGGACTCCGACACCGCGATCGCGATCCGCACCGCCGTCCTGCGCGACGGCACCGCCTACGTCCAGGCGGGCGCGGGCGTGGTCGCCGACTCGGACCCGCACGGCGAGGACACCGAGTGCCGCAACAAGGCCGCCGCCGTCCTGCGCGCCGTGGCGACCGCCAACACCCTGCGCACGCCGACGCTCTAGCGACGCCCAGCAGCGAGGAGGCCACGATGTCGGACGACCGGCAGCCCACCGGATCGGCCTGGGACGTCCTGGCGGGCACCCGGCTGCCGCCCGGCCACCGGGTGGAGATCACCGCCGGGAAGGTCACCATGACGCCGCGCACGGCCGCCTCGGCGGCGATCGCGCGGGCCGTCGCCGCGCAGGCCGGGGAGCAGTCGGCCGGGCGCGGCACGGTGCTGGCCCAGGCCGTCGTGGACTTCCCGTCCGCGCGGTACGGCTACGCGCCGGACGTGGCCCTGGTCGCCCCGGGCGCGCGCCCCGGGGCCGGGGGCCGGTACGGCTGGCGCGACCTGGAGGCGGTGCTGGAGGCCGTCCCGCGCGGTCAGCAGGACGAGGACTTCGTGCGCAAGCACCGCTTCTTCGCGGAGTGCGGGATCCCGCTGTACGTGCTGGTGGACCCGGCGGAGGCGGTCTGCACGGTGTACAGCGCGCCGCAGCCGGCCGGGACGTACCGGGAGGCGGAGCGGGTGCCGTTCGGCAACGACCTGTTCCTGCCGCTGGCGGGGCGGACCCTGGTGCTGCGGACCGACGACTTTCCGGTCGAGCCGCCGACCCCGGGTGCGGAGCCGGGCGGCGGCCGGGGGATAGTGGACGGGTGAGCGTTCCTACCCAGTCGCGTGCCGAAGCCGTATCCGCCGCCCCCGCCAGGTCCGGGCGCCGCACGCTCGGCCTGATGCTGCTGCTGACCGTGCTGGGCGCGGTGCTGGTGCTGACCGCCGTCGGCCGGGTCTGGGCCGACGGCGTGGCCGGCACCCTGGAGGTGTCCGTCACCGGCAGCCGGATCTCCGAACTGCCCGGCGGGCTGGCCCTGGTGGCGATGGCGGCGGCGCTGGCGGTGTTCGCGGTGCGCGGCGCCGGCCGGATCGCCGTCGGCCTGCTCACCCTGCTGGCCGGCCTCGGCGCGGCGGCGACCGCGGCCGCGGGGGCGGGCGACAGCGCCGCGCTGGACGGCGAGGCGGCCCGCAAGCTGGCGCTCTCCGGCACCACCGCCACCGAGGTCGGCCACACCGGCTGGCCCTGGGTGGCCCTGGTCGGCGGGCTGCTGCTGGCCCTGGCCGGGCTGCTGGTCGTCCGGTACGGGCGGAGCTGGCCGGCCATGGGCAGCCGCTACGACGCCCCCACCCGGACGGCGCCGGCGAAGGCGGCCGAGACGCCGGCGGACCTCTGGAAGGCGCTCGACCGCGGCGAGGACCCGACCGCGGGCTGACCCGCCCCGCCCCCGATGTGACCCGATAGACGAGCACCCCCTTTGGGCCGACGGTGTGTGGCCCGGCACAATGGAACACGTCAACCCGCCAGGGGCCCGCCGGGGCCCGGCCGGGCCCCGGAGAACCAAGGAGCACCGCAGATGTCGGCAGCAGCACACGGCCACAACCCCGCCGCCTGGACCGGCGTGACCATCTCCTTCGTCGGCTTCGCGATCGCGGGCGTGGCGATGATCCTCCCGTCGGTGCCGGTCGTCTGGGGCGGCCTGGCGGTCGTCGTGCTGGGCGGCGTGATCGGCAAGGCCATGTCGATGGCCGGCATGGGCAAGCAGCCCAGCCCGCACGTCGAGACCGTGGAGGACCGCGCCGCGGCCGCCGCCGTCGTCGCCGCCGCCTGACGAAGCCCCGCGCGGTACCGAACGGCGGGCGCCACGCCCGCCGTTTCGTCGTCCCGGCCGGAACGTTTCGCCGCCGGAGGCCGTTTCGTGCCCCCGGCGGCCGCGTCGTACCGGCACAATCGTGGGCGTGAACGCCGCCCCCCTCGTCTCCGCCCGGCCGTCCGTCCTGCGCCGGCTCGGTCCGCCGCTGGCCGCCCTGGCCGCGGCGGCCGTCCCCACCGTGTACCTCGCGGTGGTCGACCCGAACGCCCCCGGCCACTACCCGACCTGCCCGTTCCTGGCGGCCACCGGCTGGTGGTGCCCGGGCTGCGGCGGCCTGCGCTGCGTCCACGCCCTCGCCCACGGCGACCTCAGCGGCGCGCTGCACGACAACGCGGCCGCGGTGCTGCTCTTCGCGGTGCTGGCGCTGCTCTGGGTGCGCTGGGTGTGGGCTGCGCTGACCGGGGGACCGGCGCCCCGGGTCGCGCTGGGCGCCCGCCGCTGGGCGCTGGTCGCGCTGCTGGTCCTGGTGTTCACCGTGGTGCGCAACCTGTCGGTGGGCGTGGGGCTGGCGCCGCCGCTGATCTGAACCCGGCGCGGTGTGGACGGTGTGAAGCCGCAGTTGGGAGGCGTGTCGGGAGGCATGTCGGGGGGCGTCCGTTCCGCGAGACGCGCGCCGGGTGGATGCGCCTCGCGCTCCCCGGTGCCGATACCATCGAAGGGCCGGCGGGCCCATTGGCCGTCCGGCTCCTCGCTAGCAGAACTAGCAGAACTGATGGGGGCGCTCGCGTGAGTGTGCTCGACACGATCATCGAAGGGGTCCGCGAGGACCTCGCCGAGCGGCAGGCCGAGGTCTCACTGGACCAGCTCAAGGAGCTCGCCGCCAAGGCCCCGGACGCCAAGGACGGCGTCGCCGCCCTCAAGGGCGACGGGGTGCGGGTGATCTGCGAGGTCAAGCGCTCCAGCCCGTCCAAGGGAGCGCTGGCCGCCATCGCCGATCCGGCCGCCCTGGCGACCGACTACGCGGCGGGCGGTGCCGCGGCGATCAGCGTGCTGACCGAGCAGCGCCGCTTCGGCGGCTCGCTGGCGGACCTGGACGCCGTCCGCGCCGCGGTGGACACCCCGCTGCTGCGCAAGGACTTCATCGTCACCGCCTACCAGCTCTGGGAGGCCCGCGCGCACGGCGCCGACCTCGCGCTGCTGATCGTCGCCGCGCTCGACCAGCCGGCCCTGGTGTCGCTGATCGAGCGTGCCGAGTCGATCGGCCTCACCCCGCTGGTCGAGGTGCACGACGAGGAGGAGATCGCTCGCGCGGTGGACGCCGGTGCGAAGATCATCGGCGTGAACGCCCGCAACCTCAAGACCCTTGAGGTGGACCGCAACACCTTCGGCAACATCGTGCACGCGATCCCGTCCCACGTGGTCAAGATCGCCGAGTCCGGTGTGCGCGGCCCGCTGGACGTCATCTCCTACGCCAACCTGGGCGCCGACGCGGTGCTGGTCGGCGAGACCCTGGTGACCGGCCGGGACCCGCGCGCCGCGGTGGCCGACCTGGTCGCCGCCGGTGCGCACCCCGCCCTGCGGCACAAGGACTGATCCCGCCGCCATGAAACTCGCCTCCCGTCTCGCTCCCGGTTGCCGCCCGCGCGGCTGCCGCGCGCCCGCACGCCGGGTGCTGGGCAGGCGGGTGCGCTACGTGATCGGCTGCGAGCCCGGGCAGGTGCAGGGCCGCCGATGGCGCAGGACGCACGGCCGCTAGGCCGTTCCGACGTCACTGCCGTCATCTGCGAGAAGGACTCCACCATGTCCGAGAAGGACTACCTGCCCGGCGCCGAGGTGCCGGACGCCCGCGGTTACTTCGGCGCCTACGGGGGCCGCTTCATCCCGGAGGCGCTGGTCGCCGCCGTCGAACAGGTCGCCGATGAGTACGAGAAGGCCAAGGCCGACCCGGCCTTCGCGGCCGAGCTGGACGGGCTGCTGAAGGACTACACCGGCCGCCCCTCCCCGCTGACCGATGTGCACCGCTTCTCCGCCGAGGCGGGCGGCGCGCGCGTCCTGCTCAAGCGCGAGGACCTCAACCACACCGGCTCGCACAAGATCAACAACGTGCTGGGCCAGGCCCTGCTGACCCGGCGGATGGGCAAGACCCGGATCATCGCCGAGACCGGCGCCGGCCAGCACGGCGTGGCCACCGCCACCGCCTGCGCGCTGTTCGGCTTCGACTGCACCATCTACATGGGCGAGGTCGACACTCAGCGCCAGGCGCTGAACGTGGCGCGGATGCGGATGCTCGGCGCCGAGGTGGTGTCCGTGACCTCCGGCAGCCGCACCCTCAAGGACGCCATCAACGAGGCGTTCCGCGACTGGGTCGCCAACGTGGACTCCACCCACTACCTGTTCGGCACGGTGGCCGGCCCGCACCCGTTCCCGATGATGGTCCGCGACTTCCACCGGGTCATCGGCGTCGAGGCCCGCGAGCAGGTGCTGGAGCGGACCGGACGGCTGCCGGACGCCGTGGTCGCCTGCGTCGGCGGCGGCTCCAACGCGATGGGCATCTTCCACGAGTTCATCCCGGACGCCGCGGTGCGCCTGATCGGCTGCGAGGCGGCCGGCGAGGGCGCCGAGACCCCGAAGCACGCCGCCACCCTCACCAAGGGCGACCCCGGGGTGCTGCACGGCTCGCGCACCTACGTCCTGCAGGACGAGGACGGCCAGACCATCGAGTCGCACTCCATCTCGGCCGGTCTGGACTACCCGGGCGTCGGCCCGGAGCACGCCTGGCTGAAGGACACCGGCCGGGCCGAGTACCGCCCGGTCACCGACGACGCCGCCATGCAGGCCCTGCGGCTGCTGTCCCGCACCGAGGGCATCATCCCGGCCATCGAGAGCGCCCACGCGCTGGCCGGCGCCCTGGAGCTGGGCCGCGAGCTCGGACCGGAGGCCACCATCCTGGTCTCGCTCTCCGGGCGCGGCGACAAGGACATGCACACCGCGGCCGAGTACTTCGGCCTGTACGACGAGACCGGCGGCAAGGCGGCCGGCAACGCCGGCGACGGCACCGGCAACGGGGGTAAGTGACCATGGCTTCGAAGCTCAGTGACGTCCTGGCCGGGGCCAAGGCGGAGAACCGCGCCGCGCTGATCGGCTACCTGCCGGCCGGCTTCCCGACCGTCGACGGCGGCGTGCGCGCCGTCAACGCGCTGATCGAGGGCGGCTGCGACGTCGTCGAGATCGGCCTGCCGCACTCCGACCCGGTCCTGGACGGCCCGACCATCCAGACCGCCGACGACATCGCGCTGCGGGCCGGGGTGAAGATCAAGGACGTGCTGCGCACCGTCCAGGAGGTGGCCACCGCCCACCCCGCGGCGGCGGTGCTGGTCATGACCTACTGGAACCCGGTCGACCGCTACGGCACGGCGCGCTTCGCCGCCGACCTGGCCGCTGCCGGCGGGGCCGGCTGCATCCTGCCGGACCTGCCGGTCGAGGAGTCCGAGGAGTGGCGCAAGGCGGCGGGCGAGCACGGCCTCGACACCGTCTTCGTGGTCGCCCCCAGCAGCAGGGACAAGCGTCTCGCCGAGGTCACCGCGGCGGGCTCCGGCTTCGTCTACGCGGCCGCGGTGATGGGGGTGACCGGTACCCGGGCGCAGGTCGGCAACCTCGCCGAGGACCTGGTCGCCCGGACCAGGGCCACCACCGACCTGCCGGTCTGCGTCGGCCTCGGCGTCTCGACCGCCGCCCAGGCCGCCGAGGTGGCGGGCTTCGCGGACGGCGTGATCGTCGGCTCGGCCTTCGTCCAGCGGATCCTGGACGCCGACGGGGACGAGCCGGCCGCGCTGGCCGCCGTCCGCGAGCTGGCCGGCGAGCTGGCCCGGGGCGTCCGCCGCCGGTAGGCACCCGCGTCCGAC
This sequence comes from Kitasatospora sp. NPDC086009, assembly GCF_044540385.1. Lineage (NCBI taxonomy): Bacteria > Bacillati > Actinomycetota > Actinomycetes > Kitasatosporales > Streptomycetaceae > Kitasatospora > Kitasatospora sp. NPDC086009. The sequence continues at coordinate 593,243 of NZ_JBITSA010000002.1, forward strand.
ACCGACGGCCCGTCGCCCCCACCGGAGGGGGCGACGGGCCGTCGGCGTGCCCGGCCGGACCCGAACGGGTGAACAAGGCGGCTCCGACGCATCAGGTGGGGTTGACCGGCGTTGAGTGGAGGGACGAGTGCACGAACCACGTGTACGGGGGCGTGAAGCGAACGGAAGGGGTCCGCCGGTGCCGGGTCTGCAGCGAGCCGTCCTGCTGCGGGCGGCGGCCGCCGTGCTGGCCCTGTCCGCGGCGGTCGGGGCGGACACCGCGGTGGGACACGCGCTGGCCAGGCGGGGGGCGGAGCGGGCCGAGCGGGACGCGTACGTCTGCGCCGAGGCGGCCCGGGTGGACGCGGTGGCGCGGGCGACGCGCTCGGCGCACGAGAGCCGCCCGGACCTCTACGACCCCGGGCGCCCGCCGGGCTGCGACCCGAACGGGCACTAGAACACATTCGGACAGAACGCCATCAGTCGTCACTCATCCGGCTTAATTCCTGAATATGGAGGAACCACCCTTCATCCCTTACGGTTCCTCAGGAAGTGAACGTGTTTCCCGAGGGGGGTTTCCCGATGGCCGGCCCGGCAGCGCACCTCAGCCAGACCGAGCCGGCGGCCCGGCGTCCGTGGCCGGCCTGGACGGAGTGGATCGGCACCGCCGCCCGGCTCGGCCTCGCCGTGGTCTGGGGTTGGGCCGGACTGGCCAAGATCGCCGATCCGGCGGAGGCGGCCCAGGCGGTCCGCGCGTACGAGATCCTGCCCGAGTCGCTGGTCAAGCCGGTCGGCTACGCCCTGCCCTTCCTGGAGCTGGCGCTCGCGCTGCTGCTGGTGATCGGGCTCGGTGTCCGGCTGGTCGCGGGCGTGTCGGCGCTGCTGCTGCTCGCCTTCATCGCCGGGATCGCCTCGGCCTGGGCGCGCGGCATCTCGATCGACTGCGGCTGCTTCGGCGGCGGCGGGGCGGTGGACGCCTCGCAGACCGAGTACCTCCAGGAGATCCTGCGCGACACCGGGTTCCTGCTCCTGGCCGGCTGGCTGATCTGGCGCCCCCGCACCAAGTTCTCGGTGGACGGCTGGCTGGCGGCCTGAGCGGCCGCGGGCACCCATCCCCACACCCCTTTCCCCGCTAGTGGATGTCAAGGCGAACAGTGGATGTCAAGGCGATGAGCGAGAAGAACCGAGAAGGCAAGCGCACCGCCCGCGAGCGGATGCTGGCGGACCGGGCGGCCGACGAGGCCCGCGGCCGGCGCAAGAAGAAGCTGGTGATCGGCGGTGTGGTGCTGGCGGTGATCACCGCCGCCGTGGTGACCGGCGTCGTGGTGCAGAACGAGCGCTCCAAGCCGGAGACCCCGACCGCCGCGCCGGCCGGCACCATCGGCGACAAGAACCTCGTCGTCCCGGTGGGCGCCGCCGACGCACCGGCCGTGCTCACCGTCTACGAGGACCCGCGCTGCCCCGCCTGCGGCACCTTCGAGCGTGAATTCGCCTCCACCATCGACCAGTTGGAAGACGCGGGCAAGATCTACACCAACTACCACATCGTCTCGTTCATCGACCGGGCGGTGCCCGGCAAGGGCTCCAAGTACGGGGCCAACGCGCTGGGCTGCGCCCAGCAGGCCGGGCACTTCCGCGACTACCACGACGTGCTCTACCGCAACCAGCCGGACGAGACCAACGACGCCTTCGGCGACAAGGCCACCCTGATCAACCTCGCCAAGCAGGTCGACGGCCTGGCCACGCCGGCCTTCGAGGCCTGCGTCAACGACAACACCTACGGCGGCTGGGTCTCCGCGGTGCAGCAGGACTTCGACAAGTCCAGCTACAAGTCGACGCCGACGGTGCTGCTCAACGGCCAGCCGATCTACCCGAAGAACGGCAACGAGGAGATCACCCCGCAGAACCTGGTCGCGTGGGTGGACGCCGCCAACCAGGGCAAGAAGCTGGGCACACCGGGTTCGCACGGGCAGTCCCCGGCGCCGACCGGCACCGCGCCGGAGAGCAACAACCCGTCGCCGAACGCCGGCTGAGGCCGGCCCCGGCCGGTCGCCCGCCGCCCCTCCCCGTCCGGAGCGGGCGGCGGTGCGTCCGGCGTCCGGCCCGGCGTCCGGCGTCCGGCACCCTGTTGTTCGGGATCTGTGACCCGCGGGGTGACCGGGGCGGGCCGCCGACCCTGTAGCGTCGGAGCTGCCATGGATATCGCCTACATTCCCAGCCCGTCGCGGGGTGTCCTCTACATCGGACCGATCCCGCTGCGCGCCTACGCCTTCTGCATCATCCTCGGTGTCGTCGTCGCCGTCTGGCTCGGCAGCAAGCGCTGGGTCGCCCGTGGTGGCGGCAAGCACACGGTCGGCGACATCGCCGTCTGGGCCGTGCCGTTCGGCCTGGTCGGCGGCCGGCTCTACCACGTGATCACCGACAACCAGCTCTACTTCGGCGAGGGGAAGAACCCCTGGAACGCCTTCAAGATCTGGGAGGGCGGCCTCGGGATCTGGGGTGCGATCGCGTTGGGCGCGGTCGGTGCCTGGATCGGTGCCCGCCGCCGGGGCGTGCCGCTGCCCGCCTACGCCGACGCCATCGCGCCGGGCATCGCGCTGGCCCAGGCGCTCGGCCGCTGGGGCAACTGGTTCAACCAGGAGCTGTACGGCCGGGAGACCACGCTGCCGTGGGGCCTGGAGATCGACAAGACGCTGCCCAACGGCGAGGTGGTCACCGGGATCTACCACCCGACCTTCCTCTACGAGTCGCTCTGGTGCGTGGGCGTCGCGGCGCTGGTGATCTGGGCGGACCGCCGGTTCACCCTCGGCCACGGCCGGGCCTTCGCGCTGTACGTGGCCGCGTACACGGTCGGCCGGTTCTGGACCGAGTGGCTGCGGATCGACGAGGCGCACACCTTCTTCGGGCTGCGGCTCAACGACTGGGTGGCGATCGCGGTCTTCATCTCCGCCGTCGTCTACCTCGTGATCGTCGGCAAGAAGCACCCCGGCCGGGAGGACCCGGCGACCATCGACCCGACCGCGACCGGCCCGTCCGACGCCGCCGAGCCCGTGGAGGCTCCGGGTTCCTCGGGTGACAGCCCGGCGGCGTCTCGCCCCTCGGACAAAAAGGTGGACGGCGAGTCGGCCCGGTCCGTCGCCGGGAGTGCCGACAAGGACGCCAAGAACCTCACCTGACCAGCTCTTTCCCCTGCCACCGGCCGTTCTCCCGACTTCCGCGGAGGGCGGCCGGAGCTGTGTTCGGACAGCCTTACTTTGCTGGAAGTGCCCAGGCCGGAAGGACTACGTTCGGGTCGTCGGACGATCGGACGGAGACCCGGGACCGTGAGCGTGACCACCCTTGAACCCGAGGCCGGGCAACACCCCCGCGTGCCCGCCGCAGGGCACCACCGCGATGTGAACGGCGGCTGGCTGCGGCCGGCGGTGTTCGGTGCGATGGACGGGCTGGTCTCCAACTTCGCGCTGATGACCGGCGTCGTCGGGGGCGCGGCCTCCAGTGGCACGGTGGTGATCACCGGCCTCGCCGGTCTGGCGGCCGGTGCCTGCTCGATGGCGGCGGGGGAGTACACCTCGGTGGCCTCGCAGCGCGAGCTGGTGCAGGCGGAGATCGAGGCCGAGCGGCTGGAGCTGCGCCGCAACCCGCAGGGCGAGCTGGCCGAGCTGGCCGAGCTCTACGCCTCGCGCGGGGTCGATCCGGAGCTGGCGCGCGAGGTGGCCCGGCAGCTCTCCGCGGATCCGGAGCGGACCCTGGAGGTCCACGCCCGGGAGGAGCTGGGGGTGGACCCCAACGACCTGCCCTCGCCGTGGGTCGCGGCCGGGTCCTCGTTCGTCTGCTTCGCGGTCGGCGCGCTGCTGCCGCTGCTGCCGTACCTGCTGGGCGCGACCTCGCTGCTGCCCGCGGTGCTGCTCGCGACGGGCGGCCTCTTCCTCTGCGGTGCGGTGGTCGCCCGGGTGACGGCGCGGACCTGGTGGTTCAGCGGGCTGCGGCAGCTGGTGCTGGGCGGGGCGGCGGCCGCGGTGACGTATCTGCTGGGCATGCTCATCGGCGGGCAGGTCGGCTGACCGGGGCCGCTGACCGGGGCCCGCCGGTGCTCTGTGGCGGCCGGGGCGGGGGAATCGTCGATTGCCACAGCAGGCTGCATGGTTATGCCGTGCAGCGCGTGACGTTCCGCACATAGGCCCGGATGCGCGGTCGTCCTAGTATCGGCCGAAGAGCCGCCGGTCCGAGGATTCCTTCGGTCCGATCGGCCCCGGAGGATCGAATCGCAGGCGCGCTCGTGGCGATCTTGTCGACGGGGGATTTCGGTCCCGTTTCGGTCCTCCGCGGCACGGGCACACTGGAGGGAGCGCGCAGTCGGCAAACCGACTCCTCCCGCTCGCACTACTCGCCGGTAATAGCCCCTGACCTGGGGTCATGTCCGCCATATGGACGAGATGTTCCACTTCTCGGGATCTCCGGCATCATGTAACCTGCACGAAATCGCAGAGGGCCAACGTCGTCCCTATTGCACGAAGCTCATTGCTCAAGACGACGACGGGAGAGCCGATGCTGTCTGCATCCATGCACTCCGCCAACGAGCCCCAGGCCGGCGCCGCCCGCCCGCCGTACGCGCTCGTTCCGGATGCGCGACCTGCTGCTCAGGGCCTGTACGACCCGAGGAACGAGCACGACGCCTGTGGCGTCGGCTTCGTCGCCACGCTGACCGGCATCGCCGACCACACGATCGTCGAGCAGGCGCTCACCGTCCTGCGCAACCTGGAGCACCGGGGTGCCACCGGCGCCGAGCCGGACTCCGGTGACGGCGCGGGCATCCTGACCCAGGTCCCCGACGCCTTCCTGCGCGCCAAGGTCTCCTTCGAGCTGCCCGCCGCCGGCTCCTACGCGGTCGGCATCGCCTTCCTGCCCGACGAGGACGCGGCCGCCGCCGCCGCCGTCGCGCAGATCGAGGCCATCGCCGCGGAGGAGGACCTCACCGTCCTCGGCTGGCGCGACGTCCCGGTCACCCCCGACCTGCTGGGCGCCACCGCCCGCTCGGTGATGCCGCGCTTCCGCCAGGTGTTCCTGGCCAAGGACGGCAGCGAGGGCATCACCCTCGACCGGCTCGCCTTCGTCGTCCGCAAGCGCTCCGAGCGCGAGGCCGGCGTGTACTTCCCGTCGCTCTCCGCGCGCACCATCGTCTACAAGGGCATGCTGACCACCGGCCAGCTGGAGCCCTTCTTCCCCGACCTGTCGGACCGGCTCTACGCCTCCGCGCTCGGCCTGGTGCACTCGCGCTTCTCCACCAACACCTTCCCGAGCTGGCCGCTCGCCCACCCGTACCGCTTCGTCGCGCACAACGGCGAGATCAACACGGTCAAGGGCAACCGGAACTGGATGACCGCCCGCGAGTCCCAGCTCGCCACCGACCTCATCCCGGCCAACAAGAACGGGCAGGGGCTCGACCGGATCTTCCCGATCTGCACCCCGGACCACTCCGACTCGGCCTCCTTCGACGAGGTCCTGGAGCTGCTCCACCTCGGCGGACGCTCGCTGCCGCACTCGGTGCTGATGATGATCCCGGAGGCGTGGGAGAACCACGCCACCATGGAGCCGGCCCGCCGCGCGTTCTACCAGTACCACTCCAACCTGATGGAGCCCTGGGACGGCCCGGCCTGCGTCACCTTCACCGACGGCACCCAGATCGGCGCCGTGCTGGACCGCAACGGCCTGCGCCCGGCCCGCTACTGGATCACCGAGGACGGCCTGGTCGTCCTCTCCTCCGAGGTCGGCGTGCTCGACATCGAGCAGGAGAAGGTCGCCCGCAAGGGCCGGCTGCAGCCCGGCAAGATGTTCCTCATCGACACCGCGGAGCACCGCATCGTCGAGGACGAGGAGATCAAGTCCGCGCTGGCGTCCGAGCACCCCTACGCGGAGTGGGTCGACGGCGGCCAGATCCAGCTCGCCAAGCTGCCCGAGCGCGAGCACATCGCGCACACCCACGCGTCGGTGACCCGCCGCCAGCAGACCTTCGGGTACACCGAGGAGGAGCTGCGGGTCATCCTCGCGCCGATGGCCCGCACCGGTGGCGAGGCGCTCGGCTCGATGGGCACCGACAGCCCGATCGCGGCGCTCTCCGAGAAGCCGCGGCTGCTGTTCGACTACTTCGTGCAGCTCTTCGCGCAGGTCACCAACCCGCCGCTGGACGCCATCCGCGAGGAGCTCGTCACCTCGCTGCTGAGCAACCTCGGCCCCGAGGGCAACCTGCTGACCGCCGAGGCCGCCTCCTGCCGCTCGGTCGGCATCACCTTCCCGGTGATCGACAACGACGAGCTGGCCAAGCTCGTCCACATCAACCACGACGGGGACCAGCCCGGCCTCAAGGCCGTCACGCTCTCCGGCCTGTACAAGGTCGCCACCGGCGGCGAGGGCCTGGCCGCGCGGCTGGCCGAGATCGCCGCCGAGGCCGACGCCGCGATCGCCGACGGCGCCCGGATCGTGGTGCTCTCGGACCGGCACTCGGACGCCGAGCACGCGCCGATCCCCTCGCTGCTGCTCACCTCCGCGATCCACCACCACCTGATCCGCACCAAGCAGCGCACCCAGGTGTCGCTGCTGGTCGAGGCCGGCGACGTCCGCGAGGTGCACCACGTCGCGCTGCTGATCGGCTACGGCGCCGGCGCGGTCAACCCGTACCTGGCCATGGAGTCCGTCGAGGACCTCGTCGCCCAGGGAGTCTTCATCGAGGGCGTCGAGCCCGAGCGGGCCATCAAGAACCTGATCAAGGCGCTCGGCAAGGGCGTGCTCAAGGTCATGTCCAAGATGGGCATCTCCACCGTCGCCTCCTACCGCGGCGCGCAGGTCTTCGAGGCGATCGGCCTCTCCCAGGAGCTGGTCGGCGCCTACTTCGCGGGCACCACCACCAAGCTCGGCGGCATCGGCCTCGACGAGATCGCCAAGGAGGTGGCCGCCCGCCACGCCAAGGCGTACCCCGCCTCCGGCATCCCCGCCGCGCACCGCGCGCTGGAGATCGGCGGCGAGTACCAGTGGCGCCGCGAGGGCGAGCCGCACCTGTTCGACCCGGACACCGTCTTCCGGCTGCAGCACTCCACCCGCAACCGCCGGTACGACATCTTCAAGCAGTACACCGACCGGGTGAACGAGCAGTCCGAGCGCCTGATGACGCTGCGCGGCCTGTTCCGCCTCGACACCCTCGGCCGCACCCCGATCTCCGTCGACGAGGTCGAGCCGGTCTCCGAGATCGTCAAGCGCTTCTCCACCGGTGCCATGTCCTACGGCTCCATCTCGCTGGAGGCGCACGAGACGCTGGCCATCGCGATGAACCGGCTCGGCGGCAAGTCCAACACCGGTGAGGGCGGCGAGGACCCGGACCGCCTCTACGACCCCGAGCGCCGCTCGGCGATCAAGCAGGTCGCCTCCGGCCGGTTCGGCGTCACCTCCGAGTACCTGGTCAACGCGGACGACATCCAGATCAAGATGGCCCAGGGCGCCAAGCCCGGCGAGGGCGGCCAGCTGCCCGGCCACAAGGTCTACCCGTGGGTCGCCAAGACCCGGCACTCCACCCCGGGTGTCGGCCTGATCTCCCCGCCGCCGCACCACGACATCTACTCCATCGAGGACCTCGCCCAGCTGATCCACGACCTCAAGAACGCCAACCCGGCGGCCCGCATCCACGTGAAGCTGGTCTCCGAGGTCGGCGTCGGCACGGTCGCGGCCGGCGTCTCCAAGGCGCACGCGGACGTCGTGCTGGTCTCCGGCCACGACGGCGGCACCGGCGCCTCGCCGCTCACCTCGCTCAAGCACGCGGGCGGTCCCTGGGAGCTCGGCCTCGCCGAGACCCAGCAGACCCTGCTGCTCAACGGCCTGCGCGACCGCATCGTGGTGCAGACCGACGGCCAGCTGAAGACCGGCCGCGACGTCGTCATCGCCGCGCTGCTGGGCGCCGAGGAGTTCGGCTTCGCCACCGCCCCGCTGGTCGTCTCCGGCTGCATCATGATGCGCGTCTGCCACCTGGACACCTGCCCGGTCGGCGTCGCCACCCAGAACCCGGTGCTGCGCGAGCGCTTCTCCGGCAAGCCCGAGTTCGTCGTCAACTTCTTCGAGTTCATCGCCGAGGAGGTCCGCGAGATCCTCGCCGAGCTGGGCTTCCGCTCGATCGAGGAAGCGGTCGGCCACGCCGAGCACATCAACGCCCAGGCCGCGATCGAGCACTGGAAGGCCGCCGGGCTCGACCTGGCGCCGCTGTTCCACGTCCCCGAGCTGCCCGAGGGCGCGGCCCTGCACCGCACCACCACGCAGGACCACGCGCTCGACAAGGCGCTGGACAACCAGCTGATCGACCTCGCCCAGGACGCCCTGGAGCGCGGCGACGCCGTCCGCATCCAGCTGCCGATCCGCAACGTCAACCGCACGGTCGGCACCATGCTCGGCCACGAGGTGACCAAGCGGTACCGCGGCGAGGGCCTGCCGGAGGGGACCATCGACGTCACCTTCACCGGCTCGGCCGGGCAGTCGTTCGGCGCCTTCCTGCCGAAGGGCATCACGCTGCGCCTGGAGGGCGACGCCAACGACTACGTCGGCAAGGGCCTCTCCGGCGGCGTGGTGATCGTCCGCCCGGCCCGCGAGGCGGCCGCGATCGGCGCCGACGCGCAGAGCCACGTGATCGCCGGCAACACCATCGGCTACGGCGCCACCAGCGGCCGCGTGCACCTGCGCGGCAAGGCCGGCGAGCGCTTCGCCGTCCGCAACTCCGGTGCCACCCTGGTGGTCGAGGGCGTCGGCGACCACGGTCTGGAGTACATGACCGGCGGCCGGGTCGTCATCCTCGGCGAGACCGGGCGCAACCTGGCGGCGGGCATGTCCGGCGGCGTCGCCTACGTGCTGGACCTGCGGCCCGCGAACGTCAACGACGGCATGGTGGGCATCGAGGCCCCGAGTGCCGCCGACCGCGAATGGCTGCGGGAGACCGTGCAGCAGCACTACGAGGAGACCGGCTCCACCGTCGCCGCCGAGCTCCTGGCCGACTGGGGCAGCGGGGTCTCCCGCTTCTCCACGATCATGCCGACCGACTACAAGGCTGTGCTCGCCGCCAAGGACGCCGCTGAGCGCGATGGACTCTCCGAGTCCGAGACCACTCGCAAGATGATGGAGGCGGCACGTGGCTGACCCCAAGGGCTTCCTGACCACCGGCAAGCAGCTGGCCGAGCGCCGGCCCGTGGACGTCCGTCTGCGGGACTGGAACGAGGTCTACGTCGAACGCAGCCTCCTGCCGATCATCAGCAAGCAGGCCGGCCGCTGCATGGACTGCGGCATCCCGTTCTGCCACAACGGCTGCCCGCTCGGGAACCTCATCCCCGAGTGGAACGACCTGGCCTACCGGGACGACTTCGTCGGCGCGATCGAGCGGCTGCACGCGACCAACAACTTCCCGGAGTTCACCGGGCGGCTCTGCCCGGCTCCCTGCGAGTCCGCGTGCGTGCTGGGCATCAACCAGGACGCGGTGACCATCAAGAACGTCGAGGTCACCATCATCGACAAGGCCTGGGACCGGGGCGGCGTCACGCCGCAGATCCCCGAGCGGCTCTCCGGCAAGACGGTCGCCGTGGTGGGCTCCGGCCCGGCCGGCCTGGCCGTCGCCCAGCAGCTCACCCGGGCCGGGCACACCGTGGTGGTGTACGAGCGCGCCGACCGCGTCGGCGGCCTGCTGCGCTACGGCATCCCCGAGTTCAAGATGGAGAAGCGCCACATCAACCGCCGCATCGAGCAGATGCGGGCGGAGGGCACCCGGTTCCGCACCGGCGTCCACGTGGGCGAGGACATCACCGGCCAGCAGCTGCGCGAGCGCTTCGACGCGGTGGTCGTGGCCGCCGGTGCGACGACCGCCCGCGACCTGCCGGTGCCCGGGCGCGAGCTCAAGGGCATCCACCAGGCGATGGAGTACCTGCCGCTGGCCAACAAGGTGCAGGAGGGCGACTTCGTCGACTCGCCGATCAGCGCCAAGGGCAAGCACGTCATCGTCATCGGCGGCGGCGACACCGGCGCGGACTGCCTCGGCACCGCGCTGCGCCAGGGGGCGGCCTCGGTCACCCAGCTGGAGATCATGCCGCGCCCCAGCGACGAGCGCCCCGGCCACCAGCCCTGGCCGACCATGCCGATGACCTACAAGGTCACCTCGGCCCACGAGGAGGGCGGCGAGCGGGTCTACGCCGTCAACACCACCCACTTCACGGGCGACGAGGACGGCAACGTCCAGGAGCTGCACCTGGTCGAGGTCGAGTTCCGGGACGGCCGCTTCGAGCCGGTCCCCGGCACCGAGCGGGCGATCCCGGCCCAGCTGGTCACCCTGGCCATGGGCTTCACCGGCACGGACGTGAAGAACGGCCTGGTCGAGCAGCTTGGCGTCGACCTGGACGCTAGGGGTAATGTGGCCCGGGACGGGAAGTTCGCCACCAATGTCGATGGCGTCTACGTCTGCGGGGACGCCGGTCGTGGCCAGTCGCTGATCGTCTGGGCCATCGCGGAGGGCCGTTCGGCCGCCGCCGCGGTGGACAAGTACCTGGGCGGCAAGACCCCGCTGCCCGCCCCGATCCGCCCGACGGACCGCCCGCTGGTGGTCTGACCCCGGCCGGACCGCCGGCGGCCACTCCCGCCGGTGGACCCGTCCACCCCCAGAGCGCCCGGCACCGCAACGCCGGGAGTACGAGCCGCTCCTCCCGCCAGTGTCGCCGGGCCAAACGCGGTCCCACGGCGCCTGCCCTCTCCCCGACCAAGTTGAGGGCAGGTGCCGCTTTCGTGCGCCCGCCGCGGTGGCGGTTCAGACCCGGGGCGTCGCCGGGGCGATCGTGACGGTGGGGCGGGGGAGGCCCGGATCGCCGGGCCGGGGCGGCAGCCCCCGCTCGTTCCCCCCGGCGGTGACCGTCAGGACGGCGAACACCAGGGCCGTGAGGGCCAGCACGGTGAGCAGCAGGGCGGCGGGGCTCGGGCGGCGTCGGCGCATGGCGCTTGGACGGGCCGGAGGCCGCGGCGGTTCCGGGCCACGGCCGCGCGGCGGTCTTCGTGCCTCAGCCGCGCGGCGGCGGTTCTCGGGGCTCAGCCGCGCAGCAGCAGTTCCGCAGCCTCGGTGCGCAGGTAGAGGACGGTGCGGCCGGCGCGGTGGCGGGCGGCCAGGCCCGCTCCGCGCAGGGCCGTGAGGTGGTGCGACACGTTGGCGGCCGACAGGCCGGTCCGGGCGGCGAGTTCGGTGGTCGAGGCGGGTGCGTCGAGTTCGGCGAGCAGCCGGGCCCTGGTCCGCCCGATCACCCGGGCCAGGCCGTCGGGCACGGTGGCGCCGGAGGTCTCCCAGAGCGTGGCCACCCCCCGCGGCGGGTAGACCAGGCCGGGCTGCCAGGGCGGGTTCTGCTGGGAGAAGACGCCCGGCCAGGCGAACACGGTGGGGGCCAGGACCAGGCCCCGCTCGCCGTCCAGCCGTCGCTGCACGTCCACCCGGCGGTGGTCGATCCGCAGGGTGTCGCGCTCCCAGCTCACCTGGGGGTGCAGGTCGGCGAAGAGCGCGGCCGGGCCGCCCGTCGACATCTGGCGGGCCCGCCGCAGGATCTCGCCCTCGGTGAGGCGCTGGATGCGCGGCCAGTGGGGGGCGATCGCCGCCGTCCAGTAGGCCCGCACCTCGGCGGCCAGCCGGGCCGTGCCCGCCTCCGGATCGGCCCGCAGTTCGGCGACCAGTGGCGGGAGCTCCCCGCCGAGCCGGTCGAGGTCCCGGCGGACGACGGCCGGGTCGGTGGCGGCCAGCGCGGCCACCGACTGCTCGATGGTGGGCGAGGAGTGGGTCGGCACCGGGGTCAGGAAGTCCGGTACGTACACCGTGGGCAGCCGGATCAGCTCGGACAGCAGCTCCCAGCCGACGCCCTCCAGCCGCCGCCGGGCCTGCCGCACCCACGGCAGGTGGACGGCGTGCCGGCCCGGCTCCTTCAGCACCTCGACGCTGGTGGCGACCTCGGACAGCGGGGAGCAGGCGAAGCGCGTCCGGGCGAGGTCCTGGGCCGAGAACTCCCAGACGAGCATGGCGGCCTCCGGCGAGGATTCGAGCAGGATGGAATCTCTGGGCAGGGATGATCATGCCCGAGAACCTGGGGCCATGACCACCGCGACCGCCACACCCGCCCCGCTGCGCGACCGACTGGGCCTGCCGGACACCTCCGGCCGGACCGGGCTGGTCGGCGCCCACCTGATCGACAGCCTCGGCACCGGGCTGATCCTCGCCTTCACCCTCGTCTATTTCGCCCGCACCACCGGCCTGGCCGTCGCCGCCGTCGGCGCCGCGATCACCGCCGCCCGGCTGCTCGCCCTGCCCACCGCGATCGGCGTCGGCCCGCTGATCGACCGCTACGGGGCCCGGGTGGTGGCGGCCGCCGGCAACGCGCTCTCCGCGCTCGCCTTCGGCGGCTACCTGCTCGCCCAGCAGCTCTGGCAGATCGTGCTGGTCTGCCTGCTCGCCCAGATCGGTCACGTCGCCTACTGGACCGCCAGCACCGGCCTGGTGGTGCTGGCCTCCGCCGAGGGGGAGCGAACCCGCTGGTTCGCGCTGGTGCAGACGCTGCGCAACGCCGGGCTCGGCCTCGGCGGGGCGCTGGGCGCCCTCCTGGTGGCCGGCGGCGGCACCGGGAGCCTGCGGCTGCTGGTGGCGCTCAACGGCGTCAGCTACGTCGTCGCGACCGTCCTGCTGGCCACCTGGCGGCCGGCCCCGGCGGCCGCGCCCGCGGAGGAGGCGGCCCCGGCGGACGAGGCGGCCCCGGCCGAGGAGGCGGGCGGCTACCGCGCGGTGCTGCGCGACCGCCGGTACCTGCTGCTGGTCGCCGTCAACCTCACCTTCGTCTTCGGCTCGATGATCCTGAGCATGCTGCTCGCCGTCTACCTCACCGAGGGCCTGCACCGCGAGGCCTGGGTGGCCGGTTCGCTGCTGGTGCTCAACGGCCTCCAGGTCGTCCTCACCGGCAACCTGGTGGCCGGGCGGCTGGAGCGGTTCCGGCCGACCAGGGTGCTCACCGCCGCCTCGCTCCTCAACGCCCTCGCCTTCGGGGCCTTCGCCCTGGTGGCCGCCGCCCCCGGCTGGGCCGTCCTCGCCGCGCTCTACGCCGCGATGTTCCTCTACAACCTCGCCGAGACCATGGCCACCCCCTTCCGGGAGGAGCTCAGCGTCTCGCTCGCCGAACCCGCGCTGCGCGGCCGCTACCTGGCGGTCTACCAACTGTCCTGGAACATCGGCCAGGCCGTCGCTCCCGCCCTGCTCACCCTGCTGCTGGGGCGCGGCGCCGCCTGGCCGTGGCTGTTCCTGCTGGTCCTGAGCCTGGCCGCGGTACCCGGGCTGCTACGCCTGGAACGCGATCGCTGACGGACTGTTGTTTGTCCGTGTCAGATGGCAGACTGCGGCCGACGGCCGGGGGGCTGCGCGACGTGCGGAGGGTGACGCGATGAGCATGACTCAGGCAGGCGGAGGTGCCACGGTACGGCGCCTGCTACTGGGGTCCCAACTGCGAAGGCTGCGGGAGGCCAGAGGCGTCAGCCGGGAGGAGGCCGGGTACTCGATCCGCGCCTCCGAGTCGAAGATCAGCCGGATGGAACTCGGCCGGGTCGGCTTCAAGGAGCGCGACGTCGCCGACCTGCTCACGCTGTACGGGGTCGAGGCCGAGCAGGAGCGGGCCTCGGTGCTCGGGCTGGTCCGCGACGCCAACGCGACGTCCTGGTGGCACGGTTACGGCGACGTGCTGCCGGGCTGGTTCCAGACCTACCTCGGCCTGGAGGAGGCCGCCACCGAGATCCGCAGCTACGAGGTGCAGTTCGTCCACGGGCTGCTGCAGACCGCCGACTACGCGCGGGCGGTGATCACCCACGGCGGCCACGTCACCGAGGCCGACGAGGTCGAGCGGCGGGTCGAGGTCCGGCTGAAACGCCAGCGGGTGCTCACCGCCGACCGGGCGCCGCGACTGCTCGCCGTCCTGGACGAGGCCGCACTGCGCCGCCCCTGGGGCGGGCCCGAGCTGATGCGGGCGCAGATCGACCGGCTGCTGGAGCTGACCGAACTGCCCAACGTCGTGCTCCAGGTGATGCCGCTGCGCTTCGGCGGGCTGCGCGCCGAGGGCGGCGCCTTCTCGGTACTGAGCTTCGCCGAACCGGAGCTCGCGGACGTCGTCTACCTGGAGCAGTTCACCACCGCGCTCTACCTGGACAAACCCGCCGAGGTGGCCGAGTACTCCGGCGCGGCGGACGGTCTGGTGGCCGACAGCCTCACCCCCGAGCTGACCCGGGAACTTCTTCGCTCCGTACGCCAAGAACTGTGAGGCGTCAGTACGATGAGCCCTGATCAGATCTGATCGAGGAGAGCCTGCGGGCTTTCCCGCAGCTTTCCCGAATCAGCACGAGAGGGATCAGATGTCGTACCTTTCCGAGTTGGCGCTGCAGTACATCGACGGCGAGTGGCGGACCGGCAGCGGCTCCTGGGACATCGTCGACGTCGACCCCTACACCGGCGACAAGCTCGCCACCATCACCGTCGCCACCGTCGAGGAGGTCGACCGGGCGTACCGCGCGGCCGAGCGGGCGCAGAAGGAGTGGGCCGCCACCAACCCCTACGCGCGCCGGCTGGTCTTCGAGCGCGCGCTGCGCATCGTCGAGGAGCGCGAGGCGGAGATCACCGAGGCGATCATGGCCGAGCTGGGCGGCACCGCCCTCAAGGCCGGGTTCGAACTCTCCCTCACCAAGGACATGCTGCGCGAGTCCATGCAGCTGTCGTTGCGCGCCGAGGGCCGGCTGCTGCCCTCGCCGGTGGAGGGCAAGGAGAACCGCCTGTACCGCCTCCCGGTCGGCGTGGTCGGTGTGATCAGCCCGTTCAACTTCCCGCTGTTCCTGTCGCTGAAGGCGGTCGCGCCGGCCCTCGCGCTCGGCAACGGCGTGGTGCTCAAGCCGCACCAGGAGACCCCGGTGGTCGGTGGCACGCTGATCGCCAGGATCTTCGAGGAGGCGGGCCTGCCGGCCGGTCTGCTGAACGTCGTCATCACCGACATCGCCGAGATCGGGGACGCCTTCATCGAGCACCCCGTCCCCAAGGTGATCTCCTTCACCGGCTCGGACAAGGTCGGCCGGCACGTCGCCACCGTCGCCGCCTCGCACTTCAAGCGCACGGTGCTGGAGCTCGGCGGCAACAGCGCGCTGATCGTGCTCGACGACGCCGACCTGGACTACGCGGTCGACGCCGCGGTGTTCAGCCGCTTCGCCCACCAGGGCCAGGTCTGCATGGCGGCCAACCGGGTGCTGGTCGACCGCAGCGTCGAGGCGGAGTTCACCGAGCGGTTCGTCCGCAAGGTCGCCACGCTGCGGGTCGGCGACCCGAAGGACCCGGCCACCCAGATCGGCCCGCTGATCAACCCGGTGCAGGCCGACGCCATCACCGCCCAGGTCGACCAGGCGATCGCCGGCGGGGCCACCGCCCTGCTGCGCGGTGAGACCAACGGCAGCCTGATGGACCCGGTCGTGCTCGGCGGCCTGCCGGCCGGCGCGCCGATCCTGCAGCGCGAACTCTTCGGCCCGGTCGTCCTGGTGGTGCCGTTCGACGGCGAGGACGAGGCGGTCCGGATCGCCAACGACACCCCCTTCGGGCTCAGCGGCGCCGTGCACACGGCGGACGTGGAGCGCGGTGTGCGGGTGGCGCAGCGGATCGAGACCGGCATGATCCACGTCAACGACGGGACCATCGCCGACGAGGCCGTGGTGCCGTTCGGCGGCGAGAAGAACTCCGGGGTGGGCCGCCTCAACGGCGAGTCCACGGTGGACGCCTTCACCACGGTGAAGTGGATCTCCATCCAGCACGGGCGCAGCCGCTTCCCGTTCTGACCCCTCGGGCCCGCCGGGCCGGACGCGGGCGCCCCGCCACCCGGACCACTGGCGGCGGGGCCCCCGCCCGCCGCGCGGGCGCCCGGGCTCAGCGGGGGTAGCGGATCAGCTCGGTGGTGGTGAGCTCGAAGGCGAACGGCTCCGGGACGGGCACCCGGTCGCCGAACCCGCCGCTCCACCGGCGGCGGTAGACGCCGTTGCCGGGTTCGGAGTGGAGGGTGAGCGTGCCGTCGCGCGGGTCGATCACCAGGTACAGCGGGATCTGCATCAGCGGGTAGTCGCGGACCTTGCCGACCAGGTCGTTCTCCGGATTCGAGGGCGAGACGATCTCGACCGCGATCGCCGCCAGCTCTGCCGGGACGTCGTTGCCGCCGAGCTCGACCACCGAGACCGGGATGTAGGTGAGGTCCGGATTGCGCAGCTTGCCGACGTTCGGCGAGGCGAGGTCGGTGTTCTCGCTGGGCATCAGGTCGGACGGCCGGTGCGCGTCGAACTGCTCCCGGACGATCAGCAGGTTGCGTTGGTGGATCACCGACGGCCCCGCCATCATGATGATCTCGTCGCCGGAGATCTCGATCTTCCACCCCGACGGCGGAGTCAGGCCCTGCGCGTACGCCAGGAGCTGGGCATGTCGTTCGGGGACACGGAACTCGGTCATGCCGCCATCCTCCCACCGCGACGGGCCCGCCGGGCCGGACGCGGGCGCCCCGCCACCGGGGAAGGGGTGGCGGGGCGGTCGCGGCGGTCGTGGGGCGGGCGGGGTCAGAACACCGGGCGGCCGGCCCGGACCAGGCGCCAGGACTCGGCGGCGAAGTCGGCCGGGTCGATGACGCCCCGGGCCTTCACCCAGGCGATCATCGCGTTGCGGATCTCGTCCGAGTTGGCCCACACCTTCGGGGCGGCCGCGACGTGCGGGAAGTTGCCGCCGCCGTTGGCACGGTAGTTGTTCACCGCGAGGACGAACTGGGCGGCGGGGTCGACCGGCTTGCCCTCGAAGGTGAGGTTGACGATCCGCGAGCCGGCCGGCTGGGCGATGTCGATGTCGTAGCCCAGGCCGTACACCGAGTCGTAGTTGTAGTCCGGGGTGTTCTGCGCGTTGGTCAGGGTGGCCTTGTCGACCGGCGCGTCCGGGGCGAGCTGGTTGTAGTACCGGGCCGAGAACTCCAGGTAGTCCTTGAGCTGGGCGCCCGTCAGGATGCGGGCCTCCAGGGTGTTCTCGTAGATGTACAGGCCCGCCGCGTCGCGCAGCTTGACCTGGCCGGACGGGATCACGGCGGTGCGGTTGAAGGGCGCGGCCTGCGCGAGCACCGGCAGCTTGGCGTACTGGCCGCCGGCCAGCGCCTCCTTGACCACGTCGGCCTGGACGCGGCCGATCAGGTCGATGATCGGGACGTCCCGGAACGGCGCCTCGGCGATCGACAGCTCGATCTTCGCGGTGCCGATGACCTGGTTGACGTACTCGACCACCTTCTTGTGCTGGTCGGTCATCAGGCCGACGATCTCCGGGTCCTCCGGGACGGTGTTGGAGTTCAGCACCCGGGAGGAGAGCGAGACCACCTTCCAGGCGCCGTTGTCCAGCTCCACCTCGAAGTCGAAGCAGGTCAGCCGCTGGCCCCAGCAGAGCGGCTCGGAGAGCACGACCGTCCGGCCGGTCTCCTTGTTGACGACCAGCCGCTGCGGGATCTCCTTGTGCGCGTGGCCCACCAGGACGGCGTCGATGCCCGCGACCTGCTCGGCCAGCGCGACCGAGGCGTTCTCCGCCCACGGCAGCTGGTCGCCGTAGGAGGTGGCCTCGTCCATGCCGGAGTGGCAGGCCACCACGACGACGTCCGCGCCGGCCGCGCGGACCTTGGGCACCCAGACCTTCGCGGTCTCCACGATGCCGGGGAAGGTCATCTTGCCGGCGACGTTCGCCTTGTCCCAGATCGCGATGCCCGGGTTGGTCAGGCCCAGGATGCCGACCTTGAGGGCCGGGCCGTTGCCCAGCCGCAGCTTGCGGATCACGTACGGCGGGAAGGCCGGCTTGTCGGTGCGGGCGTTCAGCGCGTTGGCGCCCAGCAGCGGGAAGTCCAGCTGCTCCTCGTAGGCGCGCAGGGTGTCGATGCCGTAGTTGAACTCGTGGTTGCCGAGCGCCGCGGCCGTGTACTCCATGGTGTTCATGGCGAGCGCCATCGGGTGCTCGGGCGCGGTGTCTGCCTCGGTGGCGATCGGGTCGACCCGGGCGTAGTAGTAGGTCAGCTGGGTGCCCTGGATGGTGTCGCCGGCGTCGATCAGCAGGGTGCGGTCCCAGCCCTTCTCCTCGCGGACCTGCTTGGCCAGCGTGGAGATCTTGGCGAGGCCGACCTCGTTGTGCGCCTTGTCGGCGTAGACCGCGTCGGTGAAGTAGTCCCAGTTGAGCACCCGGCCGTGCAGGTCGGTGGTGCCCATGACGGTGAAGGCCTGCTTCTTGGCCCGCCCCTTGGCGCGGGCCTCGTCCGGGCCCGCCGCCGCGGCGGGCGTGGCGGCGACGAGGCCGGCGCCGCCGGCCAGGGCGGCGCCGGCGGCGGTGGCGGCGGACCGGGCGACGAAGTCACGACGGTTCAGAGGCATGGACGGCTCTCCCGGGTGGGGACGGCGAATGGGTCGTCAGGTGTGGTGACGCGCGTAGAGGTACGCGCGTAGAAGTGTGCCGCGCGACCCGGCCGATGGGTAGCCCCGAAACGTTTCCAGCAGGTGAGATCTTGGCGACTCGTTCGTGACACCGCCGCACCGGCATCGCGCACCGTACCCGCCGCGGCCGCGGAACAGGTCACCCGCCGCGGCCGGAAAGCGGCCACCCGCCGCGCCGGCGGACGGACGCGGCGGGCGGGTGGCCGAAGGACGGGCGCGGGGCCTAGATGTACCCCTCGCGGACCGCGTGGGCGACCGCGTGGGCCCGATTGCGCAACTGCAGCCGGGTCGTCAACCCGTGCAGGACGTTCTTGACCGTGCGCTCGGAGTACGACAACCGGGCCGCGATCTCACCCGTGTCCCAGCCCTCGGCGACCAGCCGCAGCACGTCCGACTCCCGCTCGGACAGCCCCGACGGCGCATGGCCCGGCATCCCCTGGACGCTCCGCTGCAACCGGCCCACCTGGCTGATCAGCCGCCCCAGCAGGTCCGCCGGCAGATCACCGTCACCCCGGGCCGCCGCCAGCACCGCCCGGCCCAGCCGCTCGGCGGTGGCCTCCCGGCGCCAGATGATCGCGGCCACGCCGCACTCCACCGCCTCCAGCAGCTCGGCCTCGCGCATCCGCTCGACGACCAGCACCACCCGCTGCTCGGCACCGCGCACCAGCCGCCGCAGGTTCGCCATCACGGCGGCGTCCGCCGACTCGGCCAGCAGCACGGTGACCGCCCCCGGTGTGGTCGGCGCACCCGGCGCCGGATCCAACAGCTCCAGCCCCGGGTGACGGCGCAGCTGCGCCTCCGCCCCGGCCCGCGAGATCGGGTCCGCGGCCTGGACGACGACGCTGGTCCGGCCACCGCTGGACGGGGGAGCGGCGGACGGGGCGACGTGCCGGGCGGACATCGGACGCTGCGGCGGCACCATCCGCTGGCCCGCCGACGCGGGAGCGTGCCTGGGCACGGCCCGGCGTTCGTGGTCGGTGTGCAGGACAGTCAAGCTGGCCCCCTCCTGGAAAATCCCCGGCTCGCGGCCGGACGGCGGTGCGCCGCGACCAGGCCCTTGCAGGGTCCGGCGGGCACAGGCGTGCGGCGTGCGATGCGGGAACGACGACGGCCCCCCGGTAGGCTCCATCGTCCCCGCCACGGGCGGCCACGGCCATCGTGGTCCACCACGAGATCGGCCACCCGACGGCAACGGAGCAGCGCAGCGCCGCGCGGACACGCGGACGACGGGCGCGGCCCCGGCCCGGGCGGGGGCGGTGCGGGGCGCGGAGGGCAGCCGGACGGATCGGGCGGGGGTGGGGTGCGGAGCGGCTCCGAAAGGGGTGCGACGAGAATCACAGCTCTAACCGAGCCGCTGACACGGCGTCAAGCCGTTTCCCTGCACAACGGGGAAAAGTGCCCGTCCGGTCATCGGCGGGCGTCGCGGGAGGGAAGCAGATGAGTACCGTCAGGACGCGCCGACACCAGCAGGACCGGACCGTCGCCGCACCACCGCACCTCGCGGCCCGCGACCCCCAGCTGCGCCGGATCGCCGCACTCGCCACCCGCGCCCGGACCGGCACCGGCGGCGTCCTGCTGGTCACCGGCGCCGCCGGCACCGGCCGCAGCGCCCTGCTCGCCGAAGCCGCCCGCCGCGAGGCCGCCCACGGCACCACCGTGCTGTGGGCCCGCTGCTCCGTCGACGAGGCCACCACCCCCTACGCCGCCGCCCGCCAGCTGTTCGAGGCCGCCCCCGGCCAGGGCACACCGCCCCCCGGGGCCGGCCGCACCGCCCCCGGCACCGACACCGACACCGACATCGACCTCTGGGCCCTGCTGCGCCTGCACGCCGCCCACAGCCCCGTCCTGCTCGCCGTCGACGACATCCACCTCGCCGACCGGGCCTCCCGGGACTGGCTGCTCCAGCTCGCCCGCCGGATCGACCGGCTGCCCGTCCTCCTGCTGGCCACCGAACGCCGCCAGAGCGCCCTCGGCAGCCCGCCCGCCCGCTTCGGCCGCGGCCTGCCCCCCGGACTGGCCGACACCACCCGGCTGGACCCCCTCGACACCACCGCCGCCACCCGGCTCGCCGAACTCCACCTCGGCCTCGGCGCCCCGCCCGCCCTCGCCGACGACTGCGTCCGCGCCACCGGCGGCAACCCGCTGCTGCTCACCGCACTCCTCGCCGACCTGCGCGACCACCCCGACGAGTGCTGCCCCGCCGCCTTCACCGCCCTGCCCGCCCCGCCCGCCCTCGTCGCCCTCCCGGCCCTGCCCGCGTCCCGCGCCCTCACCACCCTCCGCGCCCTGCCCGACAGCTGCGCCCGGATGCCCGGCGGCGCCTTCCCCGAGGCCGTCGAACAGTGGCTGCTCGGCGGCGGCGACCGCGCCCTCACCGCCGCCCGCGTCCTCGCCCGGATGCAGGAACACCCCGCCGCCCGCACCGCCCCCCTGCCCGGCGCCGGGGACTTCGACCCGGTACCGATGCTCGCCGAACTCGCCGGCGCCGACCCCGACCAGATCACCGGCTGGCTCGCCGAGCTCACCACCCAGAAGCTGCTCGACGACCCCGGCCCCGGCCGCTGGCCCCGCTTCGCCCACCCGCTGCTCACCGACGCCGTCCTGGCCGGCCACGAACCCGGCCACCGCGCCCGCGTCCACCGCGCCGCCGCCGAGTTCCTGCACCGCACCGGAGCACCTGACGAACGCGTCGCCGGACACCTCCTGCTCACCCCCGCCCCCGCCCCGCGCTGGGCCGCGGAAGCCCTGCGCCGCGCCGCCCGCAAGGCCGCCGGGGCCGACCGCCCCGAGGACGCCGTCACCCTGCTGCGCCGGGTCCTCACCGAGCCGCTCAACGACCGCCGGCGCGGCCTGCTGCTCACCGAGCTCGGCGGCCTGGAGGTCACCCTCGGCCCGGCCGAGCGCACCGCGGGCGTCCGCCACCTCGCCGAGGCCGTGCACCTCCAGCAGTCCGACGAAGGCGTCTTCCAGACCGCCAACACGCTCGGCGCCGTACTGGCCGCCCGCGGCGACGCCCCCGCGGCGCTGGAACTGATGGAGGAACTGGCCGAACGCTTCGCCGACCGCGACGACCTCGTCCACGCCGTCCAGGCCGCCGCCGCACTGATCGCCGCGCACGACGGCCACAGCTGGCTCCAGGTGGTCGAGGGCGTCCAGCGGTTCGCCGCCCGCACCCAGCACCGGCTCGCACCGCCCGCGTACGCGCTGCTCACCGAGTTCGACTCGACCAGCGGGGTGCTCTCCGCGGCCGAGGTCGCCGCCCGGGTCAAGGACCTGCTCGACGCCCCGGTCGACCCGCTCTGCCGCTCCTACGTCCTGGTCTCCGCCGCCACCCTGGCCCAGTGGGCGGACCTGCTGCCCGAGGCGGACCGGCTGGTGGCGCGCGGCCTGGCCGCGTACCGGGGGCCCTCGCTGGACCCCGGCTACCAGTGCCTGCTGAGCGTGCGCGCCGAGAGCCGGGTGATGCGCGGCGAGTACCAGGCGCTGCTCGACGACCTCGCGCTGACCGGATCGTCCGCCGCGTCGGCCGCCGCCGCGTCCGCGCCCGCCGCCTGCGCGGGGCCCGCCGCGCTCCCGGGACCGGCGCCCGCCCCCGCCCAGGCGGCCCCGCCCGCCCCCGCCCAGGCCGTCCGTCAGGGGCTGCGGACCGGCGCCCGCGGCCGGTCCGGCGGCGAGAGCGCCGAGCGGCCCGAACGCCACGAGCGCTCCGTCTGGTCCTGGTGGTGCGGGACATCGGCGGACACCGGCCCGGGCGCCACCGGACCGGGTCACCCGGGCGCCTGCGCCCCGGGCGCCGCGGACCCGCACCTCGCGGACCGCGACGTCACCACCCCGGGCGCCGCGACCGCGCCCGGTGAACCGGCCGAAGCCGACGCGCAGGCCCCCGCCACCTACGCCGGCCTGCTCGGCCAGCAGAACGCCCACCTCGTCGCCCAGGCCGTCATCGCCCTCACCGAGACCGGCCGCTACTGGCAGGCCCACGGCCTCGCCCGCGCCGTCGCCGCCGACCGCGCCCAGGGCTCCTGGGAGTGGAACGAGTACCTGTACGCCCGCGGCCTGCTCCGACTCGCCACCGGCGAACCGGCCGAAGCCCTCGTCGACCTGATGGAATGCGGCCGCCGCCAAGGCGAACGGCACGTCCTCAGCCCCATCGTCACCCCCTGGCGCTCCGCCGCCGCCGACTGCCACATCGCCCTCGGCGAACCCGGCCCGGCCGTCGCCCTCGCCGAGGAGGAGCTGCGGCTCGCCCGGATCTGGGGCACCCCGCGCACCGTCGGCCGCGCCCTGCGCGCCCTCGGCGCCGCCACCGGCGGCCGCCACGGACTCGACCTCGCCGCCGAGGCCGTCGAGCTCCTGCGCACCGCCGAGATCGAGACCGAACTCATCCCCGCACTGATCACCCACGGCCGCCTGCTCGCCGACGGCGGGCGCCGCGGCGCCGCCCGCCGCGCCCTGCGCGAGGCCGCCGGCCGCGCCGAACGGCTCGGCGCGATACGACTGCGGGCCGTCGCCGTCGAGGCGCTCCGCGCCAGCGGCGCCCGGCGCGGCCGCGGCGAGCACGCCGGCGCCGAGGCCCTCACCGACAGCGAACTGCGGATCTGCCGCCTGGCCACGGCCGGACACTCCAACGCCGAGATCGCCGCCATGCTGCACCTGGCCGTCCGGACCGTGGAGACCCACCTGACCAACAGCTTCCGCAAACTCGGCGTCCGCCGCCGGGCGGAACTCGCCGGCGCCCTGGAGACGTGACCGGCCCGCGCCGGCACCCGGCGCGGGCCTCCCCCGCTCAACCCGCCAGCACCGCCGCCATCCGCTCCACCTCCCGCGCGAGCGCCACCCCCGGATCCTCCCCGTCCGGCGTCCAGCGCTCCCAGGTCCGCGCCCGCAGATAGCCGTCCACCGCCACCGGCAGCCGCCGCAGCACGATCCGCTCCGCCGCCGGCCCCGGACCGACCACCCGCAACCGCTCCACCAGGTCGTCCAGCTTCACCGACGACGGCAGGGCCACCGTCCCCAGATAACCCGCCAGCGCGTCCAGCTCCACCCAGCGCACCGGCGGCGCGGGCACCGGCACGTCCGGCACCGGCACGTCCGGCACCCGCCCCGGGGTCACCGGGCGCGGCCCCGGCGCGAGCAGCACACCCACGACGTACAACGCCGCCACGATCCCCGGCCACCACGCACCGCCGAGCCCCGCGAAATGCAGCCCCAGCCCGACCGCCCCGCCCCCGCAGCCGACCAGATTGCGGGTGGACTCCAGATACCCCACCATCCGCCGCCCGCCCGGACCCCCGCGGCTACTGGTACCCACGGATCTCCTCGAACGCCCCGTCCAGCGACGCCGTCCCGTCGAACAGCTTGCCCCCGGTCAGCTCCGCGATCCCCTGCAACTGGTTCTTCGCCGCGTCCCCGAACAGGATCGGGAACACCGGCACCGCCTTCTGCGCCGCCGACAACCCGTTGTAGAAGTTCCGGAAGTCCTTGTCCGACGCGCCCTCGTTGCTCTCACCGTCCGTCATCACCACGATCGACGTGAACCGGTCGTCCTGCGCCGCCGCCTGCTGCCGGTCCAGGAACCGGTACGCCTCCTGCAGCGAGCTGTACACCGCCGTCCCGCCGTCCGCCGACAGCGCCTGCACATCCGCGTTGATCGACGCCAGCTCCTGCTGCGCACCGGCCGCCGGCACCGTGTGCGTCTTCGTCGACTTCACCTTGGAGGCGAACGACAGCAGCGTCACCTCCTCGCGGTTGCGGAACCGCCGCACCCCCCGGGTGTCCTCCGCCCCGGTCAGCCGCCCCAGCGCCGACTTCAGCGCCGCCAGCCGGGCCCCCGCCATCGACCCCGAGGTGTCCAGCACGTACACCGTCCGCGACGGCCGGCGCAGCTCGTCCTGGTACGAGGCCAACAGGCCGTCCGCGACCGCCTTGCTGCCCGGGAACGGCAACTCGTGCCGCCGGTCGGCCGGCAGCGACGGAGCCGCCGCCACCCCCGCCGACACCGGGTGACGCAGCGTCAACTCCGAGACGCGCTTCTGCACATCGTCCTTCAGCAGGTAGTCGGTCAGCCGCCGGAACGAGTCCCGCTCCCGCTCGGCCGACGAACTGAGCAGCGTCAGCGGATAGTTCGCCGACACCACGCCGTCGGTCGGCCGGATCACCGTCAACTGCTGGTCCGCCGCCAGCGTCTTGTTCATCGACAGCAGGACCGACTCGTAGTTGACCAGCGCCCCGACCCGGCCCTGCTCCGCCCGCGCGTACGCCTGCGCCAGCCAGCCGGACGAACCCGACGTCAGCTTCTGCCCCGTGAAGAACTGCTTCAACGACGGCGTCGCCTTCCGCACGTCCGCCTCGGTGAGCGCCGAATCCGCCCCCGAGAACGCCGCCGCCACCGCCACCAGCGCCGAGAAGCCCGAGTTGGACCGCGACGGGTCGGCCATCCCGTACGCCAGCCTGCCGGTCGACGCCGCGTCCGCCAGCTGCCCCCAGCTCACCTTGGAACCGTCGCCCCAGCCCAGCTCGTTGAGCGAGGACGACCGCACACCCACCGCCACCGGCGACACCATCACCGGCGTCTCCGACAGCAGCTTCGACTTCCCCGCGTCGTCCAGCCGCAGATAGTGGTTCGACGGGAACCAGACCGCGTCGTACTTGCCGTCCGCCCGGCCCGAGGCCACGGCGTCCGCACCGTCCAGCGACCCGGTCCAGGCGAACTGGACGGTCACCCCGGTCGCCTTCTGCGCCTCCTCCAGCACCGGCGCCATGTCCTGCAGTTCGCTGCCGGCCAGCACCCGCAGCACCCCCGCCCGCGCGGTCGGCGCCGGCGCGTCGCTCTGCTGCGGAGCCGGCGCCGGCGAGGACGTGCACGCCGTCGCCGCCACCAGCAGGGCGAGCCCCGCCACCAGCACCCGCCCGCCGCGCCCCGCCGCGGCCCCCACCCTGGTCGTCCTCATCGTCGCCCCGTCCGTCGTGCCGTCGTGTACCGCTTCGGGCGGTCCCGTTCGCCCCGCCACCGTCCCGCCCGCCATCGGCCGGTCACTTCCCCTTCGCCGCGTCGACCAGCTTGGCCAGCGCCTCCGAGGACGGCACCGGCGCCTGTTTCACCCGCGCCGCCGTCAGGTCCGCCGCGAAGGCCGGGTTCTCCCGCCCGGCGGTCTGCAGACCGAAGGCGGCCGGATCCGACTGCGGCCGGAACCCGTACCTGGCCTCCAGCTTGCGGAGCTTCTGGTCGTCGTTCAGCAGCGCGGCCAGCTTCTGCCCGGCCGCCGTGCGCCCGACGATGGTGTGGTCGGAGGAGATGGTGGTGTCCGGGTACAGCACCACCATGTCGCCGGTGCCCTTGCCCTCCACCGCCAGCTGCGCCGCCTGCGACTCGTAGGCGAGCACCAGCGGATTGCCCACGTTCGAGAGGAAGTCCCGGAACGGCTCGTCGCTGCTGCTCTTCTGGATGCCCTGCTTGCTGGTCAGCGAGGACAGCACGGCCTTCACCTGCTGCACCTCGGCGTCGCTCGACACCACCTGGTGGTTGTTGAGCAGGTAGGAGACCAGCGCGAGGTAGAGCGCCCCGGAGGAGGACTCGGCGGGGTCCGTGGTGGTCATGAAGACCGCACCGCTGAGGTCCGCCTGGTCCTTCGCGCCGGTGAGCTCCTCCCACCGGCGGCCGGCCCTGACCACGTTGACGTACTCGTCCATCCTGAACGTCCACACCCGGGAGTTCTGGTCCTGGGAGGCCAGCCCGTTCTGCGCCAGCACCTTGGCCGTCGACTGGTGGGCCAGCACCACCAGGGGCGAGTAGAACGGGCGGACCGGCCCGTCCTTGAGCTGCAGCTGCCGGCGGATCGCCTCGGCCGGCGACAGGCTGGCCGGGAACGCGAAGTCGAGCCGGCCGAGGTCGCTCTCGCTCATCAGCCACGACCCGGTGGTCTGCACATCGACCTTGAGGCCCTGCTCCGCCAGCGCGGCCACGACGTCCGGATCCTTGAAGAAGTCTCGCTTCTCGGAGCCGATCACGCCGGTCACCGTGACGACCTTCGAGCCCGGATCGTCCCGGCCGGTGGGTTTGAGCAGCGCGAACGCCACCCCGCCGAGCAGCACCAGTGCCGCGATCACCCCGAACGCACGCTTCATACCGGGCGATTCCCCCTCGTCGGACCCGTGTCCGGGCTCCCACCCGGGTGACGAGCGTCCCGCCGGGCCGCGAGCGGCGGTCGAAGGCGTGGTGAACCGGGGGTGAACACCCCTTCACGGAATCGCATCGGCGGACGCCCGCGGGCTGCCGCGCGCACACCAGTCCGAGCGGGTGTCAGATTGTTCAACTCACCTTCCTGCAAAGGTCATCCCGCCGGTCGGACGGGCGTCGATGTTACGCGCCGGTAATGCCTACGCTCAGGGGTATGCGCCGAGCAAAAATCGTCTGTACTCTCGGGCCAGCCACCGACTCGTACGACCAGATCAAGACGCTGGTCGACGCCGGGATGGACATCGCCCGCTTCAACCTGAGCCACGGCTCCCACGCCGAGCACGAGGAGCGCTACCGCCGGGTCCGCAAGGCCGCCGACGAGACCGGCCGCAGCGTCGGCGTGCTCGCCGACCTTCAAGGCCCGAAGATCCGACTGGAGACCTTCGCCGAAGGTCCGGTACTTCTCGAACGCGGCGACGAGTTCACGATCTCCACCGACAAGGGCGTCGTCGGAGACCAGAACATCTGCGGCACCACCTACCCGGGCCTCGCCGCCGACGTCACCAGCGGCGAGCGGATCCTCGTCGACGACGGCCGGGTCACCCTGGAGGTCGTCGAGGTGGCCGGCCCGCTGGTCCGCTGCACCGTCGTCGAGGGCGGCCTGGTCTCCGACCACAAGGGCCTCAACCTCCCCGGCGTCGCCGTCTCCGTGCCCGCGCTGAGCGAGAAGGACATCGCCGACCTGCGCTGGGCCCTGCGGACCGGCGCCGACCTGATCGCGCTCTCCTTCGTCCGCAGCGGCCGCGACATCGAGGACGTCCACCGCGTGATGGCGGAGGAGGGGCGTTCCGTCCCGGTCATCGCCAAGATCGAGAAGCCGCAGGCGGTCGAGAACCTGGAATCCATCGTGGACGCCTTCGACGGCATCATGGTGGCCCGCGGCGACCTGGGCGTGGAGATGCCCCTCGAACAGGTCCCGATGGTCCAGAAGCGCGCCGTCAAGCTGGCCAAGCGCAACGCCAAGCCGGTCATCGTCGCCACCCAGATGCTGGACTCGATGATCAACGCCTCCCGCCCCACCCGGGCCGAGGCCTCCGACGTCGCCAACGCCGTCCTCGACGGCAGCGACGCGGTGATGCTCTCCGGCGAGACCTCCGTCGGCAAGTACCCCGTCGAGACGGTCCGGACCATGGGCCGCATCATCGAGGCCGCCGAACAGGACGCCCTCGCCGACGGCCTCCCGCCGCTCACCGCCGGCACCAAGCCGCGCACCCAGGGCGGCGCCGTCGCCCGCGCGGCCACCGAGATCGGCGACTTCCTGGGCGCCAAGTACCTGATCGCCTTCACCCAGTCCGGCGACACCGCCCGCCGGCTCTCCCGCTCCCGCTCGCCGATCCCGGTGCTCGCCTTCACCTACGAACCGGCCGTCCGCAGCCAACTCGCCCTCACCTGGGGCGTGGAGACCTTCCTCGGCCCCTTCGCCGCCACCACGGACGAGATGGTCGAACAGGTCGACGCCGCGCTGCTCTCCCTCGGCCGCTGCCGCAAGGGCGACATCGTCGTCATCACCGCCGGCTCCCCACCCGGCCTCGCCGGCTCCACCAACCTCGTCCGCGTCCACCACGTGGGAACACTGGACAGCTGACCGGGCTTCGCCGATGGCGGCGCGCTCCGGGGGAGCGCGCCGCCATCAGTACTTGGGGCCGATGCGGGCGTCCATGAGGGCGACGGAGGCCTTGCGAGCGATTGAGACGTTGACCTGGCCGGTGGGGCGAGGGACGGAGGTCTTCCACCGCACGCCGACGGCGTCGAGGGTCGAGGTGAGGAGGGCGATGATGTCGGTCGAGGTGTTGGTGAAGAAGTAGCGCGGGTATTCGTGGCGGCGGACGACACCGTTGACGGTGCGGGTCGCCCAGTTGGTGATGCGGCAGCCGTCGGAGTGGATCAGGCCGCGCAGGAACTCCCACGGGTGGGCTTCGACGATCTCCTGTTGCCACGGCTGCAGGGCGATGAGGCGCTCGTGCTTCTTGCCGGCGCCGTGCTGGGGGAAGTAGCAGGTCAGGTGCTGGGAGTACAGCTTCACGTCGTGGGAGCCGGTTCGGCGGACGCGGCACGGCTTGTTGCGCGGCATCACCTCGCGCATGGCCTTCTCGGCGGAATCCATGATTCCCGGCCAGTTGTCGTCACAGGAGATGGACAGGCTCGCCGTGCGGTGCTGCTTGGGTCGGCTGATGTGGCCGTCGCCCAGATAGAGGCCGAGTAGGTAGGCGTAAGCGGAGCGGTTTATCCCGTCTCCGTAGCAATGGACGCAGGTCGACCGCTTGCGCCCGGGAGGCGTACCGTGCTTGGCAAGATCTTCGTGTTTCCACCAGGAGACGGTGCCGGGTGGGACGCCGAGCCTCCGTGCTACGTCGGCGTTGCGGACGCCTTGGCGAAGGAGACGGACGGCTTGTTCGCGCGCTGAGGGGGGAGCCATGTCGCTCAGCGTGTCTGCTGCTCGGGTGACATTCGGGAGATCCCGCGATCATCCACCGGATCCGGTGAATTCCTCATTCAGCGGGAATACCGCTTGAAGTGCCGGGTGCGGGATTCGAACCCGCATGTCCTTTCGGACAGATGTGTTTGAGACATCCGCGTAAGCCTATTCCGCCAACCCGGCCGGGTGCGACTGCGACAGCATACCGCGTGCGCGTCCGCGGGTGGGTGTAGGTACCCTCATTGATGCAGTACCCCGCCGGAACGAGGAGCCCCGTGAGCACCGCCGACGAGCAGGCAGAGCCGCTTGAGACCGACATGCCCCAGATCACCCGAATTGTGATCGCCGAGGACGAGGCGTTGATCCGCCTCGACCTGAAGGAGATGCTCGAAGAGGAGGGGTACACGGTCGTCGGCGAGGCCGGGGACGGGGCGACGGCGCTGAAGCTGGTCGAGGAGCTGCGGCCCGACCTGGCGATCCTGGACGTGAAGATGCCCGTCCTGGACGGGCTCTCCGCCGCCGAGCAGATCCACGAGGCGCACCTGGCGCCCGTGCTGATGCTGACCGCGTTCTCGCAGCGCGAGCTGGTGGACCGGGCGCGGGACGCGGGCGCGATGGCGTACATCGTGAAGCCGTTCAGCAAGAGCGACCTGGTCCCCGCGATCGAGATGGCCGTCTCCCGGTACACCGAGATGCGGACGCTGGAGGAGGAGATCCAGGACCTCACCCAGCGGCTGGAGACCCGGAAGCTGGTGGACCGGGCGAAGAGCGTGCTGCAGACCAAGTTCGGGCTGAACGAGCCGGCCGCGTTCCGGTGGATCCAGAAGACCTCGATGGACCGTCGGATGACGATGGCCGCGGTCGCGGAGGCCGTGATCGAAGAGGGCGAGGCCCAGGACAAGAAGAAGGCCGACGAGGCCAAGGGCGAGCAGTAGCGGCCCGTGGGCCGACAGGCACGTGGAAGGGCCCGGCAGCGCGCGCTGCCGGGCCCTTCCACGTGCCGCCCGGGCGGGAGGTCAGTCCTCGCCGAGGTAGGCCTTCCGCACGGACTCGTCGTGCAGGAGGTCGGCGCCGGTGCCCTTGAGCACGATGCGGCCGGTCTCCATCACGTAGCCCTGGTCGGACAGCGAGAGCGCCGCCTGGGCGTTCTGCTCGACCAGCAGGATGGTCGTGCCGCTGGCCTTCAGCTCCACGATGGTCGCCATGATCTTCTGCATCATCAGCGGGGAGAGCCCCATCGAGGGCTCGTCCAGCATCAGCAGCTTCGGCTGGGACATCAGTGCCCGGCCCATGGCGAGCATCTGCTGCTCGCCGCCGGACAGGGTGCCGGCGGCCTGCTTGCGCCGCTCGCCGAGGATCGGGAAGAGGCCGTAGGCCCGCTCGACGTCCGCCGCGATGCCGGCCGTGTCGGTGCGCAGGAACGCGCCGAGCAGCAGGTTCTCCTCGATGGTCATCCGCGGGAAGATGTGCCGGCCCTCGGGGGAGTGGGCGAGCCCGAGCGCGACGATCTTGTGGGCGGGGACGGTGGTGAGGGCCTGGCCGTCGAAGGTGACCGTGCCGCCGGTGGGCTTGAGCAGGCCGGACAGGGTGCGCAGGGTGGTGGTCTTGCCGGCGCCGTTGGTGCCGATCAGGGTGGTGACCTCGCCCTGGTTGACGGTGAAGCTGATGCCCTTGACGGCTTCGATCTTGCCGTAGGCGACGCGGAGGTCCTTGACCTCGAGGAGTGCGGTCACTGGTCGGTCTCCGTTGCTGCGGGGGCGGTGCCTTCGAGCGGTGCGCCGAGGTAGGCGGTGATGACGCGTTCGTCGCTCTGGACGGTCTCGCGGTCGCCTTCGACGATCTTCTGGCCCTGGACCAGGACGGCGGTGCGGTCGCACAGGTTGAAGATGAACCGCATGTCGTGCTCGATGACGAGGATGGAGATGCCCTTGTCACGGATGGCGAAGACGAGTTCCTCGGCGGCCCGGGTCTCCTGCGGGTTCATGCCGGCGGTGGGCTCGTCGAGGAGCAGCAGGCCGGGGTCGGACGCGAGGGCCCGGGCGATCTCCAGCTTGCGCTGTTCGCCGTAGGGGAGGTTGCGGGCGAGGTGGTCGGCCTTGTCGGCGAGTCCGGTGAACGCCAGCAGTTCCATGGCGCGGGCGCGGCTCTCGGCTTCGGCGCGGTGGTAGCCGGGGCCGCGGAGGATGGCGGAGAAGATGCCTTCCTTGGTACGGCTGTGCCGGCCGACGAGGACGTTCTCCAGGACGGTCATGTTGGCGAAGAGCCGGATGTTCTGGAAGGTGCGGGCGATGCCGGCCTGGGTGACGAGGTGGGGCTTGGGCGGCAGGACGGTGCCGCGGTAGGCGACGCGTCCCTCGGTGGGGACGTAGAGGCCGGTGAGGCAGTTGAAGAAGGTGGTCTTGCCGGCGCCGTTGGGGCCGATCAGGCCGATGATCTCGCCTTCGCCGACGGTGAGGGAGACGTTGTTGACGGCGGTGAGGCCGCCGAACCGCATGGTGACGCCGGAGACTTCGAGCAGGGGCTTGGCGGGGCCGGGCCCGGAGACGGCGGCGGGGGCGTCGGTGGTGGTCATCTGGCTGGTCACGCCCCTGCCTTGGTGAGGGCGACGGTGTCGCCGGAGAGCTGCGCGGGGATCGCGGCCTCGTGGAATTCCAGCTGGTTGCGCCGGTTGGGGATGAGCCCTTCGGGGCGGACGCGCATCAGCACGATGAGGGCGATGCCGAAGGCGAGCAGCTGGTAGTTGGAGAGGAATTCCAGCTTCTTCGGGATGAGGAAGAGGAGGGTGGCGCCGGCCAGCGGGCCGCTGATGGTGCCCATGCCGCCGAGGATGACGGCGGCGAGCAGGAAGGCGGAGTTGGGCGGCAGGGCCTCGGCGAAGGTGTACTGGTCGGGGGTGACGGTGTAGCTGACGTGGGCCTGGACGGTGCCGGCGAGGCCGGCGAGGCAGGCGCCGAGGGCGAAGGCGAGGAGCTTGAGCCGGAAGCCGTTGATGCCCATGGCCTCGGCGGCGGTCTCGTCCTCGCGGATGGCGACCCAGGCGCGGCCGATGCGGGAGTTGCCGACCCGGGCGAAGACCAGTACGACGAGGGCGGTGACCAGGAGCATCAGCAGGTAGTAGTTGGAGAACCGGCCGAGTTCGACGCCGAGGACGGTGTGCGGCTTGCCGAGGTCGAAGCCGAGGATCTGGAGGTCGGGGATCCGCGGGATGCCGTTGGAGCCGTTGGTGATCTTGGGCCCGGTGGTGCCGTTGAGGTTGAGCATGGTGATGCGGAAGATCTCGCCGAAGCCGAGGGTGACGATGGCGAGGTAGTCGCCGCGCAGCCGCAGGGTGGGGGCGCCGATCAGCACACCGAAGATCATCGACACCACGGCGCCGGTCAGCATCGCGGCCCAGAAGGGGAACTGGACGTGGATCGGCGAGGCGGGGGAGCCGGAGACCAGGGCGGCGGCGTAGGCGCCGACGCCGAGGAAGGCGACGTAGCCGAGGTCGAGCAGGCCGGCCAGACCCACGACGATGTTGAGGCCGAGGGCGACGGTGGCGAAGATCAGGATGTTGGCGGCGACCGAGGTGTACTGGTCGCTGGTCTGGGTGAACGGGAAGCTGGCGGCGGCGGCGAAGGCGGCGCCGGTGGTGACCGGGCGGTACTTGACGGTCAGCGCGCGCAGCCGGGCCAGCAGGCCGCCCTTGGCCAGGGCGGGGACGACGGCGGCGGCGAGCAGCAGGTAGGCGGTGAAGAGTTCGCCGTACTCGGTGTCGATGCCGAAGGTGATCGCGAACAGGCCGATGGCGAAGGCCAGCACGATGAGCAGGACCTCGGCCCAGGAGGGCAGTTCGCGGGCGGCGGGCAGCGGCCGCTCGACGGTGCCGAGGCGGAGCCCGCTGTTGGCGAGGTGGCCGATCTGCAGGAGCAGGACGGCGGCGGCGGCGATCACCAGGGCGCCGGCGAGGGCAGTCAGCACCGGGGCGACGGGCTTGTCCTCGGGGACGGCGTGGGTGGCGAACCAGGCGACCGGGGCGGCGGGGAGGAGCAGGAACAGCCGCCGGTCGAGGATCCGCACCGGGACGTGGGTGCGCCGGTCGAGCGGCAGGCCGAGGCTGCCGACGACGGCGAGCAGCGAGCCGAGGGCGGCGACCCAGCCGCCGGGGTCGAGGTTGGCGAGGCCGCCGAGGTCGACCGCGATGGCGATGACGGAGAACCAGCTGACGGCGAAGGCGCCGGCGGCGGCGAGCAGGACGGCGTTGTGGCTGCGGGTGGGGGCGGCCCAGCGCAGGCCGCGGACGCCGTGGGTGGCGAGCAGCAGGGCGAGGGTGAGCAGGCCCGCGGTGAGGGCGAGCCACTGGAGGCCGGCGGGGGAGCCGTAGTACGTGAGGTCGCCGGGGAACTCGTCGGTGTACGTCCAGGACATCAGGGCGGAGCCGGCGGTGGCGAGGGCGCCGAGGCCGGTGAGGAGGGCGGCGGCGCGGGCCGGCAGCGGGATGACCGGGGTGGTCTCGGTGGTCGAGGTG
Source organism: Kitasatospora sp. NPDC086009 (assembly GCF_044540385.1). Lineage (NCBI taxonomy): Bacteria > Bacillati > Actinomycetota > Actinomycetes > Kitasatosporales > Streptomycetaceae > Kitasatospora > Kitasatospora sp. NPDC086009. Next base: position 626,906 of record NZ_JBITSA010000002.1, read on the forward strand.
GTGGTCATGGTGCTCACGCCCTGTCCGCGACGCGTTCGCCGAGCAGGCCCTGGGGTCGGACGAGCAGGACGAGGATGAGGAGTACGAAGGCCCAGACGTCCTTCCAGGCGCCGCCTCCGAAGAGGTGCATGCCGGGCAGGTGCTGGATGTAGCCGGTGGCGAGGGCTTCGGCGAGGCCGAGGGCGACGCCGCCGAGCATGGCGCCGTAGATGTTGCCGATGCCGCCGAGGACGGCTGCGGTGAAGGCCTTGAGGCCGAGCAGGAAGCCCATCCGGAAGTCGATCTGGCCGCTGCGCAGGCCGTAGGCGACGGCGGCGACGGCGGCGAACGCGGCACCGATGGCGAAGGCCATGACGATGATCCGGTCGGTGTCGATGCCCATGAGCTTGGCGGTGTCGGGGTCCTGGCTGGTGGCCTGCATGGCGCGGCCGGAGCGGGTGCGGGTGACGAACCAGCCGAGGGCGAGCATGCAGAGCGGGGCGGCGATGATCAGGAAGATGTCGCTGCGCTGGACGGTGACGGAGCCGAGCTCGAACGGGTCGCCGGGGATCTTCGGGAAGACTCGGGCCTTCTTCGCGTCGGGGTAGAACGAGAAGACGAGCTGCTGCAGGACGATCGACAGGCCGATCGCGGTGATCAGGGGGGCCAGTCGGGGCGCGGTGCGCAGCGGCCGGTAGGCGAAGCGCTCGGCGGCGACGGCGGTGAGCGTGGAGACCAGGACGCCGGCTATCAGCATCAGCGGTAGGGCCAGCCAGAGTGTGGTGCCGCCGGGGAGGGCGAGGTAGGCGGTCAGGGCGCCGAAGCCGCCGACCATGACGATCTCGCCGTGGGCGAAGTTGATGAGCTGGACGATGCCGTAGACCATCGTGTAGCCGATCGCGACGAGCCCGTAGAGGGCGCCGAGGATCAGGCCGTTGGCCAGCTGCTGCGGTAGGTCGTGCACCGCTGGGCCTCCGTTGTGCGTTGCGTGAAGTCCGCGTGGGTGGGGGATGTGGGCGCGCGCGGGGGCACTGGTGGCGCCCCCGCGCGGGATGACTCCGCTGTTCCGGGCTGTTGCTGACGGGTGGTCAGGTCAGCCGCTGAAGGTGCCGGACTTCTCCACGGCCCACTTGCCGTCCTTGACGGTGTAGACGGTGAGCTGCTTGTTGGTGGTGTCGCCGAACTCGTCGAAGGAGACCTTGCCGGTCACGCCGTCGAAGGAGACCTTCTGGACGGCCTCGACGACCTTGGCGCGGGGGTTGCTGGGGAGCTTGCCGCCGTTGTCCTTGACGACGTTCTTGACGGCCTCGATGATCGCCCAGCCACTGTCGTAGGAGTAGCCGCCGTAGGTCTCGTAGGCGTCCTTGTAGCCGGCGGTCTTGTAGTCGGCGATGAACTTGGCGGCGGTGGGGAGCGCCTCGACGGGCAGGCCGACGGCGGTGGCGTAGTCGCCCGCGCTCTTGGGGTTGAGCTTGATGAAGTCGCCGCTCTGGATGCCGTCACCGCCCATCAGGGGGATGGTGAGGCCGGCGTCCTTGAGCTGGAGGGAGAGCGGGCCGGCGGCGGGGTACTCGCCGCCGTAGTAGACGGCTTCGGCGCCGGAGCTCTTGACCTTGGTGACGACGGCGGCGAAGTCGCGGTCGTCGGGGTTGACGTGCTCCTCGCCGACGATGGTGCCGCCCTGCTTGACGAACTCGCCCTTGAAGGTGGCGGCGAGGCCGGCGCCGTAGGTCTTCTGGTCGTCGATGAGGAAGACCTTGGTCTTCTTGGCGTCCTTGGCCAGGAACTGGGCCGCGAAGGGGCCCTGGACGGCGTCGGTGGTGGCGGTGCGGAAGTAGGACTTGAAGGGGCGGGCCTTGTCGCCGCTGGCCCACTTCTCGCCCTGGCTGAGCGCGACGCCGGTGTTGGCGGGGGAGATCTGGACGAGGTTGGCGTCGTTGAAGATCTGCTGCATCGACTGGGCGACGCTGGAGTTGAGCGGGCCGACGACGCCGATGACGTTCTTGTCGGCGACCAGCTGGGTGGCGTTCTGCTGGCCCGGGGCGGGCTTGCCGGTGTCGTCGAGGGCCTTGATCTCGAACTTGACGCCGGGGACCTCGTTCTTCTCGTTGGCCTGCTTGACCGCGAGCTCGACGGAGTTGCGGATGCCGAGGCCGAGGGCGGAGAGGTCGCCGGTGAGCGGCGCGTCCACGCCGATGGTGACGGTGGTGGCCCCGGCGTTGCCGTCCCCGGACTTCTTCTCGCCGCGGGATCCGCAGGCGCTGATGCTGAGGGCGCCGATCACGGCAATGCTCACGACAACTGCTGAACGGTGACGCACAGGGGTCCCCTTCGGTTCAGGAGGGCGCCGCGCCTGAGTGGCGGGAGCCGGGATGCGCAATGGGCCTGGCCCAATCCGGTGGCGCGGTGACTGGCCGTGACTCTAGATGCCTCTGGGCGGCTCGGGCAGTGCTGTGGCGAGGCTGTGATTCTCTTGTTATGAGCACACGGAGCGACCGTCTCACTATGTGGTCGTTCTGGCCCGATCGATCCTGTACTGACAGGCGTCTACTCGCTGGTAGGTGCATGTAAGGGCCAGAATTGCGGGTGACTCCTGGCCTCACCGATAATCGGACACGACTGTCCGCCGTGCTGGTGTCGGGCGTGTGCGTCCGAATATCGGACATTCCCGGGAATGACGAAGCACCCCCGGGTCGATGCGGGCCCGGAAGCGGTCGAACGTTCGGATTTCCTACTTGTTACGCAGTGTTACATCCCTCGCAGTGCGCGCAAACGCCTCCGCCCCCTTGTCTGGACCAACGCCTGCCCAGGGCAGTCGAAGGTCAAACAAGGGGGCGGACAAGGGAATTGATGATCGGTCGGCCCGACCGGCGGGCCATTGACGGGTCGGCCGGGCCGACGGGGCGTCAGAGGTCGCGGAGCATGCAGGTCAGGCGGCAGCTGGTGATCCGCTTGCCGGTGTCGTCGGTGATCGCGATCTCGTAGGTGGCGGCGGTGCGTCCCTTGAACACGGCGGTGGCGACCCCGGTGATCAGGCCGGAGGTGGCCGAGCGGTGGTGGGTGGCGTTCAGGTCCACGCCCACCGCGTACCGGCCGGGGCCGGCGTGCAGCATCGCGCCGACCGACCCGAGGGTCTCGGCCAGCGCCGCCGAGGCGCCGCCGTGCAGCAGCCCGTACGGCTGCTGGTTCCCCTCGACCGGCATCGTGCCGACCACCCGGTCGCCGGAGGCCTCGACGACCCGGATCCCGAGCTTGTCGCCGAGGTGGCCGCCGGAGAAGGTGGCCGGGTCGACGCCGAGCTTCGCGAAGTGGTCCAGCACCTCCTGCGGGATGTTCAGCGCGGGGGCCGGTTCGGGGGTGGTCGCGCCGGGGGCCGCTTCGGTCATGGGGGAGCTCCTGCCGCTCGGGGGTCACGTCGTCGTGCTGCCTGCGATCGTACGACCGTCCTACTCGGCGGTAGTGATCGCGTGGGGGAGTTGGCGTGGCGGGTGCGCCCGGGCCGTTCCCCCGTCGGCCGGGACCCGTCCCCCCGCCGGCCGGACCCGGCTGCTCGCGCACGGGCGCGCCCGCGCGGGTGCGCGCCCGCCCGAGCGCGCCCCCGGGCGCCGCACCCCGCGGGCCCGGCGCCCGGACCGCGCGGCGCCCTTTTTGTCGGTGCCGGGCCATAGGATCGGTGGCCGGTAGTGGAATCGGCAGGAACGGACGTTGACGTGGCTACGCAGAGTACGGACAAGGGCGCGGCGGGTGGCGGCGGGGCGCGGCCCCGGCTGATGCTGCTCGACGGGCACTCGATGGCCTACCGGGCGTTCTACGCGCTGCCCGTGGAGAACTTCAACACCTCCACCGGCCAGCCCACCAACGCGGTGTACGGCTTCGCCTCGATGCTCGCCAACACCGTCCGGGACGAGCGGCCCACCCACCTCGCGGTGGCCTTCGACCTCTCCCGGCAGACGTTCCGCTCCGTCGAGTTCCCCGACTACAAGGCCAACCGGGCCAAGACGCCGGACGAGTTCCGCAGCCAGATCGGCCTGATCGGCGAACTGCTGGACGCCATGCGGGTGCCGCGGATGACGGTCGAGGGCTTCGAGGCCGACGACATCATCGCCACCCTGGCCACCGCCGCCGAGGCGGCCGGCTTCGACGTCGACATCGTCACCGGCGACCGGGACTCGCTCCAGCTGGTCACCGACCACATCACCGTCCTCTACCCGACCAAGGGCGTCTCCGAGCTCACCCGCTACACCCCGGAGAAGGTCGCCGAGAAGTACGGCGTCACCCCCCGCCAGTACCCCGACCTCGCGGCGCTGCGCGGTGACCCGTCCGACAACCTGCCCGGCATCCCGGGCGTCGGCGAGAAGACGGCCGCCAAGTGGGTCAACCAGTTCGGCTCCTTCGACGAACTCGTCTCCCGCGCCGACGAGGTGAAGGGCAAGATCGGCGAGAAGCTGCGCGACCACCTGGACTCGGTCAAGCGCAACCGCGTCCTCACCGAGCTGGTCCGCGACGTCGAACTCCCGCTCGCCGTCGCCGACCTGGAGCGCGCCGCGTTCGACCGCGAGGCGGTCGCCGGTCTGATGGAGTCGCTGGAGTTCCGCAACGCCAACTTCCGCGACCGGGTCTTCGGCATCGACCCGGCCGCCGCCGAGCCCGAGGCCGCCGTCGAACTCGCCCCCGGCGTCGAGGTGGACGGCGAACTGCTCACCGACCCGGGCACGCTGGCCGGGTGGCTGCGCGGGCACTCCGACGGCAAGGCCCCGGTCGCGCTGGCCGCCGTCTACCGGTGGGCGCTCGGCACCGGCGAGGTCACCGAGATCGCGCTGGCCGCCGGCGAGACCGCCGCCTGGTTCGACCCGGCGCTGCTCGCCGAGGAGGACGAACGCGCCTTCGCCGACTGGCTGGCCGACCCGGCCGCCCCCAAGGCCCTGCACATCGCCAAGCAGGTGATGCGCGCCTTCGCCGAGCGCGGCTGGACGATCGCGGGCGTCGTCGCCGACACCGCCCTCGCCGCGTACCTGGAGAAGCCCGGCCGCCGCACCTTCACCCTGGAGGTGCTCGCCGAGGAGTACCTGGCCCGTTCGCTCGCCCCGGCCGCGGTCGCCGAGAGCGGCCAGCTCGCCTTCGACGCCCCCGAGGAGCCGGACGAGGTCGACGCGGTGGCCGCCCGCGCCCAGGCGCTGATGCTCCAGGCCCGCGCCGTGCTGGACCTCGCCGCCCTCTTCGACACCCGCCTCGCCGAGGTCGGCGCCACCGAGCTGCTGCGGGACATGGAGCTGCCGATCGCCGCCCTGCTGGCCCGGATGGAGCGCACCGGCATCGCCGCCGACCGCCCCTGGCTCACCGGCCTGGAGGCCCAGTTCGCCACCGAGATCCAGCGCGTGGTGGAGGAGGCGCACGCCGCCGCCGGCCACGAGTTCAACCTCGGCTCGCCCAAGCAGCTCCAGGAGATCCTCTTCGGCGAGCTGGCCCTGCCCAAGACCAAGAAGATCAAGACCGGCTACACCACCGACGCCGACGCGCTCACCTGGCTGGCCGGCCAGACCGACAACGAGCTGCCGGTCATCCTGCTCCGCCACCGCGACCAGGCCAAGCTGCGCACCACCGTCGAGGGCCTGCTCAAGACGGTCTCGCCGGCCGGCCGGATCCACACCACCTTCAACCAGATGGTCGCCGCCACCGGCCGGCTCTCCTCGCAGGACCCGAACCTGCAGAACATCCCGGTCCGCACCGAGGAGGGCCGCGCCATCCGCCGCGCCTTCGTCGTCGGCGCGGGCTACGAGGCGCTGCTGACGGCCGACTACTCCCAGATCGAACTGCGCATCATGGCCCACCTCTCCGAGGACGAGGCCCTGCTCGAGGCCTTCGCCACCGGCGAGGACCTGCACACCACCGTCGCCTCCCAGGTCTTCGAAGTCCCCGGCGACGCGGTGGACGCCGAGATGCGCCGCAAGATCAAGGCGATGTCCTACGGTCTGGCGTACGGGCTCTCCGCGTACGGGCTCTCCCAGCAGCTCGGTATCAAGCCCGCCGAGGCCCAGGGCCTGATGGACACCTACTTCGAGCGCTTCGGCGGCGTGCGCGACTACCTGCGCCGGGTCGTCGACGAGGCCCGTGCCACCGGCTACACCGAGACCCTGCTCGGCCGCCGCCGCTACCTGCCGGACCTCAACAGCGACAACCGCCAGCGCCGCGAGATGGCCGAGCGGATGGCCCTCAACGCCCCGATCCAGGGCTCGGCCGCCGACATCGTCAAGATCGCCATGCTCCGGGTGGACGAGGCGCTGACCGCCGCCGGCCTCACCTCCCGGATGCTGCTCCAGGTGCACGACGAAATCGTGCTGGAGCTGGCGCCCGGTGAGCGCGAGCAGGTCGAGGCGATCGTCCGCGCGCAGATGGCCGGCGCCTACCCGCTGCGCGCCCCGCTCGACGTCTCGGTGGGCGTCGGCGCGAACTGGGAGGCCGCCGCGCACTGACGGCCGGCGGGAAGGCGGTGGGCGCGGTCCGGATCGGGCCGCGCCCACCGCCTTCTCGCCGTCCGGCGGCCGCCCGGCCGCCCGGCGGGCGATTGCTTCGTACCGGGGGTTGATCCGGCGTCAGGAGAGCTCTTCACTTGTCATGGCACCGACGTCCATGATCCGCGCGCCGTGCCGCTCCATCCGCTCCGACGCCTCACCCGACGAGTCTGGAGATCCCCTCATGTCCGTGCCCCCTCTGCGGCGCGCCGTCGTGGCGCTCGCGGCCCTGCCGCTGCTGGCGCTCGGCGCCGGCCAGGCGCTGGCCGCCCCGGCCCCGGCACCGCACCCCACCGCTCCCGCCCAGGCGCCCGCCGCCCGGGCCATCGCCACCGCCACCCAGGTGTCCGCGATCGAGGACGAGGTCGCCCGCGCGCTGGCCGGCGCCCTCACCGACGCCGCGCTGCGTGACCGGCTGCGGTCCGCGACCGCCGACGCGGCCTCCGGCGCCGCCGACCTCGGCCCGCTGGCCGCGGCCGCCCAGGGCCCCGCCGGCCGGCTCGCCGCCACCACCGCGCAGGCGGACCGCCGGATCGCCGCCGCCAAGGGCCTCGGCGACCTCGGCCCGCTGCTGCGCGTCCAGTTGGCCGACCCGTCGATGCGGGCCGCGCTGGACGCGGGCGCCGCGCCGCTGGTGGCCACCGCCGTCGCCGACGACCACGCCCGCACCGTCCGCGCCTACGACACCGCAGGCCGGGCCCACGCGCTCGACGCCGCGGCGGTGCCCGGGCAGCCGGTCTACCTGGTGGACATCGACACCGCCAGGACGCTGGCCGCCGGTATGGCCGTCCTCCAGCGGGAGTTCGCCGCACGCGGTCTCGACACCGCCGGCGGTGCCGCCGCGGCGAAGGGGCCGGGGGCGGCGAACGGGCCGGCGACGGCGCAGGGACCGGGCGCGGCGCAGGCGGCCGGCGGCTGGTGGGCGACCAAGATCAGTGGCATCGAGGTCGCCGACGACGAGGAGCCCTGGTTCAAGGGCGCCGCCGAGATGTTCGGCCTGGTGACCGGCTTCGGCCAGGACGGCAAGGTCCGGGTCGACTCGGTCGCCATGCCGTACCTCCAGTACGACGGCACGGTGTACTACCCGAACCAGATCCTGGTGAACTGGTCGAACTACAAGTACAACCTGGCCGACGTCGTCCTGATGGAGGACGACGGCGACACCAACTACCTGGCGCTGGCCCAGGCAGTGGCCGCCGTCCTGCTCACCATCGCCGACCAGGGTGCCTACATCCCGCTGGTCAACGCCGTCCTGGCGGCCCTGCCGACCTCCTGGTGGGTCGACGACCCGGACTACGTGGAGTCCTGGTACACCCTCGCCCGGACCAGTTCGGGCCGGCTCAACGGGGCCCGCGGCAACGGCTGGATGACCGTCGAGCCGTACTTCGTCGAGCAGTTCTGACGTTCCGACGTTCCGACGGTTCCGACCGGGCGCCCGCCCGCGGGGCGCAACCCCGCGGGCGGCCACCCGGCCGGTCAGCGCCGGGCGTTCAGGCGCCGGGTCGGCTCGGCGGTGCTCGGGTCCTCCGGCCACGGGTGGCGCGGGTAGCGGCCCCGCAGCTCGGCCCGGACGGCCCGGTAGCCCTCGCGCCAGAACGAGGCGAGGTCGCCGGTCACGGCGGCCGGGCGCCCGGCGGGGGAGAGCAGGTGGACGGTGAGCGGCACCCGCCCGCCGGCCAGCGCGGGCGCGGCGGCCCAGCCGAACAGCTCCTGCAACTTGACCGCCAGCACCGGCCGTTCGCCGCTGTAGTCGACCCGGATCCGGGAGCCGGACGGCACCGTGATCCGCTCCGGCGCCAGTTCGTCGAGCCGCCCGGCCGCGCCGCCCGCCCAGGGCAGCAGCCGCTGCAGGGCGCCCGCGGTGTCGATCCGGGCGAGGTCGGAGCGCCGCCGGGCGCGCGAGAGTTCGGGCTCCAGCCAGTCGTCCGCCCGGGCCAGCAGGGCCTCGTCCGAGACCGCCGGCCAGGGCTCGCCGAGCGCCGCGTGCAGGAAGGCCAGCCGCTCGCGCAGGCCGGCCGCCCCGGCCGGCCAGCTCAGCAGCTCACCGACGCCCTCCCGGGCCAGCCCCTCCAGCAGCGCGACCCGCAGCAGCGCCGGCCGGGGCCGGTCCAGCGTCGCCGCGGCCAGCTCGACGGCGCCCAGCGACTCCACCCGTCGGGCGGTCACCTCGCGGCGCCGGACGTCCCAGCGCACCTCCTCCCGGGTGGTCAGCAGCGGAGCCCCCGCCAGCCGGGCCGTCTCCTCGTCCAGTGCGGCCGCGTGCAGCACCCGCGCGGACGGCGAGCCGGCCGGCCGGTCCGCCGCCGCGACGGCCAGCCAGGGCACCGAGCCGAGCGCGGTGCCAGGCGCCAGCTCGGCGGCGGTGCCCGAGGCCATCAGGTACGGGCTGCGGGCTCCCGGTTCGGGCTTCTCCACCCGGGCCCGGGCGATCCGCTCGGGGAAGGCCAGCGCCACCACCAGACCGACCGCCGTCGCGTCCGGCAGCGGGGTCGCCGGGCTCCCGTCCACCCCGCGCAGCAGTCGCCGCACCTCCTCGCGCCAGCGGCCCGGGTACGGGTCGCGGCCGTCCCGGACGGTCCGCAGCACGGCGCCCAGGTCGTCCCCGAGGGAGCGCGGCGGTTCCTCCGACAGCAGGGCCACCACCTCGGCGGCGCGCCGCGCGCCGACCGCCGGTGCGCCGTCCACCAGGGCGCGGGCGAGCCGGGGGTGGAGCCCCGTCCGGGCCAGCCGGACGCCGCGCGCGGTGGCCCGGCCGTCGGCGTCCACCGCGCCGAGCGCCCGCAGGGTCTGCCGGGCGGCGGCCATCGCCCCGGCCGGGGGCCGGTCGGGCAGCGCGAGCCCGGTCGCGTCCGGGTCGCCCCAGCAGGAGGCCTGGAGGGCGAACGGCGTCAGGTCGGCGAGCGCGATCTCGGGCGTCGGCCAGCGCGCGGCGAGGGCGTCCTCGGCCTCCGCCCAGCAGCGGTAGACGGTGCCCGGCGCCTCGCGCCCGGCCCGCCCGGCGCGCTGCCGGGCGGCGGCCAGCGACGCCCGGACGGTCACCAGGCCGGCCAGGCCGCGCGCGTGGTCGGTGCGCGGCTCGCGCGCCAGGCCGGCGTCGACCACGACGCGTACCCCCGGCACGGTCAGCGAGGACTCGGCGACGGCGGTGGACAGCACCACCCGGCGGCCCTCGCCCGCCGCGAGCGCCGCGTCCTGCACCGACTGCGGGGCCCGGCCGTGCAACTGGAGCACCTGCGCCGGGGCGTCCGCGAGCAGCCCGGCGACCCGGGTGATCTCGCCGACGCCCGGCAGGAAGCAGAGCACGTCGCCCCGGCACTCGGTGAGCGCCCGCCGGACGGTGGCCGCGACGTGCTCCAGCAGCGCCGGGTCGACCCGGGTGCCGTGCGCGGGCCGGACGGCCCGGGGCGGCGGCGCCCACACCACGTCGACCGGGTGCGAGACGCCGTGCGCCTCGACGACGGGTGCCGGGCCCTCGGCGCCGCCGAGCAGCTCGGCCCAGGCGGCGGTGTCCGAGGTCGCCGAGGCGCAGACGATCCGCAGCTCCGGCCGCAGCGCCGCCCGGACGTCCAGCAGGAAGGCGAGCGCGGTGTCGGCGTCCAGATGCCGTTCGTGGCACTCGTCCAGCACCACCACGTCCACCCCGGGAAGTTCCTGGTCGCGCTGGAGGCGCTGGAGCAGGACGCCGGTGGTCACCACCTCGACCACGGTGTCCGGCCCGACCCGGCGCTCGCCGCGCACGGTGTGGCCGACCTCCGCCCCCACCGTCGAGCCGAGCAGCCAGGCCATCCGCCGGGCGGCCGCCCGCACCGCGAGCCGGCGCGGCTCGGCGACCAGCACCCGGCGGACCGGGCGGTCGCCCTCCTCGGTGAGCAGCCCGGCGAGGGCCAGCGGCACCAGGGTGGTCTTGCCGGTGCCGGGCGGGGCGGCCAGCGCGGCCACCCCGCGCCGGTCGAGCGCGCGGTGCAGGGCCGGCAGGGCGGTACGGACGGGCAGATCGCGCCAGGCGGGGTTCACCCGGACAGTCTCCCCGACTCCCGGACTCCCCGGCCCGGCCTGGCCGCGGCGGTCCCGACTCCCCGGCCCGGCCGCGACGGGCGCCGGTCCGACGGCCCCGGCGGCCCGCTCAGTCCCGTTCGGAGACGAAGATCGCCGTGCCCGGGATCAGCCGCCCGCGCAGCGGCGACCAGCCGCCCCACTCCTGGTCGAGTCCGGCCGGCCACTCCGGCTCCACCACGTCCAGCAGCCGGAACCCGGCGCCGACCAGCTCGCGCACCCGGTCCCCGATCGTGCGGTGGTGCTCGACGTAGGTGGCCCGGCCCCGCTCGTCCTGCTCGACGTAGGGGGTGCGGTCGAAGTACGAGGCGGTGGCGGTCAGCCCCTCGACGCCGGGCTCGTCCGGGAACGCCCAGCGGATCGGGTGGGTCACCGAGAACACCCACCGCCCGCCGGGCCGCAGCACCCGGTGCACCTCGCGCATCAGCGCGCCGGTGTCGGCGCTGAACGGCACCGCCCCGTACGCCGAGCAGGCCAGGTCGAAGGCGCCGTCGGCGAACGGCAGCACCGCCGCGTCGGCCTGGACCACCGGTACGGGCGTGCCGCCGCGGGCGAGGTCGATCCGGCGGGAGTGCTGGAGCTGGCGGTGCGAGATGTCCAGCGCGACCGGCCGGGCGCCCCGGGCGGCCAGCCAGCGGGAGCACTGGGCGGCGCCGGCGCCGATCTCCAGGACGCGGCGGTCCGCGACCTCCCCGAGCAGTCGGGCGTCGGCCTCGTCCAGGCCCTCCGGGCACCAGGTGAAGCGGTCGTCGCCGAGGAACTCGCCGTGCTCGTCCTGGTATTCGTCCGCGTTGCGGTCCCACCAGTGCCGGCTGGCCCGGCTGCTCTCGCCGGCCTCGGCCTCGCGCCTTAGCGCGTCGTCGCCGTCGTCGTCAAGATCATGCGGGTCGGACAGGGGGGTGGTGGCCACGGTGATAGAGCCCATCGCGTAGGGTGTGGTCTGCGGAAGCGCCGCTGCCGCGAGCCGGCCCGTCAGGGCCCGGATCCAGGCGGTGGCATCCGGGGAAGGGCTTCCTGCGGCCGCCACCATAGGTGCGCAATCGGAGGATATGGCCTGATCGATACCGGCCTCCACCGTCTTGGCGCCCTTGGCGTTGACCGTGCCTGGCCGTCCCCGTATGCTACAAGTTGCGCTGCGGGCCTGCGCGCCTCGGACGGAGCAGGTCGCGCTCGCATCTGTCGAAGACCCCACGGTCGCAAGACGGACACCGATTTCTCGCTGTGCGGGATGTTTCGGTGCGCCGTGTTCTTGGCTGTCCGGCTTTCGGTGGGAGCGATACGGGCCCTCCGCGTGGCATTACCTACGACTTCATGTCCGTACCGGAGCCCTTTTCCTAATGACGAGCCCCACCGACTCCTCCCTCAGCACCACCCCGCAGGTCGCGGTCAACGACATCGGCGACGCGGAAGCGTTCCTCGCCGCGATCGACGAGACCATCAAGTACTTCAACGATGGCGACATCGTCGAGGGCGTCATCGTGAAGGTCGACCGTGACGAGGTGCTCCTCGACATCGGTTACAAGACCGAGGGCGTCATCCCGTCCCGTGAGCTCTCGATCAAGCACGACGTCGACCCGCACGAGGTCGTCTCCGTCGGGGACAACATCGAGGCCCTGGTTCTCCAGAAGGAGGACAAGGAGGGTCGTCTCATCCTGTCCAAGAAGCGTGCTCAGTACGAGCGCGCCTGGGGCACGATCGAGAAGATCAAGGAAGAGGACGGCATCGTCACCGGTACCGTCATCGAGGTCGTCAAGGGTGGTCTCATCCTCGACATCGGCCTCCGTGGCTTCCTGCCGGCCTCGCTCGTCGAGATGCGCCGCGTCCGCGACCTCCAGCCCTACGTGGGCAAGGAGCTCGAGGCCAAGATCATCGAGCTGGACAAGAACCGCAACAACGTGGTCCTGTCCCGCCGTGCCTGGCTGGAGCAGACCCAGAGCGAGGTCCGCCAGACCTTCCTCACCACCCTGCAGAAGGGTCAGGTGCGCTCCGGCGTCGTCTCCTCGATCGTCAACTTCGGTGCGTTCGTGGACCTCGGCGGCGTCGACGGTCTGGTTCACGTCTCCGAGCTGTCCTGGAAGCACATCGACCACCCGTCCGAGGTTGTCGAGGTCGGCCAGGAGGTCACCGTCGAGGTTCTCGACGTTGACATGGACCGCGAGCGCGTCTCCCTGTCGCTGAAGGCGACCCAGGAGGACCCGTGGCAGCAGTTCGCCCGTACCCACCAGATCGGCCAGGTCGTTCCGGGTAAGGTCACCAAGCTGGTTCCGTTCGGTGCGTTCGTCCGCGTGGACGAGGGCATCGAGGGTCTGGTCCACATCTCCGAGCTGGCCGAGCGCCACGTCGAGATCCCGGAGCAGGTCGTCCAGGTCGGCGACGAGATCTTCGTCAAGGTCATCGACATCGACCTCGAGCGTCGTCGCATCAGCCTCTCGCTGAAGCAGGCCAACGAGGCCCTCGGTGCCAACCCGGCCGAGGTCGAGTTCGACCCGACCCTGTACGGCATGGCCGCTTCGTACGACGACCAGGGCAACTACATCTACCCGGAGGGCTTCGACCCCGAGGCGAACGACTGGCTGCCCGGCTTCGAGAAGCAGCGTGAGGAGTGGGAGCGCCAGTACGCCGAGGCGCAGTCCCGCTTCGAGCAGCACCAGGCCCAGGTCATCAAGAGCCGCGAGGCCGACGCCGAGGCCGCTGCCGAGGGTGGCGACGCTGTCGCCGCCGCCGCCGGTGGCTCGTACTCCTCCAGCAGCGACGAGGGCTCCGGCGCTCTCGCTTCGGACGAGGCCCTGGCTGCCCTGCGCGAGAAGCTGGCGGGCGGCCAGAGCTGAGCTCTCGCCCTTCGCTAGTGCCCTGCGCATAGCCGCTTGATCGATGAGCCCCACCCGGAACTCCGGGTGGGGCTCATTGTTTTGGGCATTCACTTATTTGTTCCTTATCCGCTGGATTTTTGTGATAAGGGGCTCATCGGGTGCCTATGGGTGATTCGGGACCTAGGCCCTACCTTGGGATGAGTTGCCCGACGGGTCGTTCACTCCGGCCCCACACGCTAGGCACCCCCCGCACATGCGCCGTAGCACCGCAGTGACACCCCCCACCCGCACGTCCGCCGGCCGTCAGGTCGACGGGCGGCTCGCTGCCCTCGGCCGGTTCTGCTTCCGGCACCGGCGGTGGGTCCTCGGTCTCTGGGCCGTCGTCCTGGTGGTCGGGGTCCTGATCGGCGGCCGGGTGTTCGAGGGGTCCGTCGCCGGTGCCTCCTCGGCCAGTTCCGAGGCCGACCGCGGCAGCGCGGTGGTCACCGCGGCCGACCCGGCCCGGGGCACGGTGACCGCGGTGGTGGACGGCAGGCCCGTCGACGACCCGGGGGTCCGGGACGCCGTCACCCGCGCCACCGCCGAGATCGCCGCACTGCCGGGGGTCTCCTCGGTCAGCGACGCCTACGGCCCCGGCCCGGCCGCCGCCGCGCTGCGCTCGGCCGACGGCGACGCCGGCCTGGTCTCGGTCCGGATGGCCGACGACAGCACCGCCGCGCAGGCCGACGCCGTCGGCCAGCGCCTCGCCGGGATCCGGGCGGACGGGGCCGAGGTCACCGTCGGCGGCGACCTCATGCTGGAGCAGGAGGTCAAGAAGCAGACCGAGAAGGACACCCGGTTCGGCGAGATCGTCACCCTGCCGCTCACCCTGGTCGTCATGGTGCTGGTCTTCGGCGGCCTGGCCGCCGCCAGCCTGCCGGTGATCGGCGCGGTCGCCTCGGTGGGCGGCGCGCTGCTGGCCATGTTCGGATTCAGCAGGATCATGGACATCGACACCAGCGTGCTGCCGATCGCCACCGTGCTGGGACTGGGCCTGTCGATCGACTACGCACTGCTCATGGTGAATCGTTTCCGCGAGGAACGCGGGCACGGCGCGGGCATCGCCGCCGCCGTCGAACGGACCGCCGCCACCGCGGGCCGGACGGTGGCCTTCTCCGGACTGACCGTCGCCGTGGCGCTTTCCGGCCTCTTCGTCTTCACCAGCCCGGTGCTCGGCGCGGTCGCCGCCGCCGGAGTCAGCGTGGTGGTGATCGCCGTGGCGGCGGCCCTGACCCTGATACCCGCGCTGCTCGGCTTCGCCGGGAGCCGGATCAAGGCACCGAGCGCGCCCGTCCCCGACGAGGGCTTCTTCAGTCGCACCGTCCGCCGGGTCCGCAAGCGCGCCGTCCCCGTCGCCCTCGCCTGCACCGCGCTGCTGATGGCCGCCGGGGCGCCGTTCCTGCACGCCGACATGCGGACCTCCGGGGCCGCCGTGCTGCCCGCCTCCTCGGCCGGCCGGCAGGTCGCCGAGACCATCGACCAGCGCTTCCCGCAGTCCGCCCAGGCCCCGATCACCGTGGTCGTCGAGGGCGGTGCGCCGGTGGCCCAGGCGTACGCGGACGACGTGGTCGCCAAGCTGCCCGGAGTGGACGGCGTCCGGGCGGTGACCCCGGTCGGCGACCGGCTCTCCACCATCGACGTGCTGGTGCACGGCGATCCCCAGGGCGCCGAGGCCGAACAGGTGGTCAAGGAGCTGCGCGCCGACCGGAGCGGGCTCACCACCTACGTCACCGGCGGGGCCGCCTCGGTGGTCGACTTCCAGCACGAACTGCTCACCCGGGGACCGATCGCGCTCGGCCTGGTGGCGCTCGGGACGCTGGTGCTGCTCTTCCTGATGACGGGCTCGCTGGTGATGCCGGTCAAGGCCCTGCTGATGAACCTGCTCTCGCTCGGCGCCTCCCTGGGCGCGCTCACCCTGGTTTTCCAGGACGGCTGGTTCAGCGGTCTGCTCGGCTTCAGCCCCACGGGCGGGCTGGAGACGTTCATCCCGGTGCTGGTCTTCGCCTTCGCGTTCGGCCTGTCGATGGACTACGAGGTGTTCCTGCTCGCCCGGATCAAGGAACTGCGGGACAAGGGGCACAGCTGTACCCGGGCGGTCGAACTGGGCGTCCAGCGCAGCGGGAAGATCATCACCTCGGCGGCCCTGCTGATGGTGATCGTCTTCGCCGGATTCGCGCTCGGCGACATGCTGATGGTCAAGCAGATGGGCATCGCGCTGGCCGTCGCCGTGGCGGTGGACGCCACCCTGGTCCGCTGCCTGCTGGTGCCCGCCGCGATGAGCCTCTTCGGCGAGTTCAACTGGTGGGCCCCGGCTCCGCTGCGGCGGCTGCACCGGCGGTTCGGCCTCAGCGAGCACGTCGAACTGCCGGCCATCGAGCCGGCCGTGCTGCCGGTGCAGCGGGCGCCCGTCCACGACCTGGCCGGCGCCGGGGTGGGCGCGAGCACCTGATCAGCCGGGCTGCCGGAGCAGGGCGAGCCGGCCGGCGGTGCGGTCGAGGTCGCGCAGCGGACCGGAGCCGGCGGGCAGGCCGGCGAGCGGGTCGGCGCCGATCAGCACCAGGCGGGTGTCGCGTCGCAGCAGACGTCGACCAGGTTGGCGAAGCGCTGGCGCGCGTCGGAGGAGGCGGTGGCCAGCGGCGGCACACCGCCGTGCGCGGCGGTCAGGGCAGGCGGCGCAGCAGGGCGACGGCGTCGCGGAGGGTCTCCCGCTCCCCGGGGGTGAGTCGGGCCTCGATGGCGGTGGCGATCCGGGCCTCGCGGCGGGCGCGCTGCTCGGCGAGGGCGGCGCGGCCGGCCCCGGTGGGGGAGACGAGCAGCTTGCGTCCGTCGGTGGCGTGCGGCTCCTGGGTGACCAGGCCGGCCCCGGTGAGCAGGGCGACCGTGCGGGCCATCGACTGGTGGCGGACGCGCTGGCGGGTGGCGAGTTCGCTGACGGTGAGGGCCTGCCCGTCGCGGATCAGCAGGCCGAGGACGCCCGCCTGGTTCTGCGGCAGGGGGTCGCCGGGGCGGAGCGCGCGGACCAGGTCGCCGACGGCGGCGCGGAGGTCGGCGGCCAGTTCGAGGGTCTCCGGACGCGGAGCGGCGGCGGTGTCGCGGCCGCCTGCGGTGTCGCTGGTCATGGGAGAAGTCTATCGCTCAGGTGTACAGCGAAACTGCACAGCCTTGCTGTACGGTTTTCCCATGCGAATCACCAAGTTCGGCCATGCCTGCGTCCGCCTGGAGCACGGCGGCACCACCGTCGTCGTCGACCCCGGGATGTTCACCGACCCTGCCGCCTTCGCCGGCGCGGACGCGGTGCTGATCACCCACGAGCACGCCGACCACTTCGAGGAGGCCCGGCTGCGCGCCGCTCTGGAGGCCGACCCGGCGCTGCGGGTCTGGACCAACCGAGCGGTCGCCGACCAGCTGGAGGGCGTCGCCCCTCGGGTCGCGGTGGTCGGCGAGGGCGACGCCTTCGAGATCGGCGGGATCGAGGTCTCCGTGCACGGCGAGTGGCACGCGGTGATCCACCCGGACATCCCGCCGGTGAAGAACATCGGCTTCCTCTTCGACGGCCGGCTCTTCCACCCCGGTGACGCGCTGACCGTGCCGCCGCACGTCGTGGAGACGCTGCTGCTCCCGATCGCCGCCCCCTGGACCAAGGTCTCGGAACTGGTCGACTACGTCCGGGAGGCGGGCCCGCGCCGGGCGCTGCCGATCCACGACGCGGTGCTCAGCCCGGCGGGCCTGGCCGTGCACACCCGCCTGGTCGGCCCGGGCGGCCCGGGGACGGGCGCCGAGCTGCGCACCCTCGGGGACGGCGAGAGCCTCGACCTGGACTGAGCCGGGTCGGGGCTGACCGCGGGCCGGGGGCGCCGGTAGCCTGGCGCCATGCTGAAGATCGGACTGACGGGTGGCATCGGTGCGGGCAAGAGCGAGGTGTCGCGGCTGCTCGCCGCCCACGGCGCGGTGATCGTGGACTCGGACCTGATCGCCCGTGAGGTGGTCGCCCCCGGGACGGACGGCCTGGGCGCCGTGGTGGCCGAGTTCGGCGAGGGCGTGCTGCGGCCGGACGGTGCGCTGGACCGCCCGGCGCTCGGCGCCGTCGTCTTCGCCGACCCCGAGCGGCTGCGGGCGCTGAACGCGATCGTCCACCCGCTGGTCCGGGCCCGGTCCGCCGAGCTGGAGGCGGCCGCCGCCCCGGACGCGGTGGTGGTGCACGACGTCCCGCTGCTGGCGGAGAACGGTCTCGCCCCGCTGTACGACCTGGTCCTGGTGGTCGACGCCGACGACGAGGTGCGGATCGACCGGCTGGTCCGGCTGCGCGGCATGACCGAGGAGGAGGCCCGGGCCCGGATGGCCGCGCAGGCCTCCCGGGCCGACCGGCTGGCCGTCGCGGGCGTGGTGATCGACAACAGCGGACCGCTGGAGGCACTCGCCCCCCGGGTCGACGAGGTCTGGAACGCGTTGAAGGCCCGTCAGGGCTGATCCTTCTCGAAGCCGGCCGGGAAGGCGATCATGGGGGGATGGCCGATCACCCCGCTCCCGCCGCCGCTGCCGCACCCGCTCCCGCCGCCGCATCCGCCGCCGCATCCGCACCCGCTGCCGTTCGCCTCGCCGAGTACGCCCGGCGCGACCTCGAAGAGATCCTGGGCGCCGGTGACGATCCCTTCGGGGTCGCGCACACCGGCCTGACCTGGCTGCCGAAGGAGATCCACTTCGGCGTCCGGGCGGCGGACGGCCGCCTGGTCGCCCACGCCGGCCTGCTGCCGCTGCCGCTGACGGTCGGCGGGACGGACACCGAGGCGGTGGGGGTCGGCGGCGTCGCCGTCGCCCCCGACGCCCGGGGCCGGGGCCTGGCCCGGGTGGTGGTCGGCGCGGCCCTGGCGCACGCCCGGACGCTGGGCCCGCGGTACGCGCTGCTGTTCTGCCGGCCGCCGCTGGTCGCGCTCTACGAGCGGCTCGGCTGGCGGGAGGCGGCGGGTGAGGTGCTCGTGGAGCAGCCGGGCGGGCGGGTCGTACCGATGCCGCTGCGGACCATGTGGACACCGCTGACCGAGGGGGCGCGGCTGCCCGACGGGCCGGTGCGGCTGCGGTCGCTGCCGATGTGAGCCCGCCCCCGCCCACACCCCGGCGGCCGGCTCGGGTGCGGCCGGTTCAGGCGCGGGCGGCCGCGCCGGCGTGCTCGGCCGCCGCGGCGGCCAGCGCCCGGACGAAGGGGTGCGCCCGGGTGCCGTCCCCGGCCAGTTCGGGCTGGAAGAGCGAGGCCAGGAAGAAGGGGTGCTCCGGCAGTTCGAGGATCCGCGGCTCGCCGGCCTCGTCCGTACCGCTGAACCGCAGCCCGGGCGCGCGCAGCCGCTCCAGGTAGGCCGGGTTCAGCCCGTACTGGCAGTGGTAGCGCTCCAGCGTCCGGGTCTCCCCGAGCACGCGTTCGGCGAGGGTGCCGGGGGCGATCCGCACCGCGCCCTCGTGCCCGACCAGTGAACAGCTGAGCGGCACGATCACCAGGTCGTCCTCGTCGGGGTGGCTCTCGCCGTGCGCCGCGCCGTCGATGCCGCAGACGTTGCGGGCGTACTCCACCACGGCGTGCTGGAAGCCGGCGCAGGTGCCGAGGAACGGGATGCCCCGCTCGCGGGCGGTGCGGACGGCGGCCAGCGCGCCCGCTTCGCTGCGGTAGGGGCTGCCCGGGAGCAGCCAGACGGCGTCGAAACCGTCGAGGGCGCCCGGTGCCCCGGCGTCCCCGGTGGGGATCCAGTAGGCGTCCAGGGCGAGCTGGTCGCGGGCGGCGAGGGCGTCGAGCAGCCCGGGCACGCGGGCGTGCGAGCGGACGGCGGGGGAGCGGTCGCCGACCAGGGCGAGGCGGGGGGTCAGGTAGGTCATGCGGCTATCCTGACCCCTGACTCCGGATCAGCGCCAACGATGATCTCTTACCTTTGGATCAGAGGATCTGATAGCCATGGACCCCCACCAGCTGCGCACCTTCGTCACCGTGGTCCGGCTCGGCTCCTTCTCCGAGGCGGCCCGTGCGCTCGGCTTCACGCAGTCCGCGGTCTCCCAGCAGATCGCCGCGCTGGAGGCCGATCTCGGGACGGTCCTGCTCGGCCGCCGCCCGGTCGGCCCGACCGAGGCCGGCGCACGGCTGCTGGAGCACGCCGCCCCGCTGCTGGTGCGGCTGGACGCGGCGCGCGCCGACGTCGCACGCCTGGCGGGCACCCCGAGCGCCCGCCTGGTGCTCGGGGCCACCCCGCTGGCGGTCGGCGCCGCGCTCGGAAGCGCGCTGGCCGACGTGCGCCGGGAGTACCCGCGGCTGGACCTCGTCGTGCGGGTCCTCCCCCCGCAGGCGCTGCCCGCCCAGGTGGCCACCGGCGAGGTGGACCTCGCCCTGATCGACGGGCTCGCGGCCCCGAGCGACCCGCTGCCGCTCCCGGAGGTCGGCCCGCTCGGCACGGTCGCGGTCGGGGAGCGGCCGCTCGCCGTCGCGCTGCCCACCGGGCACCCGTTGGCCGGCCGCGCGGGTCTGGCCCTGGCCGACCTGTCCGCCGCGCGCTGGCTGGACGCTCCCGACCTGGCGCCGGACGCGGCCCGGCTGCGGGCCGCCACCGCCGTCGACGGGTTCCGCCCGGCCGCGCGCTACCTGGGTACGGACGTCCGTGGCCTGCTCGCCCTGGTCGCCGCCGGGCACGGCCTGGTCGTCCTCCCCGCCCCGGCGGCGGAGGGCGCGGCGGGTGTCGTCGCCGTACCGGTCCGGGAGCCGCGGCTGGTCCACCGGACGGAGCTGGTGCACGGCAGCCTGCCGGAGGGTCCGGCGGCGCTGCTGGCCCGGCTGCTGGCCGGCTGACGGACTGTCGGTCGGGCGGACGGTCGGTCGGGCGGTACGCGGGCGGGCTCGGCGGTGGGGCGGTCCGGCGGGTCCGGTCCCGGCCGAGTCTCAGCCGACGACCGGCGCGCCGTGGCAGCACGGCCGGCCGAGCTCGAAGCAGACGTACTCCAGGCAGCCGAGGCAGATCGAGAGGTTCTCCAGCCGCCAGCGCTCGCCGTGGCAGGAGCAGTACGCCCGGCCGAGCAGCAGGGCGTCCCAGCCGGCCGCGCCGCCGTTCGCCCGGTGGGCGCTCGCCACGTACGCGGCCGTGGCGGCGTCGTGCGGCCGGCCCTCGCGGATGGTCCACAGGTGCCAGCAGTACAGGGCGAAGAACGGCTTCCCGTGCACCAGCCGGTCCGGGGCCCGCCCGTCGGCCTCCCAGGCCCGGACCAGGTCGCCGACCCGGTCGGCGAACGGCTTCCCGGTCCCGATCAGCGGCCAAGGCGCGGGCGGTGGAGCCGAGTTCGTCGGTCGGTCGTCGGTCATGTGCCACCCCTTCCGGCGCCCACCGTAGGGCATCGGCGTCCGGCGACGGCCAGGGGGGCGGCGACGAGGAGTCCGCCTTCCGGTACCCCTCCCGGGACCACTGCCCCGGCGCGGTCCTGAGCTGCCGCGGCCGCGCCCGCGCCCGGTGGCCGGCGGGACCGCCCCCGGCCGCCCGCCGGACCGACCGGCCGCCGCCGTACGGCCCGGAACCGGGCCCGGCTACCCTGGGCCGGAACCGAACGGGTGGAGGTGGGGGGCATGAAGCCCTTGCGCAGGGCTGTCCTGGCGGCGGCCGCCGTACCGCTGCTGGCGCTGACGGCGTGCCAGAGCGGCAGTACGGGGACAGGGGAGGCCACCCCGTCGGCGGGTGCCACGACGGGCACCGGCGGGCCGACGGCCGAGGTGCGGTTCCCGCAGAAGGTGCTCCTCGACACGCTGCCCACCGCGACCGAGGTCGGCGGGCTGGTCCTCTCGGTGAGCACGCACGCCGGGACGCCGGACGAGCGCTGCGTCCTGGTCACCGTCGGCGCGGACGGCGCGGCGCGGAAGGTGCGCAGCTTCGCGGTCAGCAACGGGCTCGCCAAGCCGCCGACCAACATCCGCGGCTGTGCGACCCCGGCCGGCTTCACCGCCGGCTTCGCCGGGATGGTCGGCACCGCGCAGTACGGCTTCCAGGACGCGGACCACCCCGGTGAGCCCCGCGTCTCCGTGCTCGGCCAGGGCGCCCCGGCCGACCTCAAGGACATCTCCGGCCTGCCCGCCGCCGGTGCGGGCACCCGCCAGAGCGCCCCGGTCGTCGACCCGGTGAGCGGCGAGGTCGTGCACTGGACCGAGTCGAGCGGTCCGGCGGCCGACGGGCGCCTGCGGGCCGTCCGGCCGGACGGCACCGGGGAGCACCCGGTCGAGGGGATCGGCGTGCGCGCCCCCGAGGCGCTCGCCTTCCTCGGCGGCCGGGTGGTGTCGGCGCAGGTGGCGAAGCGGGCGGTGGCCAACGGCGACGGCTCGCTGACGGTCGCCGCGGACGACCGGCGGACCGTCCGGGTCGGCCCGGTGGCCACGCTCGCCGCCAACCCGGTCGCGGAGGTCAGCGGCGGAGTGCTCAACCCCAAGGCGCTGGTGGGCGACCGCCAGGTGCTCAGCGCCGACGGGCGCGAACTCGCGCTGGCCACCGTGGACACCGCCGACCCGGCCCACCCGCGGATCGCGCTCAAGCCGCTCGCCACCATCCCCGAGCAGTTCTGGGGGCCCGCCGTCCAGGAGGAGGCGTTCGTGGTCGACCGCGCCGCCAACGCGGCGTACACCACCGTCCAGCACGGCTCGGAGGACCAGGGGCAGCGGGTGCTGGTCCTGCGGGTCGACCTCGCCACCGGCGCGGTGAGCGCGGTGGCGATGCTGCTGACCGACGGTGGGCGGGTGATGCCGCTCGCCGTCGTGGCGTAGCGGCACCACGCGTACCCCGGCAGCACGCACCCCCGGCACCACGCGAACCCCGGCGCCCGGGCCTACTCGGCCGGGCGCCGGAACAGGGCGCTCAGCAGCACCGGGATGCCGAAGAGCGGCGAGTCGGGCCCGTGCGGCACCATCGGGCGGATCTCGATCTCGGTGAACTCCGAGAAGAGGTGGCGCAGTTCGTCCGGGGTGTAGGCGAGGCCGCCGTCCAGCCGGCCGTTGCGGTAGAGCTCCCGGTCGGGGAGTTCGGAGCCCATGGCGCCGGCCGCGAAGGCGTTCACGACGAGGTGCCCGCCGGGCTTCAACACCCGCTCCAGGAGGGCGAGGTAGCTGATCCGCCGATGCGGCGGGAGGTGGTGCAGGCAGCCCGAGTCGTACACCAGGTCGTACTGCCGGTGCGGGAGTTCGACGGTGAAGATGTTGCCGCAGTGGAAGCGCACGTCGGCGCCGGCCTCGCGGGCCCGTTCGCCGGCCCAGGCGACGGCGGTGGGGGAGAGGTCGACGGCGTCCACCTCGAAGCCCTGCGAGGCGAGGTGGATGGCGTTGCGTCCGGGGCCGGCGCCGAGGTCCAGGGCACGGCCGGGGGTGAGCAGGCCGCGGTCCAGGTAGGAGACGAGGTTCTCGTCGGGCTTGGGGACGAAGAAGGGGCGCGGCGCGGAGCGGTCCGTATAGAACTGGTCCCACCAGTCGCGGGCCTGGTCCGTCCACCGGTCGGCGGCGGGGAGGAAGAGCTGGTCCAGCAGGTCCAGGACGTCTTCGGTGGTGCGGATGTCGCGGTGCATCTGGTCCTCTCCACGGGCGGACGCGGGGCCGTCCGGTCCCCTCGATTCTAGTCGCCGGAAGAGGGAAAGTGGCTGCTCAGAGGCCTTTTTCCGGGCCGGTGGAGGCCGTGCCGGAAGCCCGCCGGGGCGGCCCCGACGGCCCGTCGGACGGCTCTGGCCCCCACCCCTCGCGGCCCGCCGCGTCCGCCCGCCGGGGGTGCCTCCGGCGGCCGTCGAGGGGGCGTGGGGAGCTCGGCGGAGGGGGCCGTTTCCCCAGCAGGAGGTAAAGCTTTCCGGGCCGTCACCGGCCGCCGGTCGCCCCGCCGCCGGTCGCCCCGCCGCAGGCGTGGTCGAGCGCGTGGCCGATCGCGGTGGCGACGTCCTCGGCGACCAGGGTGGGCCGGTACGCGTCCTGCGCCCACGGGCGGCCGGCCGACACCCAGACGCTGCCCAGGCCGAGCGCGTGCGCGCCCGCGATGTCGGCGTGCGCCGAGTCGCCGACCATCCAGGCGCCGCTGAGCGGCTGCCCCACCGTCTCGGCCGCGGCCCGGAAGATCTCCGGAGCGGGCTTCTTGTGGCCGACGGCCTCGGAGACCACCCAGCCCTGGACGATCCGGTCGAGCCCGGTACGGCGGATCTTCGCCTCCTGCTGCCCGGTACGGCCGTTGGTGACGATGACGCACGCCCAGCCGTCGGCCCGGGCCCGGGCCAGTGCCCGGCGGGTGGGAGCGGCGAGCTCCACGAGGTCGGCTCCACCGTTGTCGAGCAGGGCGTCGACGGCGCGCGCCGGTACCGAACTCCCGTACCGGGCCGCCAGGGCGGCGGCCATCCGGTCCTCCGGGGTGTACCCGCTCGCGTCGAGCTCCGCGATCCAGCCGAGGTCGCTGCCGGGCAGGCCGTGCTCGGCCAGGAACGCCCGGGCGGAGGCCAGGAAGGCGGCATCACGGTCGATCAGGGTGTTGTCGAGATCCAGCATCAGCAGCGGCATGACCGGCAGTAGACCACAAGCGTCGCCGGCGACTTCAGGGCCGGACGGGCAGCTCACCGCTGTGCAGGGCGGTCAGGAAGGAGCACCAGGCGTCGGCGGTGAAGGTGAGGGAGGGGCCGTACGGGTCCTTGCTGTCCCGCACCGGCACCGCGCCGGGGGCACCGTCCGCGACCTCCACGCAGTTCCCGCCCTCGCTGCCGCTGAAGCTGCTCTTGCGCCACACCAGGTCAGTCGTCATTTCCGTACCCCTCCGCGACGAGATCGTGCATCCAGGACAGGGACTCCTCGGCGTTCATGGCGGTCGACGCGAGCTGGTCGAACACGAGCACATGACGCGCGATGTCCGACTCCTTCTCCAGGTAGAGGCTGCTCGTCAATGCCTCGACATAGACGATGTCGCCCGGTACGTCGGCGAAGGAGAGAATGTAGAAGGCCATGCTCATGGCGGGGTGCGTTCCGGTGCTGAAGGGAAGCACCTGGATCGTGACGCTGGGCTTGTGCGCCAACTCGGCGAGATGGCGCACCTGGGCGCGCATGACCTCTGCCCCGCCGACCGCGCGGCGCAGGGCGGACTCGTTCAGGACCGCCTGGACGACCGGCGGATCAGCGCGCTGGAAGACCTCCTGGCGCTGGATCCGGAGTCTGACCCGGCGTTCGATCTCACCGTGCCCCTGCTCCGACGGCGAGATCCGGAACATGGCGCGGGCGTAGTCCGGCGTCTGCAGCAGCCCCGGGATCAACTCGGTCTCGTAGGCGCGTATGCGGGCGGCATCGGCCTCCAGCCCGACGTAGGTCTGGAACCAGTCGGGGAGGGCGTCCCCGTAGTCGTGCCACCAACCCCGCTGGGTGCTGCGGCGGGTCAGTGAGATGAACTGCCGCCGCTCGAAATCGTCCCGGACGCCGTACAGTTCGAGCAGTGCGCGGACGTCCGATTCCTTCAGGGTGGTCTGGCCCGATTCGATGCGCGAGACCTTTGCGGCGCTGAATCCCAGGGTGTCGGCGACGGTTTTCGCCTGCAGCCCGGTCTGCTCGCGCAGGCGGCGGAACTCGGATCCGAGCCTACGCCGGAGCACGGTCGGGCTGTCCACTCTGGCCGCTCCTTGTCAGTTGACGTCGAGTCACAGTCTGCCACCTCCTCTCGTGATCACAAGAGTCTTACCAGTCCGCGCAATTCCATGCGTGCGAATGTGCGGAAGGCGCGGGGTTCTGCGGAATTCCGGCGGGAGTGATGCCGGTGAATAGCCGGAATGCCGGGGTGGTGGTCGTGCCGGGAGCGGGAAGTCGGCCGGCCCGGATATTCACTCCGCACGCGACCCGTCCGTGGCGGCCTGGCACGCGGGCGTCCGACCGTCTAGACAGGAGGGGTGAACAGAGAGACTCCCGGCCGTGTGGTGGCCGTCGGATCGGTGAACGCCGACCGGATCCTGCGCTGTCCCGTCCTGCCCGCGCCCGGTGAGACGGTGCTGGTGACCTCCGTCGACGAGGGCTTCGGGGGCAAGGGTGCCAACCAGGCCGTCGCCGCCGCCGCGCTCGGGGCGGCCACCCACCTGGTCGCGCGGGTCGGCGCGGACGACGCCGGCCGCCGGGCACTCGCCGAGCTGCGGCGCCGCGCGGTCGGCACCGGCACGGTGGGCACCGAGGGCGCGGCCGCGACGGGGCAGGCCCTGGTCATGGTGGATCCCGGCGGGGAGAACAGCATCCTGGTGCTGCCGGGCGCGAACGCGCTGCTCTCGGCCGGGCACGTCGCGGACGCCCTCGCCGCGCTGCGGCTGCGCGCCGGCGACGTGGTGCTGACCAGCGGCGAAGTCCCGCCGCCGTGCCTCGAAGCGGCGGCCGCGGCCGTCGCCGCGGTGCCGGGTGCGCGATGGGTGCACAACGCCGCCCCGGCCGGGACGCTCCCGGCCGGGGCGGCCGGACCGGGCACCCTGCTCGTCGCCAACGCGGTCGAGGCCCGGCAGCTCACCGGCGACGACGATCCGGCCGGGGCGGCCCGGGCGCTGGCGGCGCTCGGCGGGGCCGCGGTGGTCACCCTCGGCGGCGACGGCGCGCTGGTCGCCGAGGACGGCCGCGGCGAACGCGTGACGGCGCCGCCGGTGGCCGTCGTCGACAGCACCGGCGCCGGTGACGTCTTCTGCGGCGCGCTCGCCGCCGAACTCGCCCGCGGCCTCCCGCTCGCCCGGGCGGCGGCCACCGCGGTGGCCGCCGGGGCCTTCGCCGTCACCGCGCTCGGTGCCCGCGGCGCCGTGCCGGGCCGCGCCGACCTGGAGCGGTTGCTCGGAGGGTGAGGCCCGGGCCGTTCGCCGTCACGGCGCCCGGTGCGGCCGCCCTCGGCGTGCGTCGTGGGAGAGCGGTCAATCGCCGGTGCCCGGTTCGGGGCCGGTGGCCGGGTCGCGGGTGAGCAGGTAGCGCGCGCCCGGGCCGGCCGCGGCGGCGCGGTCGGCGGCGTTGTACAGGGCGCAGCGGGAGAGCGAGAGGCAGCCGCAGCCGATGCAGCCGGTGAGCTTGGCCCTGAGCCGTTCCAGCTCGGCGATCTGCTCGTCGATCCGGTTCTGCCAGGACCGGGCGACGCCGTCCCACTCGGTGCCGGTGGGGGCGCGGTGCTCGGGGAGCCGGTCCAGGGCGACCCTGGCCTCGTCGAGGGAGAGGCCGACGCGCTGGGCGGCGCGGACGAACGCGATCCGGCGCAGTGTGCCGCGGGTGAAGCGGCGCTGGCCGCCGGTGGTGCGGGTGGCGTGGATCAGTTCGAGCTTCTCGTAGTAGCGCAGCGCGGAGGTGGCGAGGCCGCTGCGTTCGGAGAGCTGGCCGATGGTGAGCAGGTCGTGCCGGCTCGGTCCGGTGGAGGCTCCGGAGTTCTCGCCGCGGGCGGATGCGGGGGCGGTCATGCCGCTCACTGTAGCCGCTTGACTTCAAGCTGACTTCAAGTTGCAGGATCGTGGGCATGACGACGAACACCGCCACCGCGGCCGGCTTCGAGCAACTCCCGGACCTGATCGGCCGGATGACCGGCGCCGAGAAGCACGGCCCGGCCGCCACCTCCACCCTGGACGTGCTCTGGGTGCTGTACGACCGCGTCCTGCGGGTCACCCCGGGCACCGCGGAGGACCGGGAGCGGGACCGCTTCCTGCTCTCCAAGGGCCACGGCCCGATGGCGTACTACGCGGTGCTGGCGGCGAAGGGCTTCATCGACCCGGAGCTGCTCCCGAGCTTCGGCGCCTACGACTCGCCGCTCGGCCACCACCCGGACCGCCTGCTGATCCCCGGGGTGGAGATCAGTTCCGGCTCGCTCGGGCACGGTCTGCCGCTGGCGGTCGGGACCGCGCTCGGGCTGCGCGCCCAGGGGCTCGACGACCCGGCGGTCTGGGTCCTGCTCGGGGACGCGGAGTTCGACGAGGGCTCGAACCACGAGGCGCTGGCCTTCGCCGGCGCGTACGGGCTGGACCGGCTGCACGTCGTCGTCATCGACAACTCCTCGGCCACGCACGGGTGGCGGGGCGGCATCGCGGCGCGCTTCGCGGGCGAGGGCTGGTCGGCCGAGACCGTGGACGGGCGCGACCACGAGGCGCTGTACGCGGCGTTCACCGCCGAGCACCCGGGGCGCCCGCGCGTCGTGGTGGCCCGGGTGGAGCCGAAGAACCCCTGAGCGCCGCGTCCGTCCGCCGCCCCGACAAGACCTCTCACCAGTAAGGGACTTCACCTCCATGGACACCATGCGCGAGCGCTTCGTCGACGTGACCGCCCGGCTGCTCGACGACGACCCGCGGCTGGCCGTCGTGCTGGCCGACATCAGCGCCTCGGGCTTCGCCCCCGCCGCCGAGCGCCACCCCGACCGGGTGGTCAACGTGGGCATCCGCGAGCAGCTGCTGATCGGCGCGGCCGGCGGACTGGCGCTCACCGGGATGCGGCCGATCGCCCACACCTTCGCCAGCTTCCTGATCGAACGCCCCTTCGAGCAGGTCAAGTTGGACCTCGTCCACCAGGGCGTCGGCGCGGTGCTGGTGAGCGCCGTCGGCTCCTACGACTGGCCCGCCGGCGGCCGGACCCACATGTCGCCGGGCGACGTCGCGCTGCTGGACACCCTGCCGGACTGGACGGTCCACGTCCCGGGGCACCCCGAC
The DNA here is from genome assembly GCF_044540385.1 of Kitasatospora sp. NPDC086009. Classification (NCBI taxonomy): domain Bacteria; kingdom Bacillati; phylum Actinomycetota; class Actinomycetes; order Kitasatosporales; family Streptomycetaceae; genus Kitasatospora; species Kitasatospora sp. NPDC086009. Next base: position 654,933 of record NZ_JBITSA010000002.1, read on the forward strand.
GAGGCGGAGCGGTTGCTGCGGCACGCGGTGGCCGACGGCGACCGCAATGTGTACGTGCGGCTGTCCGAGCACCGCAACGCCTCGGCGGTACCGGTCGAGGCGGGGCGGTTCACCGTCCTGCGCCAGGGCGCCAAGGGCGTGGTGCTCGCGGTCGGCCCGATGCTGGACGCCGTGCTGGCGGCCACCGAGGGGCTGGACGTCTCGGTGCTGTACGCGGCCACCGTGCGGCCGTTCGACGCGGCCGGGCTCCGGGCGGTGGTCGGCGGACGCGCGGACGTGGTGGTGGTCGAGCCCTACCTGGCCGGGACGTCCGTCGGGGAGGTGCACGCGGCGCTGGCGGACCGGGCGCACCGGGTGCTCGCCCTCGGGGTGCCGCGCGCGGAGCACCGGCACTACGGCTCGATGGCCGAGCACCTGGCCGCCTACGGCCTGGACGCGCCCGGGCTGCGGGAGCGGATCGGCACCTTCCTCTGGTGATCCGGCGGGCGAACCGAGGCGCGGGCCGGCCCCGGCCGCGCCGCTCACAGCCGGACGACCGCGACGGAGTCCGGCCCCAGCCGCACCGCCGTCCCGTCGAGCGCGCACTCGCCGAAGGACGCCACCACCTCCCGCCCCGGCCCCCCGAGCGGCAGCGCGGCGGGGGCGCCGCCCAGGTTGACCGCCACCCGGTGGGCCCCCCGGTGCAGCACCAGCCACCGGGCCGCCTCGTCGTACTCGGTCCGGACGGCCGCGAGGTCCGGGTCGGAGAGCTCCGGCCGGGTGCGCCGCAGCCGGATCAGCGTCCGGTACCAGGTGAGCAGTTCGGCGTGCGGCGCGCGCCCCGGCTCGGTCCAGTCGAGGACGGAGCGCAGCACGGTGGCCGGCTCCTGCGGGTCCGGCACCGCGTCGGCCCGCCAGCCGTGCTCGGCGAACTCCCGCCGCCGGCCCTGGCGGACGGCCTCGGCCAGGTTCGGGTCGGTGTGGTCGGTGAAGTACTGCCACGGGGTGGCCGCGCCCCACTCCTCGCCCATGAACAGCATCGGGGTGAACGGCGAGGCGAGCACCAGGGCGGCCCCGCAGGCGAGCCGCCCGGGGGAGAGGCCGGGGGAGAGCCGGTCGCCGAGGGCCCGGTTGCCGATCTGGTCGTGGGTCTGCAGGTAACCGAGCAGCCGGTGGCCGTGCGCGGGCGGGAAGGGCCGGCCGTGGCTGCGCTCCCGGAACGAGGACCAGGTGCCGTCGTGGAAGAAGCCGCGGGTGAGCGTCCGTGCCACGGCGGCCAGCGGGGCGCGGGCGAAGTCCCCGTAGTAGCCCTGGGACTCGCCGGTGAGCGCGGTGTGCAGCGCGTGGTGGAAGTCGTCGCTCCACTGGGCGGTGAGGCCCTGGCCGCCGGCCTCGCGGGGGGTGGTGGTGCGGGGGGAGTTGAGGTCGGACTCGGCGACCAGGAACAGCGGCCGGTTGGTGGCGGTCGCCAACCGGTCCACCTCGCAGGAGAGTTCCTCCAGGAAGTGGACGGCGCGGTCGTCCGCGAGGGCGTGCACGGCGTCCAGCCGCAGGCCGTCGATCCGGTAGTCGCGCAGCCAGGCCAGCGCGCTGCCGATCAGGTACCGGCGCACCTCGTCCGAGCCGGGGGCGTCCAGGTTGACCGCCGAGCCCCACGGCGTGTGGTGCCGGTCGGTGAAGTACGGCCCGAAGGCGGGCAGGTGATTGCCGGACGGGCCGAGGTGGTTGTGCACCACGTCCAGCACGACGCCGAGGCCCTTGCGGTGCGCGGCGTCCACGAAGCGCTTCAGCCCCTCCGGACCGCCGTAGGGCTCGTGCACGGCCCAGAGCGAGACCCCGTCGTAGCCCCAGCCGTGCCGGCCGGGGAACGGGCAGACCGGCAGCAGTTCGACGAAGTCGACACCCAGCTCGACGAGGTGGTCGAGGTGTTCGGCGGCGGCGTCGAAGGTACCGGCGGCCGTGAAGGTGCCGACGTGCAGTTCGTACAGCACGGCGCCGGGCAGCGGGCGGCCGCGCCAGCCGGTCTGCGACCAGCGGAACGCGGCGTGGTCGACGGACCGGCTGGGCCCGTCCGGTCCGTGCGGCTGCCGGGGCGAGCGAGGGTCGGGCAGCGGGCGGCCGCCGTCCAGCCGGAACGCGTAGTCCCCGGCCGGCGCCGGCCCGTGCCACCAGCCGGGCCGGCCGTCGTCCCGGGCCAGCGGGTGCCGCGCGCCGTCGACCTCCACCTCGACCCGTTCGGTGGCCGCCGGGGCCCACACCCCGTAGGTCCGGACCTCGTGCGTCGTCACGCCTCGCCCCTCCTGGTCAGCAGCGCCACGGGCTGCGCGGTCAGCAGCTCCGCCACCGGTACCGGGCCGGCCGGGTGGCGGTGTCCGGTCAGTTCGTCCGTCCACGCGCCGCCGGCCGGCAGGTCCAGCGCGGTGTCCTGCCAGCCGCCGGCCCGGGCGAGCCCGTACGGCAGCCGGGTGACCGCCGTGATCACGTCGTCGCCGCGGGCGAAGGCGAGCAGGTGGTCGGCGGCCGGGCCCCGGGCGGCCAGCGGCCGGTAGGCGCCCAGCGGCCGGCGGCGGCGCAGGTGCAGCGCCGTCGCGGTCAGGTGCAGCTTCTCCCGGGCGAGGTCGCCCGCCCGGGGGGTGGCCGAGTCGGTGAGCCGGACGGCGAGCGCGCCGAGGTCCACCACGCCCCGGTTGTCCGGGTCGACCAGGGTGTACAGCGGCTCCTCGCTGCCCTGGTAGAGGTCCGGCACGCCGGGCACGGTCAGGTGCAGCAGGGCGGCGGAGAGGGTGTTGGTCCGGGCGTGGGGCGCGAGGGCCCGGACGAAGCCCTCGATCCGCGGGAGCAGCCCCGGGTTGGCGTAGGCGGCCCGGGCCCGGTCGGCCAGGGCCTGCTCGAAGCGGGCGTCGGGGGCCGTCCAGGAGGTCCGCAGCTTGGCCTCGCGGGCGGCCTTGAGCAGCGCGGGGACGAGCCGGTCCGGCGTGATCGGCCAGGCCGCGACCAGCGTCTGCCAGAGCAGCCAGTCGCTGTTCGGGTCGCCGCCCGGGCCGGCGGCGGTGGACCAGGCGGCGGCCTCGTCGGCCCAGGCCCGCGGCTGCTCGGCGAGCACGGCGAGGCGGGCGCGGGCGTCGGCGCTGCGCTTGGTGTCGTGGGTGGAGAGCACCGTCATGGTGGCCGGCCAGTGCTCCTCGACGTAGTGGCACCAGGCGTGGAACGCGGCGGGCGGGAGCCCGGGCCGGGCCGGCTCGCCGCCGACCTCGTTCAGCCCGAGCAGCGCGTTCCACCGGTAGAAGGCGGTGTCCTCGACGCCCTTGGCGGCGACGGCGGCGGCGGTCTGCGCGAAGCGGGCGCAGAACTCGTCCTTCTCGGGCCCGCTGCCGAGCCGCCCGAGGGCGAGGTCGGCGACCAGCCGCCCGGTGGCGTCCTCGGAGCCGTCGAGGGCCGCCCGTACCTGCTCCTCGGAGACCGCCGGGGCGGGCTCGCCGGGCCGGACGTACGGGCGGTACGCGGGGTAGCCGGTGAGCACCCGGCGCAGCGCGTCCCGCAGCTGCCAGGGCGCGTGGTCGGCGTGGGCGGGTTCGGCGGCGCCGATCCGCACGGCGAGCCGGACCAGCCGCTCGACCTCGGCGGCCAGCTCGCCGCGCGGGCCGGTCATGTCGGCCCGCCCGCGCCGGGCGGCGGCGACGGCCGGGTGCGGGTCGGCGCACGGCTCCCCGCCGGACCCGGCCCCGCTGACCGCGTGCTCGTAGGCGCCGGCCAGCCGGCAGGCGCCGGCGTGGTCGGTGAGCACGCCGTCGATGCGGCGCAGCGCGTCGTACCCGGTGGTGCCGGCGCACGGCCAGTCCCCGGGGAGGCGCTCCTCACCGGTGAGGATCTTCTCCACCACCGTGTAGGCGCCGCCGGTGGCCCCGGCGAGCCGGCGCAGGTAGCCGCGCGGGTCGGCCAGGCCGTCCGGGTGGTCGATCCGGAACCCGTCCAGGACGCCCTCGCGGTGCAGCCGCAGCAGCACGCCGTGGGTCGCCTCGAACACCTCGGGGACTTCGACCCGGACGGCGATCAGCTCGTTGACGGTGAAGAACCGCCGGTAGTTCAGCTCGGTGCGGGCCAGCCGCCACCAGGCGAGCCGGTACCACTGCCGGCTGAGCAGCTCGGGGAGCGGGAGGCCGGCGGTGCCGGGCCGCAGCGGGAGGGCGTGGTCGTGGTAGCGGAGCTCCTCGCCGTCGACCACGAGGTCGCCGAGGACGGCCCCGAGCCGGTCGCCGAGCAGCGGCAGCAGCACCCGGCCGCGGCCGGGGGAGTCCGGGGGGCCCGGCTGGGCGGTCCAGTCGATGTCGAACCAGGGTGCGTACGGCGAGTCGGGGCCGTCCCGCAGGACGTGCCAGAGCGGCCGGTTGAGCCGTTCGGGGACGGGGACGGCCATGTGGTTGGGCACCACGTCGGCGAGCAGCCGCAGGCCGTGCCGGTGGGCTTCGGCGGCCAGCGCGCGCAACGCCGGTTCGCCGCCGAGCTGGGCGCTGATCCGGCCGTGGTCGACGGTGTCGTAGCCGTGGGTGGATCCGGGGGCGGCCTCCAGCAGCGGGGACAGGTGGAGGTGGGAGACGCCGAGGGCGGCGAGGTAGGGCACTGCGGCGGTGGCGTCGTGGAGGGTGAAGCCGGGCTGCAGCTGGAGGCGGTAGGTGGCGGACGGTACTGCGGCCGGGCGGGGCTGGGCGGGCTCGGCGGCGTAGGTCATGTGTCCATGACTACCCGTGCGAGCCCGCGGCCAAGACCCGTTGCTGATCCGAACAGGTGAACGTGGTGACCGCGGCACGCCGTGGGGCCCGTCCGCGGACCCCGGGCGCCGCCCCGCGGCCGGGCGTCCGGCGCCCGGCCTAGGCCGGCCGCTGGAGCACCATCAGCGAGCGGTCGACGAGCGAGAGCGCGTCCCCCGCCTTGACCCGGGCCCCGGCGCCGGGGGCGGGCAGCCGGGGCTGGGCGGTGTCGACCACGACCTGCCACTCCTGGCCGTGGTCGGCCGGGACGGTGAACTCCAGCGGTTCGAAGTGGGCGTTGAACATCAGCAGGAAGGAGTCGTCGACGATCCGCCCGCCGCGCCGGTCCGGCTCCGAGATGGCGTAGCCGTTGAGGAAGACGGTGAGCGACTTGGCGTAGCTGGCGCCCCAGTTGCGCTTGGTCATCTCCTCCCCGCCGGGGGTGAACCAGGCGATGTCGGTGAGGTCCTCGTAGAGGCCGTTGGCCGGGCGGCCCGAGACCGGGCGGCCGTGGAAGAAGCGGCGCCGCCGGAAGACGGGGTGGTCGCGGCGGAGCCAGATCATGCCCTGGGTGAATTCGAGCAGCCGGGACTCGGGGCCGTCGCCCTCGGGCCAGTGCACCCAGGCGAGTTCGTTGTCCTGGCAGTAGGCGTTGTTGTTGCCCTCCTGGGTGCGGCCGAGCTCGTCGCCGTGCGAGAGCATCGGCACGCCCTGGGAGAGCATCAGGGTGGCGATCAGGTTCCGCTGCTGGCGGGCGCGGAGTTCCTCGATGGCCGGGTCGGTGCTCGGGCCCTCGGCGCCGCAGTTCCAGGAGCGGTTGAAGGATTCGCCGTCCCGGTTGTCCTCGCCGTTGGCCTCGTTGTGCTTGTCGTTGTAGGAGACCAGGTCGCGCAGGGTGAAGCCGTCGTGGCAGGTGACGAAGTTGATCGAGGCGATCGGGCGGCGGCCGTCGTCCTGGTAGAGGTCGGAGGAGCCGGTGAGCCGGGAGCCGAACTCGGCGAGCGTGGCGTTCTCGCCGCGCCACAGGTCGCGCACGGTGTCCCGGTACATGCCGTTCCACTCCGTCCACAGCGGAGGGAAGTTGCCCACCTGGTAGCCGCCCTCGCCGAGGTCCCACGGCTCGGCGATCAGCTTGGCCTGGGAGACCACCGGGTCCTGCTGGACGAGGTCGAAGAACGAGGAGAGCCGGTCCACCTCGTGGAACTGCCGGGCCAGCGTGGCGGCGAGGTCGAAGCGGAAGCCGTCGACGTGCATCTCGGTGACCCAGTAGCGCAGCGAGTCCATGATCAGCTGGAGGACGTGCGGGCTGCGCATCAGCAGGCTGTTGCCGGTGCCCGTGGTGTCCTCGTAGAACCGCTGGTCCTGGGCGAGCCGGTAGTAGGAGACGTTGTCCAGGCCGCGCAGCGAGAGGGTGGGCCCGAGGTGGTTGCCCTCGGCGGTGTGGTTGTAGACGACGTCCAGGATCACCTCGATGCCGGCCGCGTGCAGCGCCTTCACCATCGACTTGAACTCCTGCACCTGCTGGCCTCTGTCCCCGGTGGAGGAGTAGGAGGAGTGCGGGGCGAAGAAGCCGACCGTGTTGTAGCCCCAGTAGTTGGCCAGGCCGAGGTCGCGCAGCCGGTGGTCGCGGACGAACTGGTGCACCGGCATCAGCTCGATCGCGGTGACGCCGAGCTTGGCCAGGTGCTCGATCACCGCCGGGTGGGCCAGCCCCGCGTAGGTGCCGCGGATCTCCTCGGGGATGCCGGGGTGGAGCTTGGTGAGGCCCTTCACATGGGCCTCGTAGACCACCGTGCGGTGGTAGTCCGTGCGCGGCGGCCGGTCGGTGCCCCAGTCGAAGTACGGATTGACGACCACCGAGTGCATGGTGTGCGGGGCGGAGTCGAGGTCGTTGCGGCGCTCGGGCGCGCCGAAGTGGTAGCCGTAGACCGACTCGTCCCAGTCGATGTTCCCGCTCATCGCCTTGGCGTACGGGTCCAGCAGCAGTTTGGCGCTGTTGTGCCGCTGGCCGAGGCCCGGGTTGTACGGTCCGTGGACGCGGAAGCCGTACCGCCGGCCGGGCTGGACCCCGGGGAGGTAGGCGTGCCGGACGAAGGCGTCCGTCTCGCGCAGCTCGACGGCCGTCTCCGACCCGTCCTCGTCGAGCAGGCAGAGCTCGATGCGGTCGGCGCTCTCGGAGAACACCGCGAAGTTGGTACCGGCCCCGTCGAAGGTGGCACCGAGGGGGTAGGGCTTCCCTGGCCAGACCTGCATGAGTCCTCAACTTCCTTGTGTCGGAGGGAAACTGACAGGTAGTCCGACTATCAGCCCGGACCCCGACGCTCTCTTCCCGGCTGGGCGGCCGGGCATGTGCGACGGTCGCGCGCCGTGACGCACGGCACAGTCCGCATACTCCCCGACGCCGCCCCCGAGGGCGGGGCCATTCGCCGCGTGTTCGCCCGAACGGGTGTCCGCCGGGTACCCCCGGGGCCGCCGGGACGCACGGGGCGGCCGGGGCGCACACGCCCCCCTCGGCCAACCGGCTGCGGGCGCCTCGCGGCGGGCAGTACCCTTGATCGTCCGGCCGCTTCCCGCGCCGTGGCGATCCATCAGGGAGTGCGGCGCCGGCGGACGCGGCAGGACCGGCAGCACCCGACAGAAGACCCGACAGACGATCCGGCAGACCACCGGCTCCGGCAGCAACCAGGTGAGGTGGCGCATGGTGTACCCCGCCGGCGGCCGTGGCGGTGGGCCCGGCGGCCCCGACCGGGGCGGCGCCCGCAGCGAGGCCCCGACGGTCGTCATGCGCCCCGCCATGACCGGCCGGGCCGTGGTGCCGGCCCAGGGCGGCCCGGTCGAGATACCGGCCCTCGCCTGGTCCGGCGCCGAGTGGGAGGACGCCTACCAGCGGGTCCGGCTGGCCGGGCGGGCGTACGTCTGGCTCAACCTGGTCGAGCAGCGGCTGCGCTCCCTCGTCGACGAGGTGCTCTACCCCATCTACGCGCCCGCCCACGGCGAGGACTGGGTGACGGCCGCGGCCGGCCCGGCCGGCGAGGAGTGGGCCCACCGGGCCGGCGCCGTCCGCGAGGTCAGCCGCCGCAAGGGCTACCTGCTCGACCCGGCCGACGACGACCCGCTGGTCTTCCTCACCCTGCCCCAGCTGCGCGAGCTGATGGTCCAGCACTGGCCCTGCTTCGACCCCTACCTGGCCGACCGCCGGGAGATCGAGCTGGCGCTGGACGAACTGGAGGTGGCCCGGCACGTCGTCTCCCGCAACCGCGTCCTCACCCCGACCGTGCTCGCCCAGACCGAACGCGCCGCCGCCCGGCTGCTCGCCGTGCTGGACGGCGGCACCGGCGGCGTCCCCGCCGACGTCGTCGAGTCCCTGGTGGCCGGCCGGTACGCGGACGTGGTCGCGGTGCACGCCGACCGGGTCCGGCTCCAGCGCGACCTGCCGGTGGAGGACCTGCTGGACGGCGCCCGGCGGCTGGACGCGCTCGGCATCGGCCTCGGCATGCTCTGCCAGAACTACACCGGCAAGCGCCTGGTCCGCCTCGCCACCGACGGCTGCCGGGTCCGGCTGCTCTTCCTCAACCCGGCGAGCAGCGCCGTCCGCCGCCGGGAACGCGAACTGGGCCTCGGCCGCGGCGAGCTGGCCCGTTCGATCGAGATGAACATCATGCACGTGCGCCGGGTCCGGGCCCGGTTGCGCGACCAGGGCGGCTTCGAGATCCGGGTCTTCGACGAGACCCCGCGCTTCACCGCCTACCTGGTCGAGGGCCCGCGCCCGTCCGGCCAGACCGGCGGCCCCCGCCGGCAGACCCGGGACCTCGGGGTGGTCCAGCCCTACCTGCGTCGGGCCCGCGGCATGGAGTCGCCCGCCCTGGTCCTGCGCGGCGGCGCCGGCCAGCAGCCGGGCGGCACCGACGCCGGGCTGCTGGAGGTCTACCGCGAGGAGTTCGAGGGCATCTGGGGGGACTCCCGGCCGGTCTCCTGAGCGGCCGGCGGGCCGGTGGGCGCGCAGGGGCCGGGGCCGCCGCGAAACCGGCTGGCCCGGCCGGCCGGGCCGCTGGAAGACTGCCCCGGTGACCACCACCCCCGCCTGGACGAAGCGCCCCGCCACGACCGCCGACCTCGAACCCCTGGTCGAGCTGCGCGCCGTGGTGCTGCGCCCCGACCTCGAACGGCTCGGCCGCTACGACGAGCACCGGGTCCGGCGGCGGCTGCGCGACTCCTTCTCCACCCGCTGGACGTCGGCCGTGCTGGTCGACGGCGCCCTCGCCGGCTGCGTCACCGTCCGCCCCGACGGGTTGGGCGGGCGGCTGCTGGAGCACTTCTACCTCGCCCCGGAGCTCCAGGGCCGGGGCGTCGGCTCCGGCGTCCTGCGGTCCGTCCTGGCCGAGGCCGACGCCGCCGGCGAGCCGGTGCGGCTCGACGTCCTCCGGGGCAGCCCCGCCCGCCGCCTCTACGAGCGACACGGCTTCACCCTGGTCTCCGAGGACCCGGTCGACGTCCGGCTGCTCCGCCGGCCCGTCGGCTCGCCCGCCGCCGCCCGGCTGCGGGACCGGGCCCTGCTCTGGACCATCGGCGAGCTGCGGGCCCGCGAGGTGGTGGAGGCGGCCTGCGGGGCCCTGGCCGCCGGGCTCGACACCCCGGCCCTGCGGGCCCTCGCCGCCTGCACCTACGGGGAGGCGGACGCCTCGGTCGCCGAGCTGCTGGCGCCGGCGCTCGCGGAGCTCGGACTCGACCTCCCGCCGGTCGACAGCCGCTCCGCCGAGCGGGCGGGGCTGGTGGCGCTGGCCGCCCGGCTGCTGACCGGCGAGCTGACGCCGAGGGAGCTGGCGCACGCGGCGCACCGGCGATGGGGGCACGAGGACGGGCCGGCCGAGGCGCTCGCCCTCCTCGACGACGACTACGACCTGCTCGGCCGCAGCACCCGGACGCGCGGCGAACTCGACGAGGAGGTGTGGGCCGAGGCCCGCCGGCTGACCGCGCACGCCGGGGCCGGGGCGGGGGCCGGGGCGTCGGCCGCGGCGGCGAACTGATCCGCGGGCGCCGGGCGTCCCGCCACCACCGCCGAAGCGCCGCCGCCGCGTCGGTCGGAAACCGGCGGGCCCGGCCCGCTCGCGGCGGCCCCGGGTGGCCGCCCACCGGTCCCGGCGGGCTGTCGACCGGCCCTGGGCCAGGGGCGGAGCCGTCATGGCCCGCGTCGGTCAGCGGCGGTCCGGACCGGTCGCCGGGCCACTCGCGGCGGGCCACCGCCGCTGGGCACTTCGCCGGTCTCCACCGGGCCCGGGACGGTGCCGGCGGGCCGGGCCGGAGCCTGCCCGGCGGGGCCCGGGGGCGGTGCCCGCCCGCCCCACCGGCGGCGTTGTCGGTGGCCCGGGCGATGATAGGGGCTGTTTCGACCAGCAGGACGGAAGGACGCACCCCTATGAGCTGGTGGCAGCAGCCACTGGTCGGCTTCGACCTGGAGACCACGGGCACCGACCCGACCGTGGACCGCATCGTCACGGCCGCCCTCGTGGACACCGTCGGAGCCCGCCGGCTGAGCGCCACCGGCTGGCTGGTCGACCCGGGCGTCCCGATCCCCGCCGAGGCGGAGGCGATCCACGGCATCGGCGACGAGCTCGTCCGCAGCAAGGGCCGCCCGGCCAAGGCGGCGGTCGACGAGATAGCCACCGCCCTGTGCGAGCGGCTCGCCGCCGGTCACCCGGTGGTCGCCTTCAACGCCCCCTTCGACCTCTCGCTGCTCGACGCCGAGCTGCGCCGCCACGGCCTGGCCCCCTTGGCCGAGCGCCTCGGTGGTCCGGTCGCGCCGGTCCTCGACGCCCTGGTCATCGACCGGGCCGTCGACAAGTACCGCAAGGGCTCGCGCACCCTCCAGCGGGTCTGCGAGGTGTACGGGGTCGAGCTGACCGACGCCCACGAGGCCGGCAGCGACGCCCTCGCCGCCGTCCGGGTCGCCGTCGCCCTCGCGGAGCGGTACCCGGCCGAGGTCGGCGAGGTGCCGCTCGCCGTCCTGCACACCCGCCAGATCGACTGGTACCGGAGCTGGGCGGAGGGCCTGGAGGCCTGGCTCCGCCGCGGCAAGGACCCGCAGGCCGTCATCGACCCGCGCTGGCCCCTGCGCTGAGGGCCTGACCGCCGGAGCGCCCGGCCGCGCGGGCCGGGCCGACCGGGCCTCGCGACGCGTCGGGCACCGCCCGGTCGTGCGGGACGGTGATCAGGTCCGCCGACCGGGTGGCCGGCGGTGGGGAGGCCGTCGCACCCCGTACCCGGTGTTCAACCGCTGTCCGGGCGCGTCGGGTTGATCGGTCGCCCGGTGCGGGGTGATCACCGGGCCGGGCTGTCGCGAGGTGTTCGGCCGGTCGGCCGGGTCAGCGCGCGGGGAGGTCGAAGCGGTAGCCCTGGGCGATCAGCCAGGGGAGCAGCTGCTTCAGCGCGGCGACGGTCTGGCTCCGGTCGCCGCCGCCGTCGTGCATCAGGATCACGCCGCCGGGCCGGAGTTGGCTCTGCACGGTGGAGACGATCGAGGCGACGCCCGGGCGGGACCAGTCGCGCGGGTCGACCGACCAGCCGAGCGGGCGCAGGCCCTCGGCCGCGGCGAGGTGCTGGTTGTCGGCGGTGAACCCGCCGCCGGGGGCCCGGAACCAGGCGACCTCGGTGCCCGGCCCGCCGGCCCGCACGATCATGTCCCGGCCGCCGGAGATCTGGGACGCGGCCTTGTCGTGCGAGAGCGGGGCGAACGGCAGCGGGTGGCTCACGGTGTGGTCGCAGAGCCGGTGGCCGGCCGCCCGGATCCGCTTGACCATGGCGGGTTGGGCGGCGGCCTGCTGGCCGATCTGGCAGAACGTCGCCTTGGCGCCGTACCGGGCCAGCAGGTCCAGGACCTCGCCGGTGGCGGGGCCCGGCCCGTCGTCGAAGGTGAGCGCCACCGTCCGCCCGCCGGAGGCGGTGGAGCGGACGACCGAGGTGGACACCCCGGTCGCGGGCGGGGCCGGCGGGGCCGGTGTCGTCGTGGGCGGCCGGGTGGCCGGTGCGGAGGACGGGGCCTTGGCGGGCACCGGGGTCTTCGAGGGCGCCGGGGTCCGGGGAGGAGCCGGTGGCTTGGGCGTGGCCGGTCCGCCGGTCGCGGGCTTCGAAGCCGGCACGGCGTCGCCCGGCGGGGTGGCGGCGGGGGCGCTGCCCGGCGGCGTGGAGGAGGACGGGGAGGAGGACGCCGAGGAGGAGCCGGAGGGGGACCCGGCGGGCGAGGCGGACGGAGCCGGGGCGCCGGTGCCCGACGCGGTGGTGCCCGAGGCGTTCCCCGACGCGGTGGTGCCCGGCTGCGGCTGCAGCGCCCCGTTGGCGGTGCCGCAGGCGGCCAGGGCGAGTGAGGCGACCACCGCCACGCAGCCCGCGAGCAGCCGGCGGCGGCGTCGGACGGAGGGGGAGGGACGCTGCGAGGTGGTGTGCTCCGGCATGGCTGCGGCTCCTGAGGCACTGGGCGGCTACCGGTCCCCGATCAGGGAGACTGTCCGACAAGACGCCCGTCGGACCGCCCCGGTTGCACGCCGGAGCCGCCGATCCCACGCGGAAGACGGCAGGCTCAGAACGGGTACCAGCGCACCCCGGTGGCGCCCTCGCGCAGCGAATCGACCCGCCGGCGGAACTCCGCCAGCGCGGCCGGGTTGCCCGGCGCCTGCTGGGCCACCCAGGAGGCGCTCGCCGTCTCGCGGGCGCCGCGCAGCACCGCGAAGCCCGCCCACTCCCGGACGTCCCAGCCGTACGCCTCGGTGAACGCCCGGTACTCCTCGGCCGGGACGCCGTACCGGTCGTGGCTGAGCGCGAGCACCACCAGGTCGTGCTCGCGCAGGTCGTGCGAGGCGTACTCCAGGTCGAGCAGGACGGGCCCGTCCGCCCCGATGTGGACGTTGCGCGGCAGCGCGTCGCCGTGGATCACGCCGGTCGGCAGCTGCGCGGGCAGGCCGGGCAGCGCGGCGGCGAAGTCGTCGCGGCGGTCCCGGAGGAAGGCGACGTCGGCGGGGTCGACGTGCCCCTCGGCGGAGGCCAGCCAGCGCTCGACGGGGGCGAGGAGGTCCCGCCGGGCGAGCGGGAAGGGCGGCAGCGGCAGCCGGTGGAGGGCGAGCAGCAGCGGCGCGAGGTCCACCGGCCGGGCGGGCCGTTCGGCGGGGGCCAGCCGCTCCCAGAAGGTCACGGGGTGGCCGTCGACGACGTTCGGCTCGGGCGGGACGGCGTCGTACGGGCGGACCACCGGGATGCCCCGGTCGGCCAGCCAGCGGGCGAAGCCGAGCTCCCGCCCGGCCCGGTCGGACAGCTCGGGGCCGCGGCCGACCTTGGCCACCACGGCCGGGTCGCCGAGGTCGAAGACGGCGTTCTCGCCCAGGGCGAGCAGCCGGACGCCGCCGGGCTCGGGCAGGCCGGCGGACGCGCAGGCCCGGGCGAGCAGCAGCCGGGCGCGGCCCTCGTCGAAGGGGATCATGGGGCTGCTCCGTTCCGCGGGACGCCTGGACGGTGATCATCATGACGCACGCGGGCCGGGCCCCGCGCGACGCGGGGCCCGGTCACGGCCGGCGGCCGGCGGGCGACGGGCGGGTGGCGGCCGGTGGACGGCGGGGTGCCGGCGGTGGTGTCAGACCCCGACCCGGCGGTGCCGGGCCCGCTCGGGTTCGGCCGGCCCGGTGGTGGTTCCGGGGCCGTGGACCGCTGCGCCGACCGGCGGGAGGCTCCCGCCGTGCGAGAGCTCGGGCAGCCACCGCAGCCAGGTCGGCAGGTACCAGGTGGGCTCGCCGAGCAGGGTCATCACCGCGGGCAGCAGCACCGCGCGGATCACCGTCGCGTCGATCAGTACCGCGACGGCGAGGCCGACGCCCATCTGCTTCCTCGCCCGCATGGAGAGGGTGCCGAAGACCGCGAACACCGCGACCATGATCACTGCCGCGCTGGTGACCACCCCGGCGGTGAGAACCGGCCGCCGGTGGCGACGGCGACGGCGTCCAGCACGGCCGTGACGTTCTTCACAGTCGCCTCGTCGCCGCCGGCGACGTTGAACCGGACGAGGACGGAGCGGTCGTCCGCCGAGACCGCCCCGGTGTCGTACGGGGAGCGGACGTCGGTGGCCCGGCCGGTGCCGGTCACCCCGGCGAGCACCTGGTCGACGGCGGCACGGAAGGCCGGTGCGTCGGCGGTCGTGGTGGCACTCTGGACCAGCACGGTCTCGCTCGCCGGGGCGGTCAGCCCGGCGTCGTCGAGGATCCGCGCGGCTCGGGAGACCTGGCCGGGAAGGGGCCGTTGAGCAGGTATCCGGCTGGCGGGGGAGCCGTCCCGGGGGTCTGCCACGGGAACGGGGTGGGGTCATCCCTACCGGGGAACCCTGACTTCTCCTCCCTCAGAGTGGGTGCGAACTCCACCCTGAGGGGGAGCGGTCTCCACCCCGAGCACGAGGTGAGAGGGCCGGTCGGCGGGTGAAGATGGTGCGGGGCGGCTGGACGGCGTCCCTGAGGGGGTTGGTCTACGGGGGATATTTGCTTGCCGGTCGGCAAGCAAGTTCTCGTATGATGATGTCCTCATCTCACTTACCTGCCGACCGGCTAGGGGCGGGCCTCGTCGCCATGCCCTGCCCGGTCCTCCGTCGCCCGGAGTCCCGTCCCCCAAGGGCTGGCGGTGAACCATGCCCAGGAGGCATCACGAGCATGTTCCACCGACTCGGACATTTCGTCGTCCGTCGCGCCTGGTGGGTGATCGCGGCATGGGTTGTCGCGATGATCGCGATCGTGGCCGGCGCGCCGACGATCACCGCACAGACCGACGAGGCTTCCTTCCTTCCCAAGCACTACGAGTCCATCCAGGCCTCGGCGCTCCAGGAGAAGGCGTTCCCGGCCAACTTCACGCCCTCCGCGATGGTGCTCTTCGAGCGCAACGACGGCGCCGCGATGAACGACGCCGACAAGGCCGCCATGGCCAAGATCGTCCAGGGTCTCTCGGACAAGAAGATCGCGGACGTCGAGAAGGTCATCCCGGTCAGCGAGCAGACGACGTCCAAGGACGGCAAGTACGCGCTCGCGCCGATAGCCATCGACAAGGCCAAGCAGCAGTCCGAGGACTTCGGCGAGGCCGCGAAGCACCTCCGCGAGGAGGGCAAGTCGCTCACCTCGGGGACCGACCTGAAGTTCCAGCTCGGTGGCGCCGCCGCCCAGGCGCTGGACCAGAAGGAGTCCTCCGGCTCGGCCGACGCGCTCATCGCGATGTCCACGGTCGTCCTGGTCGCGCTCATCGTCGGAATCATCTTCCGCAGCGTCCTGGCCGGACTCCTGCCGATCCTGATCTCGCTGGTGGTCGCCATGCCGACCGCCAACGGCGTGATCGCCTACGCCACCAAGGCGTTCGGCCTGGAGAGCACCCCGGTGCTGTCGGCGATCCTGATCGTCGTCGTGCTCGGTGTCGGCACCGACTACTTCCTCTTCCTGGCGTTCCGCTACCGCGAGCGGCTGCGGGCCGGGGACGACCGCAAGGAGGCCGTGGCCAACGCCGTCGGCCGGGTCGGTGAGGCGATCGCCTCGGCGGCCGGCGCCGTCACCGTCGCCTTCGCGGTGCTGATCCTCTCCAGCCTCGGCATGTTCAAGGCCCTCGGCCCGGCGCTGGCCATCGCGGTGATCGTCACCGCGCTCGCCTCGCTCACCCTGGCCCCCGCCGTGCTCGCGGTCATCCCGGCGCGCGGTGTGTTCTGGCCGGGCAAGAAGTGGATGAACGAGCCGGGCAACGCCCGCTTCACCGCGCTCGGCCGCATGGTCGAGAAGCGCCCCGCCCTGGTCGCCCTGGCCTCCGGCGGCGTGCTGGTGGCGCTGTCCGCCGGCGCCCTGGGCTACAACGGCACCTTCGACCTCGCGGGCAGCTCCATGCCCAAGGACAAGGAGTCGATGGTCGTCCAGGACAAGCTGATGAACGGCTTCTCGGCCGGCGCGGCCGACCCGAGCCACGTCTACCTGACCAGCACCGCGGGCACCAAGCTCGACCCGGCCGCGTTCGAGGGCTTCGCGGCCAAGCTCGGCGGCGTCCACGGGGTGTCCCCGGTCGCGGCGAAGCCCCAGCTCAGCGAGGACGGCACGACGGCCGACTTCACCGTGCTGCTCAACAACGAGCCGTCCAGCAACGCGGCGATCGACTCGGTCACCGAGCTGCGGGAGGTCGCGCACAGCCAGGCGCCGACCGGCACGGAGGCGAAGGTCGGCGGTCTGACCGCCGTCTACAAGGACATCAACCTCGCGATGAACCACGACTACAAGCTGGTGTTCCCGGTCGCGGGTCTGCTGATCCTGCTGATCCTGGGCCTGCAGCTGCGCAGCGTGGTCGCCCCGTGGTACCTGATGGTCTCGGTCGGGCTCGGCTTCACGGCCACCCTCGGCTCCGCCACGCTGCTCTTCCAGAAGCTGGGCAGCGAGAGCGGTCTGATGTTCATGCTGCCGATCCTGATCTACCTCTTCGTGGTGGCGATCGGGACGGACTACAACATCCTGATCATCGCCCGCCTGCGGGAGGAGGCCCGCGCGGGCCGCAACCCGCGTGAGGCGGCCCGTGAGGCGCTGCGCCACGGCGGCCCGACCGTCGCGGCGGCCGGGTTCATCCTGGCGGCGTCGTTCGCGACCTTCATGCTCGCGGGCAACGTGTTCATGCTGGAGTTCGGCTTCGCGATGGCCTTCGGCATCGCCCTGGCGGCCTTCGTGATGGCGCTCTTCTTCACCCCGGCGCTCACCGCGCTGATCGGCCGCGCCGCCTGGTGGCCCGGCCACGGCGCCGACGACCAGCACCAGTCCGGCCCGGCCCCGGTGGCCGGTTCGCACGGTGTGCCGGAGCCGGCCGGACGGCACTGACCGCCCCGTCGCACCGCACGGCACGCGGCGTCCGCTTCGGCGGGCGCCGCGTGCCCGCTTTGCGGCGCGGGCAAACGTGACGTGCCAGGCAAAAAGTCCCCGGTCAATCGGGGTGGCGCCGTGCTACAGTCGACTCAGTTGCAGTTTTGGTTCCCATGAACGTTTGTGTGCGCCTGCTGGTTCAACCCAACAGGCGCATTTGTTTTGTCCGGTGTTTCAGTCTCCGGATGGGGATCGCGGCTACTTGGGGTCCACGAAGTGTGGGCTCTGATGCCCCAGTTTTTTGAGGAGACGGTTATGGCTACCGGCACCGTGAAGTGGTTCAACAGCGAAAAGGGCTTCGGCTTCATCGAGCAGGATGGTGGCGGCGCTGACGTGTTCGCCCACTACTCGAACATCAGCGCTCAGGGCTTCCGTGAGCTCGTCGAGGGCCAGAAGGTCGAGTTCGACGTCACGCAGGGCCAGAAGGGCCCGCAGGCCGAGAACATCCGCGTCATCTGAGTCCAGCTTCCGAGCTGACTCGCGATCTCGCGTAGCGAGGGCCCGTACCGCACGGTGCGGGCCCTCGTGCATGCCGCCGAACGGCCGGGGCGGCGAATTCCCACCCGACGGCCGACCAGCCCCGACCGGGCTGTGCCTCCCATCGGATGGAGAATCCATGACCACCCCTGCCCGCGCACCCCGTGACAACGAGCGCGGCGGCGACCGTTCGCGCAAGCCCCGCACCGGCGGCGGCGCCCGCAACGGCGGCGCCCCCCGTGCCTCCCGCGGCGGCGCCCCGCGCAACAGCGCCCCGCGCGCCGCCCAGGCGCCCGCCGACTTCACCGTCGTCCAGGGGGGCACCCCGCCGCGGCCCCCGGCGGCCACCTTCGGCGAGCTGGACCTGCCCAAGGGCATCCTCAGCGCGCTCACCCGCGAGGGTGTCACCGAGCCGTTCCCGATCCAGGGCGCCACCCTGCCGGACTCCATCGCCGGCCGCGACGTGCTCGGCCGCGGCCGCACCGGCTCCGGCAAGACGCTCGCCTTCGGCCTGCCGCTGCTGGCCCGCACGGCCGGCAAGCGCGCCGACTCCCGGCACCCGCTGGCCCTCGTCCTGGTGCCCACCCGTGAGCTGGCCCAGCAGGTCACCGACGCGCTCACCCCGTACGCCACCGCCGTGAACCTGCGGATCGCCACCGTCGTCGGCGGCATGTCGATCACCCGGCAGGCCAACGCCGTGCGCCGGGGCGCCGAGGTCCTGGTCGCCACCCCGGGCCGGCTGGACGACCTGATCAACCGCGGCGACGTCCGACTGGGCGACGTGGCCATCACCGTCCTCGACGAGGCCGACCAGATGGCCGACATGGGCTTCCTGCCGCAGGTCACCAAGCTGCTGGAGCAGGTCGCCGAGGGCGGGCAGCGGATGCTGTTCTCCGCCACCCTGGACCGCAACGTCGACCGGCTGGTCAAGCGCTTCCTGACCGACCCGGTCACCCATTCGGTCGACCCGTCGGCCGGCGCGGTGACCACCATGGACCACCACGTGCTCCAGCTGGACCCGGCCGACAAGGCCTCCGCGACCGCGCACATCGCCTCGCGCGACGGCCGCGTGATCATGTTCGTGCACACCAAGCACGGCGCCGACCGCCTCGCCAAGCAGCTGCTGGCCAACGGCGTGAAGGCGGCCGCCCTGCACGGCGGCAAGTCCCAGCCCCAGCGCAACCGGGTGCTCGACCAGTTCCGCGACGGTCTGGTGACCGCGCTGATCGCCACCAACGTGGCCGCCCGCGGCATCCACATCGAGGGCCTCGACCTGGTCGTCAACGTGGACCCGCCGATCGACCACAAGGACTACCTGCACCGCGGCGGCCGCACCGCCCGGGCCGGCGAGTCCGGCACGGTCGTCACCCTGGTCCTGCCCGACCAGCGGCGCGAGGTCAACCGGCTGATGACGGTCGCCGGCATCCGCCCGACCACGACCAAGATCCGCCCGGGCGACGCCGAGCTGACCCGGATCACCGGTGCCCGCACTCCCAGCGGCGTACCCGTCGCGGTGGTCGTCCCGGCCCCGGCCGCCGCTCCGGCCGCCGAGGCCAAGGCCGGCGCCCCGCGCCGCCGTCCCGCCAAGCGCTCGGGCCTGCCCACCGACGTCGACATGAACGGCAACCCGCGCCGCCCCCGTCCGAAGCAGCGCCTCGGCGGCGCCGGCGGCGGCCAGGGCGGCGGTGGCA
This sequence comes from Kitasatospora sp. NPDC086009, assembly GCF_044540385.1. Classification (NCBI taxonomy): domain Bacteria; kingdom Bacillati; phylum Actinomycetota; class Actinomycetes; order Kitasatosporales; family Streptomycetaceae; genus Kitasatospora; species Kitasatospora sp. NPDC086009. The sequence continues at coordinate 673,716 of NZ_JBITSA010000002.1, forward strand.
GCCGCCAGGCCGCGGGCTTCATCGGCCGCTCCTCCGGCCGCCCGGCGCCCGGCTCGGGCTCCAAGACCGGCGCCAACTACGGCACCGGCCGCCAGCGCCGCAAGACCGACTGAGTCCTTCCGGACGCGGACGAGGACGAACGGCCCGGCTCCCCTCGGTGGGGGAGCCGGGCCGTTCGCGTGCGCCGGAGGGGGCGTGCCGGGGGGTGTGTCCCGGCCGGGCCGCTCAGGCGCTGGCGCTGAGCGCCGGTGCGCTGACGGCCTCGCGGCAGGTCCCGAGGTAGCGCCTGAGCACCAGGCGGGCGATCTCGGGGGCGGCGCCGAGGACCTCGGCGAGGACGTCCGCCTCCGCCTCGGCCGCGGCGTCCACGATCCGGTCCGGCAGCAGACCCGGGGCGAGCAGGTAGGGCGCGACGGCCACCCGGCGGGCCCCGGCCGCCCGCAGCGCGGCGGCGGCGGCGGGGACGCGCGGGCCGCCGGCGGAGGCGTACGCGACCTCGACGCCGGCCCAGCCGCGGGTCCGGCGCCACTCGGCGGCCACCGCCCGGGTGGCGGCGTCGGCGGCCGGGTCGGAGGAGCCGGCCGCGGCCAGCACGACACCGGTGCGGGCGCGGACGACGGGGGAGCCGACGGCCAGCCCGGCCCCGGCGAGGCGGCGGTCCAGCGCGGCGAGCAGCAGTGGGGAGGGGACGGGGAGCGGCCCGGTCGCCGGCGCCGCGTCCGCGACGCGCGGTCGCGCCGGGCCCAGCACGTCCGCGACCGGCAGGTCGGCGCCGGCGGCGCGCAGGGCGGCGGGGATGTCGTGCTTGGCGTGGAAGGCCCGGTTCAGCAGCAGCGGAACGGCCACGGCCGCCGGCAGCCGGCCGGCCACCTGCGGGATCCGCGGCGCGCAGTGGTCCAGGTACGCGGTGGCGACCTCCAGCCCGGGGCGCAGCGCCCGGACCTGCTCGACCACCCCCGCCACGGTCGCGGCGTGGCGGGGGTCGCGGCTGCCGTGGGCGATCAGCAGGAGCGGTCGATCCGGTGCAGACATGATCACAGGAACCTCGATGGTCAGCGGGCCGTGCCCACCAGGCCCCGGTTGCGCAGCACCCGGCGCTCCAGCGGGGCGAAGAGCAGGAGGTCGATGGCGATGCCGACGAACAGCACGAGGATGATGCCGAGGAGGACGCCGGACATGCTGGCCGACTCCCGCTGGTTCTCCAGGAACCGGCCCAGGCCCAGGCCCAGGTCGGGGGAGGAGGCGACGAGTTCGGCGGCCATCAGCGAGCGCCAGGAGAACGCCCAGCCCTGCTTGAGGCCGGCCAGGTAACCGGGGAGGGCGGCCGGCAGCAGGATGTGGCGGGCGTTCGACAGGCCGGTGGCGCCCAGGGTGCGGCCGGCCCGGAGGAACAGCGGCGGCACCTGGTCGATGCCGGCCACCAGGCCGTTGGCGATGGAAGGGACGGCGCCGAGCAGGATGACGGCGTACATCATCGAGTCGTTGATGCCGAGCCAGATGACGGCGGCGGGCACCCAGGCGACCGAGGGCAGCGACTGCAGGCCGGAGAGCACCGGCCCGAGCGCGGCCCGGACCGGCTTGACCCGGGCGACCAGCAGACCGATCGGGGTGCCGATCACGACCGCGATCAGGAAGCCGGAGATACCGCGCCAGACGCTCGTCCAGATGATGCTGAACAGCGTCCCGGCCTCCCAGAGCTCGACCAGCGAGCGCCAGACGTCGGCCGGGCTGGGCAGCTTGTAGGAGGAGGTCAGTTCGAGGCTGTAGGCGCCCTGCCAGAGCGCCAGCACGAGCAGCAGCCCGAGCAGCGGCGGCAGCGCCTTCGTCCGCAGGATCTCGCCGAGCGGCACGCGCCGCACCTGGACGGCGTCCAGCGCGTCCAGGCCGGCGCCGACGTCGGCGATGTCCGCCGGCCGGTCCTTGGCCAGGGTGGTGGTGCTGTCAGTGCTGGCCATGGCGGCGGATCTCCCCACGCAGTTCTTCGGTGATCTCGATGGACAGGTCGGCGACGCCGGCGGACTCGATCCGGCGCGGCTGCGGGAGGTCGATCCGCCACTCGCGGGCGACCCGGCCGGGGCGCGAGGAGAGCAGCACCACGCGCTGGGCGAGCCGGACGGCCTCCCGCACGTTGTGCGTGACGAACAGGACGGAGAGCTTGTGCTCGGCCCAGATCCGGGTGATCTCGTCGTGCAGCACGTCCCGGGTGATGGCGTCGAGCGCGGCGAACGGCTCGTCCATCAGCAGGACCGAGGCGCCCTGGGCGAGCGCGCGGGCCAGTGCGACGCGCTGGCGCATGCCGCCGGAGAGCTCGTGCACGCGCTTGCCGTAGGAGCCGCCCAGCCGGACGAGTTCGAGCAGCCGCTCGGCCTCGGGGCGGCGCTCGGGGCGGGGCACGCCGGCGAGCTTGAGCGCGAGTTCGATGTTCTTGCCGGCGGTGAGCCAGGGGAACAGCGCGTGCTCCTGGAACATCAGCGCGGGGCGTCCGCCGGTCACCTCGATCGAGCCCGCGGTGGGCTTGTCGAGGCCGGCGACCAGGTTGAGCAGGGTGGACTTTCCGCAGCCCGAGGCGCCGAGCAGCGTGACGAACTCGCCGGGCGCGACATCGAGCGTGATGTCGTCCAGGACGTGCGTGGCGGCACCCGGGCGGCCGAAGGACTTGTGCACGTGCGAGATCCGGACGGCGGGCGAGCCGCCGCGGGTGTCGACGCCGACGGCGTCGTCCGAGGTGGTCAGTGCCGGGGTCATCCGGGCACCTCCTGCATCTGGGGGCAGCTCCCGGCCGGGGGCCGGGGGCGGTCATGGGCCCCTCCTGCCGGTCGGCGGGCGAGGAGGGCGGGTGGCGAAGGAATCGGGGCCGGGGTCCGGCCCCGCCCGTCCCGTGTGCTCTGGGGGCATCGATCGGGCATCGACCGGGCGGGCGGGGAACCGGACCTCGGGGCTTGGGTGCGGCGGGGCTTCCGTGCGCCGTGGGTGGCGCGGGTGCCGCGCGGTGCTACTTGGCGCCGAGCCCGGCGTCCGCCACGGGAGCCTGGCCCTTCTCCTTGAGCACCTTGTTGAGCAGCGTCAGGTCGTAGATCCCGGCCAGGTTCGGCTTCTTGAGCAGGCCGGCGGTGACGGCGTGGTCGGCCTCGGCCTGCAGGGTGCCGGCCAGCGGGTCGTCCAGGAAGTCGATGTCGGCCCAGGCCGGGTCGAGGATCTCGGCCGGCAGGGCGTTGCCGGCCTCCTTCTTGATGGCGGCGTTGGCGTCGGCCTTGGCCTTGTCGGAGTTGGCCTTGATGAAGGTGTTGGTGTTCACCGAGCCGCGCAGCACGGCCTCCACCACGTCGGCGTGCTCCTTGAGGAACTTCTGCGAGACGATGATGTTGGTGATCACGAACTTCTTGTCCGGCCAGACGTCCTTCTCGTTGAGCAGGACCTTCGCACCGAGGGTGACCAGCTTGGACGCGGTCGGCTCGGGCACCCAGGCGCCGTCGATCGAGCCGGAGCTGTAGGCGTCCGGGGTGACCTTGTTGTCGGTCCGCACCACCGAGACGTCGCCGGCGCCGGTGTCGGGGTTGACCTTCAGCCCCTTGCCCGCCAGGTAGTTGAGCAGCGCCACGTCCTGGGTGTTGCCGCGCTGCGGGGTGGCGATCTTCTTGCCCTTGAGGTCGTCCAGGCTCTGGATCTTCTCGGGGTTGACCACCAGCTTGACGCCGCCGGAGGCCGAACCGCTGATGATCTTCAGCGACTCGCCGTTGGACTGGCTGTAGCCGTTGATCGCGGGGGAGGGGCCGATCCAGCCGATGTCGATGGAGCCGGCGTTCAGCGCCTCGATCTCGGCCGGACCCGCGTTGAAGACCTGGGTCTTGATCTGGGTGGCCCCGAGCTCCTTCTGGAAGAGGCCCTCCTGGAGCCCGACCAGCGGGGTGCCGTGGGTCAGGTTGGCGAAGTAGCCGATCTTGACCGTGTCGGCGGAGAGCTTCACACCGGAGGCGGAACCGCCGGCGGCGGCCGCCGAGGCGGGCTTGTCGTCCTCGCTCTTCGAGCCGTAGCCGCAGGCGGAGAGCAGCGCCACCGCGGTGAGGCCGGCGACGGCGGCCGCGGCGGAGCGTCTGATCCGGCCGGCGGCCGGGTGTGTCGGCCGATCGGGGAGGGTGGCGGGCGCGAGTGCGTGGTTCGGTGCCATGGGCGAAGTCCTGTTCACGGGCGGACCGTCGCGGGGACGGTCCCGGGCGGGAAGGGGCGGGTCGTGCTCGCGGCATCGGGGGATGCCGGGCAAGCCGGGTCGGTGCGCCGCACCAGCTGTGGGGTGGGACAGCGGCCGGCCCGGTGACAGGGCTCCGGTCAGCCCTGTCGGCCCGCACATCGGGTCAGGCCGCCCTGGCCGCTGCCGAGGACGCCGCTGCCGATGCGGCCGCCTTCCTTGTCCATGCCCGAGAACGCCTCGCGGGGCATCAGACCCAGTCCTCCTCGTCGGGTGCGCCGGACGCGTCGGGGCGCACGGTGTCGAAGGCCTCGCCCGCCATGCCGGCGGTGAGGGTGGTGCCGTCGGCCGGGTCGATCAGCAGGAACGAACCGGTCCGGCGGTTCACGCGGTAGTCGTCGAGGGCCAGCGGCTCGGCGGTGCGCAGCACCACGTGGCCGATGTCGTTGACCTCCAGCCCCTGGGCGCCGGAGCGCTGTTCGAGGCTGTCGATGTCGATGCGGTAGGAGATCGCCTTGACCAGCGCGCGCACGGTGCGGGTGGTGTGCTTGAGCAGCACCTTGTCACCGGCGCGCAGCGGGCGCTCACTGAGGTGGCTGACGGTGGCCTCGATGTCCTTGGTGGGCACCGGGACCGGGCCGGCCGCGATCAGGTCGCCGCGGGAGACGTCGATGTCGTCGGCGAGGCGGACGGTCACCGACTGGGGGGCCCAGGCGAGCTCGGTCTCCGCGCCGAGCGCGTCGATGCCGGCGACGGTGGTGGTGTGGCCCGAGGGCAGCACCGTCACCGGGTCGCCGACCCGCAGCACGCCGGAGGCCAACTGGCCCGCGTAGCCGCGGTAGTCGGGGTGCTCGTCGCTCTGCGGGCGGATCACGTACTGGACCGGGAAGCGGGCCGGCTCGACGCTCGGGTCGCTGCCGACCGGCACCGTCTCCAGGTGCTCCAGCAGGGTCGGGCCGCCGTACCAGTCCATGTGGGCGGACGGCTCGACCACGTTGTCCCCGGCGAGGGCGGAGATCGGGACCGCGACCACGTCCCGGACGCCGAGCGAGGCGGCGTAGGCGGTGAACTCCTCGGCGATGGCGGCGAAGACGGGCTCCGCGTACTCGACGAGGTCCATCTTGTTGACGGCCAGCACCACGTGCGGCACCCGCAGCAGCGCGGCGACGGCGGCGTGCCGGCGGGTCTGCTCGACCACGCCGTTGCGGGCGTCCACCAGGACGACGGCGAGTTCGGCGGTGGAGGCGCCGGTCACCATGTTGCGGGTGTACTGCACGTGCCCGGGGGTGTCGGCGAGGATGAACCGTCGGCGGGGGGTGGCGAAGTAGCGGTACGCGACGTCGATGGTGATGCCCTGCTCGCGCTCGGCGCGCAGGCCGTCGGTGAGCAGTGCGAGGTCGGGCGCTTCCTGGCCGCGGCTCAGGGAGGCGCGCTCGACGGCCTCCAGCTGGTCGGCGAGCACCGACTTGGAGTCGTGCAGCAGCCGGCCGACCAGGGTGGACTTGCCGTCGTCGACGGAGCCGGCGGTGGCGAAGCGCAGCAGGGCGGTGGCGCTGGTCCGGGTGGTGGTGCTCATTTAGAAGTATCCCTCGCGCTTGCGGTCTTCCATCGCGGCCTCGGAAAGCTTGTCGTCGGCCCGGGTGGCGCCGCGTTCGGTGAGGCGGCTGGCGGCGATCTCGGCGATCACGGCCCCGATGTCGGCGGCGTCGGAGTCGACGGCGCCGGTGCAGGACATGTCGCCGACCGTGCGGTAGCGGATCAGGCGCCGCTCGACCGGCTCGTGCTCCTTGGGGCCGCCCCACTCGCCCGCGGTCAGCCACATGCCGCTGCGGGAGAAGACGTCGCGCTCGTGCGCGTAGTAGATCTCCGGGAGCTCGATGCCCTCGCGCTCGATGTACTGCCAGACGTCCAGCTCGGTCCAGTTGGAGAGCGGGAAGACGCGCACGTGCTCGCCGACCGCGTGCCGGCCGTTGTACAGCGACCAGAGCTCGGGGCGCTGGCGGCGCGGGTCCCAGGCGCCGAACTCGTCGCGCAGGGAGAAGACGCGCTCCTTGGCGCGGGCCTTCTCCTCGTCGCGGCGGCCGCCGCCGAAGACGGCGTCGAAGCGGTTGCGCTCGATGGCGTCCAGCAGCGGGACGGTCTGCAGCGGGTTGCGGGTGCCGTCGGGGCGCTCGCGCAGCCGGCCGTCGTCGATGAAGTCCTGGACGTGGGCGACGTGCAGGCGCAGGTTGTGCTCGGCCGCCACCCGGTCGCGGTACTCGATGACCTCGGGGAAGTTGTGGCCGGTGTCGACGTGCAGCAACGAGAACGGGACGGCGGCCGGCCAGAAGGCCTTGAGCGCCAGGTGCAGCATGACGATGGAGTCCTTGCCGCCGGAGAACAGGATCACCGGGCGCTCGAACTCCCCCGCGACCTCGCGGAAGATGTGCACCGACTCGGCCTCCAGCGCGTCCAGGTGGGACAGCGCGAAGCCGCTCTCTTCGGTGGGGACCAGGCTGTCGGTCGCGGTGGTCACGCGAGACCCCTCTCGGTCAGGAAGGCGTGGAGTTCGGCGGCGCTCTCGGCCACCTCGCGGCCCTGGGTCTGGAGCCGCAGCTCCGGGTCCACGGGGGCCTCGTACGGGTCGTCGACGCCGGTCAGGCCGGAGAGCTCGCCGGCCGCCTGCTTGGCGTACAGGCCCTTGACGTCGCGCTCGGCGCAGAGCTCGACGGGGGTGGCGACGTGGATCTCCAGGAAGCCGGTGCCGTGGGCGGCGTGCCGCTCGCGGACCGCCGCCCGGGAGTCCGCGTAGGGGGCGATCACCGGGGCGAGCACCTTGACGCCGTTGGCGGCGAGCTTCTCGGCGACGAAGCCGATCCGGGTGACGTTGGTGTGCCGGTCCTCCCGGGTGAAGCCGAGGCCCTTGGAGAGGAACTCGCGGATCTCGTCGCCGTCCAGGACCTCGACCTTGTGGCCCTCGGCCCGCAGCCGCTCGGCCAGGGCGAAGGCGAGCGTGGTCTTGCCCGCACTCGGGAGCCCGGTCAGCCACACGGTGGCGCCGCGCTCGCAGGGGGCGGCCGCGGGGGCCGCCTCCGCGGCTCCGTCGGAGGCCAGGGTGGTGGCTGTGCTCACGGTGGGTTCTCCAGACGGGTAGTGACGGTGGATCGGTGGTGGGGCGGTGGCTCGCTCAGAGGTGGATGCCGCACTCGGTCTTGCCGGAGCCGGACCAGCGGCCGGCCCTGGCGTCCTCGCCCTCCTCGGGCTTGCGGGTGCACGACAGCGGCGAGCAGCCGACCGACGTGTAGCCCTCCCACAGCAGCGGGTTGAGCAGGACGCCGTTGGCGTTGACGTAGGCGTCCACGTCCTCCTGCGTCCAGCGGGCGATCGGGGCGATCTTGACCTTGCGGCGCTTGGCGTCCCAGGCGACCACCGGGGTGCCGGCCCGGGTGGGCGACTCGTCGCGGCGCAGCCCGGTGGCCCAGGCGTCGTAGCCGCCGAGGCCGCGGTTCAGCGGCTCGACCTTGCGCAGCGAGCAGCAGAGGTCCGGGTCGCGGTCGTGCAGGGCGGCCCCGTACTGGGCGTCCTGCTCGGCGACCGTCTGCAGCGGCTTGAGGGTGATGAGGTTGACCGGCATCACCGCGGCCACCGCGTCCCTGGTCCCGATGGTCTCGGGGAAGTGGTAGCCGGTGTCCAGGAAGACCACGTCCACGCCGGGGAAGACCGAGGAGGCGAGGTGGGCGACGACCGCGTCCTCCATCGAGGAGGTGACGCAGAACCGCGCGCCGAAGGTGTCGGCGGCCCAGGCCAGGATCTCCTGGGGGGTCGCCTCCTCCAGCTCGCGGCCGGCGGCGGTCGCGATCGCCTCGTAGTCAGTCGTCGTGCCGGTCATGTGACGTACCCCCGTCGGTCGCCGTGGTCCTGTCGGGTGCCGAGAGCAGGCCGAGGAACTTCAACTGGAAGGCCCGGCGGCAGCCGTGGCACTCCCAGGCGCCGTGCCCGGCCTCGGAGGGGCGCAGGTCCTCGTCGCCGCAGTACGGGCAGAAGAACGGTGCCGCCCGCTCACTCATTGCCCACCTCGCTGCGCTCGGCGTCCGCTTCGCGAGACACGCCCCTGCCCCATGATTCGCTCGCTGCGCTCACTCATGACAGCTGCTCCTCGCTGGCGCGGGCGGCCCACTGGGCGAAGCGCTCGCCCTCGGCGCGGTCGGCCTGGTAGCGCGTCAGCACCCGCTCGACGTAGTCCGGCAGGCCGACCTTGGTGACCTTGAGGCCGCGGACCTTGCGGCCGAAGCCGGCCTCCAGGCCGAGCGCGCCGCCCAGGTGCACCTGGTAGCCCTCGACCTGCCGGCCGTCGGTGTCGGTCACCAGCTGGCCCTTGAGGCCGATGTCCGCGACCTGGATGCGGGCGCAGGCGTTCGGGCAGCCGTTGATGTTGATGGTCAGCGGCTCCTCGAAGTCCGGCAGGCGCTTCTCCAGCTCGTCGATGAGCGTGCGGCCGCGCTCCTTGGTCTCGACGATGGCGAGCTTGCAGTACTCGATGCCGGTGCAGGCCATGGTGCCGCGGCGGAAGGGCGAGGGGGTGACCCGCAGGTCCAGCGCCTCCAGGCCGGCCACCAGCGACTCGACCCGGTCCTCGGCGATGTCGAGGACGAGCATCTTCTGCTCGGCGGTGGTGCGCAGCCGGTCGCTGCCGTGGGCGGCGGCGAGGTCGGCGATCCGCCCGAGCAGGGCGCCGTCGACCCGGCCGACCCGCGGCGCGAAGCCGACGTAGTAGTTGCCGTCCTTCTGCCGGTGCACGCCGACGTGGTCGCGCCAGCGGCCGGCGGGCTCCTGCGGCGCGGGGCCGTCCACCAGCTGGTACTTGAGGTACTCGTCCTCCAGGACCTGGCGGAACTTCTGCACGCCCCAGTCGGCGACCAGGAACTTCAGCCGGGCGCGGTTGCGCAGCCGGCGGTAGCCGTAGTCGCGGAAGATGCCGATGACGCCGCCGTAGACGTCCGCGACCTCGTCGAGCGGGACCCAGGCGCCCAGGCGGACGCCGAGCTTGGGGTTGGTGGAGAGGCCGCCGCCGACCCAGAGGTCGAAGCCGGGGCCGTGTTCGGGGTGCTCGACGCCGACGAAGGCGACGTCGTTGATCTCGTGCGCGACGTCCAGCAGCGGGGAGCCGGAGACGGCGGACTTGAACTTGCGCGGCAGGTTGGAGAAGTCCTTGTTGCCGATGAAGCGGCGCTGGATCTCCTCGATGGCGGAGGTGCCGTCGATGATCTCGTCCTCGGCGATGCCGGCCACCGGGGAGCCGAGGATGACGCGCGGGGTGTCGCCGCAGGCCTCGGTGGTGGACAGGCCGACGGCCTCCAGCTTCTGCCAGATCGCGGGGACGTCCTCGATCCGGATCCAGTGGTACTGGACGTTCTGCCGGTCGGTCAGGTCGGCGGTGTTCCGGCCGTAGAGCTCGGAGACCTCGGCGATCGCCTTGAGCTGGGCGACGGTCAGCCGGCCGCCGTCGATGCGGACGCGGAGCATGAAGTACTCGGCGTCCAGCTCGTGCGGGTCCAGGATCGCGGTCTTGCCGCCGTCGATGCCTTCCTTGCGCTGGGTGTAGAGGCCCCACCAGCGCATCCGGCCGCGCAGGTCGGCGGGGTCGATCGAGTCGAAGCCGCGCTGCGAGTAGATCGTCTCAATACGTGTCCGCACATTGAGACCGTCGTCGTCCTTCTTGAACTGCTCGTTGGCGTTCAGAGGAGTGAAGTGGCCCATGCCCCACTGGCCCTCACCGCGGTGGCGGGTCACCTTGCGAGGCGCGGCGGGGCGGCGTGCCTCGGCGCGATCGGCCGTCGGCTCGGCGGTCTCGGGGGTGGTGGCCATGGTGAAGTCCTTCGGGGCAGGTGGCTCTGACGCCGGATCGGTCGCTGGGCGTGCTCGGCCGGGCGCTGCTGCTGTGACCTGCGGGTTTCTCAAGGCCGGGAGAGCAGTGACCGTGGCCGGGCGGGCGCCTGCGCATCCGCGTCGGCGGGGATGGCGGGGTGGTGGCGCCGGGTGCGGTGGGTGGCGGCGGGGTGGGGCTCAGATCACCGGACAGATGGCGCTGGACACGCGAAGGAGATCGACGTGGAGTCGACCTACTAGGGTGGTTCCGGCGCTAGGCATGGCAAGAGATTCGCACGGAGCACGACGCGAGGTCCACTAACGTCCGAATGATGGACGCAAAGGTTTCGCATGCCGAGATGCCGAGACGTTCCCGCCGCTCCCCGGATCGGACCCCCGTCGAACGGCCCGCGACACGGGAGATCAACGGACCTGCCCCGGCCCGATACCGTTAGCCCTGTGCAAGCAGCAGGCGAAACGACGAGACCGAACCCGGAGCGGCCCTCCCGTCGTCGGGGCAAGGGCTCCCGACGGGCGGCCAAGGCCACCTGGCGCACGACGGCCTGGGCGCTGGTCAGGGACACCACCAACACCTGCGTCGAGTACCGGGTCACCGGGCTCGCGGCGGAGGCGGCGTTCTTCACCCTGCTGTCCATCCCGCCGCTGCTGCTCTGCCTGGCCGGCACCCTCGGCTACCTGGACGACCTCCTCGGCGCGGGCACGATCGACAAGCTGAAGCAGGACATCCTCAAGGCCTCCGGGACGGTCCTCTCGGACTCGTCCATCCAGGACGTGGTGATCCCGCTGCTGGACGAGGTCTTCAAGCACACCCGCCCGGACCTGGTCTCGATCGGCTTCCTGCTCTCGCTCTGGTCCGGGTCCCGGGCGCTGTACATCTTCATCGACACCATCACCGTGATGTACGGGCTCGACGGGAAGCGCGGCATCGTCAAGACCCGGCTGATGTCGCTCGGCCTCTACCTCGGCGCCCTGGTGATCGGCTCCCTGGTCCTGCCGCTGCTGCTGGTCGGGCCCGGGCTGGTCCAGAACACCGTCCAGGACCTCGCGACCGTGGTCAACGCGCTCTACTGGCCGGTCGCGATCCTTTTGCTGATCGTCTTCCTGACCACCCTGTACCACCTGGCCGTACCCGTCTCGACGCCCTGGCGGGAGGACATCCCGGGCGCGCTGGTCGCGCTGGTGGTGCTGGTCTTCTGCAGCGTCGGACTGCGGCTGTACCTGGTCAGCTCGGTCGAGGGCCCCTCGGTGTACGGCTCGCTGGCCGCGCCGGTGGCCGTGCTGCTCTGGATCTTCGTGGTCGCGCTCGCGGTGCTGATCGGCGCCGCGATGAACGCCGCCATAGACCGCCGCTGGCCGACCCTGGAGACCGCCGACGCCCGCGCCGAGAACGAGCGCGCGCAGGAGGAGGCCGCCGCCGCCGTGGTCCGCGAGGTGGCCGCCCGGCGCGCCGCCGAGCGCGCCCGGCGGGCGCGCGAGCTCGGCCTCGCCGAGGGGGCCGAGGAGGAGTACGCCGAGGAGGGGGATGACGTCGACGTGCCCTCCGAGTACCCCGAGCGCTGGGCCGACGTGCTCGCCGCCGACAACGTCCGGGCCCGGCTCACCAGCCGGAGCGGTCCGCACCACCGGCCGACCCCGCCGCCGCCGGACAGCGACCGGCCGACCGCGCCGCCGCCCGAGCGCACGCTGCCCAGCCACCCGCCGCGGCCGCCGTGGGACCAGCGCTGACGCGCCGCGGCGCCGGGCGGTCGGCGCGGCGCCGGCCGTCGGCGACCGGGTCGTCGGCGACCGGATCGGCGCAGGTGAAAAACCGGTTGGCAGCGCCGGAGACGGCCGCTACGGTGTGACCAGTTCGGTTTGAGGGGACCGCTGTACCGGTCCACGGAGAAGAGAAGCGAGGTGAGCCTTGTGACCGTCTTTGCCGTCACGGCTGCCCTGGGCAGCGCTCGCACCCACCACCTCTCCCTCCCGGCCGCCGGCTGACGCCGCCTTCGCGCGCGCAGCCGTAGCCCGGCGGGATCACTTTCCTCCCGAAGGGCCCACTGCGTTGTTCAACGCTGCCTCCGTTTCGTCCCTCCTCTCCTCCGATTCCGACTCCTGTGACTTCCCGCTGGCCGACTACGGCTGGACGGCCGAGTCCGAGGAGCTCTTCGCCCCGCTCGCCGAGGCCGGGCTGACGCCCGCCCGGATCGTCCGGGTGGACCGCGGCCAGTGCGACGTCGTCCTGGCCGACCCGTCGACCGGCGAGCCGCGCACCGTCCGGGCCGACACCCGGTCGGTCGGCGACGTCGACATGATCAACTGCCCCTGCACCGGCGACTGGGCGGCCGTGGACCTCGCGGCCCAGCCCATGCCGGCCGTCGCGGCGCTGCTGCCGCGCTCCACCGCGATCATCCGCAAGGTGGCCGGCAAGCGCTCGGACGGCCAGGTGCTGGCGGCCAACGTCGACACCGTCCTGATCGCCGCCTCGCTCGCCGCCGAGCCCGACCTGGGCCGGATCGAGCGCTTCCTGGCCCTGGCCTGGGAGTCCGGCGCCGATCCGGTGGTCGTCCTCACCAAGGCCGACCTGGTGGACGACGCCGACTTCATCCGGGCCGACGTCGAGGCCATCGCCCCCGGCGTCACGGTGCTGGTGGTCAGCGCCGAGACCGGCGAGGGGGTGGACGTGCTGCGCGCCTGCACGCCCGGCACCACCGCCGTGATCGGCCAGTCCGGCGTCGGCAAGTCCACGCTCACCAACGTGCTGGCCGGTGCCGAGGTGATGACCGTTCAGCAGGCCCGGGCGGTCGACCAGAAGGGCCGTCACACCACGACCACCCGTGAGCTGATCCCGCTGCCCGGCGGCGGCGTGCTGATCGACACGCCCGGCCTGCGCGAGGTCGGCCTCTACGGCGGCGAGGGCGTGGCGATGGCCTTCTCCGACATCGAGGAGCTGGCCGAGGGCTGCCGCTTCCACGACTGCGGCCACCACACCGAGCCCGGCTGCGCGGTGCGGGCCGCGCTGGAGGACGGCACGCTCCCGCAGCGGCGGATGGACAGCTACCTCAAGCTCCAGCGCGAGAGCGAGTGGATCGCCTCCCGTTCGGACGCCCGGCTGGCCTCGGCCCGGCTGAAGAAGTGGAAGACCATCACCAAGTCGGTGCGCGCCCGGGGCGTCGTCAAGCGGTGACGGCGGACCGGCGGGGCGGCGGGCGTGCTGCGGCGGCCCGTCGCCCCGCCGGGCGCGTGTCGCTACGCTCGACCGCCTGGACGAGATCGACGGGGTGGAGGTCCTCGCCTTCGTGGACGCCCGGGCCTTCGAGGACTGGCTGGCCGCCAACCACCCGCGCCACGAAGGCGTGTGGATCAGGATGGCCAGGCGGAAGTCCGGCATCGCGTCGGTCACCGACGACGAACTGGTCGACATCGGGCTCTGCTACGGCTGGATCTCCGGGCAGCGCCGCGCGCTCGACGAGCGGTACTACCTGCAGAAGTACGTACCGCGCCGGCCGGGCGGAGCTCCGTCAGCGCGGGAGGTCGGCCACCACGCGGAACCGCTCCAGCACGACGGGAGTGGAGTCGTCGACGGTGAAGCCGGGATCGCCCAGCGCCGCCCGCAGCTCCTCGCTGTGCCAGAAGTCCTCGTGGCCCGCGCGCCACGCGGCCACCGTGGTGTAGCCCTCGCCCTCGTCCACGGCGTGCCGCAGGTCGACCTCCGCGAGCGGGACGACCCGGACGTCCGTGGTCTCGGTCACCGCCACCGCCCGGCCGTCCGAGTCGATCACCGCCGAGCGGACGCCCACCCTCGGCAGCGGTTCGTCCTCGTGCTCGTACTCGGCGAGCAGGCCGGTGGTGCTGGTCTTGGCGCCGCTGACGACGGCCGCGACCAGCCGGTCGCGCAGCGGCCCGGGGAAGGCGAACTGCTCTACCCGTAGCGCGGTGACCCGGGGATCGTCCGGGCCGGTGTACGGCTGCTCGGTCACGGGAGGCTCCTTGTCGCCGGGAGAAAGGGTCAGTCGGTCGGGCGGATCGGCGGCCCGGCCCGGCCAGGGTAGCCGCGGGCCCGGCCGCAGGGCTCGTGGTTTTCCCGGCGCGGGCGAGCGGTCGGAAAGCCGCTCCCGCGGACCCGCACGCCCATGTCCGATTCCCGCCAGTCCCACCCCGCCGAGTGCCGCAGACTGGACAGCGTGATTGACGACGACATCCGGTACCGAGCCGTGGACAGCAGGGACTCCCGCTTCGACGGCGTCTTCTTCACGGCCGTCACCTCGACCGGCATCTACTGCCGGCCGAGCTGCCCCGCCGTGACCCCCAAGCGCGTCAACTGCACCTTCTACCCCAGCGCCGCCGCCGCCCAGGGCGCGGGCTTCCGCGCCTGCCGGCGCTGCCGCCCCGACGCGGTGCCCGGCTCGCCCGAGTGGAACCACCGCGCCGACCTGGTCGGCCGGGCGATGCGGCTGATCGGCGACGGCATCGTGGACCGGGAGGGCGTCGCCGGTCTGGCCCACCGCCTCGGCTACAGCTCCCGCCAGCTCCAGCGCCAGCTCACCGCCGAACTCGGCGCCGGGCCGATCGCGCTGGCCAGGGCCCGCCGCGCCCAGACCGCCCGGCTGCTGCTGCAGACCACCGAACTGCCGGTCACCGAGATCGCCTTCGCGGCCGGGTTCGCCTCCGTCCGGCAGTTCAACGACACCGTCCGCGAGGTCTACGACCGCACCCCCAGCGGGCTGCGCGCCGAGGTCGCGGCGGGGCGGCGCACCGCGACCCCGGCCGGCGGGCTCACCCTGCGGCTGGCCTACCGGGGCGCGCTGGACAGCGACCACCTGATCGGCTTCCTGGCCCTGCGCGCCGTGCCCGGGGTGGAGGAGGTGGTCCCCGGCCCGCGCCCGGGCCTGCGCACCTACCGCCGCACCCTCACGCTTCCGTACGGCCACGGCATCGCCGAGGTGGACGGGCTGGCGGCCGACGAACCCCGGACCCGCGGCTGGCTGGACTGCCGCCTCTTCCTGACCGACCTGCGGGACCTGCCGACCGCCGTCCAGCGGCTGCGGATCCTGTTCGACCTGGACGCCGACCCGGACGCGGTGGACGGCCGGCTCGGCACCGACCCGGTGCTCGGCGCGCTGGTCCGCGCCCGCCCCGGGCTGCGTTCGCCCGGTCACGTCGACCCGCACGAGCTGGCGGTCCGCGCCGTCCTCGGCCAGCAGGTCACCGTCGGCGCGGCCCGCACTCTGGCCGGCCGGCTCGCCGAGAAGTACGGCGCCGTCCTGCCTGAGCCGAACGGCGGGCTGCGGCTGCTCTTCCCGACCGCCGCCGCCCTGGCGGTGGCCGACCCCGAGGACTTCGCGATGCCGGCGGCCCGCCGCCGGGCGCTCACCGGTCTCTGCGCGGCGCTGGCCGAGGGCGTCGTCCGGCTGGACGGCGGCGTCGACCGGGAGGAGGCGGCGGCGCAGCTGCTCGCCCTCCCCGGCATCGGCCCCTGGACCGTCGGCTACCTGCGGATGCGGGCCCTCGCCGACCCGGACGTCTTCCTGCCGAGCGACGTCGGCGTGCGCCACGGCCTCGTCCGGCTCGGCGCCCCCGGCGACCCGAGATCCGCCGACCGCGCCGCCGAGGCCTGGGCCCCCTGGCGCTCCTACGCCGTCCACCGCCTGTGGGCGGGCGCCGCGAGTGACCTCAGCACTGGAACGGAGAACACCCGAGCATGAGCACCACCGTCTTCACCTTCATGGAGAGCCCGTTCGGCCGGCTGCTGCTCAGCGGCGTCCTGCCGACGGACGGCGGACCGGCCGCGCTGGCCACGGTCACCGTCCCCGGCCAGAAGTACGCGCTGGCCGAGCCCGCCGACCACTGGGTCCACGACCCGGACGCGCTGGTCGAGCCGGTCGCCCAGCTCACCGCCTACTTCGCCGGTGAGCGCACCGCCTTCGACCTCCCGCTGGCCCCGGTCGGGACCGACTTCCGCCGGAGCGTCTGGGCGGCGCTGGACGGCATCCCGTACGGCGAGACGGTCACCTACCGCCGGCTCGCCGAGCTGGCCGGTGCCTCGCCGAACGCCGTCCGCGCGGTGGGCGGCGCCGTGGGGGCCAACCCGCTGCTGATCGTCCGGCCCTGCCACCGCGTGATCGGGGCCAGCGGCTCCCTCACCGGCTTCGCCGCCGGGGTGGACCGCAAGCGCTGGCTGTTGGAGCTGGAGGGCGGCACGCTGTTCTGAGCCCGGCGGGGACCGCGCCCGGCGGGGACCACGCCGGGCCCGGTCCGTCAGGAGGACCGCTCCGGTCCTTCAGGAGGACCGCTCCGGTCCTTCAGGAGGACCGCTCCGGTCCGTAAGGAGGACGCCAGGACGTGGCGGTCACGGCTCGCGCCGAAGGCCGCGACGGTCTGGGCGACGAGCACGGCGAGCAGCACGACGACCGGCAGCGACCATCCCCCGCTCGCGGAGTGCAGCAGGCCGAGACCGAGCGGGCCGAGGCAGGCGATGAGGTAGCCGATCCCCTGGGCCATGGTCGAGAGCCGGCCGGTGTGGTGCGCGTCGGGCGAGCGGGCGACGATGGAGCCGAGGGCGAGACCGATGGCGAGGCCCTGGCCCAGCCCGAGCGCGGTCATCCAGAGGTAGGCGCCCGACACGGGGGAGGTGAGCAGGCCGACGAAGCCGGTGGCGCACAGCAGGGACGCCGCCAGGGGCGGGACGAAGGTCCAGCGCAGCCGTTGCTGCAGCCAGGGGGCCGCGAAGGACGCGGCCATCCCGGGGAAGCTGGAGAAGGAGAGCATCCATCCGGCCTGGCTGTCGCTCATGCCGTGGTCCCGCAGGAGCGTCGGCAGCCAGGAGAGGATCGCGTAGTAGCCGAGGGACTGCAGACCCATGTACAGGGTCACCGCCCAGGCGGTCCGGTCGCGCCACAGCGACCCGCGTGCGGCGGTATCGGCTCCTCCCCGCTGCACCGGCTCCGGTCGCCGGCGGTTCGCGGAACGCCGGTCCGGCGCGAGCAGTTCGGGAAGCCAGGCGAGAGCGGCCAGGAGGGCGGGGACCGCCCACAGCGCGAGCACCGGCCGCCAGCCCCAGCCGGTGGCCGACGCCAGCGGGACGACCAGGCCCGCGGCGAGCGCGGCTCCGCCGGACAGGGCCAGGGAGTAGCAGCCGAGCATCAGCCCGGCGCGGCCGGCGAAGTCGTGCTTGATGAGCTGCGGCATGAGGACGTTGCCGACCGCGATCGCCACCCCGGCGATCAGCGTCCCGCCGAACAGGGCGGGCACTCCCGGGACGGAGCGCAGCACGATGCCGCCGGCCAGCGCGAGCAGCGCGTACCAGAGCAGGTGGTGGGGGCCGAAGCGGCGGGTGAGCCGGGGCGCGAGGAACGCGAACGCCCCGAAGCAGACGACCGGCACCGTCGAGAGGGCTCCGGCGCCGAACGCCGAGAGGTGTTCGTCGTGCTCGACCTCCGCGAGGACGGGGGACAGGGACGCGACGGCGATGCGCAGGTTCAGCGCGGCCAGGCTGAACGCGAGAGCGGCTTGTACGGCGCGTGCTCCGGCCGGTCCGGGGAGGGACGGCTGCCGGGACGCCGACGGGTGGGCCGCTGGGGCCTGATGGGTCATGGGGGTCTGATGGGTCACTGGGCTGGTCATGCCGTCCACTCTCGGGCGGAGCCGGCGTGGCGGGCCACCGATAGGATGCCAAGCTATGAGGGAAACCCGCCATCTCGATCCCGCGGAACGCGGCCGCATCGCCCTGGCGCACGGGCAGCGACTGCCCGTCCATGCCCACGACCGCGGTCACCTGGTCTATCCGGCCGCCGGCGTGCTGTCCGTGACCACCGTCGGGGGCACGTGGATCGCCCCGCCGACCCGGGTGGCGTGGACTCCCGCAGCCTTCGAGCACCACCACACCGCGCACGGCAACGCGGACATGCGGATTCTGTTCCTGGTCGACGCGCTCGCCGCCCGGCTGCCCGCGCGTCCGGCCGTGCTCAGCGTCTCCGGGCTCGCCCGCGAAGCCCTGCTCGCCCTCACGGCCGAGGAGGCTGCCGCCGGCGGGCGGGCACCGGAGGCGGTCGACCGGCTGCACGCCGTCGTCGTCGACGAGCTCGCCCTGGCGCCCGAGCAGCCGCTGCACCTGCCCGAGCCGGCCGACGACCGGCTCCGGGCGCTGACCGGCATCCTCTACGCCGACCCGGCCAACCAGCAGACGCTCGCCGAGCTCGGGACGCGGGTCGGGGCGAGTGAGCGCACGCTCAGCCGGCTCTTCGGGCAGGAGCTGCGGATGAGTTTCCACCAGTGGCGCACTCAGCTCCGCGTCCACCACGCGCTCACCCGGCTCGCCGCGGGGAAGTCCGTCACCGAGACCGCTCTCGCCTGCGGCTGGGCCAATCCGACGACCTTCATCGAGGCTTTCGCCGCTCTCGTCGGCGAGACCCCGGGCCGTTACCGCACCCGTCAACTCCCCGGCGGGCGGGGCTAGGCGGGGTCCGCGCGGAGGTCCACCCGCCAGTCGTTGCTGCGCATGGGGCGCCCGGGCGGGAACTCGAAGGCGGTCTCGCCGAGGAGGGTGAAGCCGGCCTTGCGGCAGACGGCGTTCGAGGCGGGGTTGGCCACGTCGGGGAAGGCGTGCAGACGGGGGTGGCGGGCCTCGCGGCGGGCCGCGGCGACGGCGGCCCTGGTGGCGGCCACCGCGATGCCCCGGCCCTGGTGGGCGGGCAGGACGTTCCAGCCCATCTCGTGGACGGTCGCGCCCTGCCACGTCCGGGTGCCGTAGCCGACGGTGCCGACCGGCTCCCCGTCGGGGAGCAGCACGATGCGGTACATGCAGCCGACGCCGGAGGGGACGAAGTCGAGGTAGCGGCGGTGCCGGTGGAGGAGTTGCCGCTCCGTCTCCGGGCCGCCGACGTGCCGCTTCATCTCCGGGGTGTTGACCTGGCGGAGCAGCGCCAGATCGGCGTCCGTCCAGGGCTCGATCCGTATCCGTGCGGCGTCCGCCCGAGTGCTCTCCATCCACGGACGGTAGCCGCCGCCGGGCCCGCTCGTCACCCGACTATTCGGGCCCGGTCGGTTGCTCGGGCGCACCCGGGTCGGCCAGCGCGCGGGCGAGCCGGTCCAGGGCGGGGAGCGCCTGCATGACGGCCTCGCGGTCGGCCGCGGTCAGGGTGGCGAGGGCGGTGGCGATGCGGCGCTCGTGGGCGTGCCGCCAGTCGTCCAGCTGGCGCAGGCCCGCCGGGGTGAGCGCGATCCGGGCGGTGCGGCGGTCGCCGGGATCGGCCTGGCGGTCGACGAAGCCGGCCTCCAGCAGCTTGCCGACCAGGCCGCTGACGGTGTTCGGGGCCAGCCGCTGGCGGGCGGCGAGTTCGCCGACCCGCAGCGGCGCGGCGGCGAGCGTCTGGAGGAGCTCGACCTGCGCCATCGGCAGGGACTCCCACGGGTACTCGGTGCGGATGCTGCTGCGCAGGGCGCGGCGCAGCCGGGTGACGACGTCGGTCAGCCGCCGGGCGCGTTCGATCGCCGGAGCGGGGAGCTCCGCCGGGACCCCGGGGGCGGCCTGGGTGTCGGCAGGCGCGGCGGCGGGGTCGGGAACGGGGGGTGACGACGGCATGGCGGACAGCGTAGCGCCTGGTGGCGGCCGCGCCGTCGGCCCGATCACCTGCCGAGAAGGGGTCGGTCGCCCACCCCGGGCCGCCCACCGACCGCCCACCCCCGACCGCCCGCCGGAGGCCGCAGCCGCCGGTCGCGTACCGTCTCGACACCGGGCCGACACCCATCGGTGGCCGATCAGCTCGTAGAAGGAACATATCTGCATCCGATATATTTCGCCGCATGAACGCCACCGCCCTCGCCACCAGGCTGCTCGCCGAGCGCCCCCGGCCGCGCGGCATCGCCGGGTGGCGGCACGCCCACTGGCTGGCCGTCGCCGCCGTCTGCCTAGGGGCGTTCCTCGGCCAGCTCACCGCCGGCATCACCGCCCTGGTGCTGCCCGCGCTCGGCGGGCACTTCCGGGCCGACTTCGCCGCGGTGGAATGGGTCGCGCTGGCCTACCTGCTGGTGCTGGTGGCCCTGCTGGCCCCGGTCGGCCGGCTCTCCGACCTGGTCGGGCGCAAGACGATGTACCTCGGCGGCTTCGCCGTCTTCGCACTGGCCTCGCTCGGCGCGGGGTTCGCCGGCGGCCTCTGGATCCTGGTGGCCTGCCGGGCCGTGCAGGCGGTCGGCGGCGCGATGATGCAGGCCAACAGCGTCGCCCTGGTCGCCCGCGGCGTCCCCGGCCACGCGATGCGCCGGGCGCTGGGCATCCAGGCGGCCGCCCAGGGCCTCGGCCTGGCACTCGGGCCCAGCCTCGGCGGGCTGCTGGTCGAACACGCCTCCTGGCGCTGGGTGTTCTGGATCAATGTGCCGATCGGACTGTTCGGCATCCTGGCGGGCTGGTTCCTGCTGCCCCGCACCCGCGCCCGGGCGTGGGTCCCCGGTGTCGCCGACGGCGACGGGGGTGGGGGCGGGGGCGTTACCGGGGGCGGCCGGTTCGACCTGTCCGGGCTGCTGCTGCTCACCGGAGCCACCACCGCGCTGCTGCTCGCCCTCTCCACCGCCTCCGGCCTGCCCCTGCCCGGCTGGGCCGCGGCGGCCCTGCTGCTCGCCTCGGCGCTGCTCACCCTCGGCCTGGTCCGCCAGGAGCGGCGGGCCGCCCGGCCGATCCTGGCGCCGGGGCTGGTCAACACCCCGGGCGTGCGGCCCGGGCTGGCCGTCGCGCTGATCGGCTATCTGCTGCTGTTCTGCCCGCTGGTGCTCGGCCCGGTGCTGCTCGCCGGGGCGGGCGTCCCGGTGGTCCGGGCCGGTCTGGTGATCACCCTGCTCCCGGCCGCCTTCGCGCTCGCCGCGACCGTCGGCGGCGCGCTGCTGCCGCGGGGCTGGTCGGACGTCGACCGCTGCCGGTTGGGCGCCGCCGTCGCGGGTGCCGGGCTGCTGCTGCTCGCGCTGCTGCCGGTGGGGGCGGCGACGGCGGCGGGCCCGCTGCTGGTCGCCGGGTACGGGCTGGGGCTGCTGCTGCCGGCCAACAACGCGCTGGTGATGCGGGCGGTCCCGCCGCAGTGCTCGGCGGTCGGCGGCGGCATGGTCAACATGGCCCGCAGCCTGGGGACGGCGCTCGGCACCGCGCTGCCCGTCCTCGGTGTCCATCTGGCGGGCGCGGCGTCCGGCGGGCGGACGGTCCTGCTCGCGCTCGCCGCCGTGGCCGTCCTCGCGGTGGCGCTGGTCCGCCCGGCCGGGCGGACGCCGGGGCGGCCGGAGCCGGGCGGGGCCTGACCGGTGGCGCCGCGGAGGGGGCCCGGAGCGCCGGCCCCGGTGGCCCGTCACTCCTCGGCCCGGGCCTTGAGGTGGTGCAGCCAGGCGTCCAGCGAGGCGTCCAGCGCCGCCTGGAGTTCCGGCCGGGCGGCCTCCACCGGCGCCCCGGCCCAGGACTCCTCGGTGTGGACGCGCACGCCGTCCCGGACCGGGGTGAAGGTCCAGACGTGCACGGCGGTGATCCCCTGGGCCGGGCCGCCCCAGACGATCCGGTGCGGCGGGCGCACCTCCCGGACGGTGGAGGTGATGTCGCTCAGGCCGTGCACCGACCAGCGGAACACCGAGCCGGTGCGCAGCGGGCCGGGAGTCAGCCACTCGGTGCGGGTGACGTCGGGCTGCCAGGACGGCCAGGCCCCGATGTCCGTCTGGATCCGCCAGATCCGTTCCAGCGGCGCGTGGATGACGATGTCGTCGCGGGTGATCACCGGGGCCCGGTGGTCGGTCCGGACAGCAGGCTGCTGCCCGCCGCCTCCGCAGAGCCCGGTGACGACGGCGACGGGCAGGGCGGCGGCCCTGGCGGCGAGGGTGGTGAACACGGTGGGTCTCCTGGTCGGGTGCCTGAGGGGGATGCCTGAGGGGGATGCCTAGGGGGCGATCGGGCGGGGCCGTGCCTACGGGACGAGGACGACCTTCCCGGCGACGGTGCCGGACTCCGCCAGGCGCATCGCCTCGGCGGCGCGTGCCAGCGGCAGCTCGGCGGCGATCCGGGCCGTGATCTCGCCCCGGTGCAGGGCCGCGAACACCTGGGAGAGGTCGGCGCGCAGGCGGGCCCGGAACCGGTTCGGGGCGAACGCGCGGCCGGCCCAGACGTTGAAGAAGTAGGCGTGGCGCCCGTTGGGCAGCAGGTTCCACAGCCACACCCGGCCGAGCAGCGCGAGCACGGGCAGCTGCTTGGAGCCCTCGGCGTCGCGGGTGGCGGCGCTGCCGTAGGAGACGAGCGTGCCGCCGGGGGCGAGCAGCCGCCAGGAGTCGGTGAGGCCGGGGCCGCCGACGTGGTCGAACACGGCGTCCACGCCGCCCGGGGCCAGCTCCCGGACCCGGGCGGGGACATCCTCGCGGCGGTAGTCCACGGGCGTGACGCCGAGGGCCCGCAGGGCGTCGTGGTGGCGGCCCGAGGCGGTGCCGATCACCCGGGCGCCGGCGCCGAGCGCCAGCTGGACCAGCACCGAGCCGACCCCGCCGTTGGCGCCGTGGACCAGGACGGTCTGACCGGCCCGCACCCGGGCCTTGCGGTGCAGCATCTGCCAGGCGGTCAGGCCGTTGACGACCGCGGTCTCGGCCTCCGCCGCGCCGATGCCGTCCGGCACCTCGACGAGGTCCGCGGCGTCCAGCGCGACGTGGCTCGCCCAGCCGCCCGTCTTGGTCATGGCGGCGACCCGACGGCCGACCAGCTCGGGCCCGACGCCGGGGCCGGCCGCCAGGACCGTACCGACCAGGTCGTACCCGGGGACGAAGGGGAACGCCGGCTGGTCGTAGTAGCGGCCGCGCCGCATCTGCTGCTCGGCGAACGAGACCCCGGTGGCCTCCACCCCGACCAGCACCTGACCGGCGGCGGGCACCGGGAGCGGCAGCCCCGAACGAACCTCCAGGCCTTCCGGCTCGACCTTGCCCGGCAGGACGACCTCGACGTACTCGGTGGCAACCATGGTGATCTCCTCTGTGTTTGATGCTCTCGCTTCCGTTAGAAGCTGTAACTAGAATGAATGCCGTCGAGGGTCGTGTCAAGCGAGCGAATCCATCGATCGTGAGCGCCTCTGCCGTGAGTGATACCGTCTAACCTGTGCTGTGGTCCCCGCACCCGGCGGGCGGCCGGGGCGGGCGAGCGGGCAGGACGGCAGGGGCGGGCGGCCGGGTACGGCGACGGACCGATCCCGGGACGGATTGATCCAGGGAGGGACCCGATCCCGGGACGGGCGGATCCCGGGGCGAGCGGAAGAAGGAGACAGACATGGCCGACAAGGCGCCGACCCCACGCGAGCGGTACCGGCAGCAGGTCCGCGCGGAGGTCAAGGAACGGGCCTGGGAGCAGATCGCCGGGGTGGGGGCGTCCGCGCTCTCACTGAACGCGATCGCCAAGCAGATGGGCCTGAGCGGACCCGCGCTGTACCGGTACTTCGCCAACCGCGACGAGCTGATCACGGAGCTCGTCCGGGACGCCTACCGCAGCCTCGCCGACGCCCTGCTGGCCACCGGCCCCGCCGGGGGCACCCACCCGGCGGACCTGCTGGAGCTGACCCGGACCCTGCGCCGCTGGGCGCTGGCCGACCCGCACCGCTACTTCCTCGTCTACGGCACCCCGGTCCCGGGCTACCACGCTCCCGAGGACACCACCGTGATCGCATCGGAGATCATGTCGACCCTGCTCGACGCCTGTGTCGCCGCCGGTCCGGGGCCTGAGCCGGCGGGGCCGGCCGCCGCGCTCGACGCCTACCTGGAGCACCACCGCCCCTGGGCCGCCGCCCACCCCGGCGCCCGCCCGGCCGAGCTGCGCCGCGCGCTCGCCTTCTGGACCCGCCTGCACGGCACGCTCTCGCTGGAACTGGCGGGCCACTTCACCGGGATGGACCTCGACCCGGAGCTGCTCTACGCCGCCGAGGTGGCCTCCCTCACCTCGTGACGCCCGCCCACCGGGCGGCCCCGTCCGATGGGAGAGACGGCCGGGGCGGGCGAGGGCGAGGACGGCGGCGGGGCCGAGGCGTCGGCGGGCGGGGGTGAGGCGGGTGGTCATGGCTTTCCTCCTGGTGATGGAGCACGAGGAGGGCGGCGCAGGGTGCGTGTGGCAGCCGGGCGGCAGGAGGGGCGGGGTGGGTCCGGGGTGGGGAGTCCGCCGACTCCCCACCCCGGACGTTCAGGATCAGCGCGCGGCGGTCGCGGGCGGGGTGAGGAGCAGTCGCTGGTTGCGCACCCCGGTCGAGTACCACTGGATCACCGGGGCGCCGTCGGCGAAGTCCCCGCCGTTGACGTCCAGGACGAGGTCGCTGTGGAAGTTGACGACGGCCATGCTCCGGTCGCTGACGCCCAGGCCCCCGTTGCCGACGTTGACGGCCCCCCAGCGCTGGTTGTCGCCGCCGGTGCAGGTCCACTGGCCGATCGGGGCGGCCGGGGCGGTGCTCCAGTCGGGGACCTCCAGGCACTTGCCGCTGTGCACGTTGACGGCGTAGCCGTCGGTGAAGCGCCACTTCTGGTTGTCGCCGCCGGTGCACGTCCACTGGCGGACGGGGGCGCCGTCGTCGGTGCGCCAGTCGGCCACCTCCAGGCACTTGTCGCTGAAGGTGGCCCGGATCTCGACGTCGCCCGTGCTGTTGACGGGCCGGTAGGCCGTCGTGGCCGAGGCGGGTGCGGCGATGCCGGCCGTGCCTGCCGCGCCGAGGAGAAGGGCTGCGGCGGCGGAGCCGAGGTGTCGCTTGATGCTGTTCATGAGTCCCCCTGGGACGGAGCTGTGCAGAGATCGGGCAGGACGGACCGCCCCGGTCCGGCGGCGGCCGGTTGCGCGGATCGGGCGTCGGGTGGCCGGAGGCGTCATGTGATTGGACGTGCGTCGTTCGAAAAGGTTGTGCGTCGCTCCGGTGGTGCCGGCCGCCGGCGGACCGGTGGGTGCGCGACAGACGCAAGCCCCGGCCGACGGCGCCCTTCGGCCGGGGCTCCGGTGGTGTTCCGGATCAGGAGGCCACGTAGTGCCAGCCCTGGTTCGTGCCGCCGGTGCGGGCCCACTGGATCACCGCGGCGCCGTCGGCGGTGGACCCGCCGGAGACGTCCAGGCACTTACCGCTGGCCGCGTTGACGAGCTGGAACACGCTCGGGGTGTCGGCCCGGGCCGGGGCGGCGGGCGCGGCCACGGCGAGCCCCGCGGTCGCGGCGAGCACCGCGGCGGCGGAGGCGATGCGTCTGGTGTCGATGGCTCTGATCAATGGTCCCCCTGTGGATCGGTGGCGTGCTCCCTGCACGGCCGCGCGTATTGGATCACACCGCGGGACGAGCGGGAAGCGTGTTTCACTCTGTCAGGACCGGAGTGGAGTGCGGGCGGCCGGAGCCGGCCGGCACGGCGGGACGTTCGGCGCGGCGCAGCGCGCCCGCGCTCAGGACCAGCGCGAAGGCGAGCGCGGCGCCGTGCCTGACGACGGCGTTGTTGTAGCCGGCGTCCACCCAGACCTTCGTCACCGTGGGCCACTGGCCGACGAGGGTGTCCAGGACCTGCTTGCCGCCGGCGGAGTCCTGGACACCGGCGGCGGTGACGATCAGGACCAGGAGCAGGCCGAGGGTGTCGGTGGCGATGTGCCGCTTGCGGCCCTTGACCCGCTTGCCGCCGTCGTAGCCCTGGCTGTCGGCCGGGGCGTTGGGTGATGCCTTCAGCGCGGCTGCGTCGCCACTCCACCAGCATCGACTCGATGAGCTCCCCCTGACCGCCCTTCAGGTCCCAGGGATACCTGCGTCGCTCCGTCACAACTGATCAATGTCGCGGACCCGGACCCGGCCGCCACGAGATCCTGGAACCGAGTCCGTGCCCCAAGAATCAAAGCCGGACAGTTGGGGGGAATCCCCTGTCGAACACCCTCCGAGAGGGCCGGGGCTGAGACGGTCGGGGATGAGACGGCCGGGGATGAGACGGCCGGGGGTGAGACGGCCGGGGGGGGGGGGGGGGAGCCCGCCCCCCCCCCCCGCCCGGGGGGGGGGGGGCCACAAGCAGCCGGGCCCACAGCGGGGGGGCCCCCC